>JARGNO010000088.1 GCA_029213165.1 Minwuia sp.
CAAATGCTCAAACCAAAGCTCGCAAACATATCCCTCTTCAACCATTCCAAAGCCACACTGACCAACACGACAGACGCTGACACATTGCGCCCGCCAAGACAGGGCGCGTGACCTGCATCCCGTCGTGCCGGATCACGAGTAAGCCCTGCCGCCGTGTCGTGATTATTGCCCTGAATCTGCCGGCCCAGACCGGCAATGAGGGCCAGACAGGAACCCAACCGGGTCCGGGGCTATCGGCCGAAACCTGCGGAATAGGGCAGCCAGGTCGCCAGTTCGGGGATCGCGACGAGAACAATGAGCCCTGCAAGCATCAGGACGACAAACGGTGCGGCACCGCGCACGACATCCATCAGCGGGGCATCGGTAATACCCTTGATGACAAACAGGTTCATGCCAACCGGCGGCGTGATCATGGCCAGTTCCAGATTGATCATCAGCAGGATCCCGTACCAGACCAGATCAATGTCCAGTGCCACCATCGTTGGCAGAAGGATTGGCGTGGTGATCAGGATGATGGCGATGCTTTCGAAGAACATGCCCATGATGAAGATCATCACCATGACCGCCAGAATGAACCCCAGGGGACTGAGGCCAAGTCCTGCGACCATCTCGGTGACGCCGACAGGCAGACGGATGATGGTGATGGCATAGCCGAAGATGGCCGCACCCACGATGATCATGAACAGCATCATCGATGTGCGCATGGTCTGGAAGGCGCAGTTCCAGAGATCCGTGATTCCGAAATTGCGATAGACGGCGACAGCGACGATCAGGGCATAGAGGGATCCCGCTGCCGCGGCCTCGGAAGCGGTGAACACACCGAAATAGATGCCGCCGAGCACGACGGGGGGCGCCATGACGGCCCAGATGGATTTCCTGAGGGCGCTGCCGACCTTGCCCCATCCGGCCCATGGCGGAGCGGAGAGTGAGCGGTTGCGGCGGGCCTGGACGACGCAGAAAAGCGAGAACAGCAGCGCCATCAGAAGGCCTGGAATGATACCGGCCAGGAACAGCGCACCGATCGAGACTTCCGAAACGATGGCGTAGAGGATCATCGGTCCTGAAGGCGGGATGAGGATGCCGAGGGTTCCGCCCGCGGCAATGACGCCAAGCGCATTGCGCTCCGGATAGCCGAAACGCTTCATCTGCGGGATGGCGCTCGATCCGATTGACAGGGCTGTCGCCACGGACGAGCCGGAGATGGCCGCGAAGATGGTGCAGGAAAGCACGGTTGCGACGCCCAGGCCGCCGGATACATGGCCAACCACTGTATGGGCCATGTCGTACAGATCGTCGATCACCCGGGCCTTGATCATCACCTGGGCCATGAAGACGAAGAGGGGGATGGTGATCAGGATCGGCTTGTCGAGATGGGCGAAGACCGTATCCGCAACACTGCCGATGCCGCCTTCGAAGATGATCAGGATGGCAGCCGCTGTCAGCCCGAGCGCTGCGTAGACCCGCATGCCCGTCAGCAGCAGCAGGATCAGACCACCGAAGACAAGCAGCATGGTCACGATTCACGACCTCTCAGAATGGTCCCGACCAGACGCACGAACCCGATGAGGCCGAGCAGTACGGAGCCGATCAGGATCGGGGTCTGCAGGTACCAGGTCTCGATCTCGATATGGCCGGAGGTATAGACGCCGAAACTGCGGGCGAAGCTGATGGCATCCCAGGTACTGAGGCCGATGATGACCGCCAGGCCGAGCGCAGCCGCGTGGCCCAGGCTTTCGAGCAGCCAGCGCGGATATCCACGGGTCCGGTCAAAGAGAATGTCGATGGCGATGTGGTCATTGCGGCGATAGGCCTCCGCCGCGCCGAGGGTGACAATGGCGACCAGTGACCAGCCGGTCACTTCATCAGCCCACAGCAGCGGCGTGTTCAGGACATAGCGCATCACCACCGCATGGACGGTGACCACAAGCATGGCGAGGATCAGGACCGTGCTGACCGCGCCCCCCAGCCAGATGACAGGTGTCACGAGCCTGTCGAGCGTTGAAGGGGAGGCCGCAGCCCCCCCTTGCCGATGCTCCTCACCTGACATGGTGGGTCAGTTCTCGAGCTTCTTGATCAGGTCCACCATCTTCTGGCTGTCGGGGTCATCGCCGGCGAAGGCCTTGTCGAATGCCGGGCGCATGATGGCCGCCAGCGCGGCGTTCTCGGCAGCGGTCGCGATATGTACCGTGCCACCCTTCTCGCGCAACTGGCCGGGAGCCGCGGCAGCAGCCTTCTCCGAGGCTTCGATGGCCCACATTGCGGCCTTGTTGCCCGCTGCGGTCAGTGCGGCGCGGTTCTTGTCGGACAGGCCATCGTACCATTTCGGGTTCACATAGCCGTGGAAGTAGACCGAGATCACGGGCACGACCGTGAAGTGGTCCTGCACTTCGTAGTACTTGCGGCTGACGGCGGCGGCGACATCGGTCAGGCCAGCGTCGATCACGCCGGTCGCCAGGGCCTGGTAGACCTTGGAGCCGGACATGGACACCGGTGCGGCTTCAAGCGCTTCCAGCGAGGCGTTGAAGGCGGGGACCAGGCCACGGATCTTCACACCCTTGAAGTCCTCCGGCTTGACCAGGTTCTTGCCATTGGAGGTGAAGACGGACGTATTGGTGGTGAACAGCCAGACCGCGTTCTGCACACCCTTCTCGCGCAGCTTCTCTGTCAGGAAGGCGGCGGCCTCCGACTCGGGCCAGCGGCGCCACATGTCCAGATCGCCAAAGGCGAATGGCGCGACGGTCACCGTCATGATCGGCAGGGTCTTGCCCCACTGGAAGCTGACGGAAAAGGCGCATTCGATATCGCCCTTGGCTGTGGAGACGATGTTCTCCTTCGCGCCGACCAGGCTGTTGGCGCCGAAGACCTGCACATCGATGTCGCCACCGGACTGGGCCTCGACTTCGGCGGCCCAGCGATCAATGACCTGGGCGATGTGATGCTGCGGCGGAAGCTGGTGGCTGCAGCGCATGGTCTCGGCTGCATTTGCCGGTGCCGTTGCACCCAGCATGGCGACCGATGCAAGCGCACCGGCAGCGAGTGATTTGGCGAAGTGTTTCATGTTTCTCTCCCTTTTGTGTTTATCGTTGGTTCTGCAAGGACGCGGCACGCCACGACGCACCGGGCAGACCGGCACGTGCCATTGCGCCGTAGAGCTGTTCCTCCGGCATTTCGGTTGCCGGTATTTCACGAACACCGACCAACCGATCAAGCTCGATGCCGGTCTCGAATCCCTTGCGTTCGCAGAGGAAGACCAGATCCTCCATCACGATATTGCCTGTTGCACCGGGTGCAAACGGGCAACCGCCCAATCCGCCGAGCGATGCGTCGACAATGCGGACCCCGGAATCAAGCGCTGCGGCGGCATTCGCCATGCCCATGCCCCGGGTATCATGCAGGTGAATGCCGAGGCGCGTCGCTCCGACCAGGGACGCAACTCTCTCGCAGGACAAGGCAATCTGATCCGGCCCTGCATAGCCCACAGTGTCAGCCAGCCCGATCACGTCGGCGCCTGTTTCGGCACAGGCCCCGGCGATGCGGGCGACCTGATCCAGGGCAACGTCACCGGAAATGGAGCAGCCGAATGCCATCGCGATGCCCGCGTGGGTCACAGGCTGGTGATCTGCATCAGCGGCAAGCCGGACAGTCTTGCTGACAAGGCCGACCGCATCGGCGATCGAGCGCCGCATGTTGGCCTGGCTGTGTTCCTCCGTCGCGGACACGACACAGACGATCTCGTCCACCCCGGAGCCGACCGCATCGACTGCGCCGCGATCATTCAGCACCAGTGCGGCGCTTGTCACGCCCAGATCGCGACATGTCCTGATCATCTCCGCAATGTCCGCAAATTGCGGCGCGCTTCGTCCGGGCAGAAAGGAGCCGATCTCGAAGTGCCTGACTCCAGCCTGACTTTCGCGGCCCAGCCAGTCCTGCTTCGCCGCAGTTGTCGGATAGCGTCCTGTCAGTTGCAGGCCGTCACGCAGACCCACTTCGCGCAGGGTGACACGGTCGGCCGGGTAGATGCTGTCCAGCCTGCTCATGCGACACCCCCCTCCGCGACCCCACGGGCGGCGGCAATTTCCTTCGGGTCAAGACCGAGCTCGGAAAGGATGCTGACTGTGTCGGCACCCACAGCGGGCAGATCGCAGGTATCGGGCAACGGTGTCTCACCATCGACTTCAAAGGGCAGCCCCGGCGCACGGAAGCTGCCGCCTTCCGGCAGGGCGGAGGTCTGCAGGCCGCCAGGTCGCAGGACATGCGGGTCCTGATACATTTCTGCCGGCCGCCGGATCGGCGCAAAGGGGATGCCGCTGTCTTCGAACATGGCAACCAGCGCATCGAAGTCATGGGCCGCGACGGTATCGGTGAAGACCGGGATCGTGCGGTCGCGCGCATCAATCTGGTCCATGCGGCTCTGCAGCGTCGGGTCAGTCAGCAGTTCGCCCAATCCCAGCAGCCCGCACAGCACGGTCCATTGCCCTTCCGTCACCGCGCCGATGAAGATCTGGCGCTGATCGCGGGTGGTGAAGATGTCGTAGACCGGCCAGGAGAATTCCCGCTCCGGCATCGGCGGGGCTTCACGCCCCTCGATATCGAACTGCACCATGTGCTGGGCAACCAGCAGCAGGCAGTTCTCGAACAGGCCGACACGCACCTTGGCACCTTCCCCGCTGTCGCGCCGTGCCATCAGCGCACCCATGACCGACAGGGTACCGAACAGTCCGCCCATGATGTCGTTGGCCGACGATCCGATACGCAGGGGCCGTCCGGTCGGGCCGGTCATGTGCGCCATGCCGGTCATCATCTGCACGACCTCGTCCATGGCGGTGCGGTTCTCGTAAGGGCCATGCAGGAAGCCCTTGCAGGAGGCCACGACCAGCCGGGGATACTTCCGGCGCAGCACATCCGGGGCGAAACCCATCTTCTGCAGGGAGGAATCGCGGAAGTTCTCCAGGAACACATCGGCGCCTTGCAGCAGCTTCTCCAGCGCGGCGCGCCCGGCAACTGCCTTCAGGTCCAGTGTGACCGAACGCTTGCCCCGGTTGAAGGTGGGGAAGAAGCCGCGGCCCATCCCGGTCAGGTGCCTGGTCTTGTCGCCTTCGGGGGGTTCGACCTTGATCACGTCAGCGCCCAGATAGGCCAGGAACATGCCGCAGGACGGTCCCATGATCATGTGGCTCATCTCGATGACGGTCACCCCCGCCAACGGACGTGTTGCGCTGTTCATTCTGTTCCCCCCGGCCCCTCAGGCAGCAGGCAGGTTAACGCTGGCACAGCAATCGGAAAATTATAATAATCAAAATGTTCAATGCGAAAAATTGGAAATCATGAACAGCAGGCAACTACTTTATTTCACCTCCATCTTCGAGGAGGGGACGGTCTCCCGGGCGGCGGAACGGCAGCGCGTCGCGGTATCCGCGCTGAGCCACCATCTGGCGAATCTGGAGGAGGAGCTTGGCCAGGCCCTGTTTCAGCGCAGGCCGCGTGGCATGAAGCCGACCGCGGCGGGCGAACGACTGTATCAGCACGCGCGACACATCCTGGATGCCATGGATACAGCGATTGCCGACCTGCGCCATGACGGGCCGGAGATCGCCGGTGATGTCGCCATCGGCATGGCCTATTCAGCGGTCCGCGCCGTTGGGGTCGACCTGTTCCGCAGGGTACTGTCCGATCTGCCGAAAGTTCGCCTGTCGCTGTCGGAGAGCCTGTCCGGATCCACGCTGATGAACCTGATGGCGTCGGAAGTTGACCTGGCCCTGGTCTACAACCCGCCATCCGATCCGGCGCTGACGACCGAGGCGATACTGGAGGAGCGCATGGTCTGCGTCGGCAAGCCGGAGATCGTGGGTGAAGCCGGACAGCCGATCCGGGTCGATGAACTGTTCGGCCTGCCGCTGATCCTCCTGCGGCAGGGGCTCTCGGCCCGCGCACTGGTCGACGATGCGGCCCTGCTGAAGAAGCTGGAGGCTCATGCCCGGCTGCAGATGAATTCGGTCCATGCGATCGGCGGCTGTCTTTCTGCCGGCCTGGGCTGCGCGATCGGCACGCCGCTGTTCATGTCGGAGCTGCTGCGTGACGGCACCCTGGTGACGCGCCCGATCATCGAACCGGAACTGACACGTCGGCTCTATCTCTGCGAACTGTCGGACAGGCGCGCCACCTTTGCGCATGAGGCGATCCGGGAACTGGTGCTGGTGCTGGCCCGCGATGCGGTTCGCCA
This sequence comes from Minwuia sp., assembly GCA_029213165.1. Lineage (GTDB taxonomy): Bacteria > Pseudomonadota > Alphaproteobacteria > Minwuiales > Minwuiaceae > Minwuia. The sequence goes on from JARGNO010000088.1 coordinate 6,221, forward strand.
GGGCCGCTGGGATGCGGAACTGGTCTGATCCGATCGGTGCTCAGCCGTCACCCTGTGCGAATTTCGCCAGTGCGCCGTCACGGATCTTCTGCCTGAGATATGACGGGAACTGCGTGGTCGAGGGCTCCACGTCGCGCAGCATTTCCTTGGCGACGACCAGTTTGTGGACCTCGGTCGGGCCGTCGGCCAGGCCGATCATGAAGCTGTTCATCAGATGATCTGTGAAGGGCATTTCCGTCGTGAAGCCCAGGGAGCCGTGCAGGTGCAGCGCCATGCTCGATACATCGTGCAGCACCTTCGGCATCATGACCTTCACCGCGGAGACATTCTGCCGGATCGCCTTCCAGTCCTTCCCCTGATCGGCCATCCAGGCGGTCTCCAGTACCAGCAGGCGGAACTGCCGGATCTGTATCCAGGCATCGGCAAGCCGTTCCTGCACCATCTGCTTCTGCCCCAGCACCTCCCCCTTCGTGGTGCGGGAGACGACGCGTTCGCAGGTATATTCGAGGCACTTGGTGGCCTCGGCCAGGGCTCGCATCGCGTGATGCAGCCGACCACCGCCCAGTCGCGCCTGAGCCACGGCGAAGCCGTCGCCGCGTCCGCCCAGCAGGTGATCCCTTGGCACACGCACATTGTTCCAGCGGATGTGGGCGTGCTCCGCCTCCTTCTGGCCGAGATAGCCGTAGTCCTTGATGATCTCGATGCCCGTGGTCTCAGCGGGAACGATCAGCATCGACTGGCGACGGTGCGGGTTGTTCGCGTTCGGCTCCGTCTCCAGCATGATGATGAAGAAGGCTGCGAACTTGGCGTTCGAGGAGAACCACTTCTCCCCGTTGATGACCCACTCGTCACCCTCCAGAACCGCTGTGGTCTCGATCTTCAGCGGGTCGGCACCGCCCTGCGGTTCGGTCATCGCGAAGCAGGAAACGATCTCGTTGTTCAGCAATGGCTTCAGGAACCGGTCCTTCTGTGCCTCGGTGCCGTACTGGGCCAGGATCTCCGAGTTGCCGGTGTCGGGGGCCTGAGAGCCGAAGGTGATCGGGCCAAAACGGGAGCGGCCGAACTGCTCGTTCATCAGCGCCAGTTTCAGTTGTCCATATCCCTTGCCACCGAGTTCGGGGCCGAGATGGCAGGCCCACAACCCGCGTTGCTTCACCTGTTGCTGCAGAGGCCGGACGTGCTTCACGAAAAGCGGGTCGTGGATGTTCCACTGGCTGCCCAGAATCTCGTCCAGCGGTGCGATCTCGCGCCGGGTGAACTCCCCGATCCAGTCCAGTTCGCGCTGGAACTCCGGTTCCGTTTCAAATGACCACATCGAGCTTTTCCTTCCCCACTGGCTGACGCACCTTTCATGCACGACATCACAGGTGCCCGCCAATAGCGGCGCGCGGGATGGAGGCATGTTCAGTGGAGAGTCACGCCGCGCAAGCGCCCTTGGCACCTGGTCGAGATGATGCTGTGTTCAGGAGCGTGCAGGACCGCCCCCGCTGTCTGATGCATCGACGGTGTGTCTGCACCGAAATTGCTCGATCTAATGGCAGCAAATTCAACAGGTTGTATAGATCTTCATCAAAACACGCGTGTATTGGCTAATTCTTAATTGCTCTGGTGCAATCCTGTGGACGGTTCTGATTAGAGTGATCCGCAGATGCTACAGAGAAATTCCTACGCCCCGGCATATCTGACAATGCTCTTCGTGGCGATGCTTGGCATCCTCGTCGCCGCGGGCGTCATGGGGCTCGCCCTGCAGGACATGACCCGTTCGTATGTCGCTGGCGAAGGGTATTATTCGAAAGGCCACATGGCAGCAGTCAGCGCACTGCATCACTTTGCGCGAACGGGTGATCCCGCCGCTTTTTCGAACTACGAAGCGGCCATAGCGATTCCGGTTCATGACGGAAACGCACGCGAGATTCTGGAAGATCCGAATCAGCCGAGAGAAGCCAGCCATCCGCATCTGATTGGTGGGCTTAATCATCCCGACGACGTTGCCGGAATGTCATGGATGTTTCGTACCTTCTCCGGCACATACCTTTTTGCCGGGCCATTGGCGGTCTGGCGCGATGCTGACGGCAGTGTACGTGATTTCATGGCAGCAGCGGAGGAACTGAGATCTTCGGTGACCGCGCATGGAATCGGCAGTGATGAAGTGAAAGCGGCGGTCGACCGGATCCAGGTCATGGATGCCAGACTGCAGCAGCTGGAACTGGACTTCAGTCGCCAGATGGGCAGGACCGCCCGGGAACTTGTGCATATCCTGACTCTTGGCCTGATCGGTCTGGGGCTGGTGATCGCATGCATGGGGGTCTACTTCGTCTCCAGTACGGTCAGGAAGATGAGAGCCTCCGCCGAGGCGGAACATGCCGCGCTGCAAGAGGCAAAGAGCCAGCGAAGCCTGCTGAAGACGGCACTGGAGAGCCTGAATGAGGGGGTTACCTTCTTTGATGATGACCTGAGGCTGCTCATCATGAATCGCCGGGCGGAACAGATTCTGGCACTGCCTGAAGGGCAATTCGGTCCCGGGACCTTTCTGGGTGATGTCCTGCGGTTCAACTGCCGGCGTGGCGAGTATGGGGATGTCGATGAAGACACCTACGTCGAGGGGTTGCTCGATCTCGCCCGGCAATGTCTGCCCCATGAGTTCACGCGAGAGCGTCCCGATGGCACTGTCATTCAGGTTAGCGGCATTCCCGTACCGACAGGTGGTTTCGTTACCGCCTATCGGGACATCAGCCATGAATACCGTTCACGCATTGCGCTGTCGGCCAGCCAGCAACGCACCCGGGAAGTCATAGATCACTCGAAGGACGCCTTCGTCAGCATGGACGAGGACGGTCGCGTCTTCGACTGGAACCCGGCAGCCGAAGAGACCTTCGGGTGGTCACGTGAGGAGGCACTCGGCGCGCTGCTGACAGACCTGTTCATACCGGAAGAATACTGCGATGAGCACCGGAAAGGCCTTGAACGGTTTCTCGAAACCGGTGAAGCCCGAATGGTCGGCAGGCGCTTCGAGACGGAGGCCAGGCACCGCAGCGGGCAACGAATTCCCGTTGAGATTGCGCTGGGTATGCAGTCGGTTGATGGCCGCCACGTGTTCAATGCCTTCATCTGGGACATCTCCGAACGCCGCAAGGCGGAAGAAGAACTGACAGCCGCCCGAAACCGCGCCGAAGTGGCAAATCACTCGAAGAGCGAGTTCCTGGCGAACATGAGCCACGAACTGAGAACACCACTCAATGCCATCATCGGCTTCTCGGAGATGATGAAGCTGGGCATTGGTGGCGAACAGGCCGGGCGCACTGTCGAGTATGCGAAGAGCATCTACGACAGCGGCACCCATCTGCTGGCTCTGATCAACGACATTCTTGATCTTTCGAGTGTCGAGATGGGCAAGATCGAACTGGATGAAACGGTCTTCAGTCTGGGTGATGCCATCGAGACATGCCTCAGACTGCTGCAACATTCCGCTGACCGGAACCGGGTGCGGATCGAGAACATGGTTCCCGTCACGACGTTGAAGGTCTGTGGAGACGACCGGCGGATGCGGCAGATTCTTCTGAATCTTCTGGGGAACGCAGTCAAGTTTTCGCCAGAGGGCGGATGTGTACGGATCTGGAGCGAAATCGGCCCCGGGGAAGTATCGGTCCACGTCGCCGATGATGGACCCGGTATGGACCCGGAGACGGCAGAGTCCATCTTCACGCCCTTTGTCCAGTTGAACGAGGCCATTGCGGGCGCGCAGGGTGGCGCCGGACTGGGCCTGGCGATCGTGAAGCGGTTCGTCGAGCTGCACCAGGGAACTGTCTCTGTTTCAACGGCACCAGGCAAGGGAACCACAATGCGGTTCACGCTTCCGATCACAAGGCTCGTTGCAGCCGAAGCCGATTTCCCCATTGCTGCGACGAACGCCTTGCCGTGACGGGCGCGGGGCATCATCCGGCAAGGCAGGACGTGTCGTGGAGGATCGTGCCGCATCATTCCTGTTCGGCCCCAACCGGGCGCGGGTTCGCTGCCATGCAACGCCAATTGTTCCCCGGGCATATTTCGGGGCGTGCAGCAAACGTCGGATCTTGCAGGCGGGGGGAAGTGGTGCCCAGGGGCGGATTCGAACCACCGACACGCGGATTTTCAGTCCACTGCTC
>JARGNO010000089.1:0-2863 GCA_029213165.1 Minwuia sp.
GCCCCCGCCGGGCGTTACCCGGCACCGTTTCTCCGTGGAGCCCGGACTTTCCTCCCTCATGCCTCGCGGCACGACAGCGGTCATCCAGCCACCTGACGCGCGGGATTTACGCTGACCGGTGGACGGGGTCAATCGGAAGGGCCTCAAGTGACAGGCATCAGGCGGCGTCGGCTTCCCGCTGCGCGGCTTCCAGGGCTTCCTCTGCCTTCATCCAGGCGGCTTCGGCATTGGCCAGGGCACGTTCGCCATCGGCCTTGGCACGGGTCAGGCGGGCGACCTCTTCCTGTGGTCCGGCATAGATCTCCGGGTCACGCAGCCGCACCTCGACGCGGGCGAGCATGGCGGAGATCTTCTCCATCTCCTGCTCCGCCGCCTTCACCGCCTTGCGATAGGGCACCAGCCGCTTGCGGGCATCGGCCGCAGCCTTGCGTGCCTCCTTGCGATCCGACCTGGATTCCGTCGAGACGACATCGGCGCCCTTGCGGGACTTCCGTTCCTCCGCCGCGTCGCCCAGTGCCTTGCGGCGATAGTCGGCCATGTCGCCGTCGAACGCGGTGACGGTGCCGCCATCCACCAGCCAGAGCCGGTCGGCCACCGCCTCCACCAGATGCGCGTCATGGCTGACCAGGATCACCGCGCCGGGAAAGTCGTTCAGCGACTGGACCAGTGCCTCCCGGCTGTCGATGTCCAGGTGGTTGGTCGGTTCGTCGAGGATCAGCATCTGCGGCTCGCTCTGCGCCATCAGGCAGAGCGCCAGACGGGACTTCTCGCCGCCCGACAGTTCGCCTGCCGGGGTATCCACCCGTTTGGCGTCCAGCCCGAAGCCGTCCAGCCGGGTGCGCAACCGCTGCTCCGGATCGTGGGGCCGCACGTCGCGCATGTGCGCCAGGGCGGAGCGGTCGGGCGACAGGTCCTCGATCTGGTGCTGGGCGAAGAAACCGATCTTCAGCTTCGACGACCGGCGGACCTCCCCTGATTCCGCCTGCAGCCGTCCGGCGATCAGCTTCGACAGGGTGGACTTGCCATTGCCATTGGCTCCCAGCAGGCCGATCCGGTCATCCTCGTCGATCCTGAGACCCAGGCGGCGCAGCACGGGCTTGCCCGGCTCGTAGCCGACGGCGGCGCCGTCCATGTGCACCACGGGTGGCGACAGTTTCGTCGGCTCGGCGAAGGGGAAGCGCGGTGCGCGGTTCTCCATCATCGCGGCCACGGGCTGCATCTTCGCCAGCATCTTCAGGCGGCTCTGCGCCTGCCGCGCCTTGGAGGCCTTGTAGCGGAAACGGTCGACAAAGGCCTGGATACGCTCGCGCTCCGCCGACTGGCGGTTGGCCAGCGCCACCTGATGCCGCTGCGCCATGCGCCGGCGTTCCTCGAAGGTGTCATAGCCGCCGGGATAGAGCGTCAGTTTCTGCTCGTCCAGGTGCAGGATATCGGTCACGGCGCGGTTCAGCAGATCGCGGTCATGGCTGACGATGACGATGGTGTGGGGATAGCTTGCCAGGAACCCCTCCAGCCACAGCGCGGCCTCCAGATCCAGATGGTTCGTCGGCTCGTCCAGCAGCAGGATCTCGGGTTCGGAGAACAGCGCCGCCGCCAGCGCGACGCGCATCCGCCAGCCCCCCGAAAAGGAATCGCAGGGCAGGTTCTGGCGATCCTCCAGAATGCCGAGACCGGCCAGGATGGTCGCCGCCTTGGCCGGGGCGGCATAGGCCCCGATGTCGGCCAGCCGGGTCTGGATTTCCGCGATCCGGTGACCGTCGGTCGCTGTTTCCGCTTCCTGCAGCAGCCTGTGGCGTTCGGTATCGGCAGCCAGCACGGCATCAATGGCCGGCAGGTTGCCGCCTGGAGCTTCCTGCGCCACCGCACCGATGCGGGATCCGCGCGGCACCTCGATGCTGCCGCCTTCCAGCCCGATCTCCCCCAGCACGGCGCGCAGCAGGGTCGTCTTGCCGGTGCCGTTCGGTCCGACCAGCCCGACCCGATGCCCGGTGGGCAACCGCACGCTGGCATTCTGCAGCAGGGTGCGGCCGGCAATGCGGATGGTGATGTCGTCCAGGATCAGCATGAAGGGTCTTTCGGGCAGGTGGTGCTGTTGGTCATTCCTTGCTGACCGTTCCTCCCCTCTCCCCCTCCCGGCCACCCATTCAGGATACTTGGGGGGGGGGCCGGGTGGGGGAGAGGGGAGGAACGGTCCACATACAACTCGACTCCCGCGCGTTATACGGTCTCAGGGCCGCTGTGCAAGGCGCTCCGCGACAATGGGTGTCACAGGGCGGCCCTGCAGGATGGTTGCAGTATGCCCGGTGCCAAGCTATGCAGCGGCGAATCTTCGGAACGGCGCGTCCTGCGCCTTCACCCTTCAGACGCAAGGACCAGCACAATGGCTCTGGAACGCACCTTCTCCATCATCAAGCCCGACGCGACCCGCCGCAACCTGACCGGCAAGATCAACGCCCTGATCGAGGGCGCGGGCCTGCGCATCGTCGCACAGCGCCGGATGCAGCTGACCCGCGCCCAGGCGGAAGGCTTCTATGCCGTTCATGCCGAGCGTCCGTTCTTCGGTTCGCTGTGCGAGTTCATGACCTCCGGCCCCGTCGTCGTGCAGGTGCTGGAAGGCGAGAACGCCATCGCGAAGTACCGCGAAGTCATGGGCGCGACCAACCCGGACAATGCCGATGCCGGCACCATCCGCAAGGAATTCGCCGAGTCCATCGAAGCCAATTCCGCACATGGCTCCGACAGCCCGGAAAACGCCGCCATCGAGATCGCCTACTTCTTCTCGGCCCTCGATATCGTCGGCTGAGGCGGGATTATGTGCTGACCCCGGCCTGCCCTCTCCCCCTCCCGACCACCCACGGGATTA
>JARGNO010000089.1:2960-10340 GCA_029213165.1 Minwuia sp.
AGAGGGCAGGCCGGGGTCCACAGATGACTCTTCCCGAAAGAGCAGGCCGGGGTCGGAGGACGACTCAGGAGGCAACCATGGTCAAACCCATCGAATATGCGGATGCCGATGCGGAAGTCCGTGCCGTGTTCGACGAGATAATGGTTGCCCGTGGCGTCCAGGACGTCAACAACTTCTGGAAATACCTGGCGCATGACCCGGTGGAGCTGCGCTCCGTCTGGGAGACCCTGCGCAACGTGATGGCGGATGGCGCACTCAGCCCTGAGGTGAAGGAGCTGATCTATGTCGCCGTCTCTATCGCCAATGGCTGCGACTACTGCGTTGCCAGCCACTCCGCCGTTGCCGCCGCCAAGGGTGCGACGCCGGAGATGCTGAACGAGATGCGCCGCATCGTCGCCATGGCATCACGCACCAACGCCCTCGCCGTCAGCCTGCGCGTGCCCGTCGATCCCCAGTTCGAGAGCTGAGCCGAAACGGGCTCGCTCGTGATCGGCGGCAGACTCAGGCCGGGCTCTCGGGTCAAGCCCGAGAGCGTCGTGCGGGGTGGTGGCTGTGGGTACAGCTCATCCACCCTCGATCAGGCCGCACGCGGAGTTGCGTCGCGTGCAGCGGTTTCTGCCGGGGCCGTCAGTCGTCGAGTGTCAGTTTCATGCCGAAGTGGCTGTTGGTGAAACCGAGCTTCGCGTAGAAGCGGACGGCGTCGTCGCGGCTCTGGTGGGTGCTGAGCTGGACGAGGCCGCAGCCACGCTGCCGGCAGACGCCGATGGCCCAGGCAATCATCTGCTGGCCCAGCCCGGTCCCGCGCATGCTGCTGTGGATACGCACACTCTCGATCTGGCCGCGCCAGGTGCCGATGAAGGACAGGCCGGGAATGAAGCTGAGTTGCAGGCAGCCCACGACGTGGCCGTCCAGTTCGGCCACCACCTGCATCTGGTTCGGATCGCTTTCGATGGCATCGAAGGCCTGGATATAGCGATCATCCAGCGGCAGGCCGGGTGCTTCCCGGACGGCACCCAGCCGGTCATCGGCCAGCAGACCGACGATGGCGGCGATATCCGCGCTGGTGGCGGGCCTGAAGTGAGGTGTTGCCCCGCTCACGCGACCTTCTGGCGATAGGCGACGGAGCAGTGATAGTCGCAGTAGGGCTTGCCGGTCAGCGTCTCGTGATCGCAGAAGTGAAAGTCACTCTCCCCCGGGTGGCCAACGGGGAACTGGCAGCGGCGATGCTGCGGCAGGGCACCCGGCGGCGGCGGGGCGACGGCAGGTGCCTGGGGGATGACTTCCTCCGGCTCCGGCTTCGGGGCCGGGCGGGTGAAGCGGGGGCGCTGCTGCTGCGCGGCGGGACGGGCCTTGGCAACGCGCGGACGACCGGGCTTCGACAGGCCGAGCCGGTTCGCCTTGCCGATCACGGCGTTGCGGGTGACATTGCCGAGCTGTTCCGCGATCTGGGCCGCGGTCATGCCCGTGCCCCAGAGGTCCTTCAGCCGTGTGACCCGTTCTTCTGTCCAGCCTGCCGACATGATCCGTCTCCCGCGCTATATCTGGTTAACACCAGCTCAGGGCTAACAAGATACGGGATCAGCGAATCCAGACCAAGCAGGAATGGCCTGATTCGTCCAATATATTGTGGATAACCGGTTCAAAAGATACCAGACGCGCCACAAAGTCACTGATTCCTGTGGATATTCCGGAATCAGAACCGCCCGCCTGGACACTGTCCGGGCGGGCGGCTGATCGTGGTCCGGGCTGTATCGTCAGCTCAGGTTCAGAACGCATCCTCCGACAGGGCCATCAGGGTGGCGCCACCGGACATGGCCTTGGCGGCATGGGCGTGCATGTCGGGCAGCATCCGTTCCATGAAGAACCGCGCCGTTGCCAGCTTGGTTTCGTAGAACGCCGCATCGCCTTCGCCGGATGCCAGTCGCTCCTGCGCCTTTTCCGCGATCCGGGCCCACATGAAACCGAAGGCGACCAGCGCCACACAGCGCAGGTAGTCGGTGGACGCCGCACCGGCCTCATCCGGGTTGGCCATCATCTTCGGACCGATGTCGGCGGTGACCGACTGCAGCCGGGCAAAGGCCTTGGCCAGCGGCATGACGAAATCCTTCATCTCCGCATTGGCCATGTTGGCCTGGATGAAGGCGTCCACCGGATGATAGAACCGGCGCATCAGCCGCCCCATTCCGTCGGGCAGCTTCCGCCCCACCAGGTCCAGCGCCTGCACGCCGTTCGCGCCTTCATAGATCATGGTGATGCGCGCATCGCGGACATACTGCTCCATGCCCCATTCGTGGATGAAGCCGTGGCCGCCATAGACCTGCATGGCCTCCACCGCGCATTCGAAGCCCATGTCGGTCAGATAGGCCTTCACGACCGGGGTGATGAAGGCGGCAAAGTCATCGGCCTGCTGGCGCTCGTCCGGGTCAGGATGCTTCGACGCGAAGTCGATCATCAGGCCGGTCCAGAGTGCCAGTGCCCGCGCGCCCTCCACGAATGCCTTCTGCTTCATCAGCATCCGGCGCACGTCCGGGTGGACGATGATCGGGTCGGCAGGCTTGTCCTTGGCCTTCACACCGGTCAGGGAGCGGCCCTGCACACGGTCCTTCGCGTAGGTGACGGCGTTCTGGTAGGCGGCGGAGGCCTGGCTAAGGCCCTGGATGCCGACACCCAGCCGGGCGGCGTTCATCATGGTGAACATGGCGCGCATGCCCTTGTGCGGTGCGCCCAGCAGCCAGCCCTTCGCCCCGTCATAGTTCATGACGCAGGTGGAATTGCCGTGGATGCCCATCTTGTGCTCGATGGCACCACACTGCAGGCTGTTGCGCTCCCCCGGTTCACCGTTCTCGTCCAGGATGAACTTGGGCACCACGAACAGGCTGACACCCTTGATGCCTTCCGGCCCGCCAGGGATCTTGGCCAGCACCAGATGGATGATGTTGTCGGACATGTCGTGTTCGCCGGCGGAGATGAAGATCTTCTGCCCGGTGACGAGATAGCTGCCGTCATCCTGCGGTTCGGCCCTGGTGCGCATCAGGCCCAGATCGGTGCCGCAATGCGGCTCCGTCAGGTTCATGGTGCCGGTCCATTCCCCGGTCACCATCTTCGGCAGATAGGCCTGCTTCTGCGCCTCGTCGCCCCAATGGTGGATCGCCTCATAGGCACCATGGGTCAGGCCGGGGTACATCGCAAAGGCCATGTTGGCGGATGATGCCATTTCGGAGACGGCAAAACCCAGCACATGCGGCAGGCCCTGCCCGCCGTATTCTGGGTCTGCGGTCAGGCCACCCCAGCCGCCCTCGATATAGGACTGGTAGGCTTCCTTGAAGCCGGTCGGTGTGGTCACGCTGCCATCGTCGTGACGGGTGCAGCCCTCGGTGTCACCAACGGCGTTCAGCGGGGCGAGCTCGTTCTCGAAGAACTTCGCGCCTTCCTCCAGGATCGCGTCCACCAGATCCGGGGTCGCGTCGGCAAAGCCGGGCAGGTTGGAATAGCGCTGCAGGTCGATGAACTCATGCAGCAGGAACTTGAAGTCCTGTACAGGGGCCTGATAGGTCGCGGGCATTCGCGTTTCTCCTGTGTTTTTTTCGCAGACTGTTCCGTCTCTCTCCGGACCTTTTCGGTGGGCTGTTCCATCCCTCTCCCCCACCCGGCCACCCAACAAGGGTACTCCCGTGGGTGGCCGGGGGGGGGAGAGGGATGGAACAGCCAACAACCGACTCCGGAGAGGGACGGGACAGGCCTCAGACAATCCAGCGCAGCGTCAGTTACGCAGCGGGCGGCCCTTGGTCAGCATGTGTTCGATCCGCTGCAGCGTCTTTTCCTGTCGGATCAGATGCATGAAGCCTTCGAGTTCCAGCGCCAGCAGCTGCTTCTCCGTCACCACTTCCGTGATGTCGGTGTCACCGCCGGAAAGCACGCGTCCCACCTGGGCCGCGACTTCCACGTCATAGGGTGTGGCCTTGCCCTGCAGGGCGAAGCCTTCGACGGCCATCCGGAACGCGGTGGCGGCGGTCGGACCAGGCAGGTTGACCTCGATCGGCTCCGGCTTCTCGTAGCCTTCCGCCATCGACAGCGCCTTCTTCTTGGCATCGGCCAGCACCCGGCGGCGGTTCATGGAGATGCCGTCGCCTTCGCGCAGGATCTGCATGTCGCGCGCTTCCTGTGCGCTGGTCGCCACCTTGGCGGTGGAAATCGCCTCGAATGCCGCCGACAGGGCCGGCATCGGGCCCTGCGGGCGCCGCTTGTTGGCCAGGTTGCGGATCGTCAGTTCCTTGCAGCCACCCCAGCCGGGCAGCAGGCCGACACCGACCTCCACCAGACCCATGTAGCTTTCGGCATGGGCCTGGATGGCGTTGGAATGCAGGCAGACCTCGCAACCGCCGCCCAGTGCCATGCCGGCAGGTGCGGCGACGACGGGGAACGGGCTGTTCTTCAGGCCCTGCATGGCCTTCTGGCCGGTTGCAACGCCATTCTCGATCACCGGCCACATGGCGGCATTGGCCCCGAACAGGGCGACGCCGACATTGGCACCGACAGAGAAATTGTCCGCGTCGGAGCCGATGATCAGCGCCTTGAAGCCCTGCTTGTCGATCTTCGATGCGGCCACGATCATGGCGATGGAATTCTCGTCCAGACTGTTCATCTTGGAATGGAATTCCAGGCAGGCGACACCGTCACCCACGTCCCACAGCGAGGCGGAGGCATTGGACTTGATCGGCTGCTTGCCACGCTTCTTGTCGGCCAGGGTCCAGGCGTCCTCCGACACCGCGATCTCGGCGTAGTCGCCCGCGGTGGTCAGGATATAGGCCTTCTCACCCTCTTCCTTGTAGAAGGTCTTGCCGCGCGCGGTCTCCAGCAGCGCCGGAACCGGACGTCCCTCCGCCGCCAGCCTGTCGGCCAGCCAGTCAGCGCCCAGCATGTCGATCATCTCGAACGGGCCCCACTTCCAGGCGTAGCCCGTCTTCATGGCCAGATCGACACCACGGATATCGTCGGAGATCTCCGGCACCAGGTCAGCGGCATAGCTCAGCACGTGGCTCAGCACGGTCCAGGCGTACTGGCCGCCCTTGTCCTCATGCGTCACCAGGGCGCGCAGGCCCTTCTTCGCGGCACGGGCACTGGCCAGCGTGGACCGCTGCTCGGCGCGGTATTCACCGGTCTTCAGGTCGATGGCCTGTTTCACCGTCTTGCCGTCGATCTTCGTGCGGCGATAGAAGCCGCCCTTGCCCTTCCGGCCCGTGTAACCGTCGGCGATCATCTTCTGCGTCAGCTTCGTCAGCGGATGTTCCGCGTCAACGAAGTCCCGCAGCGGATCGTTCGCCGGCACCAGGTCGATCATCGACGCGATGACGTGCGGACCGAGGTCGATACCGGTCAGGTCGCCGAGACCGAAGATACCGGTCTTCGGGACGCCGGTGGGGCGACCGACGATGGAATCCGCTTCCTCGACCGTCAGGCCCAGGTCATAGGCGGACCGGGTGGCGACGGTGGACCAGAAGATGCCGATGCGGTTGCCGATGAAGCCCGGCGTGTCCTTGCAGTCGACCACTTCCTTGCCCAGCTTCACGTCGCCGAACTGCTTCAGCGCCTGGAAGGCGTCGTCGCGGGTCTTCTCCCCCTTCACCACTTCCAGCAGTCGCATGTAACGCGGCGGGTTGAAGAAATGCGTGATGGCGAAATCGCCCGCGAAGTCCTGCCCCAGACCTTCCGTCAGCACGTTCAGCGGAATCGTGGAGGTGTTGGAGGTGACGACGGAACCGGGCTTGCGGACCTCGTTCAGGCGCTTGTAGAGATCGCGCTTGATCGCCGGATTCTCGATGATCGCCTCGCAGATCCAGTCGCAATCGGACAACGACCCCAGGTCGTCCTCCAGATTGCCCGTCTCGATCAGCTTCGCATTGCGCTTGTGCATGAACGGGGCGGGGTTGGTCTTCAGCATCTTGGCGACCGCGCCCTTGGCGATGGCGGAGCGGTCGTTCGCGCCCTTCGGCACGATGTCGAGCAGCACCACCGGCACACCGGCATTGGCGATATGGGCGGCAATGCCGGCCCCCATCACGCCCGCGCCGATGACTGCAACCTTCCTGATCTCAGCCATATCAGCAGGCCTCCAGGACCGTGGCGATGCCCTGACCGCCACCGATGCACTGGGTGGCCAGCGCCAGACCCTTGCCCTCACGCTTCAGCAGCGCGGCGGCCTTGCCGGTGATCCGGGCGCCGGTGGCACCCAGCGGATGACCCAGCGCCAGTGCGCCGCCGTCGATGTTGGTATTGTCGAAGCCGATGCCGGTTTCCTTCATCACGGAGATGGCCTGGGCCGCGAAGGCCTCGTTCAGCTCGATGATGTCCAGGTCAGCGACCGTGATACCGGCACGCTTCAGCGCCTTCTCGGTGGCCGGAACCGGGCCGATGCCCATGATCTCCGGCGCGCAGCCTGCAACGGCAGTTGAGCGGATGCGGGCCAGTTTCTCCAGCCCGTGCGCGTCGGCATACTCCTCGGAGCAGACCAGCACCGCAGAGGCACCATCGGTCAGCGGCGATGACGTACCGGCGGTGACCGAGCCGTTCTGGTCGAAGGCCGGTTTCAGGCCCGACAGGTCTTCGGTGGTGGTGCCGGGGCGGATGCAGCCGTCTTCCTCGACACGGATGTTGCCGTCGACAATGGCGACGATCTCGTCGGCCAGCTTGCCCTCCGCCTGCGCCTTAGCGGCACGGGCGTGGCTCTCGACAGCGACCGCTTCCTGCTCGGCGCGGGAGATGTCGTATTTCTTCGCCAGGTTCTCGGCGGTGACGCCCATGCCGACATAGGCCTCCGGATAGCGTTGGTAAAGCGCCGGATGCGGGGCGGGGTTGAAGCCGGCCATCGGCACACGGCTCATGCTCTCGATCCCGGCACAGATGAAGGCCTGGCCCGCACCCATGGAAATCGCGCCGGCCGCCATGTGGATGGAGGTCATGGACGAACCGCAGAAGCGGTTGACCGTGGTGCCCGCGATGGTGATCGGCAGGTCAGCCAGGAAGGCGATCAGACGGGCGACATTCAGGCCCTGTTCGCCCTCGGGGAAGGCGCAGCCGACGATCAGGTCTTCCAGATCGGCCGTCTCGACGCCGGTCTTCGCCACCAGCGCCTTGACCACCTGGGCGGTGATCTCGTCAGGGCGAACCTTCGCCAGCGCGCCCTTGTAGGCAAAGGTGAAGGGCGAGCGCTGGTATCCAGCGATTACCACGTTTGTCATGTCAGGGGTGCTCCCTCGCAGGTGTAGCGTGCATGTTTGTGGGCTGTTCCGGGTTGCGGGTCTTGTTGGTGGACCGGGCCTCCCCTCTCCCCATCCCGACCACCCACTGGATTATCCTGAATGGGTGGTCGGGAGGGGGAGAGGG
>JARGNO010000011.1:0-9518 GCA_029213165.1 Minwuia sp.
GGTCCACTTCCTCCCCGCGGTCCAGCCGTGCCAGTACCTCCGGCGCGCCATGCCGGGTACCATGATAGGTCATGTAGATGCGGGCACCGTCATCGGTTTCGATGGTCAGACGTACATCCAGGTAGAAGGTTCCATCATCGGCGATCAGGACCCAGTCACCGGCTGTACCGGGCATGATGCTGCCCTTGATGCGCGGGCCATTGACCGTCCCGCCCGAAACCTCCGCGATCACCCGGCGCCCGAAAGGGCCGCGTCCGATCATGTGGCGGGCACCGATGGCGATGTCGATATCGAAGATATGTTCGAAGCTCAGTTGCTGCATCGCTCTGCCCTCACAGGATCTGGTAGATGGTGTAGACAGGCCCCGTCGGCAGTCGGTGCCCGGTCCCGATACAGACGATGCGGTTCAGCCATTCATATTTCTCCGCACCGGTCTCGAAGCGCGGTGCGATGCGGAAATACAGCTCCGACGGGTCCACTTCCTCTCCGGCGGCGAGGCGGGCCATGACTTCGGGTGAACCATGTCGCACGCCGGAATAGGTCATGTAGATCAGGGCGCCGTCGTCGGTCTTCAGCGTCACGCGGACGTCCAGTCGCGTCGCACCATCGGGCGTGAAGTTCAGCCAGTCGCCACCAGGACCGGGAACAGCCGTACCCTTCAGTTTCGGCCCTTCGAATTCGCCACCCGTGACCCTGGCAATGCGCCGGTTGCCGGTTGGCGTCGGCCCCAGGTCACTGATCTCCGTGACCTCGAACTGCACCTTCAGCAGGAATTCTGTCTCGACCTGTTGCACGCTGTCGCCCCCTTCGCCCCAAGATCTGTGTCACTATAGGGCGCTCACAGCGTCGGATACAGGGAGGAAGCCCGGCAATGTTCAAGATCACCTTCTGCCTGCGTCGCAGGCCTGAACTCAGCCTGGCGGAGTTTCACGATTACTGGCTGAACCGGCACGCGCCGCTGGTACGCGAACATCAGCCCGCGCTGCGGATGGTCCGCTACGTCCAGGTGCATGCGCTGCAGACAGTCCTGAGCACGCCGATGCAGAAGGTCCGCAATGCACCCGAACCCTTCGATGGCGTGGCCGAACTCTGGTGGAAATCCATGGAGGATCTGGAGGCCTCGGCCCAGGACCCGGCGTCGCGCAAGGCCGGCAAGATCCTGCTGGAGGATGAGGCGAAGTTCATCGATCTGCCGAATTCGCCGCTCTGGTTCGGGCAGGAGCATGTGATCGTGGGTTCGGAGCATCTCGATTGAGCCCGGACGCCCCTGTATCCATGCGGCAGCCCGCTGTTGCAGGGCGGTTCTATCCGGGGGATGGGGCCGAACTCGCCCGGGTGGTTGATGCCTTGCTGAAGGATGCGGCTGGCCGCCACGCCGGACCTCTGCCCGCGCCGAAGGCCCTGATCGCGCCCCATGCGGGGTACATGTATTCCGGCGCGGTTGCCGCCAGCGCCTATCAGCGCCTGCACCCTGCTGCGGGAAGCATTCGTCGGGTGGTCCTGCTGGGACCGGCGCACAGGGTGGCCTTTCAGGGCTTCGCGCTGCCGTCGGTCGACGTGTTTCAGACACCTCTCGGCCCGGTGCGGCTCGACCGGGAAACGATGGACGCGCTTGGCGACGTCCCTGGCGTGATCACCCATGACGCGGCCCATGCGCAGGAACACAGTCTGGAAGTGCATCTGCCATTCCTGCAGCGCGTGCTTGGCGCGGAGTTCACGCTGGTGCCGATCGTTGTCGGGGACACAACTCCGGATCAGGTTGCTGACCTGCTGGCGCAGCTCTGGGGCGGGGCGGAGACACTTGTCATCATCTCGACCGACCTGTCGCACTATCACGACCATGCAACCGCGCGCCGGATTGACGGTGAAACAGTTACCCGGATCGAGCGACAGGCTGTCGGCAGCTTCGGTCCCGGGGAAGCCTGTGGCAGCCGTCCCGTAAACGGGATTCTGCAACATGTTTCGCGGCTTGGCTATCGTGTGACACAGCTTGACGTCCGCAATTCCGGCGACACGGCCGGGCCGAAGGACCGGGTCGTTGGCTATGGTGCCTGGGCGTTGGAGCCATCCGAGACAGCGCAACTGGCCGAGGCCCATCGGCGCCTTCTGCTGACGACCGCCGCGCGCGCCATTGCCATTCGCCTTTCACGCAACAAGCGTCCCGAAATCTCGCTCGAAACCTTCCCGAACGAATTGCGGAGCGTTGCCGCCAGTTTCGTGACCATCGAACGCAAGGGGCGGTTGCGCGGGTGCATCGGATCGCTGCAGGCGCATCGGCCCCTGGCCGCTGACGTGGCCTGGAATGCCGTCTCCGCCGGTTTCGAGGATCCGCGCTTTCAGGCTTTGACCGTTCCTGAGTTCCGGGATGCGGAACTGGAGATTTCCGTGCTTTCCACGCCTGCACCCTTCGCCTTCGCTGACGAGGATGACCTGAAGGCCCGGCTGAGACCGGGCCGCGACGGCCTGATCCTGCAATCTGCGGGCAAGCGTGGAACCTTCCTGCCAAAGGTCTGGGAGGGACTGCCGACCGCCGAAGCCTTTCTGAACGGCCTCAAGGTCAAGGCGGGATTGCCGCGCGACCACTGGGCCGATGATGTGAAGATCTGGCGCTACACGACGGAAAGCTTTCGCGCCCCGGTGCCGGAAGAACTCTTCCGCACAGATCCGGGCGAAGCGAAGCAGGCCAGTTGACCGCGTCTACCAGGTCTCTGCAAAGGGGCGGATATCCAGTTCGTGTGTCCAGCCGTCGCGGGTCTGGTGGTGCAGGTTCCAGTAGGTTTCGGCGATGCTGTCCGGGTTCATCAGGGTATCGGCGGGCAGGCTGTCCGGATCGACGCCAGCCTGTCTCTGCCTGTCACGCACGAACTCGGTATCGACGCCGGCATCGATGATCAGATGTGCCACATGGATGTCCTTCGGACCCAGTTCGCGCGCCAGGGACTGGGCGAGCCCGCGCAAGGCAAACTTGCCCGACGCGAATGCCGCGTAGCCACTGCTGCCCTTCACGGAGGCTGTTGCCCCGGTGAAGAAGATCGAGCCTTTCCCGCGCGATACCATGTATTTCGCCGCTTCCCGCCCGGTCAGGAAGGCACCGTAGGCACACATCTCCCAGACCTTGCGGAAGACCCGTTCCGTTGTCTCCAGAATGGGAAACCGCACATTGCCGCCGACATTGAAGATGCAGATCTCAATGGGGCCGATCTCGTTCTCGACCATGGCGAACATCTCGACCGCAGTTTCTTCCTTGCGTGCATCCCAGGTGAAGCCCTGGGCTGAGCCACCGGCAGCCTCGATCTCGTTGATCAGGGGCCGGAACTCATCGCCACGACGTCGGCCCATGACGACATGGAAACCGCCGCGCGCGAAGCGTTTGGCAATGGCCGCGCCGATGTAGTCACCGGCACCAATGATCAGGCAGATCGGCTTGTCGGTCATCTAGTTACCCCTGAATTCCGGTGATCGCTTGTCGATGAAGGCGCGGACCGCTTCCCTGTGGTCTGCGGTCTGGGCGGTCCTGACCTGACGATCCGCCTCCCAGTCCAGACAGGTCCGGAAATCGGCCTGGGTCGCCCGGTTGATGTTCTGTTTCATGAATCGGATGGCCAGTGGCGGCCCATTGGCGATCTGATGGGCAAGCTCGGCCGTGCGTTCGGACAGTTCGCCGTCCGGCACGACCCTGTTCAGCATACCCAGCGACAGCGCTTCATCCGCTGCAACGCGTCGGCCTGAAAAATAGATCTCCTTGGTGCGGGCAGGACCGACAAGCTGCGTCAGCAGCCAGGAACCGCCATAGTCACCTGACAGGCCGATGGTCCCGAAGCCGGGCGCGAAGAAGGCGCTTTCCGCACCGATGCGGATATCGCAGGCCAGTGCGATCGACATTCCTGCCCCTGCGGCTGCACCGGGCAGTGCCGCAATCGTGGGTTTTGCCAGTTCATGCAGTCGCAGGGTCAGCCCATGCTGGCGGAGCTGCAATTCGCGGACCTTTTCATCGACCGTTCGGGTGTCGGCTTCCCGCCCGGCACCCATGCCCTTGACATCGCCGCCCGCACAGAACGCCTTGCCGACACCTGTCAGGACAATGACGCGCACATCCTGATCCGTTTCCAGCATCAGCAGCATGTTGCGCAGGGCCGGAGTAACGATATCACCCAGCGCGTTGCGACGCTCCGGGCGATTGAAGGAGACCGTGGCGACATGGTCCCGCACAGTGCAGAGCAACTGCTCGGTCCCGGTATCGACCACCCGTTCCATCAGAGTGATGATGCCTTGATGAAAGCGGGTCGCGCTTCCAGCCGGTCGGCATAGGCCGAAAGGTTGGGCAGGGCGCTGAAATCGATCTTGATCGCGCGGGCCATGACCACCGCGTGACCCGTGATGGTATCGGCGACGGTGAATTCGTCGGCCAGATACTCCCGCCCCTCCATATGTGCCTCGACTGCCAGCAGCAGGCGGCCGATCAGCTTCACCGCGCGGGCCGCGATCTCGGGATTGCGACGGTCAGGGGGCAACAGGATGGTCTCGACCACGTAGTTGTTGAACGGGGGCATGATCATGCCCTCGGCGTAGTGCAGCCACTGCAGGTAAGTCGCGAAATTGGGTGCGTCGGGACCGGGGGTCAGATGCGGTGCATACCTGGCCCCGAGATACTGCGCGATTGCGGTGCTCTCGGAGATCGTGACATCGCCGTCAATCACGGTGGGGACACGTCCGTTCGGATTGATCCGGGCATACTCCGGGCCGCGCATTTCCTTCTGGCCCAGTGTGAAACGCTCCAGTTCGTAAGGCTTGCCGATCTCCTCCAGCAGCCAGACCGTGCGGACGGCGCGGGTCCGCGGCGCGAAGTAGACTTTCATGGCAACAATCTCCCCGAAGAAACGCTTCTGCAAATGCCTGATCTGATGTAGCTTCAATTTCGGAAGCAAGTCAATTCAAATTTTGAAGTGAGGTATCATGAGCCGCGCCGACCTTTCATCAAGTGCCTGTACGGTGGCCCGGGCAGTTGCCGCAGTCGGTGACGAATGGACCTTGCTGATCCTGCGGGAGATGTTTCTCGGAAGCCGCCGGTTCGATGACTTCCTGCGACAGACGGGCATGTCGTCCCATCTGCTCTCCCAGCGACTGAAGAAGCTTGTTGCCCTGGGCGTCGTCCGGCGCAGCGTCTACTCCGACCGTCCCTTGCGGCATGAATACATCCTGACCGAGATGGGAAAGGATCTGTGGCCCATCATCGTCGCGATGAAGCAATGGGGGGACCGCTGGTTGCTTGACGGTGTCCCGCCCGTCCAGATCGTTCACAAGAGCTGTGAATGTGTCACGCATCCGCAAATGACCTGCAGCGAATGCGGTGAACCCATGCAGGCCAGGGACGCTCGCGCGCGCCTGACCCGCGGTTTCAGTGCTGTACGCGGGGGTACGGCTGATCGGGCCTGATCTACTTGTTCAGGAAATTCAGCTTCAGACCCGGAACCGGCCAGTCCATCGCGACCAGCTTGCCCGTCGAACTCAGCGTGATCCAGGCCGTCTTCATGTCCGGACCACCGAAGCAGATATTGGTGGTGATCGGGTCCGGCATGGGGACGTGGCGATAGTGGCTGCCATCCGGCGGGATCACCGTTATGCCGCCATTGTGGATGGTGGCGACGCAGACATTGCCCTTGCTGTCCACGGCCAGTGAATCCAGCAACTGATGCCCTGGCAGTCCGGCGATCAATCTGCCCTGGTGGCCACGGATCGGCTGTTTCGGTGCGGCCAGTCGCCCCGGTCCGTTCAGGGCATAGGCCCAGACGCGTCCGGTATGGGTCTCCGCGACATAGAGCTCATCCTCGGAGGGGGAGAGGCCGATGCCGTTCGGGCTCTCCGACGGGAAGATCATCTCCTCGATCCGGCTGCCATCTGCCGCCGCATAATATATGCCGGTGACATCCCTGTCGCGCTCGCGAACCTTGCCGTGATCCGTGAACCAGAAGCCGCCTGCTTCGTCGAAGACGATATCGTTTGGCCCCTTCAGCGCATGGCCGTTGCAATGGGTGTAAAGCGTCTCGACGGCACCGGTCTCGATATCGATCCGTTCGATCCGCCCGCCCGAATAATCTTCCGGCTGGTCCAGTGGGAACAGTCTTCCCTTGCTCTCCAGGATCCTGAAGCCGCCATTGTTGCAGACATAGCATTTGCCGTCCGGCCCCATGGCCGCGCCATTTGGGCCACCACCGGGGGTGGCGACAACGGTCTTTGAACCGTCCGGGTGCACCCGGGTAAGCCGCCCCGCCGCAATCTCGACAACCAGCACATCGCCATCCGGCAGGGCAATCGGCCCCTCCGGAAAGCGCAGGCCCTCCGCCACCAGTCTGAAATCCGTCATCGCATTTGCCTCCCCAGCTCGCGCAATCATGACCGCCTCATGGTCGAATAGAAGTCTGCTCAAGACAACCCATTGAATTAACTGTTTTTTGAAGGGCTGGCTGCATTCTGTTCAGAGCACTGCCGCAACCGTCCGCACTACAAGGTGAGAGATCATGATGATGCAAGCGTCAACCTCTGACGAGTCGAGCCTGACTCTGCGTCTGGATGCCCATGGGGAAATCGGCGAGCTGAACGGCGATACGGACAGGCTGCTGGGCCGGTCCAGTGTCGAACTCTGGCGCAGGCCGGTGTCCGATGTGTTCAGCGCCGAAGCCAGCGCGACCTTGAGCCGGGCGCTGGGCGCACTCTCCAAGGGAGAGGCGGGCGGAGCCCACGTCATCACATATGACCGGCCTGATGGACAGCAGGCACATTTCGGCCTGCGCGTTCGCTCGGCCGGCAAGGGCCCGGCTGATGGATTCCTTGTCCATCTCGCGCCGACCCGTGCGCCTGACGCCTGGGAAGCGGCACCTGTCGACAGTGCCTTCGTCGGTGGTGACGATGATGCCGCCGCCGGGCTGGATCGCATGGCTGGCCTGCTGGCCGATGGCGATCAGGACAAGGGCATAACGCTCATGTCGGTGGAGGGCGGGCTTGACGCCTTTGACACGACCGAAAAGGCGAGGGATTTCCGTCGCATTGTGGATGAGCGTGCCCGCAGCCTGGGGGCGACAGGCACAACGGACCTGACCGACGGGGCCTATGGCGTCGTGCATGGGAAGGACTATGACAGCGCGCGCCTGCTGAGTGACGTCGGGCAGGAAGCCGTGTCCCGGGGTGTGCTCAAGGATGCGGACGGCCTGGCCGCCCAGCAGGTTGTGGCCGATACGGACGCCGTATCTGCCGCCGCCGCGCGTGGCACCCTTGGTCACATGCTTTCCGGCCTGCGCCGCGGGCTGAAGCGTGGTTTCAGCCGCTCTGGACTGGCGGAGGCGCATTCACGGGCACTGACGGCCGCCGAGCAGATGCTGGTGGATGTCCGCCAGGCCATTGCTTCCGGCAGTTTCCAGCGGCGGGTGCGACCGATTCTGAGCCTGAAGCGGAACAAGATCGCCATGCAACTCGTCGGCGCGGACCTGAAGGTTGGCGACGAGATCGTTGCACCTGAGCAGATATTCGGGCTGATGGACTGCGATGACGTGCAGTGCGACTTCGAGGTCGGTGTCGTGGAGCAGGCAATTCGCCACCATCTGGAAGCCAAGACCTGGCAGTCGATTTCGTTCCGTGTACTTGCCTCCATCCGTCAGGAATACCTGAAGCAGGCGGCAGTCCGGACACGTCTGGAAACGCTGGCACGAAAGAGTGGTATCAGAAGCGAAAATCTGGTCCTGCGCCCCTACGAAGCGTTGAGCGGCAAGCTGAACGGCAAGGGTGGTGAGATGGTCGAACAGGACATGTCAGCCGCCGACTGGTGCCTGTCGGTCCCGGACTTCTACGCCTTCATTGCCGGCGATGCAGACCATCGCACCGGCTTCGTAGCCCGTGGCGAGGGCGCGCGCGGCTATATCGAGGTTTCCACGGACCGCCTGACTGGCCTGCTGGCACAGAAGGACGGCCGGTTCCTGGTGCGCGGGCTGATCGAGAACTGGCGCAACAGGCAGATCGAGCTGATCGCCACCAGCGTCAATCGGCCGGAGGACAAGCAGGCTGTTTCCGACCTGGGCATCCGCTACGCGCGCGGTCAGCTGATCGGTGGCTGGGAGAACCGCTACTGAGGCTTTGCAGCCGGGCCTGCCGCATGCGATTGTGGACCCATCGGGGGTGACGACGCGGGGGAGGCGGGTTCCTTGTCGACAGGTGAGGGACGATTCCAGGATGCGACCTCCGCGCCACCGGATTTCCTGCCACATGTAGCCCTTTTCCTTTCCGTGGTTCTGCTGGGCAGTTCCTTCGTCGCGGCACGCGCGGTCATGGAGCATTCGGACGCGCCGGGAACACTTGCCTTCCTGCGTTACCTGCTCGCCGCGGCATTCCTGGTGCCATTGGCGCTGCGTCGGTCGCAATGGCGGATTGCTCGCGCGGATGTCATGCTCGCACTCGGTCTCGGCGTCATGCAGTTCGGGCTGTTCCATCTGTTCGTGAATACCGCCCTGCAGGAGATTCCCGCCGCACGTGGCGCGGTCATCTTCGCGCTGATCCCCATCCTGACGATGCTGATCGCGGCTGCGGGCGGTCGTGACCAGATTTCCTGGTTCATGACCATCGCCGCAATCCTGTCATTCGCTGGTGTTTCTCTCGCCGTGGGAGAGAAGGCATTCAGCGCGGACGTCGGCGGTGACAGCCTGTGGGGGGAGGGACTGTTCTTCCTCGCCGTCTGTTGCGGTGCCACCTACAACGCCTTCTCCGCCCGGCTGTACCAGCGATATTCGGTCGCGCCGATCTCCCTGCTGGCGATGCTGGGTGGCGTGATCATGATGCTGCCGTTCGCCGCTGCCGAAGGGTTGTTCACCACTGGTACGGGTTATTCGACGGACGACTGGTGGCTGGCGATCTATCTGGCCGTGTTCGGCGGGACCGCCAGCATGTTGCTGTTCAACTGGGGCTTGCGCCGCCTGTCGCCGACACGCGCGGCGATCTGGGTGCCGCTGAGCCCCATCGCGGCGACGGCGTTCGGCGCGCTGTTGCTGGATGAGGTGATCACACCGCTGTTTCTGGTCGGTCTGGCCTGTGCGGTGGCTGGGCCGCTTCTGGTAAGCTGGGGTCGGGGCAGGAGGAAGCAGAATGACTGATCTGAAGGACAAGGTGGCGATCGTCACCGGGGCAGCGCGGCATCGCGGCATCGGGCGGGCAATTGCGCTGCGCCTGGCCCGGGATGGCGCAGATGTGGTGGTCTCGGCACGGTCGGCGGGCGGGACGATTCCCGCCCACGAACAGGAGATGGAATGGCGGGGGACCGGTTCGCTGGTCACGGAGATCGAAGCGCTGGGACGCAGAGCACTGAGCCTGGATTGTGATGTGACGGACAGGGAGCAGGTTCTGGCCTTGGTCGATGGCACGCTCTACGTAGCCAATCAGGGTAATCTGGTAAGCTTCGAATATACCGAAGGAGCCACCAGAATCGCGGGGTCTGGTACCGAAGTCACAAAGCTTCCCGCGAAAATCAATCACCACTGGAC
>JARGNO010000011.1:9528-38034 GCA_029213165.1 Minwuia sp.
GTCGCCCATCGTCACCATGGATGACGGAGACTGGATGCGGACGGTCGATGTGAATCTCAACGGCGTCTATCACGTGTCCAAGGCTGGCGCGCTGGCCATGATCGAAGCAGGCAACGGTGGCGCCATCGTTAACCTCTCATCGACCGCAGGGCGGGTGGGGATGGCCAACTACGGGGCCTATTCCGCAACCAAGTTCGCGGTCATCGGCCTGACGCAGCAGATGGCGGCGGAACTCGCCCCCTCCGGTATCCGGGTCAACTGCATCTGTCCCGGCTCGACGGACACGGACATGATGGATGGCACGTTCCGGCGGGTCGCCGGCCACGTTGGGACCGAGTTCGAACGCATCAAGAAGGGCGTGCGCAGGCAGGTGCCGTTGGGACGCCAGGGTGAGGCGTCGGAACAGGCCGCCGCCGTTGCATTCCTGGCCAGCGATGACGCCAGCTACATCACCGGCCAGACCTTGAATGTGGATGGCGGCCTGCGGATGGACTGAGAATTCACCGCGCCGCCTGGCAACAGGCCGGACCGGGACAGTCTCAGGACAGGACCTTCAGCAGTTCATCATGCATGTTCGGGCCGGAGGCGATGACGTTGCGGTGCCGGGGGCGCTGCCGATTGTAGATGAAGCCTTCATTGGTATTGGTGGTGCAGCAGGCACCTGCCTCGGTCAGGATCAGGTCGGCGGCGGCAATGTCCCAGTCGTGCTTTCCGGCCATGGAGATCGCGGCGTCAAACCGGCCTGCTGCCACCAGAACCATCCGATAGGCAATCGAGTTCATCCAGGTACACAGCATGTCATCGCCCGGCTTCGGCCAGGTGAAGTAGGTCATGTTGCGCTTGGCGGTCAGATAATGGGCGTCACCGGTATTGTCGATCAGGCTGGGGGTGATGCGCCGCCCGTTCAGCCGTGCCCCGGCACCCAGCGCGGCCTCGAAGAATTCATCCTTGGCCGGATTGTAGACCGCGCCCAGGATCGGCTTTCCGTCCTCCACCAGTGCGACGCAGACCGTGAACTCCGGCACGCCGCGCATGAAGGCACGGGTGCCGTCGATCGGGTCGGCGATCCAGACCCGCTTCCGGTCCAGCCGTGACGGGTCGTCAGCCGTCTCCTCCGACAGCCAACCATAGTCGGGCCGTGCCTCGGTCAGGCGTTGCTTCAGCAGGGTGTCGACGGCAATGTCAGCCTCCGTCACCGGATGGTCGTCGCCCTTGTCCCAGGTCTTCAGGTCGGTGTCGAAATAATCCATGGCGACGGCACCTGCGCGACGCACCGCATCCAGCAGCAGGCTGTGATCGGCGCTCAGGTGGTCAGGAACGCGCGGCACCCTCAGTTGCCCGCCACGGTCATGCCCTCGACCACCAGGGTCGGCGCATTGGTGCCATAGCGGAATGTGAGATCATTCGCCGGTGTCAGGTGCATGAACATGTCCTTCAGGTTTCCGGCGATGGTCATCTCGGAAACCGGGAAGGCGATCTCGCCGTCCTCGATCCAGAAACCGGCGGCGCCACGGCTGTAGTCGCCCGTCACACCATTCACACCAAATCCAATCAATTCAGTAACATAAAATCCTGTTCCAACATTCCTGATCAACTCAGCAGCAGCAATATCGCCTGCCGCGAGATACAGGTTGGAGGTTCCCGGCGAAGGCGGTCCACCAGTGCCGCGTGACGCATGACCGGTGGTTTCCAGGCCCAGTTGCCGGGCTGAGGCGCAATCCAGGATCCAGGTCTGAAGGTGGCCGTCGTCGACCAGCGCCATCTCGCGTCCGGCGATACCCTCCCCATCCACCGCTCGGGACCGCATGCCGCGCTGGCGCAGCGGGTCGTCGATGATGCGGATGCCACTGGCAAAGATCTGCTGGCCCATCCGGTCCTTCAGGAAGGAACTGCCGCGTGCGACGGACGATCCGTTGATTGCGCCGGCCAGGTGACCGACCAGACTGGAGGCCACACGCGGATCAAAGACCACCGGCACCTTGCCCGACGGCATCTTGCGCGCGCCGACACGTTTCACGGTCTTCTCGGCGGCTGTCCGCCCGACAGTCGCCGCGTCTTCCAGAGCGGACAGATGTCGTACGGAGCTGAAGTCGTAGTCACGTTCCATATGTCCGTCAGCATCTTCCGCAATGACTGAGCAGGAGAGGCTGAAACTGGATGTTGAGTAGGCCGCGCCGAAGCGTACGCCATCGCCGCGGATGGCCAGAGCCACGCAACCTGCGCCATATCCGGCGGATGCCCCTTCCGACTGCTTCACACCGCCGACGGCCAGCGCCGCTTCCTCGGCGATACGCGCGCTTTCGATCAGGCTTTCGACCTCGGGCACGGAGGGATCATGCAGATCCAGATCCGGCAGGTCGGTCGCGATCTGACCGGGATTGGCGATGCCGCACCACGGATCCTCCGGGCTTGCCTTGGCCATGGCAATGCCGCGCGTGGCGAGTTCGTCCATCATGTCCAGTTTCATGTCGGTGGAGGATACGACAGCCTGGCGCTTGCCGACCATGCAGCGCAGCCCGACGTCAAAGCTCTCCGACCGTTCGATGTCTTCCGGTTTGCCCTGCCGGTATGACGCCCCGAGAGACCGGCTTTCGACCATCACGGCGTCGGCTGCATCGGCTCCGCCCTTCAGCGCCCGGTTCAACAGATCGTCCAGCATCTCCAGGGCTCTGGCTTCGGCGGCGGCGCGTTTGGTCATATGTGCAGGTTCCCGATCAGTTGCTGCCCGTCATATAGGCGTGTCGCCCGCCATGCCACAAGGGGCGGGGCACAGGCACGGCGCGCTGGTGATGCAGTCATGCACATGCGGTATGGGCGCCGAACATGGTATTCCGGGGTCAATCTGGGCTATGACTGTAGCTGTAGAAGGCTGTCAGGGTGCCTGCCCGTGACAGTGTTGCGCCACGCAGTGCGCGGAGACCGGATCTGACGTGATCGAGAAGTTCGAGAATCTGCCAGGCAATGTGCGTGGCGCATTGTGGCTGTTGGCGGCGGGTATCTTCCTGTCCGCGATGGGCGTCTTCATCAAGATGGCGGCAGAGGAACTGCATCCGTTCCAGATCGCCTTCTTCCGCGCGTTCTTCGGCCTTTGCATCGTTGCGCCCTTTGCCCTGCGCCACGGTCTGGGAACAGTCCGGACATCACGCCCGATGCTGCACCTGGTCCGGGGACTGATCGGCGGTGTTGTCATGCTGTGCATGTTCTATTCGGTGGCGCATCTGCCGCTGGCCCAGGTCACGGCGCTCAGCTTCACCAAACCGCTGTTCCTGATCCCGCTGGCGGTGATCTTCCTGGGGGAGAAGGTGCGGATGCGGCGCACCATCGCCACAGCCGTGGGTTTCGTCGGCGTCATCATAATGCTGCGCCCGGGCGGGGAAACAGACCCGGTAGCCTTCGTTGCCCTTTTCGCCGCTGCCCTGATTGCCGGCATCACGATCATGATGAAGATCCTGTCGCGACTGGATGCGCCCACGACCCTGGTGTTCTGGTCCAGCATCATCCTCAGCCTTTGTACCCTTGGCCCGGCACTCTGGTTCTGGACGATGCCCAGCATGGAAGTCCTGCTGGTCCTGCTGGCACTGGCCGTGTGCGGCACCATTGGCCAGACAATGCTGATCCGCGGCTATTCGGCGGGGGAGGCGATGGCCGTGACCCCGTTCGATTATGCCCGGATCATCTATTCCGGCGTCTTCGGATACCTGCTGTTCTTCGAGGTGCCGGACGTCTGGACCATAGGTGGTGCGCTGGTGATCGTGGCGTCGACACTCTACATCGCCCGGCGCGAGGCAAAGATGAAGCCCCACGATGTGCGGCCCGGAACCGCGACCTTCGATGGACCGGCGGGGACAGGAACGACATCCGTTCCTGGCAGCACGCGCTGAACACACGGCGCAGAGTGCTTCAATCCATCTTTGGAATGGTCTAGACGTTGCCCCGGATCGATTTTTTCATAGGGAGGATGAACTGATGAATCTCAAGGGTATGGCTGCTGTGATCACCGGCGGCGCGTCCGGTCTGGGTGAGGCGACGGCCCGTGAACTCGCGTCTGCTGGGGCAAAGGTTGCGATCCTGGACCTGAACGAAGACCTGGGACAGAAGATGGCGAAGGAACTGGGCGGTGTCTTCGCCAAGTGCAATGTGGCCGATGAAGCGTCCGTATTGGCGGCATTCGAGACGGCGAAGGCCGCCCATGGTCCGGCCCGCATCCTGGTGAACTGCGCAGGCATCGGCATCGCCGCCAAGACCACGTCGAAGGGCGAACCGCATGCCCTCGACATGTTCCAGCGCGTCATCAGCGTCAACCTGGTCGGAACCTTCAACTGCATCCGCATCGCGGCCACGGAAATGGCGGCTCAGGACCCGACGGAGAACGGCGACCGTGGTGTCATCGTCAATACGGCATCTGTCGCTGCATTCGACGGCCAGATCGGTCAGGCAGCCTATTCCGCGTCCAAAGGCGGCGTTGTCGGCATGACCCTGCCCATCGCACGTGATCTGATGAACGACGGTATCCGCGTCTGCACCATCGCGCCGGGCCTGTTCGGCACGCCCATGCTGCAGAGCCTGCCCGACAACGTGAAGGAAGCGCTGGCCGCCACGGTGCCGTTCCCGAAGCGTCTGGGTGACCCTTCCGAGTACGGCCAGCTGGCGCGCCACATCTGCGAAAACCAGATGCTGAACGGCGAGACCATCCGGCTCGACGGTGCCATCCGCATGGCCCCGCGCTGAACCACGACTCTCAGCCCCGGCCTGTCAGGTCGGGGCTGATCTCTTCCGTTCTGCCTGCGACGGATGCTCAGGCCGCGCGGATCATATCCGCGGCACGTTCCGCAATCATGACAGTGGGCGCATTGGTATTTCCGCCGATCAGGCTGGGCATGACGGACGCATCCACGACCCGCAGCCCTTCAACACCCCGCACCCGCAATTCCGGATCCACCACTGCGGCGGCATCCTTGCCCATCCGGCAACTGCCGACCGGGTGGTAGATCGTCTCTGCCTTGCGTCGCACGAAGGCTTCCAGAGCTTCTGGCCCCTGCACCTCCGCCCCCGGATGCAGCTCTTCCGCCATGTGCCGCGCAATCGGAGGTGCGGCGAAGACCTGCCGCCCGATCTCGACACCGCGGATCATCTTCTGCAGGTCATCCGGGTGATCCAGGTAGTTCGGATCGATCAGTGGATCGACCATCGGGTCGGATGACGAAAGACCGATGTGGCCACGGCTCTTCGGGCGCAGGTCACAGCAATGCAGCGTGACTCCATGGGAATAGATCCGGGTCTTGCCATGGTTGTCACTCATTACCGGCAGGAAGTGATACTGCAGGTCGGGCAGGGGCTCGTCGGCCTGGCTGCGCGTGAAGATGCCAGCCTCCGCGAAGTTGCTGGTCAGAAGGCCCGTTCGCTGCTTCCGGTACTCGCGGATCGCGCCGGGCAGCCGGCTCAGGCCGCGCCAGGTAAAGGCAAAACCGATCTTCGTCGCGGTATGCTGCACCAGTGAGATGTCGAGATGGTCCTGCAGGTTGCGCCCGACCTCCGGCGCCTCATGGACCTGCGTGATGCCATGTCCGGCCAGCATCTGGCCCGGCCCGATGCCCGACAGCAGCAACAGGTGCGGGGAATGAACCGCCCCGCCCGACAGCAGTACTTCCCGCGTGGCGCCGATGCTCTCGTCAGCGGTCTGGCCCTCGCGCCGGAAATCTATGCCCACGGCCCGCCCGTTCTCGACCCGGACGCGTGTTGCCCGCGCGCCAGTGATGACGCGCAGGTTGGGCCGCTGCACGCCCTGCAGATAGGCGTGCCAGACGCTGTGGCGCTGGCCGTCCTTCTGCGTGAGCTGGTAGAGACCGGCACCTTCCTGTCGCGGGCCGTTGAAGTCATCTGTCTCACTGATCTGGGCCTTGCCCGCCGCTTCGACGAACATGTGTGACAAGGGGCTGGGGCTGCGCGGGTCCATGACATTCAGCGGCCCGCCCTGACCGTGCAGATCATCTTGAATGCGCTCGTTGTTCTCCGCCCGGCGGAACAGCGGCAGCACGCTTTCCCAGTCCCAGCCGGGGCAGCCTTCCTCGCTGGCCCAGCGGTCGTAGTCGGCGCGGTGACCGCGAATGTAGACCATGCCGTTGATCGCGCTGGAGCCGCCGAGCGCCTTGCCGCGGGGCCAGAACATCCGTCGACCGTCCAGGTTCGGCTGTGGCTCCGTCTGCAGCAGCCAGTTGGTCTGCCTGTCCTGCATCGTCTTGACCAGTCCGGCGGGCACGTTGATGGACCAGTGGTCGCCTGTCGTCCCGGCCTCGACCATGCAGACGGAGGTATCTGGATCTTCGCTCAGGCGGCTGGCCAGCACACAGCCTGCGGATCCTCCGCCGACAATGATGAAATCGAACTGGTCCATGGCTGGTGCCTCCCCGAGATGCCGCAATTCCAGACTTACAACTGACTGAGGTTCATTACAAACGTGAAGCGATCCGCAGTTGCCTGTGCATCCGGCACCCGCCACTTGACCACCATGCCCTGCGCCCCAACTCTGTCGCATGACATCAGGGGAGAACGAGTGATGACAATTTCCGCCGCAGAGCACCCTAAGAAGTCGGTCGAGGTGCATGGCCGCAAGATGACCTATGTGGAAATGGGGGAAGGGGACCCCGTCATCTTCCTGCATGGCAACCCGACGTCGTCCTATCTCTGGCGCAACGTGATGCCGCATGTGAAGGGGCTGGGTCGCTGCATTGCGCCGGATCTGATCGGCATGGGTGATTCCGAGAAGCTGCCGGAATCCGGACCGGACCGTTATCGCTTTGTCGAGCATCGCCAGTATCTCGATGGCCTGCTGGAGGCGCTGGGCGTGACGCAGAACGCGATCCTGGTCATTCACGACTGGGGCTCGGCGCTGGGCTTCGACTGGGCCAACCGGCACCGGGAGGCTGTCCAGGGCATCGCCTACATGGAAGGGATCGTCCGGCCCGTGCTCTGGGAAGAGTGGAATGCGGCGTCGCGCCCGGTCTTCGAAGGCTTCCGTTCCCCGGCAGGCGAGAAGATGGTGCTGGAGAAGAACATCTTCGTTGAAAAGGTCCTGCCTGGCTCCGTGCTGCGTGGTCTGACCGACGCGGAGATGGCCGTCTATCGCCGTCCCTTCGCGGAAGCGGGCGAGGACCGTCGTCCGACCCTGACATGGCCGCGACAGATCCCGATTTCGGGTGAGCCAGCAGACGTTGTTGCCATCGTACAGGATTATTCCGACTGGATGGCCGAGAACGGGATGCCGAAACTGTTCGTGAATGCTGAACCGGGCGCGATCCTGACCGGCGCGGTCCGTGAATTCTGCCGGGGCTGGAAGAACCAGACGGAGGTCACCGTCAAGGGCAGCCATTTCATTCAGGAAGACTCACCCGACGAGATCGGTAGCGCAATTGCCGACTGGGTTTCAGGGATTCGTGGCTGACGAACCGGCACCTGGACTGAAGGTCAGGCGCTCAGACGGACTGGCTGACGAACGACCCGGCTGAGGGGGAAGCGCACGGTGATGGTTGTCCCCGTACCTTCCTCCGACGCGATTACCAGGCTGGCGTCATGCAGCCTGGTCAGTGCCGCGGTCAGGGGCAGCCCGAGGCCGGTGCCTTCGGCGGAGTAGATCAGGCTGTCGCTGGCGATCTGGGTGAAGGGTTCGAAGGCGCGGTTGATGTTGGCCTTCGAGATGCCGATGCCCGTATCGCTGACCGTCATTGCGACGCGTCCGTCTGCTTCCACTTCGATTGTCAGTGAAACAGTTCCGTGTTCGGGCGTGAACTTGATGCCGTTGGTCAGCAGGTTCAGCATGATCTGGCTGACCGCGCGTTCGTCTGCTCGCAGGACCGGCAGATCGGACTGCACGCGCATCACCAGGTCCACCTTGCTGTCACGAGCGTTCGAATTGAGCATGCGCTGACAGGTTTCGGCGATTTCGGCCAGGTCGACCTCGGTATC
The DNA here is from genome assembly GCA_029213165.1 of Minwuia sp. GTDB lineage: Bacteria > Pseudomonadota > Alphaproteobacteria > Minwuiales > Minwuiaceae > Minwuia. The sequence goes on from JARGNO010000011.1 coordinate 17,488, forward strand.
GGTCAGGTCGAACTTGTTTGCCTCGATCTTCGACAGGTCAAGGATGTCATTGATCAGGGACAGCAGATGCTGGCTCGCGTTGTTGATGTCATCAGCATAGTCGCGATAGCGGTCGTTCTGCATCGGGCCGAACATCTCGGTCCGAATGATGTCGGAAAAGCCGATGATGGCGTTCAGGGGCGTGCGCAGCTCGTGACTCATGTTGGCAAGGAACTGCGATTTCGAGGAGTTGGCCAGTTCCGCCTGGGTGAGTGCCTCGCGAAGCCTGGAACCGGTCTTCTCGTGCCCTTCGACCTCGTCGGAGAACTTGCGCAGGACCAGGTTGTACTGGGAGGCAATGTCCCCGGCTTCCGTGAAAGGTTCCACATGGACCGGGCGACTGAAATCTCCGGTGCGGCGATGAACCTCCATGGCGGAAACCAGATCGACCAGCGAGGTACTGGCCCCATGTTCCGAGGTGTTCAGTCCGACTTCCTCATGCTCCCGCTTGACCCGCAGCGGCATGAAGCGGTTGACCAGCCGCAGCAGGGGCCAGGAGATGCCGAAGCCCACCAGACCGGCGCAGCCTGCACCCAGCGCCTGGACACCGAGCTGGTCCAGCCGATCGAGGCCGGTGCCAAGTCGCGTGAGGTCTCCGAGCAGCGCGACAGCCAATGTGCCCCATATGCCTGCGAACAGGTGCGAGGGAACGGCGTTCACCACATCATCAATCTTCAGTCGCGCAAGCAGCCATGCACCACCCAGGCCTGCCATTCCGCCGACCGCGCCAATCAGGATTGCCGACGGGCCTGTCGTGGCATGGGCACTGGCGGTGATCGCCACGAGGCCGGAAATGGCGCCAGTCGCGGCGGGAACCGCGGCTGGTCGTCCTTCGCGGATCCATGTGTAGCCCAGGACGGCAAGGCTGCCTGAGACACCGGCGAGCATGGTGTTGAGCAGAATTCCAGGAACATTGCCGTTCAGCGCAAGCTCACTGCCGCCATTGAAACCAAACCAGCCGATCCAGAGCAGGAAGATGCCGAGAATTGCCGTGGAGGGATTGTGGGGCTCGATGGGACGTCCATCCGCACCGAAGCGGCCATGGCGAGGCCCGATGACGATGATCGCCGCCAGGGCCACCCAGCCGCCGATGCTGTGCACCACGGTCGATCCGGCAAAGTCCACGAAGCCCATTGCCTGCAGCCAACCGGTCTGGGACAGGTTCAGGCCACCCCATGCCCAGTGACCGAACAGGGGATAAATCAGGATGCTGACGAGCCCGGCAACGATGAAATAGCCACGGAAACTCATCCGCTCCGCCACCGCACCGGAAATGATTGTCGTCGCCGCGCCGCAGAAAGCGACCTGAAAGAAGAAGAAGGCGGTGTCCTGCGGCACCGACCTGCTGCCTGCACCCGGATCGAACAGGAAGCCACTGGTGCCGAACAGGCCCATTTCGCTGGCGCCGAACATGATGCCGTAACCGGCCAGCCAGAACAGCATCGCCGCCAGACTGAAGTCGGCAATGTTCTTCATCGCGACGTTGATGGTGTTCTTGGCGCGAACCAGGCCAATCTCGAGGCAGGCGAAACCGGGCTGCATCAGCAGCACCAGCACCGTGCAGATCAGAATCCACAGAATGTCGATGTGGGCACTAATATCCTGCACGGTACTTCACCTGAACTGTCGATCACGCACGTCCCTGACCGCTTGATAGTTAGACTCAGGGTTTCAACAACTGGTTAAAGAACCTGGCGGTCGTTCACAATACCGATGTGTATCAACCGGCTAGAGGCCCAGCACCAGCTTGGCGATGATGTTGCGCTGGATCTCGTTGGACCCGGCATAGATTGTTGCCGCCCGGTGGTTCAGGTGGCGGGGCAGAGCGGTCAGGGCATGTTCCGGCCCGACGGCGCTGATGTTCGATCCGACAGTGCGTGCGGCCTTCTGGTCCGGCCATGCATGATAGGCGACGGCTTCCGTTGTCAGTTCCGCCGCGCGCTGCAGGATCTCGGATCCCCTGACTTTCATCATGGAGGACGCGGCACCTGGCGTTCTGCCCTCCGCCAGTGCGCAGAGCGCCTGCTTCTCCACATGCTCCAGCGCCAGCGTGTCGCATTCGGCCTCGGCGATCCGGGTGCGGAAGGTCGAATCGTCGATCAGCCGGGCCCCGTCGCCATCGCGCTCCGCCCGGGCTACGGCCTTCAGATGCGCCAGCGAGGCGTGCAGTCCGGGGCTGTAGCTGTTGCCGCCGCGCTCGAACTCCAGCAGGTACTTGGCAACTGTCCAGCCATCGTTCTCCCGCCCGACCAGGTTGCTGGCCGGAACCCGCACATCCTCGAAGAAGACCTGATTGACCTCGTGATCGCCGGCCATGGTGATGATCGGGTCAACCGTGATACCGGGCGCATTGAAATCGTCGATCAGGATGAAGGAAATCCCTTCCTGCGCCTTGCCCTCGGTTCCCGTGCGCACCAGACAGAACATGCGGTTTGCATGCTGGGCGAAGGTGGTCCAGATCTTCGAGCCGTTGATGACATAGTCATCGCCGTCCCGAACCGCGCGGGTCTTCAGCGAAGCAAGATCCGAACCCGACCCCGGCTCCGAATAGCCCTGACACCAGATGTCTTCACCCGAGAGGATGCGCGGCAGGTAGTATTCCTGCTGCCGGGGCGTGCCGAAGTGCATCAGCACGGGTCCAACCATCTGAACACCCATCACCAGTGGCACCGGCGTCCCGGCGGCGGCGCATTCGGCGTTGAAGATGTAGAGCTGCAGCGGCGACCAGCCCGGGCCGCCGAACTCCGACGGCCATGTCGCGGCGGACCAGCCCCGCGCTGCTAGGGTCCGGAACCACTTCATGCCGATCTGGAAATCGCTGAACGGGCCTGTGGTCAGGCGCGCGCCGTCGCGCATTTCCTCAGTCAGGTTTTCGGCGATCCAGGTGCGCACCTCATCGCGAAAGGCCACATCCTTGTCAGTCAGGCTGAGATCCATTTGGCTGTCCTCCCCAGAGCAGTCCCGTGATGGTATGCGCTGCGCCGAATTCAATCCAGTGGCAGCACCGCTGCAAATTTCTCCGGCGCCTGCAAGGGGCCCATGTGCCCGGCGCCTTCGATTGTCACTCGCATGGCGCGGGGCAGGGCAATGGCCAGCCTGTCCAGAATCCGGCCAGCCGGCGGTGGCCCGTTCTCGCTGCCTATCAGGGTCACGGGCGCGTCGATGGACGCGTAGTGGGATGCGAAGTGCGTGTCGAAGCTGACCTTCGCCGTATCGGCGTTGATCTGTGGCGCCATGGCGACGATGCTCTGGCGCGCTTTCTCGGGCAGGTCATCCCACCTGTCCCCATTCCAAAGCGAAATGAAGTCACGCACGGCATCCTCCGCCCGCCCCTGTGCCATCAGCGGTGCGATACGGGAGACAGCCCTGGTGTCCAGTTCCAGCACCTCGGCGTCTTCGGCATGTTCGCGCAGAACGCCGATAGCCACCGGTTCGAATACCGATATCCGCTTCATCGCAACACCTTCGGCGGCAAGCCGCAGGGTCACGAACCCGCCCATGGAATGCCCAAAGACGGGCAGGGGGGGTGATGACTGTTCCAGGAAATGACGCGCAACGGCCATATGGCGCGTCATGGCATCGGGGCCCTCCACACGGGTGGCACCATAGCCATCCAGATTGGGCAGGATGACGCAATGGCCCCGCTCAGCCGCGCTCTCGGCCAGACGGATCAGGCTTGCGGAACCGGTGCCGGAGGCGTGCAGCATCAGAAACTGCGGTGCGTCCTCCGGCCCGACCACGAAACCGTCAATGATGCCGGTGCGGGTTTCCCGCGTGAACGGCCTGATCATGCGCGACGGGTCAGCCTTCCATGCGGGCGACTGTCTGCCCTTCTGCGACGGCCTCGTCCTTCTCGACCAGGATCTCGGTAATCTTTCCGGATACCGGTGCCGCAACCGGAATCTCCATCTTCATGGATTCCAGGATAATGACTGCATCATCTTCCTCTACGGTCTGGCCGACCCCGGCCTCGATCAGCCATACCTTGCCTGCGATCTCCGACTTGATCTCGATTTCCGCCATGTGCCCAGTCTCCCCAAAATGCACGTGTCCAAATGGATGGCGCGGAGACTAATGCGGCTTCGTCAATAAGTGAACGGCCAGCTCTGCATATGGTGTGCGCCGATTCCGCCGGTACGCCTGCGCTGGTGTGCTTCCAGCATTCGGGCAAGCCATTGCCGGGTGTCGCGCGGGTCGATGACATCGTGCGCCATGTATTGCCCCGCCAGGTCATAGGGGGAGCACCCGAGCGAGTAGTCCTCCACGGCTGCGGCGAACCTCTCCGGCTCCGTCTTCGGGTCGAGACCGGTCACGATGGATGCGGCGACGGCCGGGTCGACGAAGCTGATGTCGGCAGTGAACCAGCAGGCCATCTCGTCGGACCGCCCACCACCCATGTTGATATAGGCCTGTCCGTAGGACTTGCGCATCACGACCGACAGAACGGGAACCGTCGCGAGCTCCAGCGCCTGCATGAAGTTCATGATCTTTCCGGGTACCTTCTTGTGCTCCCCCTCCACACCGATCAGGAATCCGGGGACATCGGCCAGGAATATGAGAGGCACGTTGAAGCTGTCGCATGTGGCGATGAAGCTGGTGGCCTTGTCGCAGGAATCGACATCCAGCGCGCCGCCCTTGAACATCGGATTGTTTGCGATGATGCCTACAGTGCGGCCCTGTATGCGGGCAAGGCAGGTCACCAGCGAACGCCCGAACCGCTCCTTGATCGGGAACATGCTGTCGCGGTCGACGATCAGGCGAATGACCTTGCGGACATCGTAGGTGCGTCGGCGTTCCTCCGGCACCAGGTCCAGTATGCGATTGGCCTCATCGCCTGATCCGGTCGGAACGTCTGCCATCGGCGGCAGTTCCTCGCAATTCGATGGCAGGTAGGAGAGATAGTTGCGGACGGCCTGCAGGGCCTCCTCGTCGCTGTCGACGGCCATGTCAGCCTTGCCGGTGATCTCCGTCTGTACCCGCCAGCCGCCCATTTCCTCCGGGTCGATCTGTTCGGAGATGGCGACCGTGTTCACCCGCGGGCTGGTGACCGCCATGACCGCACCCTTGCGCATGACCACGAAATCGGAAACGGAGGCCACCCAGGTTCCGCCACCAAAGGACATGCCGAGCACTGCGTCGGCCCAGGGAACCAGCCTGCGGCGGCTGAAGATGAAACCTTCGCCGATGCTGCCCATGCCGACCGCCCCCATGATGTCGGGGATGCGCGCACCGGAGCATTCCGACAGATAGACGAAGGGAACGCCGTTCTTCTCCGCCGTCTGCCACATCTTCATGGATTTGCGACCATTGTTGACCGCGCTGGAGGAACCCAGCGTCGTGAAGTCCTGGGCGCAGACAATGACTTCCCGCCCGTCAATGCGCCCGTAGCCATCGACCACGCCGTCCGCCGGACTCCTGTCGGCCATGTCGGGCTGGCGGGACACCGCGAACAGGCCGGATTCGTGGAAACTGCCGGGATCGAGCAATGCCTCGATCCGTTGTCGGGCATTGAGATTTCCCGCCTCGGACCGTTCGGCCAGTCGTTTTGGTGATCCCATCGCCCTGGCTTTGGCGATGCGCCGCTCGTGTTCCTGAATGTGGTCGTTCCAGCCCAACAGATATCTCCCCCTCCAACAAACTCGGGCCGAGTCTGTGTCCAGGACTGATCGCGCGCAAGCCGCAGCCGCGAATTGATGGCCGGAATAATTACCGGTTGCACCGTCCGGGTATTTGATCCACTGTTGAATGATTGCCAGGTCAATTTTTGCCAAGCGGAATCCTTGGTGTTGTCTGTCAGGGCCGAAATCACCGACATGGTGCATGTGCCAGAATGGCACTCCGGTTCAAAGTGGATGGACATGGCTTCTGCCCTTCCTGAAGGAACCAGGGGAAGCAGTGGCCGGTCCGGCCTACAGAGTCCGAATTAACGGACCAGATGCTTGTCACGAATTCTGAGATAGCCGGGGCGCGCGCGTCCCAGTCCAGTTCACGGAACCGATGTCGGGGCACAGGGATGGAACAACGCGAGGTCGAGGGCACAGACCCGATCAGTATCCTGTATATTGATGACGATTATGAGGATTTCCTGCTGACGGAGGCGATGCTTTCGTCGAAGGGACGCAAGGACTCGCGCAAGGATTATCACCTGAGTTGGGCTGAAAGCGCTGACAGCGGTTTTGCCACCCTTCAGGAGACCAATCCCGATGTCTGCCTGGTCGATTATCGGCTGGGCGGGGACAACGGCCTCGATTTCGTTCGACGGATCGTCGAGAGTGGCTTCAATGGCCCCGTGATCCTGCTGACAGGAATGAGCAACGAGGAACTGGATCAGGCTGCACGTGGCGCAGGTGCCGTGGACTATCTGGTCAAGCGTGACGTCAATGCGACCCTGCTGACCCGGGCCATCCAGTATGGTCTGCGCCAGAAGAGCAGGGAAAAGGCGCTTTCCAGGCAGGCGACGACGGACGACCTCACGGGCGCGCGCAACCGCGTCGCGTTCGACCGGGAGCTGGAGCGGGTGGTGGCGACGAACCGGCGCTCCGGCAATGCGTTCGCTGTTATCCTGCTGGACCTGGACCATTTCAGGCCGATCAACGATGGCCTCGGCGAAGAAGCTGGCGACCGTGTCCTTGTCGAAGTCAGCAATCGGCTGAGAACCTGCTGCCGTGAGGCTGATGTGATTGCCCGCTGGGGTGGCGATGAATTTGCCATCATCTGTGAGGGGCTGGAGAGCGCGGCTGACGCATCGATACTGGCGGAACGCATCCGGACGAGCATCGCGGAACCATTTGTCACTGACGACGGGACGACGAACACGACCTGCAGCCTCGGTATCTATTACAGCCAGGCTGGCAGCCGCGATTTTGACAATCTGGTTCGTCGTGCAGATCAGGCCCTGTTCAAGGCCAAGAAGGCAGGCCGCAACCGGGTCGCATTCTTTGATGAGCCGATGAACGAGGTACTTGCCTGGCGCGCCGGTATCCGTTCACTTGCGGAAGCTGCCGTCGTCAATGGCAGCATCGGTTTCGCGTCTCAGCCGATCGTCAGCATGGAACGGCAAAGCGTTGAGGGCCTCGAAGTGCTGATGCGGCTTCAGGATGACAGCGGCAAGACGCTGCCGGCTGAGGAAGTGGTCTCCGTTGCGATGGGCAGTGAGCTGATCTGGGATGTCACGCGTCTGGCGCTGAAGCGTGCTGCCGAGGCGCAGGCAGCATTTGCAGACCGGGGAGACAGCGGGTCGGTACCATTTGTCGGGATCAATCTGGCATATCGTCAGTTGACCCGCCCTGATGTGCTGGAACGGTTGGAGCGTCTGGTCGCCGCGTCGGGCATTGCCCCCGCTACTCTGGAATTCGATATCTCCGAGAAGGCACTCGCCAGTGACACTGACCGCACATTGTGGATTATCGACGGCATTCACAGGCTGGGGGCACGGGTCGCGCTGGATGATTTCGGTACCGGCGACATGTCACTGACGCAGTTGGCCCGTCTGCCCGTTGATCGGCTGAAGATCGACAGGAGCCTTGTGCGCGATGCAGTCCGGTCACCGTCCAGCAGGGCAATCTGCGAAGGGATCCTGAAGCTGTCCCGCAGCCTGTCCATCTCTACCGTTGCCGAAGGTGTGGAAATCGAGGCCGAGGCGCGACTGTTCAGGGCCAATGGCTGCGACATGATGCAAGGCAAGCTGAGCGGTGCACCGGAAGCCATCATCACAAGGCACTGACGGATACCATCGGGCGCGCGGAATTCACTGTATTGCTTGTTTGAATTCAATATCTTGATGGATATTCTTCTGAGATCAGGTCAGATCATTGCCTGCGCAAGTCCTCAGCGGCCGACCCGGCTCCGGTTCAGCAGCACTTCGTCGCGGTCAAGGTCGAAGGCAATCACGATGCGATGTTGCTCGGCTTCACCGGATCCCTTGTAGCTGATCACGACCTCGACCTGTTCCTCGGCATTCCCGGTCCCGCCGGTTGTGAACGGTACATCCATCGTCAGCCGGTGCCGCCCCGTCAGCAAGCCATCCGCCGATACCGTGGCGACAATCACGGGCACTTCGATGCTGCTCATGCTGGCGGATTCTGCCCTGGCTGCATCGGCCCGCACATTCAGCACGGTCCGCATCGAACTGAAGCCTGTCTGGTCTGTGCTGGACTTGTTGTAGGTGCAGGGCGTCGCACGGCTGAAGCTCAGACGTGCCAGGGCGCGGATGTTGCCAGCAGAATCCTTCAAAGGAAAATTCGCCGCGTCCTGCAGCACACCGATCCGAGGGCATGATCCGTCAGCCGCCGTCCCGACACCACCACAGGCGGCGAGCGCGAGAGCAAGCGAAGTCGCGATAGGAGCAAGAATACGCACGTAAGGTCGCCTCAAAGGTTCTTGTGGGTGCCATCGCAGAGGTGGCCGCGCGAAGACATCTTGCAGCCGCAGAAGAAAACCTTGCCAGCCTTCTCCGCCGTGAATTTCGTTGGCGCAAAGCTGCTGCCCTTGTGGGAACCGTCGCAGAAAGGCTGCTTGGCACTTTCACCACAGGAACACCAGAAATAGCTCTTTCCGGCTTCGGTTTCGACAGCGAAGGGGGCCTTCTGGGCGACAGTGGGCTCGGTCATTGTGCAAATTGTCCATGCGGGTCGGGTGAAATTGAACTGCGACGCGCTTGTCGCCTGCGGGGCCGCAATGTAGATGAGGGGGGACAAGTCCACAAGCTGAGACGCCTGCCAATCCACCAGCCAGCGGAGCCACCTCATGAACGCGCCGAGTCAGGGACCGATGCGGATATTTCTGGCCAATCCGCGGGGCTTCTGTGCGGGCGTCGAGCGTGCGATCCAGATCGTCGAGCGCACGCTGGAGAAGTTCGGTGCGCCGGTCTATGTCCGCCACGAGATCGTCCACAATCGCTTCGTTGTTGATGGTTTGCGCCAACTCGGTGCCATCTTCGTTGATGAGCTGGACGATGTGCCGGAGGATGCGACGGTCATCTTTTCCGCCCATGGTGTCCCGAAATGGGTGCCCGAGGAAGCGCAGCGTCGCAATCTGGTTTATCTGGATGCCACCTGCCCTCTGGTCTCCAAGGTGCACATGGAGGCGGAGAAGCATCATCGCGCCGGTCATCACATCATCATGATCGGCCACGGGGGTCATCCGGAAGTCATTGGCACAATGGGGCAGTTGCCAGCCGGCGCAATTACGCTGGTCGAGGATGAAGCCCAGGCCGGGACGGTTCAGGTCACGGATGCAGAGAACCTCGGTGTCATCACGCAGACGACATTGTCGGTGGACGATACGGCGGCGATCATGGCGGTGCTGACCAGGCGGTTCCCCACGATGCGGAAGCCCCGGAAGGAAGACATCTGCTATGCCACGACCAATCGCCAGCTTGCCGTCAAGGAAATGGCGGGACAGTGTGAGGTTCTGCTTGTGGTCGGGGCACCGACCTCTTCGAATTCCAAACGCCTCGTGGAGGTGGCGGAACGTGCGGGCTGTCGTGCGTCCATGCTGGTGGAACGTGCGGCGGATCTGGACTGGAATGTGATCGGGCAGGCACGCACGGTCGGCATCACGGCCGGTGCGTCGGCGCCTGAAGTCCTGGTGCAGGAACTGATCGATGCGTTTCGCGCGCGCCATGCAGTCGAGATCGTTAACGTCGAGGGCGCGGAAGAGGGCATCTCCTTCAAGCTGCCGCGTGTCCTGGTCGACTGATCATCCGCCTTGGCCGTTTATACCGACATCGCCGATGACGAACTGGATCGTCTGCTGGATGCCTATGACATAGGGCAGGCTGTCGCCTGTACCGGCATTGCCGAAGGCGTCGAGAACTCCAACTTCATGCTGTTGACGGACCGGGATCGCTACATTCTCACGCTCTACGAGAAACGCGTCGATCCGGCTGATCTGCCGTTCTTTCTGGGCCTGCTCGACCATCTCTCCGAACAGGGGTTTCCCTGTCCGCAGCCTATCCGAACCCGCACCGGCCAGACGCTCGTCGAGGCTGCTGGCCGTCCGGCGGCAATTGTCAGCTTTCTGCGGGGGCGATGGCCGCGCAAGCCCCGACCTGTCCATCTGGCCGCGATCGGGGATGCCCTGGCGCGCCTGCACATGGCTGCCGGTGATTTCCCGCTGCACCGCGCCAACGCATTGTCGCTGGACGGCTGGTCCACCCTGATCGGCCAGTCCGAGTCCGGCGCAGACAGTGTCCTGCCTGGCCTGTCGGGGGAACTCTGGCGGGAGATGGCGTCGCTCCGGACCGACTGGCCGCGTGACCTGCCCACAGGTGTCATCCATGCCGACCTGTTTCCGGACAACGTGTTCTTCATGGGCGATGATCTCAGTGGGGTCATCGACTTCTATTTCGCATGCAAGGACATCCTGCTCTATGACGTGGCGATCTGCCTGAATGCCTGGTGCTTCGAACGTGACGGTGCCTTCAACATCACCCATGCGCGCGCCATGTTGCAGGCCTATCGCAACCGCCGTCCGATCTCGCGGGCCGAGTTCGATGCCCTGCCGCTGCTGGCACGCGGCGCGGCGCTGCGATTCCTTGTCACCCGCCTGTTCGACTGGCTGCACACACCTGAAGGAGCATTCGTGACCCGCAAGGATCCCCTGGAGTACTGGCACAAGCTGAAGTTCCATCGTGGCGTGGGTGACACCCGCGCCTACGGCCTGGATTTCTGAGTATGGAAGTCGAGATATGGACCGATGGTGCATGTTCCGGCAATCCGGGTCCGGGTGGCTGGGGGGCGGTCCTGCGCTTCGGGGACCGGGAGAGAGAACTGTCGGGTGGCGAGGTTCAGACCACGAACAACCGCATGGAACTGCGCGCCGCGATCGAGGCCCTGAACGCGCTGAAGCGTCCCTGCGAGGTGCTGCTGCATACGGACAGCCGCTATGTGATGGACGGAATCACTGACTGGATCCGCGGCTGGCAGGCGCGCGGCTGGAAGACTGCCGCGAAGAAGCCAGTCAAGAACGCGGACCTCTGGCAGGAACTGGATGCCGCCAACAGCCGCCACAAGGTGCGCTGGCACTGGGTCAGGGGACATGCAGGCGATGTCGGCAACGAGAGGGCGGACCAACTGGCGCGGGATGCGATACCCGATTGAATACCCGTGTCCGTCGTCTCGGCTGCGGTTTCGACTGCTCATGGTTAGGACGATGTTAGGATGATTGGCGTACCCTGAAACCGTCCGATGGAAGTTCCACTCGGCGGGGCCTGTTCTTGCCCTCGTGTGTTCATTCAAGGTCTGGGTGCCTGGTGTCTGAAACTGAAGTGAAAGTTGAACCAAAGCCTGTCTGGCAGATGTTGTCGGTCTCTGCGATTGCCATTCTCGCGGCGGCGCTGTTGGGGATCGAACTGACCCGCAGTGCGGGGAATGTGGCCTCTGTCTGGCTTGCCTCGGGTGTAGCGGTCGGGTTGATGCTGCGCTGGCGGCAGCGGCGGCAGCAGCAGGTGCTGGTGTTCATTGTGACAGGTGCCATGATCCTGGTCGCCAATCTGATATATGGCGATCCGCTGCTGGTGGCGCTGGGTCTGACCGTCGCAAATCTGGCAGGCATTCTGGCGATCATCGCTGGCCTGGGAGTGATCAACTGGCAGGTTCGCGAGATTTATGAGGGCCAGGGCATACTGAAATTTGCGCTCTTTGCGCTACTCGTTGGCCCGACCGTAGCTGCCATCATTGGTGCGCTTGTGATTCATCTCGCCTACGGCGCGCCCTTCGCAGGTGTGCTGGAGCGTTGGTTTCTCTCCGACATTGTCGGCAACTTCATTCTGGCGCCGGCCCTTGTCTCAGTGGATGCGGGGCGGCGTCTCTCAGGCGATCTGCGGTTCTTCGGGCTCTGTCTGGCCGGATTGATCGGCGTCGGCCTGGTGGCGATCCTCACGGAGGTGGAACTCCTGTTGTTTCTGATGCCGCCGCTGATGATCCTGCTGGCCTCACGGATCGGCATCGCAGCGGTTGGTGCCGCCGGCGCCGTTATCGCGATTGGCGCAGCCTGGACGACTGTGAACGGCATTGGCCCGATCTATCTAGCGGTCCATGGGGATATCGGGATCGCGATCCGGAATGTTCAGGTCTTCCTGGTTCTCACGATTGGTGTCGGACAGCTGGTCGCCGTGCTGATGGAGGAACGGCGGCGCAACGAACTCGACCTTCGACTCTATCGGACAGCGATCGAGAATGTGCCTGAAGGTGTAATCCTGACAGATTTCGACGGAAATTTTGTCCTCTGGAACAAGCCATTGCTCAAAATACTTGGGGCGACACATGAGGATTTTTCTTCCAATCGCCAGCTTGGCCGCGCGCAGTACAGGGACGAGAATGCCGCCATCATCTCCCGACTGGCCAAGGGAGAGCATATCAAGAACATGCCCATGGAGCGCGAGAGCGAGGACGGTCGCCGGATCGTCGCCCAGCTGGACGGGGTTCCCATTCTTGATGATGGCAACTTCCTTGGTGCCGCCATCACCATCAGGGACATCAGCGAGGCGCAGGAGCTTCGTCGACGGGCGGAGAACCGGACGAGAGAACTGGAAGCCTTTCTGGATGCATCGGCAGAGGGCGTGGTCGGTACGGATGCAGATGATCGGATCACGATCTGGAACCGGGCCGCTGAAGCAATCTATGGCATCGCCGCTGATGAAGCGCGCGGGATGAATGTCCGCGAATTGCCGAGTGGTGAACCGATGGCCATCAGGAACGAACGCCTGCGGAGGTTGCGTCGGGGCGAGAGGTTCCGGAACCTGCAAAGCATGCGCACGTCCAGGGACGGAACGGAACGCCAGGTCGAAGTCTCGATCAATCCGATCTTTGATCAGGACGGCAATTTTGCGGGAGCGGCCGGGTCGATGAGAGACCTGTCCGAGATCCGCGAGGCTGAGGCTCGGACCTCCGAAAGCCAGCGCCAGCTCGCCAGCGCCATCACCGCGATAACCGATGCAATTGCCATCTTCGATGCGGATGAGAAACTGGTTCATTTCAACGGCAACTATCGTCGGCTTGCCCGGGCCGTCGTTGACCTGCGCCCTGGTATGTCGTGGGAATCCGTTGTCCGCACGAGCCTGGAGAAGGGCATATTCACATTGCCGGACGGCGTGACCGATGCGGACGCCTGGATCGAGGGCCGACGCCATGACCGCCGGTTTGATGATGCACCGATATTGCTGGCCCTGGACAATGGGGTCTGGCTGGCCGGTCGCGATTACCCGATGGAGGATGGTGGCTTCATCAGCATCCGCCAGGATGTCAGTGAACTGAAACAGCGCGAAGCAGAACTGGCCCGATCAAACAAGGATCTGCAGCAGTTTGCCTTCATTGCGAGTCACGACCTGCGCGAGCCGCTGCGCAAGATACAGTCATTCGGCGAGATACTGACGGCTGACTACGCGGAGTCCCTGCCGGAAGATGCCCGGGCCTTTCTGGGTTACATGACCAATGGTGCTGACCGGATGGAGACGCTGATCGATGACCTGTTGCAGTTCTCGATGGCGGGACGCTCCGATGAAGCTATGGAAGATGTTGATCTGGCTGCGGTGGTTTCCGAGGCAATGGACAATCTGCTGGTTCCCATCACAGAGTCGGGGGCTGTTCTGACAATTGGGGACATGCCGACGGTTCGTGGCCGACATGGTGATCTGGTCAGGATCTTTCAGAACCTGATCGGCAACTCCATCAAGTACTGTGATCCGATGCGCGTGCCGGAAATTTCAGTTCTTGCGGATGAAGGGACCAAGGATGCTGTCCGTATCCGCATTGCTGACAATGGGCCCGGCATTGATGCGGGCAATGCAGAAACCGTGTTCGAGCCATTCAAGCGTCTTGGCAGCAAGGGTAATGTTGCCGGAACAGGCATGGGCCTGGCTATCGTGAGGAAACTTGCTGTCGGTCTTGGCGGCAAGGTCTGGCTGGAATCCACCGATTCTTCCGGTCGCCCGGACGGTGCGCAATTCGTGTTGCAGTTGCGGGAAGCGATGGCGACAAGCGACCCGGAGCAGTCGAACCAGGTACCAGACCGACATAGATGACGTTTGCGTAAAGCACCCTGCCGTGGCAATATCGGGTGCCAGAAGGAACACATGCCATGCCGAGAGTGATATGGGCTGAAGATGATCCGGTTGACCGGATCCTCTTTGAGCGCGCCATCTTGAAATCAGGTGCCGACCTTGAGCCGACGTTTGTCGATGACGGGCAGGAAATGCTTGATCTGCTCAACGGTCGGGGATGGTACGAGGGAACGGGCAAGCCTGCTGATGTTGGCCTTCTCGTGATCGATCTCAACATGCCGGGAATGGACGGGCGACGCCTGCTTGCCCAGTTGCAGAAGAATGAGTGCTTTCGGCGCATCCCCTCCATCGTCATGACCACGTCGCAGGCCCGTACGGATGTCTTGAGTTGCTATGATCTGGGTGCGAATTCCTACATCACCAAGCCACGTTCGTTCGAAGATCTGGTTCGCGTGATCAGGAACATGGACAGTTACTGGTCAACGACCTGCTTGTTGCCCGCTGCCTGACCACCTCGGCGACCCGACGCCAAGGAAATTTGGATCGCGGCGGGAAGAATGTGATCTGATTTACAGGCCATTAACCCGCCCGATGGAATATTGACCGCTCTGAAAGCCAAACTCGGAGTGGATCACTTGTCGTCTCTCACCAGCAACGTCGTCATGTTGCGTCAGGATAGGGAAGCAAAGAAGGAGCGCCCCGTCAGGGTGCTGATGGTCGATGACGACTACGAGGATTTCGTGCTCGTCGAGCGTTTGCTGAAATCCTGCGGTCGGCGCTATCGCGTTTTCCATATAGATTCCGTTGAAGAGGCCGAAGAGGCAGTTCGAAAGGGCGATCACGACATCGCCCTGATCGACAATCACATCAATGACAGTTCCGGCATGGAGCTGATCCGGACCATGCGCGCCAATGATGCGCAGGTGCCGCTGATCCTGCTCACCGGCAGCGCGGACCCGACAATCGATCAGACGGCGCTGGAGGCTGGCGCGGTCGATTACATCGACAAGAAGGATCTGTCATCGCGGGTGCTGGAACGTGCCATCCGCTATGCCTATGCGCAATTCATCACTGAACAGCGGCTGCGCCGCAGCGAGATGGCGATGCGCGCGGCGAAGGAGCAGGCCGAGTACGCCAACGCCGCGAAGAGCCAGTTCCTGGCTCACATGAGCCACGAACTGCGGACCCCACTGAATGCGATCATCGGCTTTTCGGAGCTGATGCGGGACGAGGTCATGGGGCCGGTCGGCAATGAGAAGTATGTCCCCTACATCTCTGATATCTTCAACAGCGGGCAGCACCTGCTGACGTTGATCAATGACATTCTCGACCTTTCGAAGGTCGAGGCAGGTCAGATTGAATATCACCCGGAACCGGTGAATGTCCGCGAACTTGCCGGGGAATGCATCCAGATCGTGCGTGAAAAGGTGCGCTTGGCCAAGCTGGAAGTCACTGTCGATATCAATGACGCCAGCTACATGATCGTGGACCGCCGTGCGTTCAAGCAGATCATGCTGAACCTGCTGTCCAATTCCATCAAGTTCACGCCGGATGGCGGGCAAATTTCCGTCAGCCTGAACCTCGCCACACCCAAGCCGACCCTAAGCGTCTCTGACAATGGTATCGGTATCCCGGAAGAGAAGCTGGCCACCGCGCTTGAACCGTTCGGGCAGGCGGGCCAGGAACTCTATCTTGCTGAACCGGGAACCGGACTCGGGCTGGCCATTGTCAAGGCGATGGTCGAGGCACATGATGGGGAACTCCGGCTGGAGAGTGTCGAGGGCCGCGGGACCACGGTCTCGATCCTTCTTCCAGCCAAACGCCTGCGCCCCTAGGCCATGCCAAGGGCAAATCGGGGCGCTCTGACGTGGCAAGCTGGCCTGTCAGGCAAGATATCAGAACCTTTCCACCCAAGGCCGCAGTTCCACCTCGAGTGACCACGCGCTGCGCGGCTGGTCCATGGTGGCGATATAGGTATCCGCAATTGCATCCGGATCCAGCAGGGCGTCAGGATTTTCCGCCGTGTCCTGACGGCCGGGACGGGTGTCGGAACGGACACCGCCATCAATCACGAAATGGGCGACATGGATGCCTGACGGGCCGAACTCCCGCGCCACCGACTGCGCCAGTCCGCGCAGGCCGAACTTGCCCATCGCGAAAGGGGCGGATCGGGGATAGCCCTTCACGCTTGCCGATGCGCCGGTGAAGAACAGTTTCCCGTGACCCTGTTCTGCCATCCGCCGGACTGCAGCCTGTGCGACAAGAAACCCGCCGAAGCAGGTAATGCGCAGGGCCTCCTCCACCTGGGCCGGATCCTGCTCCAGCAAGGGGCCGCGCGACGCCATGCTGGCATTGAACAGCACCAGATCGACGCCGCCCAGCGCGTCGTCCACGGTGGCGAAGGCCGCTTCCACGGATTCTGCCTGACTCGCGTCGCAGGGAATGGTGATTGCGCCGGTTTCGTCGGCGATTTCGGAGAGCTTGTCGACCGAACGGCTGGCCAGGGCGAGCCGGACCCCCCGTGCAGCCAGCTTCCTTGCGAAGCTCGTGCTGATGCCAGGGCCTGCACCGACAATCAGTGCGCGCGAGATATTCATGCCGATTCCTCCTGCTGTTTGCGTCCGTGCCATCTGAAGTGACGCTGTGATCGCGGTTGGCAAGGCTGGAATCTGATCCTGCCGGTTGCATCACGCCAGCCAGTCCGTACCGTGTGGCTCATGAGCAAGCAGATACATGAAAGCAGCGCCCTGGAACTGGGCGCAGGCATCCGGTCGGGTGAACTCGACCCTGTTGCCGTCACCGAGCATTTCCTGACACGCATCGACGCGGTCGATACGGATCACAGGATCTACGTCCGCACGACGCGCGAACGTGCGCTGGCTGAGGCCATGGCGGCACGACTGCGCCAGAAAGACGGCACGCTGCGATCCCCGTTGGACGGGGTGCCGATCTCCTGGAAGGACCTGGTCGATACGGGCGCCTTCCCGACGGAGGGGGCGTCACGGCTCTACCAGGGGCGGTTGCCGGATCGCGATGCACTGGCGCTGCAGCGGGCAACGGCGGCGGGCATGATCTGCCTGGGCAAGACCAATCTGCCCGATCTGGCCTATTCGGGGCTGGGCGTGAACCCCTGGACCGGGACACCGGCCAATGCCCACAGCCCGGCGGGTGATCCGCGTGTGCCGGGCGGCAGTTCGGCCGGTGCAGGTGTTTCCGTCGCGCTCGGGCTGGCGCCGGCGGGGATCGGCTCGGACACCGGGGGGTCTGTCCGGATACCGGCGGCGTTCAACGGAATCGTCGGTCTGAAGACCACATGGGGCCTGATTCCGCTGGACGGCGTGATGCTGCTGGCACCGTCGCTGGACACGCTTGGACCCCTGACGCAGGACGTGGCCGATGCCAATCATATCAGCGCGATCCTTTCCGCGACCCGCCCCGCAGACCTCAAGGGTGTTTCGCTGAAGGGCATGCGCCTGCTGCACGCCATCGGGCACGATGATGACGTTGTCCAGCCGGGCGTGAAAGCTGCCGTGGAAGCCGCGGTCGAGCGTTGTCGCGAGGCCGGTGCCGAGGTGGTGACACGACGACTCGATGCCTTCGATGCGGTTGACGAGATGGTCAGCCTGCATGGCAATCCGGTAACGCTGGAAGGCTGGGCGCTGTGGCACCAGGCGATTGATGCCAATCCCGGTGCGCTCTATCCCCCGATCCTCGAGCGGATCAGGGAGGGACGGAAGGGCACCGCGGTCGATGCGGAAACCATGCGCCGCCGCTTTCAGGATCTGCAACGGGCCTACATCAATGCGACTGCCGGATTTGACGCCGTGGTGATGCATTCCGTGCCTGTTGTCGCGCCACCGATAGCGCTGGTGGAGAACGACACCGTGGCCCATGGTCGACAGGCGCTGCTGAGCTCCATCGCGACCCGGCGGGTCAACTATCTGGGTCTTTGCGGCCTCAGTCTGCCCTGTGGCCTCAGCGACGGGCTGCCGGTTGGACTGGCGGTGATCGGCCATCCATTTGACGAAGGCAGGGTGCTGCGCACCGGTGCCGCAATCGAGAAGGCGTTGACATGACCGCACATCACATCATCGACATGACCGGCAAGACGGTACTCATCACCGGTGGCAGCCGCGGGCTTGGGCGTGCCATGGCACTGGGCTTTGCCGCTGCCGGGGCGAATGTCGCCATCGCCGGACGCAGGATCGAATCCTGCGAGAAGACAGCGGAGGAAGTGCGGGCATTGGGTGTCACGTGCTCGGCCCATGCCTGCCATGTCGGTCACTGGGAACAGTGCGATGCGCTGGTGGAAGCGGCTTACGCGGCGCACGGCCGCATCGATGTGCTGATCAACAATGCCGGCATGTCGCCGCTCTATGACCGCCCCGTGGACATCTCGGAGGCGCTCTATGACAAGGTGCTGGACGTCAATCTGAAGGGACCGTTCAGGCTCTCGGCGGCTGTCGGGGAGCGGATGATCGCTGACGGCGGCGGGGCCATCATCAATGTCTCCAGTGCCGCGGCGATCCGGCCGCGCCGCAATGTCATCACCTATGCTGCGGCCAAGGCCGGGCTGAATGCGATGACGGAGGCATTCGCCGACGCCCTGGGGCCGACCGTGCGGGTCAACTGCATCATGCCGGGTCCATTCCTGACCGACATCTCGAACGCCTGGGACATGAAGGCCTTCGAGGAGCGGGCGCGGACTTCCATCGCCCTGGAGCGCGGCGGCCAGCCGGAGGAAGTGGTGTCGGCGGCCCTTTATCTCGCCTCCGACAATGCCGGATACACCACGGCGGCCATCATCCGCATTGACGGTGGATCACGCTGACCGAGACTGCCGTACCGAATTCCATCTGACCCATTGGGGGCAACATGCTGAAGAACGACCATCTTGACGCCTGGGACCGGGAGACCTTCTTCCACCCGTCCACGCATCTGGCCCAGTTCGCGCGCGGCGACATTCCGAACCGCATCGTCACCGGGGCAAAGGGTGTCCACATCACCGACCGTGACGGCAACAGGCTGCTTGATGCCTTCGCCGGACTTTATTGTGTGAACATCGGCTACGGGCATCAGGAAGTGGCGGATGCGATCGCAGCGCAGGCGAAGGAACTGGCGTATTACCACGCCTATGCCGGACACGGCACGGAGGCGTCGATAACCCTGGCGCGGATGGTGATTGATCGCGCCCCCGCCAACATGAGCCGGGTCTTCTTCGGCCTGGGGGGATCCGATGCCAATGAGACCAACATCAAGCTGGTCTGGTACTACAACAATGCGCTCGGACGGCCGGAGAAGAAGAAGATCATCTCCCGCTGGCGCGGCTATCACGGTTCCGGCCTGATGACCGGTTCCCTGACCGGGCTGCACCTGTTCCACCGTCAGTTCGACCTGCCGTTCGAGGCGGTGAAACATACCGAGGCACCGTATTATTACCGTCGCGCGGATCGCGGCATGACGGAGCAGGAATTCAGCAATCACTGCGCCGCGAAGCTGGAAGAGATGATCGTGGCGGAAGGGCCTGAAACGATTGCCGCCTTCATCGGCGAACCGGCGCTGGCGACCGGCGGCATGGTGCCGCCCCCGGCTGGGTATTGGGAAGCGATCCAGACTGTTCTGAAACGCCACGATATCCTGCTGATCGCGGATGAGGTGGTCACGGGCTTCGGGCGCATGGGCACCATGTTCGGGTCAGATCACTTCGGCATGCAGCCCGACATCATCACCATCGCCAAGGGGCTGACCTCCGCCTACGCGCCCCTGTCCGGCTCCATCGTGTCGGAGCAGGTCTGGCAGGGGCTGGCGGATGGTACGGACAGGTTCGGTGCCTTCGGCCACGGCTGGACCTATGCCGCGCACCCCATCGGCTCGGCGGCGGGCATCGCCAACCTGAAACTGCTGGATGATCTCAACCTGGTTTCCAATGCTGCGGAGATGGGGGCCTATCTGAAGAAGGGCCTGATTGACGCGCTGGGCGAACACGGCAATGTCGGCGACATCCGGGGGGAGGGGCTGCTGCTCGGCGTCGAACTGGTGAAGGACCGCTATCACGGCCCGACCTTCTTCGAGGCTTCCGAAGGTATCGGCGTGAAGGTGCATCAGGCCCTGATGCGCCGCGGCGTCATTTCCCGCGCCATGCCGGAAAGTGACATCATCGGCATCGCCCCGCCATTCTGCATCACCGCCGCCGAATGCGATCAGGTCATCGGTGCGCTGAAGGAGTCGGTGGTGGAGGTGCTGGGCGGGGGGTGACCCGCCGCTCTGCCGCCTGAAGTCGGCGAGCCTTGCCATCCCCAACCACGTCTTGCCCGGACTTGATCCGGGAATCCAGATGCACCGCAGATGCACCGACGAACAGCGCGCTGACTCAGCTGAAGAAGCCGCGCAGCACCCGCTCGTAGATGTTCGTCAGATGGGCGATGTCGTCGACACCGGCGCGCTCGTCGACCTTGTGCATGGTCTGGCCGACCAGGCCGAACTCCACCACCGGGCATGCGTCCTTG
>JARGNO010000011.1:38044-86777 GCA_029213165.1 Minwuia sp.
CGGTCGTTGAGAGGTCCGGCGTCACGCCAAGCTCGGCCTGGATTGCGGTGGAGAGAATTTCGGTCAGCGGTCCGGGCGCGGTCAGGAAGGGATCGCCGGAGTTGCGCACGGTCAGGGTGTAGGCTCCGCCCACGGCATCACAGGCGTCCCGTACCATCCGCTCCAGCCCCGCCGCGTCCTGCAGGGTGTTGTAGCGGACGTTGAACCGCGCCTCTCCCTTCGCCGGGATCACGTTGGATGCGGTATTGGCCACATCCACAGTGGTGATCTCAAGGTTTGACGGCTGGAAATGTTCGTTGCCATCGTCGAGTTTCAGCCCCGCGATGCGGTCCAGCATGGCCACCAGCCGGGGCAGGGGATTGTCGGCCAGATGCGGGTAGGCGACATGGCCCTGCGTGCCGCTGACCACCAGATGACCGGAGAACGACCCGCGCCGCCCGATCTTCGCCATTTCGCCCAGCGTATTGGGGTTGGTCGGTTCCCCCACCAGACAGGCGTCGATGGTCTCGCCCTGCTGTTTCATCCAGTCGAGTACCTTCACGGTGCCGTTGATTGCCGGGCCTTCCTCATCACCGGTGATCAGGAAGGCGATGGAGCCGTCCAGCCCGTCACCGATCACCCGCGCGGATGCCTCCACCATGCAGGCGATGGCACTCTTCATGTCGGTGGCGCCACGCCCGAAGAGTTGCCCGTCGACGATCTCCGCCCCGAACGGATCGCGGGTCCAGGCCGCATTGTCGCCCACCGGCACCACGTCCACATGCCCGGCAAAGCAGAAGGTCGGCTTGCCCGTGCCGATGCGGGCGTAGAGATTCTCCACATCCGGCGTGTCCACATCCGTGAAGGTCATCCGGTGGCAGGTGAAACCCAGCGCGGTCAGCGACCGCTCCAGCACCGCCAGCACTCCCGCATCCTCCGGCGTGACGGAGGAACAGCGGATCAGGTCGCGCGCGAGTTCGAGAGCGGTCGGGTTGGAAGTGACCAGGGTCATGGCGGGGCCTCGGCAGGGAAATCCGGAACAGGTGGTTGCCGTCAGTCTTGGCACTCCCTGCGGTTGGGGGCAAGCTGTAGCAATTGGTCAGGAGTTTGCGGGAATACTCAGATGATGGATTTCGAGAAGCCGAGCCCCATGTCCCAGGCCCTCGACGCGGCGGGCGGGGCGCTGAACCGCAGCGAAGTGCCGGTCGGCTGCGTCATCGTGCATGTCCCGACGCAGCGCATCATCGCGCGCAGTGGAAACATGACCAACTCCCGCCACGACCCCTGCGGCCATGCGGAGGTTCTGGCGTTGCGCCAGGCCGGGATGGCCATGGGCACGCCGCGCCTGACCAACTGCGATCTCTATGTGACGCTGGAGCCCTGCACCATGTGCGCCGCCGCCATCAGTTTCGCCCGCATCCGCCGCCTCTACTATGGTGCCAGCGACCCGAAGGGGGGGGCGGTGGAGAGCGGTGTGCGCTTCTTCCAGCAGCCCACCTGCCACCACGCCCCCGAGATCTACCCCGGCATCGACGCCGACCGTTCCGCCGAACTGCTCCGCCGCTTCTTCCAGCAGAAGCGGGTGTAGCGGCGGACGTTCAGCGTGCCCTCACTTCCAGGGCGTGACGAGATACTTCTCGCCCGTCTTCATGGTGCGATAGTCGGTCACCGCTTCCTTGGTCAGCATTTCCTCCAGACTGACCCGTTTCTTGTAGCTGCTGGCGAAGGTCGTCGTCAGGGTATCGAGCACGCGCTGGCGCATCCGGCCCATGGTCTCCATTCCGGCCATCTGCAGGAAGGGGAACAGCAGCCAGCCCGACAGGGTCCAGCCGAAACCGTAGCTCGGCGACAGGGTTGTCTGGCCGACGTTCAGCCGACCGTAGATGAACATGCGCTTCTGCTGGTTGGAGCCGTAGCGCGAATATTCCTTCATCTTGCCGACGGCGACCTGCTCCATGGCCTTGAAGACCGTGTCGACCATCTTCCCGCCGCCGATCGGGTCAAAGCCGTAGAAGGCATCGGTTTCGTCAATCGCCGCACGCAGCCGGGATGTGAAATCGTCGTCCGATGAATTGACCACATGCGTGGACCCGAGACCCTTCAGCAGGTCGACCTGGTCGTCCTTGCGCACGATATTGACCAGCCCCAGGCCGTCTTCCTGGCAGATGCGGGTCAGCATCAGGCCCAGGTTGGAGGCCCCGACCGTGTGCAGCATGGCGTTCTGCTTGTCCATCTTCGCATTCTCGACGAAGCCCAGCGCGGTCATCGGATTGACGAAGGCGCTGGCGCCGTCCTCGGCGGTGTGATCGCCCAGCGGCAGGCACATGGCGGCATCGGCGATGCAGTACTGGCTGTAGGCATTGCCCGGCACACAGGCGACCCGTTGCCCCATCAGCGCCTTCGCCGCGTCGCTGTCACCCACGGCAACAACCGTCCCGGCGCCCTCATTGCCGGCAGGAAGCTTCAGCCCGTGGCGGGCCTTGGAGCCGGTATTGAACGGCTCCGGCATGGTGGCGACATACTTGCCCGGCGAATACTCGGCATTCTCCAGGTCTGCTGCGCTGGTCAGGATGGCCAGGTCGGAGGGATTGATCGGTGCCGCCTCCATCTTCACCAGGACCTTGTTTCCGGTGGGATCGGGAAAGCTCACATCCTCGATCGCCACGGTCAGCGTGCCATTGCTCTCCAGCGTGGTGAAAAGCTGCTTGCCGGTGGTGCTCATGTCGGTCTCTTCCTCTCTCGGGTTCAGGAACATTGTTGCCCACTTAGCGCCCGGACCCCGACACGGGAAGCCCGAATGCGCCTCAGGGCAGCAACACAGTTGCCCCGACGGTCTTTCGCCCCTCGAGCGCCTGATGCGCTGCTGCGGCATTTGCCAGCGCAAAGACCTGACCCGGTTCGCTGGTGATCTTGCCCGTCAGCACCAGATCGAACAGCTCGGTGGCCATCTCCAGCATCTTCGCCCTGGGCGTCGCGTAGTGGACCATCGCAGGGCGGGTGACCCAGATTGATCCCTTCGCCGCAAGCAGAGCCGTATCAATGACCACCGGCCCTGACGTTGTGCCGTTGCTGATCAGGGACCCGCGTGGCCGGAGACTGTCGAGGGATGCCATCAGTGTGTCCTTTCCGACGGAATCGTAGACCACCGGCACGCCCTTGCCGTCGGTTATCTCCTTCACCCTCTCCGGGATACTTTCCCGCGAGGTGACGATGACATGGGCGCAGCCATTGGCCTTCGCGACTTCGGCCTTCTCGTCGGTGCTGACGGTTCCGATCATGGTGACGCCCAGGGCTCGGGCCCACTGGCAGGCGATCAGCCCGACGCCGCCCGCCGCTGCGTGATAGAGGATCGTCTCGCCGCCATGGAGCGGATAGACCTGACGGAACAGGTACTGCGCCGTCATCCCCTTCATCATCAGGGTTGCCGCAGTGCTGTCGGACACGCCATCAGGCAGCGGGATCAGCACATCCGCAGGCATTATCCGGACATCGGAATAGGCACCCTGTGGACCGAGCAGGTAGCCGACCCGGTCGCCGGGGCGGACCACTGTCACACCTTCGCCGACTGCCTCGACAACGCCGACCGCATCCGACCCGAGGCCGTTGGGCAGTTTCAGCGGATACCGTCCCGTCCGGAAGTAGATGTCGATGAAGTTCACTGCCACATGGCTATGGCGCACCCGCGCCTTGCCGGGGCCGGGCTCACCCACTTCAACGTCTTCAAGCCGGAGTACTTCCGGACCGCCGGTTGCTGCGAAACGGATCGCCTTTGCCATATCGGTTGTTCCTTCATTCCGAGTGCGCGGCTTCAGAAGCCCCATGAAACGCCGCCATCAACCGTGAGCGCGGAGCCGACGACATAGTCGCCAGCGCGGCTTGCGAGATAGACAGCGGCGGCGGCCATATCCAGCGGCCGGCCAACCCTCTGTGCGGGGATGTGTTCGATCCAGCCATCCGGATCGTCCCGTGCAGCCTTGTTCATGTCTGTCGGGAAGGCACCGGGATTGATGGTGGAAACGACGATGTGGTCACGGATCAGGCGCATCGCCATGCGTTTGGCCAGATGGGAAACCCCGGCCTTGCTCGCATGATAGGAATAGCTCTCGTTCAGCGGGTTGACGAAGAACCCGTCCACCGAGGACACCATGATCACCTTGGAGAGGTTGTCGGGCCGCGCGTTGGCTTTCAGCGCCTCGTACAGGGCCTGGGTCAGGAAGAATGGCGTCTTGACGTTCAGGTCCATCACCTTGTCCCAGCCGCTTTCGGGGAATTCTGCGAAGGGTGCGCCCCAGGCTGCGCCGGCGTTGTGCACCAGGATATCCAGGCTGTTCGCCTTCGACAGATAGGCGTCGGCCAGTTCCCGCGCGCCATCCGCGCCAGAGGCGTTCACTGCCAGACCATGGCACTCGCCGAGGGCCGAGAGTTCCTGTGCCACCGCCTCGGTCTGGTCAGGCTTGCGACCCGAAATGAAGCCCTTCGCGCCCTGTTCCAGAAAGCCCTGCGCGATCATGCGTCCGATGCCGCGCGTGGCGCCGGTGACAAGTGCCGTCCGTCCGGCCAGTGAGAATGCATCCTTCATGATCATTGTTCGGTTCCCCGTTGCCTGTTCTTCGGATTTGAGTAATGCGCGCTGCCGCCGCAGGGTGCGACCGTGGCAACCGGCCTGTCCCGTTCATGATCGTTCCATTTCGGGTGCTTCGGTGGAACAGCGGATGGCAGGGCACGGTTCAGAATGGCCGGTCGCCGCAGACTGTGACCCGCTGACCGTAGCGCCGCTCACCCTGATAATCGAACAGGGCCCGGTGCTGGGTCGCACGGTTGTCCCAGAACGCAATTGATCCGGGGCGCCAGCGGAAGCGGCACTGGAACTCCGGAGTCTCGATGTGGCGGTAGAGCATCTCGAGCACCGCATCGCTGTCGGGCGCGGGCAACTGTCGGATGCGTGTCGTGAAACCCCGGTTCACGTAGAGTGCCTTGCGGCCTGTAACCGGATGGGTGCGTACGATCGGGTGCTCGCTGCTCGGCAGGGCCATGTCGGCCCGGTCGTTCTGCTTCATCCGGTACCCGTGCGCCTTGGCGCTGTCATGGAAGGCGGTCATGCCTTCGATCATCTGGCGCACCGGCTCGGCAAGCCGTTCATAGGCCTCGTACATGCTGGCGAACATGGTATCGCCACCGCCGTCCGGTGGAACAATCGACATGTGCAGGATCGAGCCCATGGGCGGTTCCGCGTCGCTGGAGACATCCGTGTGCCAGACTTCGCCTGCCACATGCCTGGAGTTCTCGTCCGCTGCGACCACCAGGATCTCTGGATGATCTGGCAGGTCCTGGGGCGCGTTCGGATGCACATGCAATTCGCCGAAGCGCCGTCCGAAGGCCTTGTGTTGCTCGATCGTGGGTTCCTGGTCGCGAAAGAAGATCACCAGGTGTTCCAGCAACGCGTTGTGAATTTCCTCGATCTGCCTGTCGCAGATCTTCCCGGACAGGTCGACGCCGGAGATTTCCGCGCCGATCACCGGTGTCAGCTTCGTCACTTCGATGGTCTGGTAGGTGCTCATGATGGCCTCGCTTGGCTGAGGTCGGGGGGAAGGTGCAGCACTCATGACAGCGGCTCGCCCTTCAGGGTTGCGCGCAGCATCTTTCGCGGTGCATTGCCGTAGTCGCTGACGGCGTAGTGCTGGGTCAGCAGATTGTCCCAGAGTGCCACCGTCCCGGGCCGCCATTTCAACCGCACCTGAAGCTCGGGGTGCTGTGGCTGGGACTTCAGGTAGTCCAGCAGGGCGCCGGAACCGGCAAAGTCCTGTCCAAAGCGGACGCTGTCGAAATCGAAATAGTTGGCAAAGTGTGTCGTGAAGGGCTGGTTGACGAACAGCACCTTCTCCGCCGTTTCCGGATGGGTCACGACGACGGGGTGTTCGGCGGCGGGCAGACGCCTGGCGTAAGCGTGCCGCTTGCTGCGGGGCATCTGCGCGCCGAAATACTGCTCGACACTGTGCTTGGCGTAGAGGCCGTCGATCCGTTCCTTCACCACGTCAGGCAGGCGCTGCCATGCCATCGCCATGTTTGCCCAGAGGGTGTCGCCGCCAGTCGGCGGACACAGTTCGCAGGCCAGCACCGCGCCGCGGGCGGGGGCGGCTGCATAGGTGGTGTCGTTATGCCAGATGTTCTCCCGGCTCACCTGCTCCACGGCGTTGGGCTTGCTGTTGGTTCCGCGATAGATCGGGAACAGCAACGGCGCATCCTGATGCATGGGCGCGGTAGGATGCGGCTCCAGCGTGCCGAACTGCTGCGCAAAGGCCTGAAGTTCCGGTGCAGAAATGCTCTCCTGGCGAAAGAACAGCACCTTTCGCTCCAGCCACAGGGCCCGGATCTCTGCTGCAAGATCAGGATTTCTGGCAACTTCCGCTAGATCGAGTCCGGTGATTTCTGCACCAATCACAGGCGTGCAGGTCTCGACCCTGTAGCTGGGAGTTGGAGGTCGGCGGGGCAGTCGGGATGCGTCGGCTGCCGGTGACTGATGTGGATCGCTTTTCATGAGGTGCACCCTGACTCAAGCAATCGGATGCGTAACTGAAAATCGTCGCGAATTTCATTCAGTGGAATTAAGCTGCCGGACATGGCCAACCGGAAGGGAAATATTGTCGGAGACGGACGTACAGAGGGGCCGCCGCGTGAGGTGCTGCTGCGTGGTCTTTCGATTCTGGAGAACCTGAACCACCGCGCGGTCAGTTCGGTGGAGCAATTGGCGGGTTCCACCGGTCTGCCGAAGGCCACTGTGGTCCGGATGCTGAACATGCTGGTCTCGGCAGGATATGTGCAGCGTCTTCCATATCGCCGCGGCTATGTGCTGGACGAGAGCGTTCTGACCCTCTCCTCGGGTTATCGCAGCCATGACCTGATCGTGCAGATCGCGAAGCCGCTGTTGTCGGCCTTTACGGCGCGTACCCGCTGGCCCCTGAGCCTGGCGACGCTGGACCGGACGATGATGCGGGTCAGGGTCGGCACGTTGCAGGAAAGTCCCTTTGCGACCGAGACCGACATGAGCCGCCTTGCGCGGCGGTTGCCCATGCTGTCCTCGGCGCTCGGTCTTGCCTATCTCGGCTTCTGCCCGGACGACGAACGGGAAACACTGGTCACGCAGCTTTCCGCGTTGAAGCGCCGGACAGACGCGCATATGGCGGCCATTCGGTCGCTGCCTGGCCTGGTGGCGCGTATCCGCGCTGCAGGTTATGCGGTCAGCCCGCCTGAAGCGGACAACGCTGCTGTCGGGCTCGCAGTGCCGGTCTTGCAGGGCAACAGGGTGCTCGCCTGCATCTCTCTCCGATATCTCGCGCGAGCCATGACAGTGTCAGAAGCTGCCAGCCGACATCTTGAGGCCCTGCACACAATGGCTGGTGCCATCGCGGAAGCGTCATTCCGCAACAGATGACTGTCAGGGAGCGCCATGTCTCCCGGGCCGGTTGTCTGAGCAAGCACCTCCGTATCTCGCCCGGTCACCCCCGCAATCTCTTCGCCGCCGAGCGGTAGATGTTGCGGCTGACCACTGACGGGTGCTCCTGTCCGAAGCTCTCCAGCAGGTCGGCCTTCATTTCCCGTGCTGCCCTCACATCGGCGTCTTCCGCCGGACCCATGGCCAGCAGGTCGAGGACGTGGAGGGCGAGTTGGGGGTTGCCGCTGTCGCGCAGGCTGCGGGCGGTCTTCAGGACGGTTTCGCGGTCGGAGATGGCGGCGAGCAGGGCGGCGGCGACTTCGTCGGGTTTGCCGGGATGCAGGTCTGTCGGATTGCGGCTGGTCCACCAGCCGTTCTCTGCCCGGTAGATGTCGCGCACGATGTACTCCGGGCAGCCGTAGATCGGTTTCATCGCCGGGTGCTGGAAGATCTCCGGCGGGTATTCCATGTCGTGAATGATCTCGTGATCGGTCATGCCGGCATTCATCCGCTCCACCACCGCCTTGCGAAGGTAACGCAGGGACCGGGCGCCGACACCCAGCACGTCGGCGATCTGGTCCTTGCCCTGCAGCGGCTGGCCCCATTCCGGGATCAGCAGTTCCGGTTCGCGGGCGATCATGGCCTCCAGCGTTTCGGCCCAGCGGATGGCGTCCCGGATGGTGCGCAGCGGGGTGCCGACATTGGGGCAGGACTGGATGACGGCGGAGCCGCCATAGAGCACCCGCTCCTCCGGGATCCAGAAGCCGATGGCGTCATCGGTCTCGGAGGGGGCGTGAAAAACCTCGATCCGGCGGTCGCCGCCGTCGATGATCAGGCTGTCGGTGAAGGTCTCGGTGGGATAGCAGAACTGGTCGGCGGAGATGTTGTTGCCCAGGCCGCCGTCAGGAAACTGCATCCGGTTGAGATGCTCCTGCAGGCCCGCGGTTTCTATATAGCGGTCGTAGCGGCGCACCAGGTTGGCATGCGCGATCAGGCGCGGGGCGGGGTCGCCGCGCTCTGCCGCATGGGCCTGATAGGCAGGAATGCCGAAATTGTAGCCCAGGTGGCCGTGGCTGTAGAGGATGGCATGGACCGGCAGGTCGGTGACGCTGCGCAGCTTGGCGATCATGCGGCCCGGCATCCGGCGGCCGCCGCCGGTATCCACCTGCACCACGCCGTTCGCGGTCTCCACGGCGACGCTGTTGCCCATGGCGCCGATAAGGTGAATGCCGGGCGCGATGGTGGAGAAGAATTCGGAGGGTTTGACGACCTCCGTCTCGATGCTCATGGATCTGTGCTCCGCCGGAAGGATCGGTGCGGCAGACAAGCCGGTTGCCCGCACGGGACCTGGGGCAGGCCCGCCGCACCTGAGTTTCGGGAGGGGTGGGGCCTGTGCACGTGGCGACAGGCCCCGGTCGTCAGAAGGCTGTGGTGATCACATCGCCTCGGGCGGGACCAGGGCCGCCGGAATCTCGACGCCCTGTTCCTTGTAGTAGCGGTAGGCGCCGATGTGCAGCGGTACGTTCATCTCGTTCAGCGCCGTCTGCAGGTTGATCGCCTTCATCCATGGGGCAGTGGCGTGAATGTCGTCCAGATGATCGAAGAAGGCCTTGACCATGTCGTAGACGGTCTTCTCGTCCAGCCACTTCTGGGTCTGGATGCCGACCCATGAACCGATGGTGTCGACGGCTTCCGTATTGACCTGGTTCTCGTAGGAACCTGGCGGAATCTGCCAGACGGTGCGGCCCGGATACTTCAGCGCCGCCTTGATCAGATCATGATCGAAGCTTTCCTTCGGGATGCCGAGAATGCGGATGTCGCGTACGAAGGCAAACTGCTGGATCTGCGCGCTGGGGATGCTGGTGGGGACCATGTAGACGTCCATCTGCCCATCCAGAAAGGCGACCTCGGCTGAGGACCAGTCGTAGCGCATTGCTTCGAAACCCTCGTCCGGTTTCAGCCCCGTCACGGCCTCCACCACGTCGGTCATGACCTTGGTCGCGGCACCGGCCGGCGGGCCGAGGAAGACCTTGCGGCCCTTGATGTCCGCCAGTGTCTCGATCCCGGAATCGGCGAAGGTGATGATCTGGTACGGACCCAGCGGATAGTTGATCATGCCGCGCAGGTTGGCGTTCAGCTCCGGCGCGTTGTCGACCTTGGCGAACATTGCCGCCTTGTTCTGCATGTACCAGTTGATGGTCGGTGCGCCGGTATACAGATCGACCTTCTGCAGGGCCGCATCGATGGCCGACTTGGTGGCCGGCTTTCCAGTGGAGACCTGAATCTCGATCGGCAGGTGCTTCTGCACCACCTGCGAGAAGGCGATCATGAACTGGCCGACGGTCGTGCCCGGCGGATTGCTGGCCATGGTCAGGAATTTCTTGTCCTGCGCCTGGGCGGAGCCCGGCAACAGGGTGGCCTGAGCCGAGCCCAGTACCAGGCCGAGGGCCGTAGCCGCCAGCACACCTCTTGCCGACAGCATGTTGTTGAACGCTCCCATCTGATCCTCCCCGATGGTGTTTCGATTGTCTTCCCGGTGCCTGCGAGACACGCGCAAGGCACGCGCATTCGTGATTAACGCAGTCAGGTTATTCCGGTCGGAAAAATTCGCAAGAGGAAATCCATGCAAGTCAGCCCTGCACTTTGAAGTTCAGTTCGTGGGAGCTTCCAAATGATTGCAGGTGCCCGGATTTCGGCAGATCGTGTCCAGACTTGTCCGCACAGGGAAGCGGATCGTGATAATTCAATATCATTAGGCATGATCAATCAAGTGACGGAACCGCCACAGACCCGCATCGGATTCGCGTCACCCGGAACGGGCTTCAGAGGTCGCCGGAGTCCTGAAGGGCGGCAACGACGGCGGGGGAGGGCTGTGAATCGAGGATGGCGATGATGGCATCGTCCAGGCTGAGGAATTCCAGTTCGGCCCGGTTCTGGTCCCAGCTTTCACCGGCTTCCGACGCCGCCCGTTCGATCCGGGCCAGCGCATTGGCTGTCATCTGCAGCGCCAGGCCGTAGCGATGGCGCGTCAGCCGCTCCGGCAGGAAGGGCTTGGCCTCCAGCAGGGCGTCGAGAACCAGTTTCAGCCCTTCGGTCCGCTCATCCTTCTCGAACTGCTTCCAGATCGGCCGGTCCAGCCAGAGCATGCTCTGGAACCGCAGGTACCAGGTGTCATTCAGGTTCTGGCGCAGGTGGTCGGTCAGCGGTCGCGTCATCGCCTCCGCGATGTCGCGGGATTCCAGGGGCAGGGCACCGCGTCGCGCCTTTGCCTCCCGCACCAGTCGCACACGCGCGTCATTGATCGGCGTCGTGCGCAGCTCCAGGATCGCCGCCACGAGACCTTCGCGCGATCCGAAGTAATAATGGATCGCGCTCTCATTGCGCTGACCCGCAGCCTGATTGATGCGGCGCAGCGACGTGTTGGAGATGCCCTCTTCCGAGAAGATCCGCTCCGCCGCCAGAATCAGCGCAAGCCGGGTGTCCGTGCCCCCGTCACGTTCCTTCGGCTCCGCCCGCCTGTTGCCACTGTCGGCCGCCATTTCCGTGCCAGTCCCCTATTCCGCGTCAGCCAGGTTGAACCTTTCATAGCGCATGATGACACCGGATACATCACACGACCGACCTGAGATTCAGATCGGGGCGATGGTCAGCTTCTTGGTGGAGCGGACGGGCGGCGTGGGAAATGTGTCCATGGTGGCGGACAGGATCTGCCGCGTGTCGACCGGGTCAATGACGTCATCGAAGCCGAAGCGTTCCCCGACCCGCAGGCTGGTGTTGTAGGCCTTCAGTTCTTCCGTGTAGGCGCGATGCGCCTCGGCGCGTTCCGCCGGGTCGGCGATGGCTTCCAACTCGGCCTTGTAGATGATGCTTGCGGCACCCTCCAGGCCCATGCCGCCGAACTCGGCGGTTGGCCAGGCCAGCAGGATGGCCGGATGCAGCGGGCGTGATCCCATGATGTAGTAGCCCAGACCATAGGCCTTGCGCAGCACCACGGTCATCAGCGGCACGGTCGCATTGGCCAGGGCGGAGAGCAGGCGCGCGCTGTGGCGGACCAGCGCCGTCTTCTCGATCTCCGGCCCGACCATCAGCCCCGGCGTGTCGCACAGCAGCAGGATGGGAATGTCATAGGCATCGCACAACTCGACGAAACGGGCCGACTTGGCGCAGGCGGGACTGTCCATGGCACCGCCCAGGAACATCGGCTGGTTGGCGACGATGCCCACCGTGCGGCCATCGATACGGGCCAGCGAGGTGACCATGGCCCGGCCCCATGCCGGTTTCAGCTCCAGCACGCTGTCGGCATCGGCCAGTCCCTCTATCACCTTGCGCACGTCATAGGCGCGGCGTGGGCTTTCGGGCACCAGGTCGCGCAGTTTCTGCTGGTCGGGCGCTGGGACCGGAGCGACCGGACCACTGAAATAGGACAGATACCTGCGCGCCAGACGACAGGCATCGGCGTCGTCTTCCGCCATCAGGTCTATCGAACCGGCCTTCATGTGGACCTCGGCCGGACCGATTTCCTCCGGCGTCAGCTTCATGCCCAGCGCGGCCTCCACCAGCGGTGGTCCGGCCATGCCCATGGAGGCGTTCTTCGTGGCGATGGCGCAGTCGCTGAGGCCGGCCAGGTTGGCGTGTCCCGCGAAGGCGCGGCCCGGCACGATGCCCACGGTCGGGGCGAGACCGGAGAGGCGGGAGAAGGTGACGAAGGTCGTCGACATGCTCATGGACTGGATGAACATGTCATGCGGCCGTGCACCGCCGCCATCCAGCCAGCACAGTACCGGCAACCGCTGGCGCTCCGCATACTGGAACATGCGGCTGATCTTGCCATGGTTCACCGCGCTCTGCGTCCCGGCATAGACGGTATAGTCATAGGCGACGATGACGACCGGCTTGCCGTCCACCTTGCCGGTGCCCATGACCAGACCGTCGGCAGCACCCTCCATTCCCTTCGTCGCCGGTTTGGCGAGGCCGCCGTATTCGACGAAGCTGCCTTCGTCCAGCAGTTGCGCAACGCCTTCACGGGCGGTGCAGCGACCGCGCGCGTGCTGCTTGTCCACCGCGACCTTGCGCGCCGCGTCCGTTGTTGCGGCATGGGCGTCGAGGACTGCCTGCAGCCCTTCGCGTACCTGGGAGTCCGGTGATTTCTGTAGCGGGTTGTCCATGGTCAATTCCGTTCTGTATCTGAGGCTGTCAGGTGAGGGCGCCAAGCTTGTCGCGCCCGATCTTCACCCCGGCCCGGTCACGGTCCCAGGTATCCGGGGTCACGCCTTCGTCACGCAGCAGGTGCTTCTGTACCTTCTGGGTGGGGGTCTTGGGCAGGTCATCCATGACGCGGATGAAGCGCGGGATCATGAAATGCGCCATGCGCGGGCGCAGGAATTCGATCAGTTCCTGCGGGTTCACGCGGCGGCCCGGGACGGGGGAGATGACCACCAGCAGTTCGTCTTCCCCAAGCTCGCTGGCAACGCCGACTGCTGCGCATTCGCGTACATCCGCGTGGGCATTGACCTCGTTCTCGACCTCGAAGGAGGAGATGTTCTCGCCCCGGCGACGGATGGCATCCTTGGCGCGATCCACGAAGTAGAAGGTGCCGTCGGCATCGCGGCGGAACAGGTCCCCGGTGTGGAACCAGCCATTGCGCCAGGCCTTTGCCGTTGCCTCCGGGTTCTGGTTGTAGCCGTGGTTCAGGCCCCAGGGGCGTTCGTCGCGCACGATCATCTCGCCGATCTCGCCCGCGCCAACCTCGCAGTCATTCGCATCAACCAGGCGCACCGAAGCACCGGCGCGCACCTTGCCGCATGAACCGGCCCTGGTCGGATTGCGCTCCGACATGAGCTGGCAACTGATCTCCGTCATGTTGAAGGTGGTGTAGATGTCGACCCCGAAGCGCTCACTGAACGCGGCCGCATCCTCCGTCAGCGGGACCATGAAGGCGTGGCGCAGCGGATGATCGCGATCCTGCGGACTGGGCGGAGCCTTCATCAGGAAGGGGGTCATCGCGCCCAGCAGGGTGAGACAGGTCGATCCGGAACGGCGGATCGTGTCCCAGAAGGTGTCGGTCTTGAAGGAATCCACCAGCGCGATGGACGCCCCCTTCGCCAGCATGCCGTAAGTGCCGCTGGTGCCGCCCGCGTGAAACAGGGGCAGGTTGACCATGCGACGGTCGTTCGCATCCAGCCAGTCCCTGGCGCTGACCGACATGGTGTAGAGGTGCAGGTACGAGGACAGCACACCCTTCGACGGGCCGGTGGTTCCGGAAGTGTAGATGATGGATTGCAGTTCCCACGGATCGATGGGGCGTTCCAGCGGCGATGGCTCATCACCCATGGTCCCCAGCGCATCGATCCCTTCGACGGCCAGACGCGGGAATTCCGGCTCGCCGCCGACCACGACAAGTCGCTCCAGACGGGACAGGTCGATGTCGCTCAGACGGTCCAGCAGATCCGCATGCACGATCATCAGGCGGGCATCGGCGTTGCGGATCACGTGCTCCAGCAGGCTGCCGCGATAGGCGGTATTCACCGGCACATATGTGGCCCCGATGTAATTGATGCCGAACCAGCAGCGCAGCATCAGCGGGCTGTTGGGCAGCCAGACGAGCACCCGCTCACCCCGTTCCACGCCCAGGTCCTGCAACCCGCTGCCGGTGCGAGCAGCCTCGGCCCGTGTCCGGGCGAAGGACCAGGTCTCGCCCTCGTCGAACCAGGCGAAGGGGCTGTCCGGTGTCTCGGCGGCCAGCCGGTCCAGCAGATGACGCAACACGCATTGGTCACGCGGTGGAATGCGCGGGTCCGCGAACGCCGCGCTGACGCTGTCTTCGCCTGTCATCTGTCAGTCCTCCCCCATTGGTGTCCCCGCTGCTCGCGGGTATCCATCTCGCTGATCATCTGCCCAATGCCCGTCGGCATCCTCCCCGGGCGTCAGATCGGCGAGATGGATCTGTATTTCGGCGGCATGGCGTTCTCCCGACGCGCGGGTGCCCGTGCCAGGATCTCGATCAGTCGGCTTCTGGTTGTCTCCGGTTCGATGATGTCATCGACCCCCAGACCCTCGGCGCCGCGCAAGGCACTGACCCGCGCACGCATCCCGGCCACGATTTCCCTGCGGCGCTCGTCCGGATCCGGCGCACTGTCGATATCCTTGCGGTAGGCGACATTGGCCGCGCCCTCCAGCGACATGGCGCAGATCTCGGAGGTCGGCCAGGCCAGGCTGGCGTCGGCATCGAAGCTGCGTCCGCCGCACATGGCGATATAGCCAAGGCCATAGCCCTTGCGCAGGACGATGGAGACCCTGGGCACTGTCGCCTGGCCCAGTTCGTAGACCATGCGGGCGCTGCGTCGGCCCAGCAGACTCTTCTCTGCCGAGGAGCCGATGGAGAAGCCGGGCACGTCGATCAGATAGACAAGCGGCACACCGAATGCGTCGCAGACTGCCACGAAGTGCGCGATCTTCTCGCAGGCGGGGGAGGTCAGCATGCCGCCAAGCTGCATCGGCTGATTGGCGATAATGCCGACGGGCCTGCCATCCAGCCGGGCCAGGGCCGTGACGGCATTCTTCGCAAAAGTCGGCTTGATCTCCAACTGGCTGTGAGGATCGACCAGCCGGGCAATGACCTTGCGTACATCATAGGCCTTCCGCGTGTCCGCGGGGACCAGTTTCGCCATCTGCGCCTGCCGGTCGTCGTCGGGCGGGGGCGTGATGCAGGGCAGGGGGGCACGGGCATTGGAGGGCAGCAGGTCGAGATACTTGCGCACCGCACCCAGCGCCTCTGCCTCGCTGTCCACGCCCAGATGGGCGAGGCCGTGGGTATCCACCTGTGCCCCGGCACCGCCCAGCGACTGGATGTCGATTTCCTCCCCTGTGCCGGCCTTCACCAGTGCCGGTCCGGCAAGACCCATGCAGGATTGGCCCCGGACCATGATCACGAAATCCGACATGCCGGCATAGTTGGTTGGACCGGCGAAACCGGCACCCATCATCACCGAGACGACAGGAACCCAGCCCGAGAGCCGTGCGAAATCGTGGAACGTCGGTGAGCCATTGGCGAAGTGCCGCGAGTCCTGACCGTCCTGGATACGGTGGCCGCCACCATCCAGCAGCATGACCAGCGGTGCGCCGTCCCGCATCGCCTGCTGGATCGCGCGCCTGATCTTGGCGCTGCCGAGCTTGCCGCTGGATCCGCCATGGACGGTGAAATCCTGCGCCAGCACGACGGCTGGCCGGGCACCGATCAGGGCGCAGCCCATGACAACGCCGTCAGCCGGTCGCTCCTCCCGTGTGCCGTCATCGTCACGGACCAGCCCGCCAATCTCCCGGAAGCTGCCGGCGTCGCAAAGCGTCGCGATCCGCTGCCGGGCCGTCATCTCGGCACGTTTCATCTGGCGTTCGACCGCCCGGGGGCGCGAGCTATCTTCCAGCGCGGCGCGGGCGCTGGCAATGTCATGGTCGGCAGGGGATTGCTGGTTCATGGCCGGTCAGGCCTCGATACGGGCGACGACCTGGCCCTCCTGAACGCTCTCCGCCTCTTCCACCAGGATCTCGGTAATGCGACCGCCGCCCGGCGCGCCGACCGGAATCTCCATCTTCATCGATTCCAGGATCAT
This sequence comes from Minwuia sp., assembly GCA_029213165.1. Lineage (GTDB taxonomy): Bacteria > Pseudomonadota > Alphaproteobacteria > Minwuiales > Minwuiaceae > Minwuia. The sequence continues at coordinate 54,059 of JARGNO010000011.1, forward strand.
GATCTCGTCTTCTTCCTCGACCGTGTCGCCGACGGCGGTGACGATCTTCCAGACCTTCCCTGCGATCTCTGATTTGACGTCCATCTTGCTTCTCCCCTTCGGTGTTGTGCTGTCATGCAGGCGGGGTGTTTTCCGCCGGTTCCCTTGGTACAAGGGCTTCCCTGAACAGGCTGTTCAGGTGCTTCCCCGCTGTTTCGAGGTTGGTTGCGCCATCATCGACAAGCGATTGAACAATAAGACCTCTGACCGCGCCAAGAATGGATGTCGCCATCTGATCCACATCAATATCGGGTCTGAGTTCGCCAAGTGCTGCAGCTTCCGCCAGATGGCGGCGAAAGCCCTGCCGATAGGCTTCGACATAGGCCTGCATGCGCGGCCGCAGATCAGTGACTGCACCGATTGATTCCACATAGAGCTGATAGACCGTGATCGTACCGGAGGCATCGTCGCGGGCGCCCTGAAGGTGCATGTTCATCCGGACGAACAGGGCTTCAAGTCCCTTCCTTTCGCCAATCTGCCGGGCCACCCGACGCTCGAACCCACGCTCCGATGCATCGACGACTTCTTCCAGCAGGGCCAGCTTGGTGCCGAAACGCGCGGCGGGCAGACCACGGCTGTAACCGGCCTCCAGGCCGATCTGCGCCATGCTGGTGGCGACCGATCCCTGGCGTCCGATCAATCGGATTGCTGCCACGAGCATTTCCCGATCAGAATCGTTTCGGCGCTGGGATTGGGTGCGTCGTTGGGGTGTGGAATCAGCCATGCTTCGTAAACTTGTTTGTTGACCAGCAAATTAATAGTTCGGACCCGGTCCAGCGACAAGTGCAATGCGCGGGGTGGAGCCATGCCGTCGTGTTTCAGCCCGGAGGTGTGATGTCGTCGATCAACTCCCTGATGATGCTTTCGGCCGCGATCAGGATGTCGTCGTCACCAAGACCGATCAGGGCCTGGACGGCGACACCATGCATGGCAGAGAGGATCAGCGTCGCGTGTCTTTCCAGGTCCAGATCCGCCGACAGTGCGCCCGACGTCCTGGCAATGGAAAGGTCACGCAGGATGCCTTGTCGCCAGCGTTCGTTCAGTCGCTGCACCCGGGGACGCAACTCCGGCAACGTCGCCGCCGAATCGATGATCAGCAGGAACAGTGCAACGGTCGGGACCTTGGACTCCCTGACCGTTTCCAGATGCGCGCGAATGCGTTCACGCAGGGAATCCAGGCCTTCACGTCCTTCCAGGCGGGCTGCCAGACGTCGCTGAAACCAGGCATCGGACGCATCGATGACCGCCTCCAGAAGATTGGACTTGGAGCCGTAGCGCTCCGTCGGCAGACCGCGACTGTAACCGGCGGCCACGCCAATCTTGGCAAGACTGACCCCGGCGGAACCATGTTTCGCGATCAACTGCGTCGCCGCCCGCAACATGCGGCTGTCGGACTCGGCCCGTCGCTCCGCCTGGGTGCGGCGGCTGTCGCCATTGCCTTCTTCAACGATCGCGATCTGATCCAGATCCTGTTCCACCCGCTTCCAGAACTCCCCTGCAGACGTCAGCCGCTCAACTTCTCCCGGCGAACGCGAATGCCTGCCTTGTCGCGATCCCAGGTATCCGGCGTGACGCCTTCTTCGCGCAGATTGACCTTCTGAACCTTCTCCGTCGGGGTCCGGGGCAGTCGATCAACAATGCGAACATAGCGGGGCACCATGAAATGGGCCATCCGCGGGATCAGGAACTCGATCAGTTCGGTCGGATCGACAGTCCTGTTTGCCGACGCCGCAACCACGATCATCACCTCGTCCTCACTGACATCGCTCTTCACGGCGATTGCCGCGCATTCCTGGACTGCCGGATGCGCCAGAACCTCGGTTTCCACTTCGAAGGATGAGATGTTCTCCCCCCGACGCCGGATCGCATCCTTCATGCGGTCGACAAAGTAGAAGTTGCCGTCCGCATCCTTGCGGAAACCGTCCCCGGTGTGGAACCAGCCATTGCGCCAGGCTTTCGCCGTGGCTTCCTCGTTCTTGTAGTAGCCATGGTTCATGGTCCAGGGGCAGTCGGCGCGGATGATCAGTTCGCCCACCGTGCCGACGGCCACCTCGCAGTCATTCTCATCGACCACCCGGCATTCAACGCCGTCACGCGGCGTTCCGGCGCTGTGCAGCAGGGTCGGGTTGATGGGAGAGATCAGCGGACAGGAAATCTCCGTCATGTTGAACAGTGTCAGTGTCTGGACGCCGAAACGCGACCGGAACTCCGTCGGGTCGAAATCGAACGGGACCAGCATGACTGTCCGCAACGGATTGTCTTGCTCCTCCGGAACCGGTTCCTGCTTGGCGAGGAACTGGGCCATCACGCCCAGCAGGATGGCGAAGGTGACCCGGGTTTCCTTGATCGTCTTCCAGAATGTCGCGGTATTGAAGGCATCCACGATGGAGATGGAGCCGCCCATGGCCAGCATGATGTGGGCGGGCAGGGTGCCGCCGACATGAAACATCGGCAGGCTGAGCAGATAGCGGTCATCGGCGGAGATCAGGCCGTTGCCGTCTTCTCCCGGCAGGTTCGAATAGGCTGCGCCGGTCATGTAGGCATGCAGGTAGGACGAAAGGACACCTTTCGATGGTCCGGTCGTGCCGGAGGGGTAGATGATCGACTGCGTGTCCCAGGGCATGATCTCCCGCGGCGGCGGTGACGGCTCTGCTTCCGCGGGCGAGAGAACCTCCGCACCATGCACCTGCAGGTCAGCACAGGCGTCCGGTGTGCCGCCGATGATGACGACCGTTTTCAGCCTTGCCCTGTCGATATCCGCCAGCCTTGGTGCCAGACCGGCATGGGCTATGATCAGGCTGGCATCGGAGTTCGCCACCACATGCGCCAGGATTCCGCCCTTGTACGACGTGTTGATCGGAACGTAGACAGCACCGAGGTAGTTGATCGCGAACCAGACACGCAGCGCATCCTGCCCGTTGGGCAGCCAGCTCACCACGTGGTCGCCCTGCTTCACACCCAGCGTCTCAAGCCCCGCAGCAGTGCGACGCACCTGTTCGCGCAATTCCCGATAGGTCCATTCGGTGCCGTCCGGAAAGACGGCATAGACCTTGTCGGGTGTCTCAGCCGCGTTGCGCTCGATCAAGGGGCGGGTGACACACATTTCCGGTGGCGCCATGCGGGGGTCGATATGAGCTTCAGTCATTGAAATGCTCCTCTGAATCCAGGTGCCAGGGGGACAGCCGAACGGGCAGGCCGTGCCCCTAGCCCATGAGCGTGGGCAGGTAGGTGATGATGCCGGGGAAGATTATCAGCAGGGCCACGACTATCGCGTCAGCCACCAGGAACCACATGATTCCGCGGAAGATCGTCGACAGGCTCGCCAGATTGCCCACGACCCCCTTGATGACAAAGACGTTGAGTCCGATGGGTGGAGTGATCATGCCGATCTCCAGGAACTTCACCAGATAGACGCCGAACCAGATCAGGTCGAAGTTGCTCTTCTCCAGTACCGGCAGCAGCACCGGCAGGGTCAGCAGCATCGCACCCAACGGGTCGAGGAACATTCCCAGCACCAGGTAAAGCAGGGAGATGCCCAGGATCAGCATCAGCGGGTCGGCCTGCAGCCCCAGAATGGCGGAGGCGATCAGTTCGCCGCTGCCTGAGAGCGCCAGGAACCGCGTCAGCAGGTTGGCGCCGACCGCGATCAGGAACAGGGCACCTGTGGTGGTGAGGGTCTCGATCACCGCATTCCAGAAAGCCTCCCGCGTCAGGGAACCCTTCAGGGCGGAGATCACGATGGAGGCAAAGGCACCGATGGCGCCCGCTTCCGTTGCGGTGAACAGACCGGCAAAGATGCCGCCGATGACAACCACCAGGATCACGATCAGCGGCCATGTCTTGCTGAGATGCTCCAGGCGCTCCGACAGGGGCGGAGTTTCATCCAGGGCGGGCGCAAGCGCCGGGTTCAGCCTGGCCCGGATGTAGATCATCATCACGTAGGCAAAGGCGGTCAGCAGACCGGCACCGACGCCGCCGATGAACAGCTTGCCGATAGGCACTTCGGCAAAGACACCGAACAGGATCAGCAGGATGGAGGGCGGAATCAGTGCGCCCAGTGTGCCGGCGGCGGCAATCGTGCCTGTTGCCAGGGCGGCGTCATAGCGCTTGGCAATCATCTCGGGCACCGCGATACGCCCCATCGCGGCGGCGCAGGCAACGGATGAACCGGTCACGGCGGCGAACCCGGCCGATCCGACGACAGAGGCAATGGCCAGGCCACCGGGGACCTTTGCCATCCAGCTTCGACAGGCGTCGAACAGGCTCTTGGTCAGTCCCGCATGGTAGCAGACGAAACCCATCATCAGGAACATGGGCACTGATGACAGGGTCCATTTCGCGGCAAAATCGTAAGGGATGGTCGACAGGATTCCCCAGGCGGGGCGACTGCCGATCATGATGTAGATGCCGCCGAAGCTGACCAGGATCAGCGCGATTCCGATGGGGAACCGCAACAGCAGCATCAAGACAAGGACGCCGAGGCCGAGCAGGCCAATGATCTCGTTTTCCATTCAGCCCTCGTTCCGTTGGGCATCGCGTGCGAGCGCCTGTTCATGGGCTTCAGCATCAAAGGGAGTTTCACCGAGGCCGCTGGCCAGTCCGGTGACGCTGTTGCAGAAGCGGTAGAGAAGGATCAGGGCGAACAGCCCGAACCCGAAGGGCAGCACGAAGTAGCTCGGCCAGATGATGATCTTCAGACCACTCTCGAGAATGTTCGCATCGACGCTGAATTTCTTCAGCGACTCGAACCAGAGACGATGTGCGATACCGCCCGCGACCACCGCAGAGACCAGCCAGACGGCACCGATCACGAGTTTCTGCCAGCGTTCGGAGAACTGCCGGAAGATCACCTCGACCGAGATATGACCATTCAGTTTCTCGGACAGCGCGACCGGCAGATAGGCGACGATCACCATGTAGTAATGCGAAACGATGAGTGAGGTTGCAGGGATTGGCCAGTTGAAGAGATTCTTCAGCAGAACATCCGCCACGATCTGCAGCATCATCAGCATGACCGCCGCCGCCCCGATCATCGTCGAGGCGGCGACAAGCCATGACAGCACACGTCCCAGTGCTTTCATGGGGCGGTCTTCCTTCCGGGTATCGGAGCGGATCAGAGCTTGGCGGGGTCGATCTTCGCGAAGATCTCCTGCACGAACAGGTCGGACACGGCCTTTGTGTCAGACACGTCGATGTCCGCCGTCAGCTTCGCCCACTTCTCCACCAGACCATTGATGATCTGAAGCTGCTCTTCCGCGTCCTGGATGCCGAACTTTTCCTTGTTCAGCTTCGCCACGGCCTTCAGGTCGTTGGCACGGAACTTCGCCGTCGCTTCAGCAACTGCTGCCGAGGGCTCGACGATCTCGACACCAACGGTGCTCGGATTCCGGAACAGCTCCTGATTCTCGGCGAGATAGGTCACCGTGGTCCAGGCCACCGAAGAACCACCGGCCAGGATGAAGGACTTCTTGTCCGCTGCCGACAGGTCGTTCCAGACATCGCGGTTCAGGTTGAACATGTTGTTGCCGATATAGACGCCGATCGGAGCATCGAGCAGATAGTCGGTGACCTCACCGATGGAGAGGCTGCGCAGCACATCCAGTGTGTGCGTATTGCCGTCCAACTGACCCTGGCTGATCGATTCATAGATGTCATTGGCACCCAGAACGACAGCCGTGGCACCCATGGCCTCGACCCAGCGACCGAAGGGTCCGAAACCGCGGATCTTCTTGCCCTTGAAGTCGTCCGGCGTGGAAATCTTGTCGACGGACATCATGTAATAGGGGCCGATCACGGACGTGCCGAGGAACACCTGATTCTGTGCCTTGTATTCGTTCAGGCACTTGTCGCAGGTGGCCAGGTACTCGTTTGCCGCGCCGGCAATCGCGACCGGATTGACACCAGCCGTTGCCATGTCGACCAGCAGGTTGCCATAGGGGAACTCACCGCGGTGATAGGCAGGCACGACATAGGCGACATCGGCGATGCCATCGCGCACACCGGTCATCGATTCGGCGAAATTCAGCAGTGAAAGCTCGAACACCTTGCCGGTATAACGACCTTCCGTACGCTTCTCGATCTGTTCGGCAAACTCGTACATGCCGCGGACCAGGCCGCCGCTGCCGGTATTGCCGATGGCGATGCGCAGTTCGTCGGCTTGTGCAGGTGCCGACGCCATTGCGGCTGCCAGCCCCATGCAACCCGCAACAAGTGCGGACGTGATCTTGAGGGTCATCTGTTTCCTCCCCTGAACCTCTTTACCTGACGACAGTAACTTACTTGCTGGGCAACCATCAAGTTTGTTCGGGCGGGGGTGCTGTGCTTTATTTGCAGGTTCACAGACCGGCGGGCGCATGTGCCGTCTGCGGGCGCCAGTCTGGCCGGTTGTCCGCAGGGCAACTGCATGGCTGACATGGCTTCATTTGGTCGGCATCGTGTTCCTGGATGTGTTCCGGCGTGGGGGAGTGGCAATGAAGGTCGTCAGAGGCTCCGATCTGGAGTCGGTCAATAGTTATCGGCTCACTGATGTTGACCCTCCGCGCGCAGGCCCGGGGGAAGTGACGGTCGCGGTTGCAGCCTGCGGTATCGGCTATGTCGATGTGCTGGTGGCGCTTGGCGGCTATCAGGTGAAGCCTCCTTTGCCTCACGTTCCGGGTGCGGAAGTGGCGGGGACCGTTACCGAGTTGGGACCTGGCGCCGAAGGCCTGGAGGTGGGGCAACGGGTGCTTGCGGCTGTCAGGGGCGGCTTCGCGGAGCAGGTGACCGCGCCTGTGGATGCCGTCTATCCGATCCCCGGATCAATGGATCTTGCGGCTGCGGCGGCGCTGCCGGTGAACTACCTGACAGCACTGCATGGCTTGCGCGACAGGGGGAACCTTCAGCCCGGTGAGCGGCTGCTGGTGACCGGTGCGGCAGGTGGCGTCGGTATCGCGGCGGTACAGGTGGGCAAGGCCATGGGGGCGGAAGTTGTTGCTGTCGCCTCGACGGAGGAGAAGCGGGCATTCGCCAGCGATTGCGGTGCCGATCATGTGCTGGACAGCGACGTGGAGGGATGGCGGGAGCGTCTGCGCGCGTTGCTGGGTGGCAAGGGGCCGAACGTGATCTTCGATCCGCTTTGCGGCCCCCTGTTCGAACCTGCCTTCCGGTCCCTTGCCTGGGGCGGGCGGCATCTGGTCGTCGGCTTTGTCGGTGGCCCGATTCCGGCACTGCGCAGCAACCTGCCGCTGATGAAAGGGGCCGGTCTGCTGGGTGTTGATGTCAGGCAGTTCAAGCTGTTCGAGGCCGGGAAGGCCGCCGCACACATGCGAGAACTGATTGCCTGGACTGCCGAAGGCCGGCTGAGCCCGGCACTGGGCAAAAGGTTTCCGTTCGCCGACTTCGCGGCAGCGATGGAACACGCCCACAAGGGCAGGGGCTGTGGCAAGACGATCCTGGATGTCGTGCCTGCCGGAACCGCCTGAAACCTCAGATGCTGAGGTCTTCCAGATTGTAGTCGTGAACGTCGGCGCGCGCCGCGTCGTCCCATGTCCATGTTTCACCGCTTTCGACGTGCGGCTTATAGGCAAAGGGTTTCTCGTCAGGGAAACGCTGGCGGCGGGCATCAATGCCGTACCCGATCATGCGGGCCCGGCGGCGGATGCGCTCGGCGTCGTAGATTGTCGGTGCGTTGTGGATGCCGCCCCCCGCGACCCCGAGGACGGAGCGTCGGCGGTGGAAGCCGAAGTTGACGGTCACGCGCCAGTCCGGACTGGTATTGGCGAACGATCCGTGGACGACCTGACGGTTGCTGATCACGACATCGCCGGGCGCGCAGACCATCGGGACGGCATCGGGCAGGCGATCCGACCCTGCCGCCGCGCACATGCCCGCGATATCGACCTGGTTCAGCTTGTGTGTGCCCGGCAGGACCCAGACACCATTAGCTGGTGTGCAGCCGTAGAGCTGGGCCATGAAGTTGAAGCCATGGCTGCCCTGATCCCAGGCAGGGTCGTCCCAGTGGGTCACCCCATCGCGATGCCACGCGACAGACGCACCAAGCCCTGGTTCCTTCAGGAACAGAGCCTCGTTGAACGGCACGAAGTCGTCGCCATTGATCGCGGCGGCGACGCCCAGCACTTCCGGATGGCCGTAGACCCTCAGGCAGGCCTCCGAGAACTGAAGCGACCCGAGCGTCAGATAGACGATCTCCTCCGGTGCATCTGCCGCTGCCTTCGGCTCCGACATCTTTACCGGATGACGCCCGGCGGCGGCGTTGGTGCCACCGAACGGGTCGCCAAGCGGTTTCGACCAGAAAAGGGTAGGGGCCTGGTTGTTCACGCCCATGGCCGGGCGGCCCTGAGCGTCCAGTTCGGCACCCCTGTGTGTCGGGAACCGGGTACGGAGGGCATTCACGTCTGCTTCGATATCAGCGAGTTCGTCGGGCTTCAGCACGCCGTCGAACACGTAGAATCCGCAGCGCCAGTAAGCCTCGACAATATCCGGATGCAGCGCGCCCTCGCCGATGAACCGAATGGGGCCGCGATTGCCCAGGTTCATCGCCCGTTCCAGACCCTCGGCCTGGTAACGCTGCATCTCCGCCTCGTCAGCGCCGAAATCGACGCCAGTGGGGTGTCTGGGTGCATTCATGGTCCGGCCCTCCCGCAGCCGCAGTTCTTTTGCAGGAAAGCGTAGCGGCCCGATGCCGCTACGTTAACCGCAATCTCTGCAGGGGCCGGTTGCGCGGGCTCAGCCCTTCAGGACGCTCTGCAGTTTCATGGCCACACCCATGTTCCCCTCGATCTTCAGCTTGCCCATCATGAAGGCGGTGGTGCCGTCGAGGTCGCCGTTCACCATTGCCAGAAAATTCTCCTTGGAGATCTTCATGGTGCAATCGGCGTCCTTGTCCTCGTTCGTGACCGTGTTCGGGCTGGAAGCCCCATCAAGAAAGATCACGCCGTCGTCGCCAAAATCAAACTTCAGCGTGGCATCAAGGCCCGAATCGTCGCCGACGCGATCACGCATGCCTTCGGTGATTTCCTCGAGAGTCGCCATTGTCAGTCTCCGTATTGATCTGCTGTTTACGTTGACGGAAACACGACCACACCTGTCCGGAACGCGCAACCCTGACCCTACGTCAGTTCAATGCGCCTGAATCCGGATCATGTCGCCGGGTGCGAGAATGGCGAGCAGATGCAGCAGATCCCCAGCCGCAAAGGCGACACATCCTTCCGTCGGGGTCATGGCCGGATGCGCGACATGGATGAAGACGGCACTGCCCGCCGCCGGTCGGACGGGGCGGTCGTTGTGGCCAATTGTCAGGACCAGATCATAAAGGCCATCAGCGCGCCACAACCGCTCATGACCGAACCGGCTGGGCAGCGTGACGGGGCGGTTGTAGTTGGGGCTGACAGGGTCATCACACCAGCCCTGATGCGGTTGCACAGGCATCGTCGGGATCAGGGTCCGCGGACAGCCCATGCGGTCATGGCGATAGTACAGCCGACGCAGGGCAAACTGACCGACAGGTGTGCCACCATCACCTTCGGTCTTGGTCCCGACAATTCCCGCGCGTCCCAGCGCGCACGCAAATGACCAACGGCCAAATGTTGCGAAACCTTCCGGATGAACGCGGAGCAGGGCCATTGCGGTCCTCGCGGCCTCAGTCGGCCGCTTCGATGCCCGACAGCGCGGCCCGGTCCTGGTCGAACTGCAGCTTGGCGAGGCGGGCATACAGCCCGTCCTGCTTCATCAGTTCCGCATGGGTGCCGCTGGCGACGACGCAGCCACGGTCGATGACAACAATGCGATCAGCCTTCAGCACTGTTGCCAACCGGTGAGCGATCACCAGGGTCGTGCGTCCGCGCATCAGCTTGTCCAGTGCCTGCTGCACCATGCGCTCCGATTCGGCGTCCAGAGCCGAGGTCGCCTCATCAAGCAGCAGGATCGCCGGATCACGCAGGATCGCACGGGCAATGGCAATGCGCTGGCGCTGGCCACCGGAAAGACGCTGGCCGCGCTCTCCCAGTTCCGTGGCATAGCCTTCCGGCAGGCGATCCAGGAATTCTGCGGCACCGGCTGCCTGCGCCGCGGCATGTACTTCCGCATCCGTGGCTTCAGGGCGACCGTAGCGGATGTTCTCCATTGCAGAGGTGCCGAACATCACGGCGTCCTGTGGCACCATCCCGAAGCGCTTTCGAACTTCGGAAGGATCGGCGGTGGTGATATCCACACCATCCAGCGTGATGGTGCCGGTATTGGGATTGTAGAACCGCAGCAGCAACTGGAACACGGTCGACTTGCCCGCGCCGCTTGGCCCGACCAGCGCCACGGTCTCGCCGTTCTTCACGTCCAGTCCGAAGCCGTCCAGGGCAGCGACCTCGGGTCGTGAGGGATAGTTGAAATGGATATCGGTGAGGGTGAGCCGTCCCTCCGGCTTGTCAGGCAGGGCGGCGGGGTTGGCGGGAAGGCCGATTTCGGGCACCACCTGGGACAGCTCGATCAGCCGCTCCGTCGCACCGGCCGCGCGTTGCAGGTCGCCCCACATCTCTGAAAGGGTGCCGACCGACCCGGCGACGACGATGGCGTAAAACACGAAGGCCGTCAGTTCACCGCTCGACATGGTTCCATCGGCCACATCGGTGGCACCAAGCCAGAGCACGGCGTCGATGGCCCCGAAGATCAGCAGGATGATGACGGCGGTCAGCCAGGCGCGCACGGCAATCCGCTTCCGCGCCACGGCAAAGGTTTCACTGACCGCGTCGCTGAAACGCTTCCTCTCGAATTCCTCCTGCGTGAAGGCCTGCACGGTCTGGACCGCGTTCAGACTTTCCTCCGCCCGCGCATTGACCGCTGCCACCTTGTCCTGGCTCAACCGCGACAGCTTGCGCAGGCGGCGCCCGAAGAAGATGATCGGCACCACGACGATGGGCACCATGGCCAGCACCAGTCCGGCCAGCTTCGGACTGGTGATGATCAGCATCGCCAGTCCGCCGATGAACATCAACAGGTTGCGCAGCGCCATGGAGGCGCTGGAGCCGACAACCGTCTGGATCAGTTCCGTATCCACGGTCAGGCGGCTCATCACCTCGCCGGTCTTGGTCTGCTCGTAGAAGTGGCGGTCCAGGCCGATGACATGGCGGTACACGGCCTTGCGGATATCGGCGACAATCCGTTCCCCCAGCCAGGTGACCGTGTAGTAGCGCGCAAAGGTAAAGGCGGCGAGCAGGCTGAAGACGCCGAACAGGGCGATGAAATATTCGTCCAGCAACTGTCCTTCCGACGTCCCGAATCCGTTGTCGACCATCCTTCGGACCGCCTGGCCGATGGCCAGTGTCGCTGCGGCAGCCCCGGTCAGGGCGATGACCGCGAACATGATCTGCAGGCGATAGGGCCGCGCGAACGGCATCAGCCCGCGCAGGGCGCTGATCTTCTTTGGCTTCGGGCGCCCGGATTTCTCGTCATTGGTCTGACCCTGGTCAGTCGAAACGGTTTCTTCCGTCATGTCGCCCCGCGATGAATCCCATGCTGCTCGCGTCCTTCCCGGTCGCGATGGCCGGACACTACTGCCGACACGCCGGGACGCCAAGGGGGGCGCGTGGTCGCGGCAGTGGTCAGCGTCACGCTTTCCATGATCTTCGACCAGGCCTTCAACTGATCAGGAAGTCGCGTGAGTGGCGTATTGATTCGGAACTGATACCCGAAAATGTTACATTCGGATGAAGAGGCGACATACAGGATGATGTGCGACGTTGTGGAGGGGTCCAGACATCGCAAGGAAATCGTCCAGGGGGGCAAGTATGGCATTCAGACGCTGTGAATCGTGTGAGGGACTGGTCGCAAGCAGGGCCGTCATGTGCCCGCACTGTGATATTGCCCTGCCAGACACCACACTTCTGATGCAGAAGCCCAGCCAGGCATCTGGATTTGGCGGCTGGATCACGCTGCTGTTCACCCTGGTTGCTGTCGTGATGCTTGCCGATATCACGGGTTTGCTGAACTGAGCGAACTTGCGCAGGAATTCGGCTGAAACACGCAGGCGACCGTTTCAGATCGTGTCGCGCTGGCGGAATCCGGTCGGCAGGGGATCGGGCAGGGGGCCGGGCTGGCCGATTGCCTGTTCCACCTTCGCTGCCGGTGGGCCCTTGCGGCAGCGGCGCAGCAGTTCGTTGATCTGGCGCCCTTCGCCGACCATCTGGGCTTCGACCGTGCCATCCAGCCGGTTGCGGACCCAGCCGTTGACACCCAGTTCCGCCGCATTGCGGCAGGTGAAGCCGCGAAACCACACGCCCTGCACACGCCCGTGAAACACGACATGCAGGGCGCTGAGGCGGGACGGTTCGCTCATGTTTGCGGGCTCCATGACAGCGGCCTTGCTCTGCAACATGGACAGAACGGGGTTCGGGGCCATATAGAACCCCTCAAACCCCGCGTGACAACCGCCTGGAAGGCGCGATTGCGACTTTGAATCATGGAACCCTTGCCCTTCATCAAGATGCACGGTCTCGGCAACGATTTTGTCGTGCTGGATGCCCGTCGGCAACCGGTCGAACTGACGCCCGGGATCATTCGGGCCATTGGCGACCGGCGGCATGGTGTGGGCTTCGACCAGTTGCTGACCCTGATGCCGAGCGACAGCGCAGCCTGCTACATGCGTATCGACAATTCGGATGGTTCATCGGCCGGCGCCTGTGGCAACGGCACCCGCTGTGTGGGGCGCCTGCTGCTGGAGGAAACCGGCGGCAGCGTCGTCGATATCGACAGCCCCGGCGGACGCTTGCAGGTTTCCGGCGCGGGAGAGGGGCTGTTCACCGCCCGGATGGGGAAGCCCCGCTTCGACTGGCGGGAAGTTCCCCTGGCACGCGAGATGGACACGCTGCATCTCGACCTGACGGTCGGCGATCTTTCTGATCCGGTGGCCGTATCCATGGGCAATCCGCATGTCGTGTTCTTCGTTGCGGATGCAGAGGCCGTGCCGCTGGCCGACATCGGTCCGACAATCGAGAACCATGAACTCTTCCCCGACCGGGTGAACCTCTCCGTGGTCAGTCAGCGCGCCGATGGCAGCTTCCGCCTGCGTGTGTTCGAACGCGGTGCAGGCATTACTTCGGCCTGTGGATCAGGCACCTGCGCGACCTATGCCGCGGCACGGGCGCGGGGTCTGGTCGATGGGCCTGTGCGGATTGATCTGGATGGCGGACCGCTCTGGATGGACATGGATGCGGATGGTGCCGTGCTGATGACGGGCGCGGCCAGCCTGAGTTTCCACGGCATCATTGATCCCGGTGTGCTGGAAGGCGCAGCGGCATGAGCGGGCCGGAAATTGTCACCTTCGGCTGTCGCCTGAACGCCTGGGAGGCGGAGGTGATGCGTGGTCACGCCAGCATTGCCGGCCGCGATGACGTCATCGTCGTCAATACCTGCGCCGTGACCGCCGAGGCGGAACGCCAGGCCCGACAGGCGATCCGGCGCCTGCGCCGGGAGCGTCCGGAGGCGGAGATCGTGGTCACCGGCTGCGCGGCACAGATCGCACCGCAGACCTGGGGCGGGATGCCGGAGGTCGACAGGGTTGTCGGCAACCGTGAGAAACTGGACCCTGGGGCCTTTGCCCGGGGCACGAACGACCCCGTGCTGGTTCAGGACATCATGCAGGTCAGCGAGACCGCCGGGCATCTGATCGAGGGCTTTGACGGGCGCGCGCGCGCATTCCTGCAGGTCCAGAACGGCTGCGACCATCGCTGTACCTTCTGCATCATCCCCTTCGGGCGCGGCAACTCGCGTTCCGTGCCCATCGGGGTCGTGGTTGATGAGGCGCGCAAGCTGGCGGCGCAGGGGGTGCGGGAGATCGTGCTGACCGGCGTCGATATCACGTCCTACGGTCCTGACCTGCCGGGGCAGCCGACCCTGGGGCAATTGTGTCGGCGCCTGCTGGCCATGGTGCCGGAGATCGCGCGGCTGCGCCTGACGTCCATCGACCCGGTCGAGGTCGATGCTGACCTCTGGCGACTGATAGCAGAGGAGCCGCGCCTGATGCCCCACCTGCACCTGTCGCTTCAGGCCGGTGATGATCTGGTGCTGAAGCGCATGAAGCGCCGCCACAGCCGCGACGATGCGATCCGGTTCTGCGCCGAAGCCCGGCGTCTGCGGCCCGGCATTGTCTTCGGCGCTGATCTGATCGCCGGGTTCCCGACCGAAACCGATGAGATGCACCTGAATTCCTGTCGCCTGGTGGAAGAATGCGATCTGACGTGGTTGCACGTGTTTCCCTATTCGGAGAGGCCCGGAACGCCTGCGGCGCGTATGCCTGCGGTGCCGAAGCCGGTGCGGAAACAGCGTGCGGCGGCCTTGCGGGCGCTGGGGGGAATGGCCGCGTCGCGGCACCTGGCATCACAGGTCGGCCAACCGGTGGAGGTTCTGGTGGAGACCGCGAACAAGGGGCACTCGGCCCACTTCGCCAGTGTTCAACTGCTGGATGAGGCGATTCCCGGACAGATTGTCCGGGCCGAAGGTGTCGATGTTGCGGGCGAGACCCTGCAGGCGAGGGCAGCCTGATGGCGGATCAGGAGCGCAAGGGCTGGTTCGGTCGCCTGAAGGATGGGCTGAAACGCTCGACGGGGCAGTTGACCGGCAGCATCAGTGCCGTCTTCACACGGCGAAAGCTGGACGATGAGGCGCTGGAGGATCTGGAGGAGATCCTGATCCGTGCCGATCTGGGGGTCCAGGCGGCGGCGCGCATCACGACCGAGATCGCGAAGGGGCGCTACGACCGGGACGTCACGGACGAGGAAGTGCGTGGCGCGCTGGCGGATTCGGTGGCTGCAACCCTGAGACCCGTGGCGCTGCCCCTGGAACTGGATGACGGCCGCCAGCCGAACGTCGTGCTGGTGGTTGGCGTCAACGGCGTCGGCAAGACGACGACCATCGGCAAGATAGCGCATCACCAGCGGGAGATCGGGCGCAAGGTCGTGCTTTGTGCCGGTGACACCTTTCGCGCGGCGGCCATTGACCAGTTGAAGATCTGGGGCGAGAGGACCGGCGCGGAAGTCGTGGCACGTGACAGTGGTGCCGATTCTGCCGGTCTCGCCTTCGATGCCCTGAAGCGCGCGCGGGAAGTCTCGGCTGATCTGCTGCTGATCGATACGGCGGGGCGTCTGCAAAACAAGGCCAACCTGATGGCAGAGCTGGAGAAGATCGTACGGGTGCTGAAGAAGCAGGATGAGACCGCTCCACATGCCGTGCTGCTGGTACTGGATGCCACCACGGGACAGAACGCGGTCAATCAGGTCGAGGTCTTTCGCGATGTCTGTCAGGTAACGGGTCTGGTGATGACCAAGCTGGATGGCTCCGCGCGCGGCGGTGTGCTGGTCGCGGTGGCAGAGAAATTTGGCTTGCCCGTCCACTATGTCGGCGTCGGAGAGCAGGCGGAGGATCTGAGGCCATTCGATGCTGACGATTTTGCCCGTGCGCTCTGCGGCGTTGCCGACTGAAGGTGATGCCGGAAACCGTGCACGGGACGGCGGTGGCACTGGCAGGGGCCGGTGTGTTGCTTCGTGGGGCGTCCGGGGCCGGAAAGTCCGACCTGGCGCTGCGACTTCTCGGCGAAGGCTGGCAGATGATCGCCGATGACCGGGTTCTGCTTTCGCGCCAGGGCGCTGATCTGATCGCAACCGCCCCAGCCGTGCTGACCGGAATGCTGGAGGTACGTGGTGTTGGCGTGATCAGACTGGACCACGTCCAGCACCTTGATGCTGCACCACTTCGACTGGTCGTCGATCTTGTTCCCGCCCGGCAGGAGATCGAGCGTATGCCGGAGCCGGAATTTTTCAACGATGCGGGTATCGAGTTGCCCCTCATCCGGCTATACCCCTTCGAGGCTTCCGCGGCCGCGAAATTGACGATGGCACTGGCCGTGGCGCTGAACCGGGACAAGCGAGTGGAATGACCCAGAACATGACCGAACATGTTGAGAAGGATGAACTTCTTCTCGTGACCGGGCTCTCCGGAGCGGGCAAGAGTTCGGCTTTGAAGATGCTGGAAGACATGGGCTGGGAGGTTGTGGACAACCTGCCGCTGTTCCTGCTGCCAGCCCTGCTCGGGCGGGACGGTGGAACGCAGGATGATGGCAAACGCCGCTGCCTTGCCGTCGGCATCGACAGCCGTACGCGTGACTTCGATCCCGATCAGCTCGACCTCCAGCTCACGGCGCTGCGCCAGACGGGCGAGATCAATGTCCGCTTCTGCTTCTTCACCTGCGATGCGGATGTCTTGCAGAACCGGTTCACGGAGACCCGGCGGCGCCATCCCATGGCGTCGGACCGGACAGTGGCCGACGGAATCCGTGTCGAGCAGGAAATGTTCGGCGGATTGCGGGACCGGGTTGACCGCGTGGTGGACACGACCGCGCTGTCGCTGCCGGACCTGCGGGAACACCTGCGCCGTCTGTTCGACCTCGGCGACGAACAGCGGACACAGATCCATGTCATGTCCTTCTCCTTCCGGCGCGGGCTGCCGAGGGCGGCAGACCTGGTGTTCGATGTCCGGTTTCTCGACAATCCCTACTATGTCCCGGAACTTCGCGAAGGCACCGGTCTCGACACCCGGGTGCAGGATCACATCGCTGCCGATCCGGGCTGGAAGCCGTTCATCGGGAAGCTTGATGACATGCTCGCCTTCCTGCTGCCGCGTTACGCCAGCGAGGGAAAGTCGTATCTGACAATTGCAATTGGTTGCACAGGGGGGCGTCACCGCTCCGTCTTCACGGCGGAGCAGATCGCTGCACGCTTGCGTGGAGATGACACTCGTGTGACCGTTCGCCATCGTGACCTGCCTTGAACGGCAGGATCGCCAACAGGGCAAACGGAGACAGGAACCGATGATTGGCATGGTTCTGGTGACGCATGGTCGATTGGCGGAGGAATTCATTGCCGCGACCGAGCACGTGGTGGGGGCGCAGGAGAATGTTCGCGCCATATCCATCGGGCCGGACGACGACATGGAACAGCGCCGCAAGGACATCATGGAAGCGGTGGCGGCAGTCAATGACGGCAAGGGTGTGGTCCTGCTGACCGACATGTTCGGTGGCACCCCGTCCAATCTGGCCATATCGATGATGGACCAGGGTGAGGTCGAGGTGATCGCGGGCATGAACCTGCCGATGCTGATCAAGCTTGCCACGGTGCGGGAGAAGTCCACCCTGCGGGAAGCTGCGGCCATCGCGCAGGAGGCCGGGCGAAAATACATCAACGTCGCATCGCAGGTACTCAACGGGGGCGATCAGTGACGACGCGGGTCGTGAGGCGGCTCACCATCTGCAATGAGAAGGGGCTGCACGCGCGCGCGGCGGCCAAGTTCGTGACCTGCGTTGCCGCCTGGGACGCCCATGTCACGGTCGAGAAGGACGGAACGTCGGTAACCGGCGATTCGATCATGGGGTTGATGATGCTTGCCGCATCGAAGGGGACGGAGATCTGTGTCACTGCCGAGGGGCAGGATGCGGAGGAGGCCGTCGGGGCGCTCGGCGACCTTGTGTCGGGACGTTTCGACGAAGGCCGTTGACGGACCGCGCGGGCCAGGTATTCGGCGGACTGGGTGTCGCCGACGGTATTGCCATCGGCCCGGCGCATGTCGTTGAGGGGGGTGCCGACCGGGTAGTCGAGTACCGGGTGCCTGCCAGCGACATCGCCTTGGAGATCCGCCGGTTTCGTGATGCCACTGACGCCGCCTCGGCGCAGTTGCTGCAGCTTCGCAAGCAATCCGAACATATCGGCGGTGCTGCCGGAGAGGAGATGGGTTATCTGCTCGCGGCGCATGCGAGCATGCTGGAGGGATCCCGTCTGGTCCGGGGCGTGGAAGCTGATATCCGCGACCGTCGCGTGAATGCCGAAGCTGCCGTCGAGGCCGAGATTTCGCGCATTGCCCGCCAGTTCAGCGCCATTTCCGATCCCTATCTCGCCGCGCGTGGTGATGATGTGCGCGATCTGGGCCGCCGTCTGATAAGGACACTGGGCGGGGCGCGGACCGAACCCTTCGCGGATGTCGCGCCCGGATCGGTGGTGATTGCGCATGAGGTGACACCTGCCGACACCGCGGCTCTCGCACCGGGACGGGTTGCCGGGATCGCGGCCGAGATCGGCGGGGCGGATGGCCATACCGCCATTCTCGCCCGTGGCCTCGGGCTGCCCGCGGTTCTGGGCGTGTCGGACCTGCTGGAGGCGGTGAAACATGGCGACATGGTCATCGTCGATGGCACGGCTGGCGCGGTGCACGTCCGCCCCGACAAGGCAACTGTCGATCACTATCGTCGCCAGAGAGCCGCCCTGCAGCGGAAGCGTCGGGCGCTGGCCAGACTGACCGATCTGCCTTCGGAGACCCGCGACGGTGTGGCGATCCATCTGCAGGCCAATATCGAATTGCCGATCGAGGCGGAACAGGCCATCGGGCTTGGGGCGGAAGGGGTCGGGCTGCTGCGCAGTGAGTTCCTTTTCATGGCTGCCGAAACGGAGCCGGATGAGGAAACCCAGTACCGCCAGCTTGCATCCCTGGTGGAGGGGATGAAGGGACGCACGGTGACCATCCGCACGCTGGATGTCGGCTTCGACAAGCTGCCGCAATCGATGGCAGGAGATCTGCCGCCCGGCGACAACCCGGCGCTTGGGCTGCGCGGCATCCGTCTCTCACTGATGCGCGCGGCATCCCTGGAGAACCAGCTCGCCGCGATCCTGCGGGCAGGGGCGCATGGTCCGGTTCGCATCCTGTTGCCCATGATCACGTCGGTCAGTGAGATCGACGCGGTACGCAGTCTGCTGGCCAAGGTGGCGCGGCGGCTGAAACGGCGGAAGCTGGCGATTGCCGACCCGTTGCCGCCGCTCGGCGTGATGATCGAGGTGCCGGCTGCTGCCCTGTCCGCCGATGCCCTGGCGCGCGCGTGTGATTTCTTCTCCATCGGCACCAATGATCTGACGATGTACACACTGGCGCTCGACCGCACCAACGAACAGGTCGCGGAACTGTATGACCCGCTGCACCCCGGTGTGCTGCGCCTGATGCAATTCGCGGTCGCTGCGGCACTGCGTGCGGGCATTCCCGTCAACGTTTGCGGCGAGATTGCCGGTGATCCGCGTTTTTCGCCTCTTCTCGTTGGTCTTGGCATTCGTGACCTTTCCATGGCTGTCGGCAGCATTCCGCAGGTCAAGCAGCGCATCCGGCGTCTGGATACGGTCAGCGCCTCGGAACATGCCGACATGGTCATGGCCCAGACCAACCCGGCGCGCTCGGCGGAGGTGCTGGATGACTTCCGCTGACGATGTGGGGAATGCCTGGCTGCAGGACCTGCTGACCGGCGACCGGCGCGCGCTGGCGCGGGCCATCACACTGGTGGAGAACGAAGGCGCTTCGGCGAAGGCGGTTCTCACCGCTATCCGGGGCCATCTGGGTCGCGCGATCACGGTCGGGTTCACCGGGCCGCCGGGTGCGGGCAAGTCCACCCTGGTCAACGCCTTCGTCAAGGTGCAGCGCGCCAGGGGTCGGACGGTGGGCGTGGTCGCGGTCGATCCGTCCAGCCCGGTGACGGGGGGCGCTATCCTGGGCGACCGGATCCGGATGACTGGCCATTCGGGCGACAGGGGGGTCTTCGTGCGCTCCCTAGCCAGTCGGGGCCATCTCGGCGGGCTGTCGCGGTCAGCGGTTCGGGTGATCGACTGCATGGACGCTGCCGGTCTCGACGTCGTCGTGATCGAGACCGTTGGCGCCGGCCAGTCGGAGGTCGAGATTGCCGAGGTCGCGGATATCAAGGTGGTGGTTGCGGCACCGGGGCTGGGGGACGATGTACAGGCGATCAAGGCGGGGATCCTGGAGATCGCCGATGTCCTGGTCGTCAACAAGGGCGACCATCCGCTGAGCGCCCAGACCGCACGCTACCTGAAGACCATGGTCGGGATGCAGGCCCGGGAACCGGCAACCGAGGTGCTGCGCACGGTCGCCACCACGGGCAAGGGGGTCGAGGCGCTGGCCGATGTCATTGATCGACTGGGCCAGCACCGCCGCGCCCAGGCGCCGATGACGCGTACGCGACGTCTACTGGTCCGCGCCGCACAGGACTTGTTGCGCCAGCGTCTCGCCAAAGCATCGGCGGAAGAGATCGACGGGCTTGCCCGAGCCCTGCTGGCGGGCGAAAAGACCGTTGAGAGTGCCGCGCTGGAACTGGTCCGGCAGATGCTGAAGGAACCGTCATGAGCCTGCTGCAACCGCTGGTCCGAGACCTGATCCATACCCTGCCGGATTCGAAGATCAGGGAGGTTTCGCTGTTCGGGGAGGGGCGACCTGGCCTCATTCCGCTGTGGTTTGGTGAATCCGACGAACAGACGCCGGACTTCATCAAGGACGCTGCTCGCCGCGCGATGGACGACGGGGCAACCTTCTATGCGCCAAATGCCGGTGTCGCGCCGCTGCGGGCGGAGGTTCAGGCCTATATGACGCGGCTGTATGACCGGCCCTTTGACCTGGATCGCTTCGTGGTAACGGCGTCGGGCATGAATGCCATCATCCTGACCTTTCAGGCGCTGGTCGATCCGGGCGACAATGTGCTGGTGGTGACACCTGTGTGGCCCAATTGTCGGGAAACCATCGCCATCATGGGCGGGGAAGCGCGTGACGTTGCCTTGCAGGAAACGGAGGGGCGCTGGCACCTGGACCTCGACCGGCTGTTCGATGCCGCCGATGCGCGGACGCGCGCGATCTTCGTCAACAGTCCCGGCAACCCGACCGGCTGGATGATGCCGGAGGACCAGCGCGATGCGATCCTGGCCTGGGCGCGGGAGCGCGGCATCTGGATCGTGGCCGACGATGTCTATGCGCGACTGGTCTATGACCGCCCGCATGCGCCTGCCTTCATCGAGGTGGCGGAGCCCGACGACCGGGTGATCGCCATCAACAGCTTTTCCAAGAGCTGGTCCATGACAGGCTGGCGACTGGGCTGGATCACCGCCCCGGCGTCTCTGCTGACCGATCTGTCGAAGCTGAACGAATACAACATCGCCGGGCCGACGACATTCGTGCAGCACGCCGGCGCTGTGGCGCTGCGTGATGGTGATGGTTACGTGAATGATCTGGTGGAGCGGCTGCGCCGCCGCCGTGATCTTGTCACCCAGGGGCTGAGCCAGTTCTCCCGCGTGCGTGTCGCATCGCCGGAAGCAGCTTTCTATGCCTTCTTTTCGGTTGATGGTGTCTCCGACAGTCTGGCGTTCGCGCGCAGGCTGGTCGAGGAAGCGGGTGTCGGACTGGCCCCGGGCATCGCCTTTGGTCAGCAGGGGGAAGGTTATCTGAGGCTCTGCTTCGCCTCATCGGAGGCGGCACTTTCCACGTCTCTCGACCGGATGCGTCCGCTTCTCGACGGGTAGACTGTCGGTACACTGCCTTCTGAACACAGGTATTTTGGGCAATCGTCTTTCAGGTACGGTTATTGCAAGCACTCGTTAAGTCTCATCTGTTACGCAGATGTATGGAGGCGTTTCGATGGGTGTCGGCAAGGACAGGGCAGGAAAGGGGGGCAAGGGACCAGTGATGGATCCACTTACCCTTCGCTTTGCCGATTCCGGACTGGAGCAGCGGTTCCGGTCAAGCTGGCATAGCGCGACCCGGTCCCTGGGCTTCTGGTGGCGCTTCGGATCGACGATTTACTACACCGTGTTCTCTGTCCTTCTGGCGCTCTACGATCCCCTGTTCAGTACCCTCCTGAACGGTATTCACCTGTTTGTCTGCCTGCCGTTCGCGATGTTCACGATCTTCGGACCCATGGTCTATCCGAGACTGGAGCGGTGCAGCAATCCGATGTTCCTGGGCTTGCTGACAACGATCTTTCTTCTGGAATGTCTTCAGGTGCGGGCGGCAGATACGCCGGTTGCCTATCTCTACATGTTCAATGCCACCGTGATCATGGTGTTCACGCAGTTGTTCCCCAGCAACCGGCTTACCTCCACGATCCTGTTGTCGGCGCTCTTCGGACTGATCGCGGGCCTGTCCATTTACACATTTGGAGGTTGCGCGTTCAGTGGGGAGATCCCGTTGCTGCCGTTCGGTGGAATCCTTGTCGCCTTCACGGCGATCGGAATGTTTTCCGCCTACAACAGGGAACTGTTCGTGCGTCGGAACTATCATGCGATCCAGTCGCTGAAGTTCGAGAATGAGCGATCCGAGAACCTCGCCCGGGATGCCGTCTCGGCCCTGGAGACGAAATCCCGGTTCCTCGCTGTCGTCGGGCATGAATTGCGGACACCCCTGAACGCGATCATCGGCTTTTCCGAATTGCTGATTTCCGGTGTGGTGGGGGAAGTCAAACCGGCCAAGGCAGCAAGCTATATCGGCAATATTCATCAGAGCGGCAGACACCTGATGGGGCTTGTCGAGAGTGTGCTGGACTATACGCGGACGGGATCAGGCATGATCCGGCTGATGGAGGAATCCGTCGCGCCACAAAAGCTGATCAATGATGTGACTGCAGAAGTGGAGAGCAGGCTGACAGCGCGGCACCAGACGCTTGATGTCGTGGTTCCTGACGTGGTTCCGGACCTGCACGTCGATGCCCGACAGATCGGGCATTGCCTTGCCAACCTGCTTTCCAATGCGTCCAAGTTCTCTCCCGTGGGCAGCATGATCAGTTGCAAGGTGCAGTTGCTGGAGAACCAGAGTCTGCATATCGTCGTCATTGATTCAGGCCGTGGCTTTGATGATGGCATTACCGAATTGCTGTTTGATCCATTCGCACAGGCGGACGATGGCCTGAACCGACGCGCCGATGGCCTCGGGATCGGCCTGCCACTCACACGCGCATTGATGCGGGCGCACGACGGCGATGTCCGGATCACCAGTCGGCCTGGCGTGGGCACTGTGGCGACGCTTGTCTTTCCCGCTGAGCGCAGCGTGCAGCCCAATGACAAACGGCACTCGACTGCGGCCTGACGCGCAGCAATCCTGCGGTCAGCATTCGTCGACAGATTGTTAACTCCGTTCAGATAGCCTCGCATGCTCGGGAATGGCTTCAGGGGCAAGCTGACTGGCATGGCTGCGGCAGGAACATCGCGCATTCGATTGGATGTTCTGCGACTGGTGTTTCGCGATCCGGAGATGGAGCGTTGTTTCCGGTCAAGCTGGCTGGACGCCACGCGGCTGCACAACCTGTTCTGGAAGCTGGGTGCGATCGCCTATTACCTTTCGATCACACTTGTGTTTCAGGCGCATCTTCCGCCGCAGGAACAGGCGCTGAACGACTTGAGGTTCCTGGTCGGATTGCCGGCCATCGTGCTTTCGACAGTCCCCCTGATCTTTCACGACAGGCTCAAGTCCCTCAGTTCCTTGACTTACTCTCTGGCGGTGATCATGGCTTTCTCGATCACCTGTCTGCAGTTGAGGAATGCGGAGACGCCGAACGACTACCTGTTCCTGTTTGATCTCACCGTGATCTTCATCTTCTCCCAGCACTACAACCGTGCCTTCTTCCTGCACAACGTGTTGATGATGATGTTTCTCGGCTCGTTCGTGATTGTGTCGGTTTACGGATTTGGTGCCAGCACGCTGGCGCGCGAGATCCCTGTCGCACCTTTCCTGATAACCCTGGCGGCGCTGTCGCTCATCGGTGTGTTCGCGAGTTACACCCGGGAATACTTCGTTCGGCGCAACTTTGCGTCGGTCCGGGAACTCAGGCAGGCCAAACTCACGGCAGATGAGCTTGCGGAACAGGCCACCGCTGCTCTTGAAGTGAAATCCCGTTTCATGGCCATCGTCGGGCATGAACTCAGGACCCCTCTGAACGCGATCATCGGGTTTTCCGAAATGATGCTCTCAGGTGTCATCGGTCAGGTGCGGCCAGCCAGGGCCGCCGACTACATCCAGGATATCTTTCAAAGCGGTCGGCACCTGATGCAACTTGTCGAGAGCGTGCTCGACTATACCCACACCGGATCTGGCATGATCCGGCTGATGGAGGAAGTGGTTCCACCGGAAAAACTGATCGCTGACGTATTGACGGAATCGGAAGGCACACTCTCGACCCGACGCCAGTCACTTAACGTGATCATCGCGGAAGGCGTGCCGGACCTGCGCATCGATGCGCGTCAGATCAGGCAATGCCTGGCCAACCTGATCTCCAATGCATCGAAGTTTTCCCCCGTGGGTGGCGAGATTACCTGCAAGGCGTTGAGCACCAACGACGGCAGCGTGCATGTTGTTGTCATCGATTGCGGTTCCGGCTTTGACGAGAAGAACACGGAACTCCTGTTCGATCCCTTCGCGCAGGCGGACGATGAACTGAACAGGCGCACGGGCGGTCTTGGCATCGGTCTGCCGCTGACGCGGGCACTGATGCAGGCACATGACGGCGAAGTCCGGATCAGCAACCGTTCCGGTATCGGCGCCGAAGCCGCACTGGTCTTTCCGCGGTCGCGTAGCCAGCCTGCAAGCCAGGGAAGCCAGACCAGGGCTGCCTGATGCGGAATGCCCCCTTGCCAGTGTGACATTGGCAGGCAGAATGGCGCCCATTCAGATCATACCCGGGGAGGGGTTTCATGAACCGTCAGGTCATCATCCAGGAATTGCCGAGCGGCGAACTGACCACCGGGCATTTTGCCGTTCAGGATGGTGCCATGGCGGACCCTGCCGATGGGCAGGTGCTGGTCCGCACCATCCTGATTTCCATCGACGCGGCCAACCGCGCCTGGATGCAGGGTGCCACCTATCGGGAGGCCGTGAAGGCCGGGGATGTCATGCATGGCTATATCATCGGGCAGGTGATCCGTTCCGCCGATCCCGCCTTCGCGGAGGGCGACCTGGTGGGCGGGGAGGGACGCTGGGCGGAGCAGGTGCTTTGCAAGGGCAAGCTGCTGGAGAAACTGCCCGATCATCGTCCCCTGTCGCACCTCATTTCCCTGCTCGGCATCGCGGGCAAGACTGCCTACCACGGTCTGATCGGTGTCGGTCAACCGAAGCCGGGGGAAACGGTCGTGGTCTCTGCCGCCGCCGGTTCGGTGGGGATCTTCGTCGGCCAGATCGCCAAGGCGCTCGGCTGTCGCGCGGTCGGTATCGCTGGCGGGGCGGAGAAATGCGCCTGGCTGACCGAGGAACTCGGCTTCGATGCCGCCATCGACTATCGCGGTGGCAACCTGTTTCGGGAGTTGCGCGCGGCCTGCCCCGACGGTGTTGATGTCTACTTCGACAATGTCGGTGGCGAGATCCTGGAGACCGTGCTGTTCCAGATGAACATGAAGGGCCGCATCGTCTGTTGTGGTGCGGTCAGCCAGTACAACGCCACCGCGCCAACGGGACCCCGCAACCTGCCGGGTCTGGTGGTGGTCAAGCGCCTGCGGATGGAGGGCTTCATCGTCATGGACTTCGCCGATCAGGACGCCAAGGCGGTTGCCGACCTGAGCGGCTGGGCTGCCAATGGCCAGATCAGGGTGGTCGAGGACATCGTGGAAGGGCTGGAGAACGCACCTGCTGCCCTGGTTGGCTTGCTGGCGGGCGAGAACAGGGGCAAGCGCATGGTGCGCGTGGCTGCCGACCCGGCGTGACGCAGATGAACCGTAACCTGTGGCAGGCCGCCCATGCGGCGGGCGATCTGCGCACGCATGTGCGCGACCATGTGGGTGCGTTCGAGCGTCATCCGCCTGAACGGACGCGGCTGAAGGAAGCTGCGGTCACCGTCATCGTCACGGAGAATGATGAAGGCGTCCCGGTTTTCGTCCTGACCCAACGGGCGTCGAAGATGCGCAACCATGCAGGCCAATGGGCCTTGCCGGGGGGGCGCATCGATGCGGGGGAAGATGCCGCCACCGCCGCCCGGCGGGAGATCGAGGAGGAGATCGGCATCACCGTGGCGGAAGATGACCTGTTCGGACCTCTCGACGCCTATGTCACCCGCTCCGGCTATGCGATCACGCCCTTCGTGGCCTGGGCCGCGCCGGGGGCAAGCTTCACCCTCAGCCCGGCGGAGGTGCAGGCCCTGCATCTGGTGCCGCTGACCGATCTTGACCGGCCGGACTCGCCGCAGTTCGTCGACATACCGGAGAGTGACCGGCCAGT
This sequence comes from Minwuia sp., assembly GCA_029213165.1. GTDB lineage: Bacteria > Pseudomonadota > Alphaproteobacteria > Minwuiales > Minwuiaceae > Minwuia. The sequence continues at coordinate 80,138 of JARGNO010000011.1, forward strand.
GATCCGGTTGCCGATCATGGATCGCCACATCCACGCACCGACTGCCGCTGTCCTTTACCAGTTCCGCGAAGTCGCCCTGCATGGCCGCGACACCCGCGTGGCCCATCTGGAACAGCCGGTCTTCGCCTGGAAGTAGATGGGTCTTGTGTCGTTTGTGGACCGTGCCGCCCCTCTCCGCCTCCCGACCACCCATCAGGATACTCGCGTGGGTGGTCGGAAGGGGGAGGGGGACGGCACGGTCCGTCGGCGATTCTGCTGCGGCCAATGTGGTGGTGCGCGCCAAGATGCTTGCAGGGGCAGGGGCACTCGGTTATCTCGTTCCGTGTAAGGTGCCGGATCGGGGCGTAGCGCAGTCTGGTAGCGCACCGGTTTTGGGAACCGGTGGTCGTTGGTTCGAATCCAATCGCCCCGACCATCCGGCCACAATGACTGATCCGTCGAGGCTGACATGCCGAGACCAACACTTTCGACCGAAGGGTGATGACATGTCCGCGCGCATCTATCGTCCCGCCAGGAATGCCATGCAGTCCGGCCAGGCCAACACGCGCCGCTGGCGTCTGGAGTTCCGTGCCGACGCCGCCAGACATGCCGATCCGCTGATGGGCTGGACCAGCATCGCCGACACCCAGTCCCAGGTCCGGCTGGAGTTCGAGACGAAGGAACAGGCCCTCGATTATGCCGCGAAACACGGCATCGACGCCCGCGTCCACGAACCCCGCGAGCGCAAGCTGAAGCTGCGCGCCTATGCCGACAATTTCGCCTACAACCGGGTGATCTGACAGCGGACTGCGCTTCCCGCCCTGTTTCCGCTATCCTCACCCCCGACGCGCCCTTAGCTCAGCTGGATAGAGCACGAGCCTTCTAAGCTTGGGGTCGCAGGTTCGAGTCCTGCAGGGCGCGCCATCATTTCGATCTCACGGCAGTTCGCGGCGCGAACGCCTCCGATGGGGCGGCCACGAGGCCGGTCGCGCAGTCGCGCTCCTGTCGCGCCCCGGTTCGGGTCTTGCCTTCGCGGTGCGCCAGTCTTTCGATCTCACCCCGGTGCGTCTTGTCTTTGCAGGTCTGGCCCGCGTCCGTGCCATGGCCTCCATCCGGGTGCTTGCTATAGTCGCCTGACAATTGAGCCTCCGGGGAGGGGAGCCATATGACCGGGCCGAAGATGCCGATTTCCAGTGCGCGCGTGGGTGAGGTGCTGGGGGAATGCGAGACCGAGATGACGCCGCGGCGGATGCTGGCCTATGCTGCGGGCCTGTTGCTGGGCGATGATGTCTATCTGGATGATGCGCGGCCAGGCGGTGTCGAGATGATGCCGGCGATGTGCGCGGCGGTGGAATGGCCGCTGTCGGATGGTGCCGCGACCTCCGAATGTCTCGGCATCACTTTGGCGCAGTACCGCAGCGTCGGGGTTCATGCTGAGCAGGACAGCATCTTCCACCGCCCGCCCCGCATGGGGGAGCGGCTGAGGACCAGCGGCGTGCTGGAGACCCTGAAGCAGACCCGTGCCGGGATCCTGATGACATGCCGCTACGACACCGTGGACAGCGATGGGCAGCCGGTCTTCACCAGCTACAACAGCGGCATGTTCAGGGGCTGGCGGCTGGATTGCGACCACGCCGGAATCTCGACACGCGCGGCGCTGCCCCAGGTGGCGCTGGACGGTGAATCCGCGAGCAGTGACGCAATCGCCGTCCCGCGCTACCTGCCGCATGTCTATTCGGAGGGCGGGCCGATCTGGAACCCGATCCATACGGAGCGTGTCGTGGCGCTGGCCGCCGACCTGCCGGACATCATCCTGCATGGCACAGCCACCTGGGCGCTGGCCATGGACAGTGTCATCCGCCGTTGCGCGGATGGTGACCCCCGACGGCTGAAGCGTTTCGCCTGCCGCTTCTCCGGCATGGTCATTCCGGGGGAGACCATCACGGTCCGCCACCGGGATCTGGGCGACGGCCGGATCGAAGTTGATACCGTGGACGCACGCGGCAAGCCGGTCCTGTCCAACGGCATCGCCGAGATCCTTGCGGACTGACACACCACAGGAACCTGACCGCCGCAGTATCTCATCCGTGGCATCATGGGCAATGAATCGGTTTGTGATCCGCTAGGGAGCCTGATGATGAGTGCCGATCAGATGATCCTGTTCGCCCTGTTCGGCGGTGTCTTCGGGATGCTGCTGTGGGGGCGGTTCCGCTATGATCTGGTGGCCTTCTCGGCGCTGATGATCGCTGTCGTGCTGGGGGCGGTTCCGGCGGGGGAGGCGTTCGCGGGCTTCGGCCATCCGGCGACGCTGGTGGTGGCACTGGTGCTGATCGTTTCCGCCGGTCTGGTGAAGTCCGGCGCGGTATTCCTGATCACCCGTACCCTGGTGGACCCGGAACGGGGCCTGGGCGCGCATATCACCTTCATGGGGGGGATCGGCGGCGTGCTTTCCGCCTTCATGAACAATGTCGCCGCGCTGGCGCTGCTGATGCCGGTGGATATCCAGACGGCGCGCAAGGCGGCACGTCAGGTGCGGCTGTCGCTGATGCCGCTGTCGTTCTGCACCATTCTGGGCGGCATGGTCACCCTGATCGGAACACCGCCGAACATCGTCATTGCGACGATCCGTGAGGACCAGCTGGGCGAGAGCTTCACCATGTTCGATTTCGCCCCGGTGGGCGGGGTCACTGCCGTGGTCGGGCTGCTGTTCGTGGCGCTGGTCGGCTGGCGCTTCATCCCGAAGGCGAAGGGCGAGGGCGCGCTGGCTGACGCGCGTCAGGGGATGAAGGATTATATCGCCGAGCTTTCGGTGCCCGAGAAGTCCGAGATTGTCGGAAAGCGGCTGTTCGACCTCTACGAGACCGCAGACAAGAATGATGTCGCCATTCTCGGGCTCATCCGCGACGGTCGCCGCCGTTATGGCACGCAGCGCGACACTGCCTTGCGCGAAGGGGACGCGATCATCGTCGAGGCCGCGCCCGAGGCGCTGGACGAGTTCCGTACCGCCCTGTCGCTGGACTTCACGGATGGCGAGGAAAAGGACCACCTCAATGCAGCGGGCGACGGGCTGATCGTGATCGAGGTGGTTGTGCCGGAGGGCGCGCGCATTGCCGGCCAGACCGCGCGGGGGCTTGGCCTCGCCTGGCGCCACAATACGGTGCTGCTGGGTCTTTCGCGGGAAGGTCGTCGGGTGGAGAAGGAAATCCGGCAGACGGTCGTGCGACCCGGTGATATCCTGCTGCTGCTTGCGCCGGAGGGGGAACGTGACACGGTCACGGACTGGCTGGGCGTGATGCCACTGGCTGACAGGGGGTTGGCGGTTACGGATTCCGACAAGGTCTGGCTCGCCATTTCGGTTTTTGGCGCTGCCGTGGCTGCGGCTTCCGTCGGTCTGGTCTATCTGCCGGTGGCGCTGGGCATTGTCGTCATCATCTATCTGCTGACCGGCATCCTGTCCCTGTCCAACCTGTATGATCACGTGGAATGGCCGGTGGTGGTGCTGCTGGGCTCCATGATCCCGTTGGGGGCGGCGCTGGACAGTGCAGGGGGCACGGCACTGATCGCGAACGCACTGGTGGGGCTGACGTCAGGCTGGCCTGGCTGGGCAGTGCTGACCGTGCTGATGGTGGTGACGATGACGCTGTCGGATGTGCTGAACAATACCGCGACGGCAATCGTTGCGGCACCGGTCGGCATCCAGATGGCGCAGAGCCTGGGCGTCAGCCCGGACCCGTTCCTGATGGCGGTCGCTGTCGCAGCCTCCTGCGCCTTCCTGACGCCGATCGGACACAAGAACAACACGCTGATCCTCGGCCCCGGCGGCTATGCCTTCGGCGACTACTGGCGCATGGGCCTGCCGCTGGAGATCATCGTCGTCGCCGTCTCGATTCCGATGATCCTGCTGGTCTGGCCGATGTAAGGCCCCGTTTGGAAGTCGACCCGCGTGCCGATCGGTCCAGGCGGCTGGAATGTCGGGGGCAGGTCAGGACGATCAGATCGACCGCGTCATCGTTCATGCGCAGGAAACGCCTGCCTGCTTCAGGACCGTTCCTGTCCATGGTTTCCGGTTGCCCCAGCACTGCCAGGTTCCGCATCCGGATCATCCCTTGAACATCAGAAAAGCAGCAGGCGCTGCACCCGATTGGTCAAGACGGGCGAAACACGTCTGGATCTGACAACGATCTTGTTGCGCGATCCTGTGTGTCCCGCGCCTGTTGGCGGATCGACCGGTCAGGTGTCTGTTCGGCTTGCCTGCTGTTGAGGCAAGTGGACACACCGCACCGTTCCGCACCTATAATCCTTGTATTGAGCGGCAAGGCGACTACAACGCGGCCTCATACAGGTGGTCGCGCTGCACGTTGCGCACAGGCTGAACAGTGCGGCGGAAATTTGTGCCCTATGGACTGCACAAGGTGGCAGGCCCATACAACTCGAAATCTGAAAGAAAAAAGTTGTCAAGTTTTGACGGTGTCGTGCCGCCGCTTGCAGAAGCGCTGACACGCAAGAACTACGAAACACTGACCCCGGTTCAGCAGAACGTGCTGGACCCGGAGCTGGCGAACGCAGACCTGCTGGTCTCGGCCCAGACCGGGTCTGGCAAGACCGTGGCCTTCGGCATTGCGCTGGCGCCGACCCTGCTGGCGGGGGAAGACCGGTTCCCCCGGGCCGACAGGCCACTGGCACTGGTGGTCGCGCCCACGCGGGAACTGGCCTTGCAGGTGAAACGCGAGCTGCAGTGGCTCTATGAGGTGACCGGCGCGTCCTTCGCGTCCTGTGTCGGCGGCATGGACATGCGGACTGAGCGGCAGGCGCTGTCGCGCGGGGCGCATATCGTGGTCGGTACGCCGGGTCGTCTGCGCGATCATATCGAGCGTGGATCGCTGGACATGACCGGCATGAAGGCGATTGTGCTGGACGAGGCGGACGAGATGCTCGACCTGGGGTTCCGGGAGGATCTGGAATTCATCCTGGGGGCCGCGCCGGACGACCGCCGGACCCTGATGTTCTCGGCCACCGTGCCGAAGATGATCGTCAGCCTGGCCAAGCGGTTCCAGCGCGATGCCGTGCGTCTGGCGACCACTGCCGAACAGCGCCAGCACGTCGATATCGAGTATCGGGCGATGAAGGTCGCGCCAAGTGACCGCGAGAACGCGATCATCAATGTGCTGCGATATTTCGAGGCCAAGAGTGCCATCGTCTTCTGCGCGACACGCGAAAGCGTCAACCGTATGACCAGCCGCTTCACCAACCGGGGGTTTTCGGTCGTTGCCCTGTCCGGAGAACTGAGCCAGGGACAGCGTACGCACGCGCTGCAGGCCATGCGGGATGGGCGGGCACGGGTCTGCATTGCCACGGATGTTGCGGCGCGCGGCCTGGATCTGCCTGATCTGGAACTGGTGATTCACGCCGATCTGCCGCAGAACAGCCAGGCACTGCTGCATCGCAGCGGCCGCACGGGCAGGGCGGGTCGCAAGGGCGTCAGTGTCCTGATCGTGCCCTTCAACCAGCGCTTCAAGGCGGAACGCTTGCTGCAGGGCGGGCGTATCGAGGCCAATTGGGGCAATCCGCCATCCGTGGCCGAGATCACCGAACGCGATGACCAGCGTCTGCTGGAAGATGAGACGCTGACGGAGCCCGTGGCGGAGGCCGAGCAGGCTTTCATCGACCAGATCCTGGCGCGGCATTCCGCTGAGCAGGTGGCCGCTGCCTTTGTGCGGCTCTACCGCTCCGGCCAGTCCGCGCCGGAGGAACTGCAGGAAGACACGCGGCCCGAACGGGGCGAGAAGCGCGATCGCAAGCCACGGGAGAAGGCTGACTTCACCGATGGGACCTGGTTCTCCCTCTCTGTCGGGCACAAGCAGAATGCCGAGCCACGCTGGCTGTTGCCGATGCTCTATCGCACCGGAAACATTGCGCAGGGCGATGTGGGCGCAATCCGTATCCACGGTGGCGAGACCCATGTGCAGATCGCGCCCGGCAGTGTCGAAAGCTTCACCACTGCGATAGGTCCGAACCGGACCATCGACAAGAACATCAATGTGACCCGTCTGGAGGGCACGCCCGTTGCGCCGGACGAGCCGCAGGACCGTGCGCCGGAGCGAAAGCGTCCCTACGCCGGGAAAAGCGCGCCGCGCAAGGACTTCGGTGATCGCGGGGAGGAAAGCAGGGACCGGCCGACGTCCGAAGTGCGGGACGAACGGCACGACCGTGCGCCAGAGGGGAAGCGCCCCTATGCAGGCAAGAACAAGCCCCGCAAGTCCTTCGGGGACCGCGGGGAGGGGCGCCAGGAAGGGGCATCGCCGGACGCCGCAGACAGGCCCCGCCCGAAGAAATCCTACAAACCCCGGACTCCCAGGGCCGATGGCCCCTGTGACAAGCCGCGCAAGCCGTTTGCGGAACGCAGGGAGGGAGATCCGGACAGGCCAGCGCCCGATGGTGCAGCCCAGGCTCGCCTCTCGGGGAAGAAGCCGTTCAAGTCCCGTGCGCCCAGGCCTGATGGACCGGGTGACAAGCCCCGCAAGGTGAAGAAGCACCGGAAGGGCAGCCCCCCACCAGCCGGTGCGCGCAAGCGCAAGGGGGCGGAGTAGGGCAGGCGCCACTGCCGCTCCGCTCCCGGTTTGACAAAATTCGGCGTCGGCAACAGCATGACGCTTCGGCGTGG
>JARGNO010000011.1:86787-90926 GCA_029213165.1 Minwuia sp.
CCCCTCCAGCCGGCGCGCGCAAGCGCAAGGGCGCGGAGTAGGCATGCGTCGAAGCCGCTCCACTTCGGTTTGACAAATGTCGGCGTCGGCAACAGCATGACGCGCCGGTGTGGGAAGGGTTTCTGCGCCTGAACGCACAGGATCAGCAATGCACTTGTTGAACACAGTAGTGGTGGGAGCAAGGCGCCCGGGCCGGTAACGGAACCCGAGAGGAAACTCCCATGCGCCTCCGTCATCAAGTCGGGGGCGCTTTTCTTTGCCTGCAGCGGGACCACCCTGATTCTGCGGAAGAAGGATAGAGAGATGCGAAACTCACCGCGCACGCCACCGCGCCTGCTGACACTGATATTGCTCAGCAGCCTGTCCATCGTATCCCTGAACCTGTTCCTGCCATCACTGCCGAACATGGCACGGGATTTCGAAACGGATTACGCCACTGTCAGCCTGGCCATCGCCGGGTATTCAGCAGTGGCGGCGGTGCTGTTGCTGATTGTCGGTCCGCTCTCCGACCGTTACGGGCGGCGCCCGGTCATCCTGAGCGGGTTGGCGATCTTCTGTGTTGCCTCACTGGGCTGTCTGCTGGCGACCGATATCGTGACGTTCCTTTGCTTCCGAATGCTGCAGGCGGCGATCATTGCCGGATTCGCGGTCTCCCGCGCGGCGATCAGCGATACCGCAGCCGCGGGCAAGGCGGCCAGTCTGATGGGATACCTCGCCATGGCCTGGGCCATCGCGCCGATGCTGGGTCCGGTGGTGGGCGGCGTTCTGGATGAACTGTTTGGCTGGCGTGCCAGTTTCCTGGCGTTCCTGACACTCGGCTGCGCGCTGTTCGTGCTCTGCTGGTTTGATGTGGGGGAGACCAACACCAACCGTTCGGCGTCGATGATGAAACAGATCCGGGCCTATCCGGAACTGCTTCGTTCGGGCCGGTTCTGGGGATATGCGCTTTGCATCGCCTTCTCCACCGGTGCGTTCTATGCCTTCCTGGGTGGCGCGCCGCTTGTTGCTGTCGCGGTCTTCGAAATCTCGCCCGCCCGGCTGGGGTTCTATATCGGCAGCATCACGGCGGGCTTCATGTTCGGCAGCTTTCTCGCGGGCCGGTTCTCGGCACGCTACGAACTGACGACCGTGATGATCGCCGGTCGTCTGATCGCCTGTGGCGGCCTCTCCGCTGGTCTGCTGCTTGTCGCTTCCGGGCAGGTGTATCAGTTGGTCCTGTTCGGCGCCTGCGCCTGTGTCGGTATCGGCAACGGCATCACCATGCCCAGCGCCAACGCCGGTTGCATGGCCGTGCGCCCCGGACTGGCCGGCAGTGCCTCCGGCGTATCGGCGGCACTGACCAATGCCGGCGGCGGCGCGCTGGCCGCATTCACCGGCACGGTACTGAGTGCGGAGAACGCGGCCTGGGGCCTGATCTGCATCATGCTGGTCGCATCAGCCCTGGGCCTTGCCGCGGCCATGCATGTGCGCAGGGTGGAGCGGCGACTGCATGATGGTTCCGGTACCGCCTAGATCGTTCCATCAGATGATGGAATCGCACCGGCCCGCTCCCCTACCCGGCCACCTGTTCAGCATGACCCCGTGGAGGGCCGGGTAGGGGAGCGGGCCGGCGCCGCAATCAAACAGTGGAACGATCTAACTGTCGGCGACAAAGGTCTGGCGCTGTTCGCCCAGCCCTGCGATCCCCAGTGTCACCACGTCGCCGGGCTTCAGGTAGACCTGCGGGTTCTGGCCCATCCCGACGCCTGGTGGGGTGCCTGTGGAAATCACATCGCCGGGGTGCAGGGTCATGAAGCGGCTCAGGTAGGACACCAGATGCGCCACGCCATAGACCATCGTGGCGGTGGAGCCGTCCTGATAGCGCTTGCCATTGACCTCCAGCCACATCCCCAGGTCCTGTGGATCAGGCACCTCGTCGCGGGTGGCGAGGTACGGACCGATGGGGCCGAAGGTGTCGCAGGACTTGCCCTTGGTCCACTGGCCCTCATGCTCGATCTGGAACTCGCGCTCCGACACATCATTGGTGACGCAGTATCCGGCCACATGTGACAGCGCGTCCGCCTCCGACACGTATTTTGCAGCCTTGCCGATGACGACGCCCAGTTCGACCTCCCAGTCGGTCTTCACCGATCCGCGCGGGATGATGATGTCGTCATTCGGGCCGACGATGGTCGAACTCGCCTTCATGAAGATCACGGGCTCGCTGGGGACGGGATTGCCGGTCTCCGCCGCGTGGTCGGAATAGTTCAGGCCGATGCAGATGAACTTGCCCGTGCCCGTGACGCAGGGGCCGAGACGCGGGTTGCCGTCCACGACCGGCAGGCTGGCGATGTCCACGCCGTCCAGAACCGAAAAGTCGGCCAGCAGGGCAGGATTGATGTCCGCTACATGCGCCGAGAGGTCACGCAATTGCCCCTTGCTGTCGAAGATGCCGGGCTTCTCGGCGCCTGGCTGTCCGTATCGTGTCAGTTTCATCGTGTTTTCCCCCTCAGGAACTTGCTTGGTCGCGTTTGGTCACACGGGTTCCGCAAGGAAGACCGGGATCAGGCGCGGGGCCTTCTTGCGGTAATCCTCGTATCGGTCGAAGGCGGCCACCGCAGCTTCCCACAGGCGGTCACGCTCCGGTCCATCCGGGATTTCCCGGACACGCATTGGCCAGGCTTCGGTGGCGTCACGAATCTCGACGTCCGGGTTGGCGCGCAGGTTATGGACCCACACGGGATCCTTCTCCGCCCCTCCCTTGGAACCGACAAGCACGTAGCTGTTCTCTACCTTGACCCGCATCAACGGGATCTTGCGGATGCCGCCGGTCCTGTTGCCCATATGGGTCACCAGAATGCAGGGCAGGCCGGTGTCCAACAGCGTCGTGCCCTTGGTGCCGCCGCTGCTCTCGTAGAGTTCGACCTGTTCCCGTACCCAGTCCGCTGCGGGTGGAATGTATTCAGCCATGGTGCTTTCCCCTGAAAATGCCTGTTGCGACCCTGCCGCAGCGACTATCGTGCAACAAAATCGCGGGTTTGGGGAGGAAACAGACAATGAAGCAGCGAATTCTGGGACAGGACGGACCGAAGGTCAGTGTCGTCGGCTACGGTGCCATGTCGTTCACGGATTTCTACGGCAAGGCAACGGACGAAGGGTCGATGCAGGTCCTCGATGCCTGTCTGGAGTTCGGTATCGACCATGTGGATACATCCAATGTCTATGGCATGGGGCGGTCGGAGACGGTCATCGGTGAATGGCTGAAGCGCCGGGGCGGGGAATGTCCGTTCACCATTGCCACAAAGGGCGGCATCACGCGCAGCCCGGAGCGTCGCTTCAACAATGATCCCGAGCATCTGACGGAACAGCTGGAAGGCAGCCTGAAGCGGTTGGGTGTCGAGGCGGTTGATCTCTACTACGTGCATCGCCGCGACAAGGCGCATGAGATCGAGGCAGTTACGGAAACCCTGGCCGGACTGGTCAAGGCGGGCAAGTGCAAGGCCATCGGATATTCGGAGATCGCCCCAGGCTCCCTGCGCCGGGCGCAGGCGGTGCACCCCATCGCGGCGGTGCAGTCGGAATATTCGCTCTCGACCCGGTCGCCGGAACTGGGACTGGTGCAGGCCTGTGCCGAGTTCGGCACCACGCTGGTTGCCTTCTCGCCGGTCGGTCGGGCATTGCTGACCGATACGCCGCATGATCTGGACTCGGTGCAGGACATTGCCTTCATGAAGGACAACCCGCGCTTCGTGGAGCCGAACCTGGGGTTCAATCTGGCGAAGAATGCCGAGTTCCGTGCACTGGCTGCTGACATGGGCGTTGCGGCGGCGACGCTGGCGATCGCCTGGCTGGTGCATCAGGGCGATCACATCGTGCCGATCCCCGGAACCCGTTCCATCGACCATCTGCGCGAAGTGGCGGCGGGCGGCAGCCTGGACCTGAGTGCGGAAGACCTGAAGCGCATCGAGCAGGTTCTGTCGGTCGGCTGGTGCCACGGCGACCGCTACACCGCGACCCAGTGGGAAGGGCCTGAGCGGTACTGCTGAGCAGGGGCTTCGGGGTGAATTCCGGGGGGTGTCGGGAAATGGTCGGAGCGGCGGGATTTGAACCCACGACCCCCACACCCCCAGTGTGGTGCGCTACCAGGCTGCGCTACGCTC
>JARGNO010000090.1 GCA_029213165.1 Minwuia sp.
GAGCATGCCGTTCTTCTTCATCATCCTGATCTTCTCGGCCCTGTTCGTGCCTGGCTTCTGGACCCTGCTGAGCATCCTTCTGATTTTCAGCTGGACCGCGCTGGTGGCGGTGGTGCGCGCGGAATTCCTGCGGGCACGGAACTTCGATTATGTGCAGGCAGCGCGGGCGCTGGGGGTCTCCAACGGCGTGATCATCTTCAAGCATCTGTTGCCGAACGCGATGGTCGCCACCATCACCTTCCTGCCCTTCGTGCTGACCGGCGGCATCACGGCACTGACCGGCCTTGACACGCTGGGCCTCGGCCTGCCGCCCGGTTCGCCGTCGCTGGGTGAACTGCTGGCGCAAGGCAAGTCCAACCTGCAGGCCCCCTGGCTGGGCATCACTGCCTTCCTGGTGCTGTCACTGATGCTGACCATGGCGATGTTCATGGCAGAGGCCGTGCGCGACGCCTTTGATCCCCGGAAGACGTTCAACTGATGGCCGCGCGGGATCCATCGGGGCCGCTGCTGACGGTCGAGAACCTGGCCGTGCGGTTTCTCGCGGAAGGCGGCGACGTGGACGCGGTACGCGGTGTTTCCTTCACCCTGAACCGGGGCGAGACCCTGGCTGTGGTGGGGGAGAGCGGCTCCGGCAAGTCGGTGACGGCGCTTTCGGTGATGCAGTTGTTGCCGTATCCCCGCGCCACTCACCCGACCGGTTCCATCCGGTTGGGCGAAGAGGAACTGGTGGGCGCGCCTGACGCCCTGATGCGCTCCATCCGCGGGCGGCGGATTTCGATGATCTTCCAGGAGCCGCTTTCGGCCCTGAACCCGCTGCACAATGTCGAGAAGCAGGTGGCGGAGGTGCTGATCCAGCATCAGGGCATGACGAAGGCCGCGGCGCGCGCACGGGTGCTGGAACTGCTCGACCTGGTGGGCATCCCTGATCCCGGGAGCCGGCTGGATGACTACCCGCACCAGCTCTCCGGCGGTCAGCGGCAGCGAGTGATGATTGCGATGGCACTGGCCAATGAACCGGACCTGTTGATCGCCGATGAGCCGACGACCGCGCTCGACGTGACCATTCAGGCCCAGATCCTGGAACTGCTGAAGGACCTTCAGCAGCGGCTGGGCATGGCCATCCTGTTCATCACCCACGATCTCGGTATCGTCCGGCGCATGGCTGACCGGGTCGCCGTGATGACCCGGGGGGAGATCGTGGAAGCCGGTGCCACTGCCGAAGTCATGGACAACCCGCAGCATGACTACACGAAGATGCTGCTGGCGGCGGAACCGAAGGGGCGACCGGAACGGTCAGGCGAAATGCCGCCGCCGTTGCTCACGACCGAGAACCTGAAGGTCTGGTTCCCGATCCGCCGTGGTGTCTTCCGCCGCACGGTCGGCCACGTGAAGGCGGTTGACGGCATCGACATCGATCTGGCTGAAGGTCGCACAGTGGGTGTGGTCGGCGAATCCGGTTCGGGCAAGACCACTCTGGGTCAGGCAATCCTGCGCCTCATCCGCTCCGACGGCGCCATCAGCTTTGATGGGGAGCGCATAGACCAACGCGGTTTCAAGGCCATGCGCCCGCTGCGCAGGCAGATGCAGGTCGTGTTTCAGGATCCCTATGGCTCCCTCAGTCCGCGCCTTTCCGTCGGTGACATCATCGAGGAAGGGTTGCTGGTCCACGGACTTGTGGGGCAGGAGGCGTCACGCCGTGACGTGATCGCCGCCGCGCTGGAGGAAGTCGGGCTGGATGGCGCGATGCAGGACCGCTATCCGCATGAGTTCTCCGGCGGCCAGCGCCAGCGTATCGCCATTGCCCGCGCCATCGCCCTGAAACCCCGCTTCATCGTGCTGGACGAGCCGACCTCGGCGCTGGACATGTCGGTGCAGGCCCAGATCGTCGATCTGCTGCGCGACCTGCAGGACCGTTACAACCTCGCCTATCTGTTCATCTCCCATGATCTGAAGGTCGTGCGCGCGCTCTCCGACGAAGTCGTGGTCATGAAGGACGGGAAGGTCGTGGAGCGCGGCCCGGCACAACGCATCTTCGACAGCCCGGAACAGGACTACACGAAGGCGCTGCTCGCCGCCGCCTTCGAACATCGGATGATCGGCGACTGATCGCGGTCCTATCGTCCGAACAGCGTCCGCTTCAGCCTGCCGAACAGTGAATTCTGGCGCCTGTGGTGTTGGTCGATGGTCTCGAGAGCCGTCTCGATGACAGTCTCTGTATTGAACCGGGCTTCCTTGACCTCGGTACTCTCAGGAAATCTCTCGTGCAACACACTGAGGTCGCGGAGCCATGTCCGTGCGTGCTGTTCCCCGTATGTGAGGAATGAGAGACCGAGCATCTGGAGCGCCATGGCGAGGTTGGGCGCGTTCGTCCCGGAGATGCTTTCCGCGTCCCCGATCAGGCCCTTCAGCCGTTCGAATGTCTCCAGAGCCTGCGCCGGTTCTTCAGAAGTTGTCTCGGCCTCGATTCGGAAGCAGATCAGCCTGTACCAATGTTGCTCCAGCTCCGCATGGTCAGGAAATTCCCGGTGCAGCTTGCCGAGTTCGTCGTCCAGTTGTGCTGCGGTCTCGGGCGAATATCTGCCGACTTCCCGCACCATCGCCATGGCGCACAGGGCCGCCACAGTTCGCCACATAGGCTGCTCCGGTACCTGTCGGCTCATCTCCAATGCAGCCATGCACAGCATTGCTGCCAGATCGGCGTCAACAGCCAGCACATCCTGCATGATGTGAAAGCAGTCGCTTGGCGTCTGTGTGTCCTCCGGGTCCGGTTGCTCCTTTCCTTGCAGGTAGTCGTTGATGTGCAGAATGAACCCTTTGGCAATTCCGATGCTTTCGTCTGTATCGGCTTCCGTTTCAGTCATGGATGCTGCCTCCCGGGTCAATCCTGAATGCAATTGCAGGTTTATGAAATCATCATAATACATCTTTTCAGTTCCGGGCCGCGGGCGCAACGGCTTGACCGGTCATGCCGCGCCAGCCACAAGGGAGCAGCCTTGCGGAGGAGCTTTCGATGACGACCCTGCTGTTCTATTCCGATTCCGATGACATCGGTTCCCGCGTCGACTGGTGGCGGGACACGGTAGCGGAGCACATGCCGGAACTGGAGTTCAGGGCCTGGCCGGATGCCGGTGACCTGTCGGAGATCGACTATGCGCTGGTCTGGAAGCCGGAGCCGGGCCTGCTGGCAAGTCTGCCGAACCTGAAGGCCATCCTTTCGCTGGGGGCCGGGGTGGACCATATCTTCGCCGATCCCCAATTGCCGCAGGGCGTGCCGGTCAGCCGGGTGGTGAATGACAACATGGCGCTCAGGATGCGGGAGTGGGTGCTGTTGCATGTGCTGTCGCACCACCGTCGCCAGCGGGAATACAACCAGCTGCAGCGGGCGCGTGTCTGGCGCGATCTGGAGCAGCCACATGCGGGCGAACGCTGTGTCGGGGTGATGGGGCTGGGGGAGCTTGGCGGCGATTCCGCGCGCCACCTGGCGGCCATCGGCTTTGACGTCATCGGCTGGTCGCGCAGCCCGCGCGAGGTAACTGGTGTCCGGACGTTCCATGGCCGCGAGGGGCTGAAGGCCTTTCTGGCGGAGACCGATATCCTGGTTTCTGTCCTGCCGCTGACACCCCAGACCACCAACATGGTCAATGCCGACTTCCTGTCCCGCCTGCCGCGCGGCGCGTCCTTCATCAATGCAGGTCGTGGTCAGCAGGTGGTGGAGGCGGATCTGCTCGACGCGCTGAACAGGGGCCATCTTTCCGAGGCAACGCTCGACGTGTTTCAGACCGAGCCACTGCCGGTCAGCGATCCACTCTGGATCCACCCGCGCGTGACCGTGACCCCGCATATTGCCGCCTTCACCGACCCGCGCGCGCTGGTGCGTCAGGTGGTGGAGGACATTCGCCGGGTGGAACGCGGCGCGGAGGTCACCAACCCGGTCGATCCGGGGCGGGGGTACTGAGACGTGGCTGAGTTCAGCATCCGGCCTGCGACGCCCCCGGACGCGGCGGCGCTGGCGCTCATGGCCAATGACTTCGATGCGGAGGACATGGGGGCGGAGACCCTGCGGCCCTTCAATGTGACCAATGTCATGCGTGACATGATCGGACCGGATGCGACCCTGACCACCAACCTGGCTGTGTCAGGTGGTCGGTTGGTTGGTTTCACCAATCATCTGGCATCGTATCGCTTTGAATCCGCAGAACCGGCGATCTGGCTGGAGAGCCTTTACGTGGTGCCCGACTTCCGCCGCGCGGGTGTTGCGCGCGCACTGATGGCTGCCGTCGCGGCAGACGCTGCCGCCCGCGATGCGGCGGCGATCTACTGGGGTGTCCGCATGGTCAACGACGGCGGCAAGGGATTCTACCGCTCCATCGGCGCACAGAGCGAGAAGGCCGAGATCCTGGCGCTGTTCCGCGACGGGATCGCTGCCCTGACCGCCTGAGTCCGCGTCAGAACTTCACCCTGCACGGCGGGACAGGCAATCCGGCCACGCCGATCCCCGTGCGGAACACGGTGCCGCTGCTGTCATCCGGGCCGCCGACCGAGCCGGTGACGACATAGAGGTCCTTCAGACCCTCGCCGCCAAAGGCAACGCTGGTCACCATGGGCAGGGGGCAGGGCAGGCTGTCGCGCAGGGTGCCGTCGGGTTCATAGACATCCACGCGCCCGCCATGGGCCACGGCAACGACGACCGCCCCGTCCTCCGCCACGCACAGCCCGTCCGGGTGAACATCGTCATAGCTGGCAAAGGTCTGCCAGTCACCGACCTGCCCGTCGTTGACGTCGTAGACGCGGACGATGTTGGCACGTGCATCGGAGTGATAGAGCTTGCGGCCATCGGGGCTGAAACCCATGCCGTTGGTCAGCAGGATACCGTCCGAGACCGTGCTGACCTTGCCGTCGAGATCGATGACATGCAGGTGCCCGGGCTTCTCCGGCTGATCGGAGAAGACCACATATCCGAGGGAACCGACGTAGAGCCGTCCCGCCGCATCCGTGGTGAAGTCATTGAAGCCGATGGCCGATTCGGTCACGTCCTTGTCGAGCAGGACAACCGACCGGTCATCGCCCAGGCCCTTGAAACATATGTTGCGTCCGCCAACGACGATGCCGCCGTCCGCATGTTCCACCATGCCGCCGATCCCCTTGCGGTGTTCGATGACGGTGGAGACAAGACCTTCGGTATCCAGCACGAAGACGCCGCCATTCTGCACATCACTGAACAGCAACCCGCGCCCGTCGATCCACAACGGTCCCTCGATCAGGCCATAGCCTGTGACGATCTTTTCCATGGGCGTATCCTCCCTGAAGAAATCATGGGTGGTCGCGCCAAACAGTGCAAGCGGAGGTCGCGCGGGTCAGGTCAGCGAAGGTTTCAGGATTTTGCTGAATTGACTACATACCGACTGGTTGGTATGTTTCAGCGGAAGGGAGGCCTGAATGCCTGACGAGGAACAGAAGCCTGCAAGGCCGAATGCGCGAACGCGATTGCTGGATGTGGCGATGGTCGTGATCCGCAGAAAGGGCTTCGCGGCGACGAGCATTGACGACCTCTGTCGCGCGGCCGGCGTGACGAAAGGCGCATTCTTCCACCACTTCGCAAGCAAGCAGGAACTGGGCGTCGCCGCCGCAGATCACTGGTCGGAAACCACTTCTGCCCTGTTCGCCGACGCGCCCTATCACCGCCATGCCGACCCCCGTGACCGCGTGCTGGGCTATCTCGATTTCCGCCGCAGTCTGATTGCTGGCGAGACCTCTGCATTCACCTGTCTGGTCGGCACGATGGTGCAGGAAACCCATGAGAGCAGTCCTGCAATACGGGATGCCTGTCGCAACAGTATCTTCGATCATTCGAAGGTCGTGGAGGCCGACATAGCTGCGGCGATGGAGGTGACTGGCACGGTGCCGGGCTGGACAGCAAGCAGCCTCGCCCTGCATTTCCAGGCGGTTCTGCAGGGTGCATTCGTGCTTGCCAAGGCGGGGAATGACCCGGAAGTGGCTCTGCAAAGTCTTGATCATCTGCGGCGATACGTTGCGCTGCTGTTCGACCGTAGCCCGGGAAAGGGAACCGAAGAATGACTGCAACCCTGGCTGAGACAGCGCGACCGGGACTGGATCTTTCACTGACGCTCGACCTGCAGGCACCGAGGGCGAACCTCTGGCGCTGCTGGACAGAGGGCGCGTTGTTGCAGCGCTGGTTCGCCCCGGAACCCTGGTCGGTTCCCCTCGCGGAACTGGATGTCCGGCAAGGGGGAACCATGCGGGTCACGATGCGCGGCCCGGGCGGGGAGGAGAATGCCGGATCATCGGTGTATCTCGAGGTCGTGCCGGAGCAGCGGCTGGTCTGGACCATGGCCTTTGGCGAGGCATGGATTCCGTCCGACAACCCGTTCATGGTTGCCACGATTGCCTTCAGCGATCTGAAAGACGGCGGCACCCGATACGAAGCCCTGGTCCGTCACTGGACCGGGCAAGAATGCGAACAGCATCAACAGATGGGGTTCGAGGCCGGATGGACAAAATGCGCCCGGCAACTGGAAGCGCTGGCGCAATCCCTTGGCGGCAAGTGAACGTGAACATGACGTAGTGAAAGGAAACCTGATGACCTATGTCGATGGATTTGTTGCGGCCGTGCCGACGGCGAACAGGGAGAAGTTTCTGACCCATGCGCGGATCGCCGCGGATGTGTTCAGGGAAGCGGGCGCATTGCAGGTTGTTGAATGCTGGGGCATTGATGTGCCGGAGGGGGAGGTCACTTCCTTCCCCATGGCAGTGAAATGTGCCGCGGATGAGACTGTCTGCTTCTCATGGATCACATGGCCATCGCGTGAGATCCGGGATGCGGGCATGGCAAAGGCAATGGAAGACCGGCGCCTGTCGCCGGAAACCAACCCGATGCCACTGGACGGCAAGCGCGCGATCTTTGGCGGTTTCGAGGTGATCCTGGATGCATAGGCAATCGCCGCCATGCACACGTCGGCCATGCAAGCTTGTTGCCTGATATTCGCGCTGCCCCGTGACAGAGCAATCCGGTTTGGCTATTGGGAACTTCGCAAGGGGAGGAACCAATGAATGAACTGGACTTCAAGGACCGCCGTGTCCTGATCACGGGTGGCACCAACGGCATGGGCAACGCGATGGCTCATGCCTTTCGGGCGCGGGGCGCTGCGGTCACCGTGACCGGCACGAAACCGGCCGAATCCTATGACACCGACCTGCATGGCCTTGATGTACGCCAGCTTGATGCCGGTGATCCGGATCAGGTTTCGCGGCTGGTGGAATCCATCGAGAAGCTGGATGTGCTGATCAACAATGGCGGCATGGTGCTGTATCGCGGCAAGGAGTTCGAGGCGGAGGGGTTCCAGCGGGTACTGGATGTGAACCTGACCGGTGTGATGGGGCTCTGCACCGGTTTCAGGCCCAAGCTGGCAGTGCGCAAGGGCTGCATCATCAATGTCTCTTCGCTGGCGGCCTACAGCGCCGTCCGGGGCAACCCGGCGTATGGCGCGTCGAAGGCCGGGCTGGTCAGTCTGACCAAGACCCTGGCCGTCGCCTGGGCCCGTGACGGGATCCGGGTGAACGGCATCGCGCCGGGCTTCGTCAGAACCAACATCACGCAGGTCAGTCAGGACAATGACCAGATTTCCGACGCTGTCGTCCAGAAGACGCCCGTGGGCCGCTGGGGCGAGCCTCAGGACATGGTTGGACCGGCGCTGTTCCTTGCTTCATCGCAACTGTCCGGCTTCATGACCGGCCAGACGCTGATGGCG
Source organism: Minwuia sp. (assembly GCA_029213165.1). Classification (GTDB taxonomy): domain Bacteria; phylum Pseudomonadota; class Alphaproteobacteria; order Minwuiales; family Minwuiaceae; genus Minwuia. Next base: position 7,767 of record JARGNO010000090.1, read on the forward strand.
GATGGTGGCTACAGCCTGCAGGTCTGATGACGCGGATACCCGGTCAGCCGTGCCACTCCGGCAGGCGGTCTTCCTCCACCGCGTGGCAGGCGACCATGGCGGCGCCGACACTGACCGGCCTTGGGGCTTCCTGCCTGCAGCGGTCGGTTGCCAGCGGACAGCGCGGGTGGAAGGCGCAACCGGACGGGGGATCTATGGGGCTGGGGACTTCGCCCGCGACCGGGGTCCGCGCGCGGCCCGACATGTCCAGGTCGGGGATCGCGTCCAGCAGCATCCGCGTGTAGGGGTGACGCGGGGCGGAGAAGATGACCTCCGTCTCGCCCCATTCCACCAGCCGTCCCAGGTACATCACGCCCACCTTGGTCGAGACGTGATAGACCACGGCGAGGTCATGGCTGATGAACAGGTAGGTCAGCCCCAGCTCGCGCTGCAGCTTCTTCATCAGATTGAGGATCTGCGCCTGCACCGAAACATCCAGTGCCGAGGTCGGCTCGTCACAGACCAGGAACTCGGGCGATCCGGCCAGGGCGCGGGCAATGGAGATGCGCTGCCGCTGGCCGCCGGAGAATTCATGCGGATATTTCTCGCCATCGGCAGCGGAAAGGCCGACCTGTTCCAGCAGTTCACCGACCCGTTCCCTGATCGCGGCGTCACCCTTCACCAACCGGTTGAAGCGGATCGGCTCGGCAACGATGTCCATCACCCGCCAGCGTGGATTGAGGCTCGCGTAGGGGTCCTGGAAGATCATCTGCATCCGGCGCTGGGCCGTGCGGTTGCGCGATCGTGCGGCACCGGAGGAGATGTCCATGCCATCGAATTCGAGGCTTCCGGCGGTCGGGTTGTAGAGGCCGACCACCAGCCGGGCCACGGTGGACTTGCCGCAACCGGATTCGCCCACCAGGCTGAATGTTTCACCCCGTCCGATCTCGAAGCCGACGCCATCCACGGCCTTGACCACGGACCTTGGCCGCCGCTCGATCACCCGGTTCAGCCAGGGAGGTGAAACATCGAAATGGCGGACCAGATTGTCGACCTTCAGCAGGGAATCGGTCATTGGCTGCCCCCCTGCGCCGGGCTGCGGTTCGCCGGTTCCTTCTCCATCAGCCAGCAGGACGCCGAATGGCTGCCGTCACCGATCAGGTCAGGGCGCACGGTGTGACACTTGAAATGCACCTTCGGGCAGCGCGGATGAAAGGCGCAGCCATTGGGAATGGCGGTCAGCCGGGGCATGGAACCGTCGATCTGGGTCAGCAGGTCGTCGCGCCCGCCGATGGTCGGGATCGCACCCATCAACCCCTCCGTATAGGGATGCCGGGCACGCTTGATCACGTCCTGCACCGGACCGACCTCCGCGATGCGTCCGGCATACATCACGGCCACGCGGTCCGCGGTCTCGGCGATCACGCCCATGTCGTGCGTGACCAGCATGATCGCTGTCTGGTGTTCGCGGCAGAGGCGCTTCAGCAAGGTGATGATCTGGGCCTGGATCGAGACATCAAGAGCGGTTGTCGGTTCATCGGCGATGATCAGTCGGGGTTCGGCGCAGAGCGCCAGGGCGATGACAACGCGCTGGCGCATGCCGCCGGAGAACTGGTGCGGATAGTGATCCAGCCGTTCCTCAGCCGCCGGAATGCCGACTTCCTTCAGCAGGTCCAGCGCGCGTGCGCGGGCCTGCTTCTCGGTCAGGTCCATGTGCGTCGTGATGGTCTCGATCAGTTGCTGTGACACCCGGTAGAGCGGGTTGAGGCTGGTCAGTGGATCCTGGAAGATCGCCCCGATCTCCTTGCCCCGGATCTTGCGCATCTCGTCGTAGGACAGATTGTCGATGCGGCGGCCGTCCAGCAGGATCTCGCCGTCCGCGACGCGGCCCGGCGGTTCGATCAGGCCGATTATGGCAGCACCGGTCATCGACTTGCCCGCCCCGGATTCGCCGACGACGCCCAGCACCTCGCCCGGAGCGATGCTGAGCGAGATGTCGTCGACGGCGACAAGCGTGCCCTTTCGTGTCGGGAACTCGACACGCAGGTTTCGGACCTCCAGCAGAGGATTGGCCAGTGTGCTACCTCAGCTTCGGATTCAGGGCGTCGCGCAGCCAGTCGCCCAGCAGGTTGACCGACAGGACCAGCAGCGCCAGGAAGACGCCGGGGAAGATCACGATCCACCACTCACCGGAGAACAGGAAATCCTGCCCGATGCGGATCAGGGTGCCGAGCGATGGCTCGGTGGGCGGCACGCCGACACCCAGGAATGACAGCGTTGCCTCCAGCAGCACGGCAATCGCCAGGTTGATGGTGCCGATGACCAGTACCGGT
>JARGNO010000091.1:0-1255 GCA_029213165.1 Minwuia sp.
TCGCCGATCTGGAACGCAGGGGTGTGATCACCACGGCCCAGCAGGAACAACTGGTAACAGCGGCGAACGACGCGGCACAGCGCGCCCGGGAAGACGCCCGGCGCGCCATCGAGGGGCTGTTGTCGGTCGAGGAAGAACGCATCATCGCGCTGCGGAAGATCGCTGACCTGGAGAAACAGGGTGTGATCACGGCGGAGGAACGGATCCGGCTGGAGGCGGAGGCCAATGAGAAGGCCGAGGATCGTCGTCTGGAGGAATCCGAAGACACGATCGATGGCATCAAGCGCGCCATGAGGAAGATGGCGGAGGATGCCGAAGACAGCGCCGACCGTGCCGAACGTGCCCTGACCGGCGCGTTCGATGCGGCGGGTGACAGCCTGAAGGAAATGGTCCGGAACGGCGAACTGGACCTGGAGCGTCTGGGCGATGCCCTGTTCGACCTGCTGTTCGAACTGGCGGCAGCAGAGGCCCAGAAGGCGGTCATAAAGCCCGTCCTGTCCTTCATCGGGTCCACGCTGGGCCTGGTGGCGGCGGACGGGGCCGTCATGGACCATGGCATGCCGGTGACCGCGTTCCGCAAGGGCGGGGTGACGACGGGCCCGACATTCTTCCCCATGGCGAACGGCCAGACCGGCCTGATGGGCGAAGACGGGGAGGAAGCGATCATGCCCCTGAAACGCACGGCGGACGGAGCCCTGGGTGTCCGCGCCGTGCTGCCGGACATGCGCGGTGCGGGCGGCGGCGGCGCGACGGTCATCTTTGCCCCGAACATCAAGGTGGAAGTCGCGGGCGGCGCCAGTGGCGATGCGGCGGCGGACAGGAAGTTCGGCGAACAGATATCCGAACAGATCACCGGCGCGCTGCTGGAAATGGTCGATGAACGGATCGTCGATCAGATGCGGATCGGCGGCATCATCAATCCCCTGGGGAACAGGGGATTCGGCGGATGAGCACACCCGATCTGGATGCCCTGAACATCCGTGCACCCCTGATCAGCAGTCGGCGGCAGGATGATGCACGGACGCTGGATGCCCCACTGGGCGACGGCCACCATCAGGGCAGCCCGGACGGCATCAACAGCATCCGACGGATCTGGTCGCTGAACTGGACACTGGACGCCACCGACCGTGACGCGCTGCTGGCGTTCCTGCGGGCACGGCAGGGGGTCGAACCGTTTCTCTGGACCGAACCGGGTGCTGCCAGCCAGTCGAAGTGGGTGGCGCGGAAATGGTCGCCTGGGGAAAGCCGCAACGCC
>JARGNO010000091.1:1290-9976 GCA_029213165.1 Minwuia sp.
ATGACCGCCCTTGCCGAACAGATCCAGAACCCCTCGACCCCGGCCATCGTCACCCTGTGGGTGCTGGATGCCACAGCGATCGGCGGCACGGTGGAACGCTTCACGCATGATGTGGCGGAGGATGGATCCCCGATCAGCTTCGACGGCAATACCTATCTGCCGCGGGATGTCACGGCGACAGGCTTTCAGCGTGGCGGCAAGGGTGCCCAGGGCCGCCCGACCATCCGGCTGCATGACCCGTCGCTGACCGTCCGCGCCATGCTGCGGTCGCTGAACGGCCTGCGCGGGGCGGAGGTGACACGGATCCGCACCTTCCGCGATCATCTGGATGACGGTGACGACCCGGATCCGGAGGCGGTGTTTCCGCTGGAGGTCTATCGCATCAGCCATCGGGTCAGGGACGGCAATCGCGACGTGGTTGCGTTCGAACTGTCGAACGGTCTGGACCAGGCCGGGGTCATGGTTCCGGGGGCTGTCGGACTGCGGAACTTCTGCGATTTCGTCTATCGCCGGGCGGAAACGATCGATGGGGCGTTCATCCTGGATGATCACGACCCCTGCCCCTACACGGGCACCCCGATGTTCGATGCCGACGGTACTGCGGTGACCGATCGCCGCGAAGATGTCTGCGGCAAGCGGCTGTCCGACTGCCGCCTGAGATTCGGGGAAGCCGCCCCCCTGCCCTATCGCGGTCTGCCCGGCCTGCGCCGGTTCTAGACAAGAGAGACCCGTGCGGGCTTCGGCCCGCGCCACCCCCTTACATCCGGGATATCCATCCATGTTCGATGACAGCATTCTTGCCGCCATCCGCGATCACGCGTCTGCGGAGTGGCCGAACGAGTCCTGCGGGGTCGTGCGGCACCGGGGCGACCGGATCGAGTACCGCGCATGCAGCAATGTGGCCGATGACCCGAAGGTCGGTTTCGTGATCGCCAAGCGGGAGGTCGATATCGTCCGCCGCGGCTGGCGGATCCTGTCGATCATCCATTCGCACCCCGATGGCTATCCGGCACCGTCAGCGCTGGACATGGCCCGGCAGCGGCAGTGGGACATTCCGTGGGGCATCGTGGCCAGCTTCCGGACGGGTTCGGGCGCGCCGCTGTTCTTCGGGGCCGATGCACCAAAGGAACCGCTGATGGACCGGTCATTCATCCATGGCTGGCAGGATTGCAAGGCCTTCCTGGATGACTGGTTCCGTGAGGAACGCAGTGTCGAGCTGCTGGACATGCCGCGCGACTGGGAATGGTGGCTGAACAGCGGTCCGAACCTGTATCTGGATCACCTGGCTGAGGCCGGTTTCCACGCGGTGGCGACCGATCGGGCATCGGCCAGGTCGGTCCTGCGCCCCGGCGACTGCATCCTGTTTTCCGTCCGGTCGCGTGTCGGGCCGAACCATGCCGGGATTTATGTCGGCGACGGCCTGTTCGTGCATCACCCTTCGGCCCGACTGCCGGTCAGCGAGGCGCATCGACCACAGAAAAGCGTCTATCCGGGTCCGTGGGAATCCCGTGCCACGCACTGGCTGCGCCATGCTGGTTAAGGTTCATCTGCACGGCACCGCCGCGCGCCGCTTCGGCGGTCCATACCGGTTGGACGCCGCGACTCCGATCGAGGCGATACGCGGCATCGCGGCACAGGTGCCGGGTTTCTGGAGTGCGATCACGACCGGTGTCTGGCGCATCAGCCGCGGCGCGCTGGAGAACGAGGGCATGTTCGCCGATGCCCTTGGCCTGCAGTTCGGCCGCTGCCGCGAAATCCATTTGGTTCCTGCTGCGGAGGGGGCGGGCAAGGGCGGTATCGGAAAGATCGTCATTGGGGTCGCGATTGCGGCAGCTGCGATCATCGCCGCCCCGGCAACCGGTGGTGGCTCTTTGGCGGCTGGCGCGGCGGCGTCCGGCGCGGCGGGTGGCGCGGCGGCGGCAACGGGCCTTGGCGCGACCGCCTTCACGGTGCTGGGGTCAAGTGTCACGTTCGGCCAGATCGCCCTGTTTGGCGGTCTGATGGCGCTGGGCGGCCTGTCACAGCTGCTGACCCCGACCCCGCAGGTCGATGCCGGCCAGGCGGCGGATCCGCGTCAGTCGTTCCTGTTCGGCGATACCTCCAATGTGTCGGAGGAAGGCTTCGCGATACCGCTGCCCTATGGCCGGGTCCGCGTCGGTTCCGGCATTGCCATGGGCGGTGCGGTGGTGGAACGTCTACCGGAGCTGGCGGCACAGGACGCAGCCGCGGCAAACAATGCCACGCCACCGGACCCGGCGGAGCTGTTCGACACCAATGCCACTTTCGATCCACCTGCCTCCGGTGCCGGCGGCGGCGGCGGCAAGGGTGGCGGCGGTTCCTTCGCCGCCGCGGAGGATCCGAATACCCTGCAGGCCCGCGAACTGGTCCGCATGGTCCATATCGTGGCGGACGGGGAAATCGGCGGTCTGGTCGGCGGCCTGAAATCCGTCTATCGCGACGGCACGCCGATCCAGGCCGACGATGACAGCATCAATATCCAGGGTGTCCGGGTATCGGAACGGGTCGGGCTGTCGGATCAGGATCCGATAGACGGCTTCCCGTCCGTCGAGACCGAGGTACTTGTCGGCCAGGAGGTCGTGAAGGCGACCCCGGTGGTGCAGACCATCATTGATCCGAATGCGGATGCCGCGCGGATCAAGATCACGCTCAACGCCCTGACGACACAGTCTTCGACGTCCGGCGACCTTTCCGGCGGGTCGGTCGAACTGGCGATCTATCGGAAGGATCCGGGCGGTGACTTCGTCGAGGTCGCGCGCCCGCTGATCAGTGGCAAGACGACGTCGCAATATGTGGAGGCGGTGCGGATTCCCCTGCCCGGCGAAGGGCCGTGGGATGTGAAGGTGGAGCGGATCACCGAGGATCCGACATCGGTGCTGATCCGGAACGAAACCATCTGGTCTAGCTATACCCGCGTGATCGATGCCCGCTTCACCTACCCTGATCGTGCCGTGCTGGGGATCGAGGCGAACGCGGAAAATTCCGGCGGACGGGTGGGTCTGTGGGAGTTCGATATCTACGGCAAGATTGTCGGTATCCCGTCCAATTATGACCCGTTCACCCGTGTCTATGACGGCATCTGGGACGGCACCTTCGTCAGGAACTGGACCGATGAACCGGTCTGGATCGCCTATGACATCATGACAAACGGCCGCTATGGCATGGGGCGGTTCATCAATGCGGCGGCGGTGTCGAAATACGACCTCTATGCCATTGCCCGGTACAATTCCACGGCTGTGCCGGACGGCTATGGTGGCACAGAACCGCGCTGGTCCTTCAACGGTGTCCTGCGCGACCGGCGGGAGGCACTGGCCTGGCTGATGACCCTGTCGTCGGTCTGGCACGGGATGATCTACTGGGGGCCCGGTGCCGTCCTGGCGACAGGGGACCATGAGACGGATCCGGCGGGGCTGGTGACACCGTCGAACACGGTCAATGGCGTCATCGAATGGGAAGATGCGCCGGAGGTGCAGCAGCATTCGCGCGTCATGGTCCGCTGGCGGAATCCGGATCTGGGGTTCGCCACCGATATTGAGGTCGTGGAGGATCGGAACCGGCTTGCGCGGTTCGGACTGCGCACCCTGTCGGTGGAGGCGGTCGGATGCACCAGCCGGGGTCAGGCCCGGCGCTTTGGCCGAACCCTGCTGGAGGATGAGGAATCCGGCCAGATATGCGCATGGCGGACGGCACTGGACCATCTGTCCGCCCTTCCCGGCCAGCTGATGCGGGTGCGTGACCCGGCGGAGGTCGGCTGGCGCGCTGGCGGGCGGGTGGTTGCCTCCACATCGACGACGGTGACGATCGATGCGGCGGTCACGCTGGAATCCGGTGTCGACTACACGTTGAGCGTGGTGCTGCCCGACGGGAGCCTGGCGGAGATCGCGGTCACCACCCCGGCAGGGGCGGACATCACGGTGCTGACCCTGGACAGCGCCCTGCCCGCGACACCGGTCGCGGGGGCCGTATGGGCGCTGGTCGGCAGCGAAGACGTGCTGGTGCGGATCATCGGCGCGGCGGAGGAAGCCCCGAACCGGTTTTCCTTCACGGGCACGGTCTGGGATCCGACACGGCAGGACCGCATCGACGCCGACCAGGCCTTCGATCCGACACCGACGGCATTCTTTCCGACGGGACCGATCCCCCCGTTGTCCGGTTTCACCGTGGAGGAAAGGCTGTACCGGGTCGGCAACGCCATTCTGGCCGCCGCCACAGCATCAGTGGAACCGTCCACGGATGCACGTGCCCGCCTGTATGAATGGGAGGTGAAGCGCCCGGGAGAGGGCGCGCATGCACCGTTCGGCACTGTCACCTCGCCATCGATCGACATTCGGGACGTGACCCCCGGGGTCTATGGCTTCCGGGTTCGGGTTGTCGGTATCGGCGAAAGTGGTGCCGGGCCGTTCCGGACCTTCACGGCGGAGCTGCTGGGCGCGCTGGCGCCGCCGGAAGCCGTGACCGGCTTCGTGGCCCAGCCGATCGGGGAGAACCTGCGGCTCAGTTGGGAGGCATCATCGGACCTCGATATCGCCGGCTACCGTCTGCGGCATGCGGCGGCGACATCCGGTGCGGTCTGGTCGGACGGGATCGATTTCGCAGGGCAGTTGCCTGCGACCGCGACCGCGGTGACAGTGCCCCGGCTGAAGGGCACATGGATGATCAAGGCGGTGGACCTTTCAGGGGTGTTGTCGCTGTCGCCGGCGCAGGTCGTGGTTTCGACCGGTGCCGCGGCCCTGAACGCCGTGGAAACGGTCACGGAATTTCCGGCTCTGGCCGGAACCCGGACGAACGTGGCGATCGATACCGGGGCATTGCAGGCAGACGTGGACGGCAGTGGCGATGTCTACAGTTCCGGCACTTATGACTTTGCGAACAGCGTTGACCTGGGCGCGGTCTACACCTCCCGCGTCACCGCAAGCATCACCCTGACCGGCGTCGATATCGGCCTTGAAATGGACGAATGGCCGAATCTTTCGGAACTGGGGCCGCTGGAAGGAGTGGCGGAGGATGGCTTCTCCGCCCGATTGCAGGTGCGCACGACGGATAATGACCCGTCCGGAACCCCGACATGGACGGACTGGTCGGACCTGCGCATCGGTGACATCACCGCCAGGGCCTATGAATTCCGCATCCTGTTCGGGTCCACCCGCCCGACGTCCGCCGCCCGTGTCACGGACTGTGAAGTGGTGATCGACATGCCTGACCGGGTGGTTTCCGCCGGGGACGTCGTCGCCGATGCGGCGGGGGAAGCCGTGACCTTCAGCCCCGCATTCCGGGCAACACCCAGCATTTCCGTCACTGGGCAGGACATGGCCACAGGAGACTACATGACGATCACATCGAAAAGCCGAACCGGCTTCACCGTCCGGTTCTTCAATTCATCCGACACCGGCATTTCCCGCACGTTCGACTACGTCGCGGCCGGCTATGGCAGCGAGGCATCCTGATGGCACAGCACACCTTCCCGACGATCGACCCGGCAGAGACCACGGGTGCGGAACTGGCGACATACCTGAACGCCTGGTCGGCGGCGGTCCTGTCACAGCATTCAGGCAGCAGCCGTCCTGCGGCGGTCGTGGCCGGGACGATCTGGCTGGATACGTCGGGTGCGCCGATATGGACGCTGAAAGTCTATGACGGTGCCGCCGATATTTCCCTGTTTGCGGTGGATACGACCGGCAACACCGCGCGGCCCAGCCTTGGCGCCCAGCAGTTGCCGACGGTCTCGACCTTCACCGGTGATGCGGCGGAAACGTCCTTCGTGCTGTCGGCGGTGCCGGTCGGTGCCGATGCGCTGATCGTCACGATCGATGGCATCGTGCAGCAGAAGACAGTGGCCTGGTCGCTGGGCGGTGGTGCGGGAAAGACGGTTACCTTCACTGCCGCCCCGCCGGATGGATCAGCGATCGTGGTCACCGATCTTTCGGATACGGCGGTACTCGATCCGGCCCAGGTGGCGGCGGTCGCAGGTCTGGCCGACGACCTGGCGACGGTGGCCGGGGACACAGCGGCCATCAACGCCGTGGCGACAGACATTGGTGGCGATGATGACATCGGCACGGTGGCGGCCGACATCGCGGCGATCACCACGGCTGCATCGAACATCGCCGCGATCACCGCGGCCCCGACCGCGGCAACAGATGCGCAGGCGGCCCAGACAGCAGCAGAGGCCGCGCAGACCGCGGCTGAAAGTGCAAAGAACGATGCGGAGACGGCGCAGGGTGCTGCCGAGACCGCTCAGGGACTGGCTGAAGGGGCCCGCGACGATGCGGAAACCGCCCAGACCGCAGCGGAGGCGGCGCAGGCCGGTGCAACGGCGGCGGCACAGGTGGCCATCGCAAATGCAGTGGCAAAGGCTGCGTTCCGGACACGGTTCGGGAAAATGCCGCCGTTCGTCGCGGGGTTCATCGATAGCGATGTTTCGGTCCTGACCCTGACCAGGGCGACGGTCGCAACGCGGATTGCCGAAGGCGGTGCGCCGGAAACGGTCGCCATCGACGGTTTTCGTCTGGAGCACAACCAGGAGACTGGGGAATCGCTCGGCCTGTTGGTGGAGCCTGCGGCGACGAACCTGGTGCCCAGCAGCGACGACCTTTCGTCTGGTTGGGTGGTTGCCCCAAATCTGACCCGCACGACAGGTATGACCGATCCTTCGGGCGGCACGAAAGCTGTTCGGCTGACATGCACTGCCAGCGGCGCAGGAGATGGAACCAACTATTTCCGTGTCTTCCCTTCCAAGGGAGCGGCAACGTCCGCCTGTTCCGAGTGGTGGGTGCGACGGGTGACAGGCACAGGACAGGTCAGGTTGCAGAACACGTCCGGTGTTGCGAATGGATTGGATATCACCAGCCTGATTGATGACAAATGGCGAAAGTTCCAGCAGGCGGGCGGGGTCGGCGCCGGCAACATCTTCTGTGGCGTCGGGGTGACGGTCAGCGGCGACGAGATCGACGTGGCCTTTCCGCAAATATTCGCCGATACCGACGTGGCCAGCTCCTATATCCCGACAACGGGCACTGCGGCGACCAGGTCGGCGGATCTTGCAACCGTGGACTTATCAGCGATACCGGCTTTCCGTCCTGACGGTTTCTCCCTTCTGGTCGAGGCGGAGATCCGCGATGACGATGGTGTTCTGCTTTCTGTCGGCACCGGCAGCACCAACGAGATCGCGCTCGACATGCAGTCGGGCGATCTGCACCTGACCGGCGCCGACAGTCTGGATCTGACCGCTGCCAGCGGCCTGTCACCTGGTGACCGGGTCGTGGTCGCCCTGCGGGTGGCGACGGACGATGTCGCCGTTTCAGTCGATGGTGCAACCGTCGTGACCGACAGCAGCCACACCATGAACGCCGACGCGGATGAGATGCAGTTCGGGGCCAATATCGATGGATCGGACGGCCTGCCGTGCGTGATCGGTCAGGTCGCGATCTTCGGCCCTCTTCCCGACGCAACCCTGGAGGCGATGAGCAATGGATGATTATTACCTGAAGTTCACCGATCAGATGGCCGCTAGCACCGCGATGGCAGCGGAGGGGCTGTCCGGAAAACCGGACGGCACATGGGATATCGATCATGTGGGAGCGGTCTGGTCGGAACAGGTTTTGGATGATGCGGGAAATGTCATTGAGGAATCGGTGACCCTGCCCGGATACCACATCAATCTGCGCATGCTGATTGGGTCTTTGCCGGAATCCCTGGAACCCTTCCGCGTCTGGCCATCAAACGCGTTTCGGGAGTGGGTCTGATGGCACTTACGAAACCCGGAACGGACATGCTGTCCGGCCTCGGCACTGCCGCGGCGGCGACGGTCGGGACCGGCAACAGCGAACTTCCAACGAACGACGACCTGCCGGCCCCGATCTTTGCGACTGAGGAAGAGGCCGAGGCCGGTTCGGCAGATGATGTCCACATGTCGCCGCTTCGGGCGGCGCAGGCCGTGGCGGCGCTGGGGTTGGGCCTGCGCCGTGGCGGGATGCTGGACCTGTCATCGGGGACCGGGGGCACAGTCACTGACATTGGCGATCTGACCGATGTGGACCTGATCGTGCTCCAGTTCGCCGGCGTATCGGTAACGGGTTCGAACCATCTGATGATCCGGCTTGGCGACTCCGGCGGTCTGAAGTCATCGGGCTACGAGAGTGGCAGCGGCAATGGTCCCGGATCCGGCCAGTTCACGGCGAACAGTACCGGCCTGATTGTCTATCAGGGTGGGTCGGCACTCTGGAACGGTGCAATGCACCTGGTGCGGATGTCAGGGAACAACTGGTCGGCCAGCCACCACCTTCAGGTTTCGGCGATTGGAGGCGTCACCGTCGGCGGCGGCCAGGTCACCCTGAGTGGCGCGCTGGACCGTGTCGCCATCGCCGCATCCGGTGCGGACAATTTCGATGGCGGGTCGATGCAACTGTTCGCAGGGCGGGTCGGATGATGCGGGAGTTCGTCAGGGAATATCTTCACCAGCCGTACAGGGCCGGGTGGCTGGCTGTACTGGTTCTTGTCTTGCTGCTCGTGATGGCAGCCGGCTGCACGCCCGTCAACGCCCCTGACCCCGCCACCACGAAACAGAAGTTCCGCGCCGACCTGGCCATGTTCTGCCTGCGCAATCCGGAGGCCATTGGATGCGAGAAATTCAGCAAGGGAGTCCGCCGATGAACAGCCTGCCGAAGATCCC
>JARGNO010000012.1 GCA_029213165.1 Minwuia sp.
GACGAAGACGCGCGCGCCCTCGGCCTCCACCACTTCCTCGAACTTCTTCTGCTCCGTGGCGTATTCGACATTGTAGGTCATGCCCGAACAGCCGCCGGTCTTGACGCCGACGCGCACGCCAAGTGCCGTGTCGCCCTTTGCCTCCGCCCGCTGCATCAGCCGCTGCACCTGCTCGGCGGCGCGCGGCGTGACGGTCAGGATCGGTTTGCCACCCTCGGTCTGGAACATCATTTCACTCCTGAACAGGTTGGTCTGGTTTCCGTATCACTCAAAACATGTCGAGGGCGAGACGGGCCTCGTCCGACATGCGCTCCGGTGTCCAGGGCGGTTCGAACACCAGTTGCACGGTAACGAGCCCGGTACCTTCGACGGTGGCCACCGCATCCGCCACCCACTGTGGCAATTCACCGGCCACCGGGCAGGCCGGCGCTGTCAGGGTCATGTCGACCTCCACATCGCCATCCGGCTTGGCCTCCAGCCTGTAGATAAGGCCGAGTTCATAGATGTCCACCGGGATCTCCGGATCATAGACGGTCTTCATGGCCGCGATCAGCGGCTCGGATCCGAGTTCGCTCAGGCCCTCCCGCTTCTCGCCCGCGTAGGCGACGACGTCCGGGACTTCCATGAAGTCCAGCAGGCTGGGACTCTGATCAGGTGTCATGGTCATTTCAATTCCCCTGTATGGAGAGCGGATGTCTGGAGGTCAGGCACCGGCGGTTTCACGCGCAACCGGCTGCCCGGCCAGTTTCTGGATCTGTTTCAGCATTGCCATCATGCCGACCTGGCGCTGGAAGGTGAGGGCACCCAGGTTCAGCCGCCGTACGTCATCAAGGCTGATTGCCCGGATTTCCTCCGATGTCAGGCCGCTGAAGGACTGCACCATCATGTGGACCAGCCCCTTCACGATCGCGGCTTCGGAGGCACCCCGGAACCAGTGGCGACCTTCCCTTTCCTCATGCACCAGCCACACCTTGGACATGCAGCCATGCATAAGGTTCGCGTCGGTCTTCCATTCCTCCGGAAAGTCGCTCGCATCCTGTTTCTTCGCCAGATCGAGCAGGAACTCGAAGCGCATGTCGTCGTCCAGCGCCTCCAGAGCCTCCGCAAAATCCTCGTATTCCTCACGTGCCATGGTGTTTCCTCAACTCAGCATCTTCTTCGCCTTCTCGATGGCTTCCCCAAGCACATCGATCTCGGCCTTCGTGTTGTACATGGCCAGCGTCGCGCGGACGGTGCCGATGATCCCCAGCCGGTCCATCAGCGGCTCCGCGCAGTGGTGGCCGACGCGGCAGGCAACGCCCTGACGGTCCAGCACGGCGGCCACGTCATAGGGGTGCAGCCCGTCCACCAGGAAGGAAATGATGGCCGCCTTGTCCGGCGCGGTGCCGATCAGGCGCATTCCGTCAATTGCGGACAGCCGCTCATGCGCATAGTCCCGCAGGCCCGCCTCATGTGCGCGAATGGCATCGAAGCCGATGTCTGCGACATAGTTGATGGCGGCGTGAAGACCGATGGCTTCCACGATGGCTGGAGTCCCGGCCTCGAACCGGTGCGGGGCCTCCTTGAAGGTCGATCCCTTGAAGGAGACCTTGTCGATCATGTCGCCACCACCCAGGAACGGGGGCATGCTGTTCAGGATATCCAGCTTGCCATAGAGCACCCCAAGGCCGCTCGGCCCATAGAGCTTGTGGGCGGTGAAACCATAGAAATCGGCGTCGATGTCGCGAACGTCGACCGGGCCATGAACGACAGCCTGCGCGCCGTCGAACATCACCCTGGCACCCGCCGCATGGGCCAGCCGTGCCACTTCCTTCGCCGGGACATTGGTGCCCAGCACGTTGGAGCAATGGGTGATGGAGACCAGCTTCGTGCGGTCGTTCAGCAGTTCGGCGAACCGTTCGATCCGGAAACTGCCGTCATCCTCCACCGGTGCCACCCGCAACACGACGCCTGTCGCCTCCGCCAGCAACTGCCAGGGCACGATATTGGCGTGATGCTCCATCTCGGAGACGATCACTTCATCCCCCGCCTTCAGGAAGGCCCGGCCATAGGCGTGGGCCACCAGGTTGATGGCAGCGGTGACATTGGGGGTGAAGATGATCTCGTCAGGGCTGGCGGCATTGAGGAACTGCGCGACGCGGTCCCGCGCCTGTTCGAATGCATCCGTCGTCGCCGCGGACAGGTAATGCGCCCCGCGATGGACGTTGGAATACTGGTGTTCCATGCAATGGCGCATGGCGTCGATCACCTGGCGCGGCTTCTGCGCACTGGCACCGGAGTCCATGAACACGAGGGGCTTGCCGTAGACCGTTTCCGAAAGGATCGGAAAATCACGGCGCACCGCCTCCACATCCAGCACGGAACTGTTCGGGCGATCCGAAACGGTATCAGCCATGGTCCGACCCCTCCACCTGCAGGGCGTCATGCACCCGGTCCTTCAGGCGTTCGCGCAGCGCCTCGTCAGCGATGCCGTCGAAGACCTCATCCAGAAAGGCCTGCACCAGCAGGTTCTTCGCCGCCGCCGCGTCGATGCCACGGGCGCGCAGATAGAACAGCGCATCCTCGTCGATCTCGCCCGCCGTCGCGCCATGGCTGCAGACCACATCGTCGGCATAGATCTCCAGCGCAGGCTTGGAGTCGATCTCTGCCTGCCGCGACAGCAGCAGCGCCTTGTTCAACTGGTGCCCGGCGGTCTTCTGCGCGTCCTGCATCACCCGGATGCCACCCTGGAAGACGCCGCGGGACCGGTCATCCAGCACGCCCTTGTAGACCTCATGGCTGCTGGTGTTCGGTACCTTGTGGTCGATGTGGGTGGTGTGATCCAGATGCTGCTGCCCACGACCGGCATAGGCCCCTAGCAGGCGCACGGAACTGCCCTGGCCGTTCAGCGCCACATGCACCTCGTCCCGTGCCAGCCGGGAACCGACGGACAGCACGAAGCGTTCACAGCTCGCATCACGCCCGATCTCCAGGGCGCAATCCGACAGATGAAATGCCGCGTCGCTCTCGTCCTGCAGTTTCACGTGACGCAGCCGCGCGCCATCGGCCAGCCGCACATCGGTGGCCAGGGTCGCGGCGTAGGCGTTGCTGCCCAGGTGATGCTCCACCACGGTCAGCGCGCTGTTGGCGCCAAGTTCCATCTCCAGCGTGAAATGGTGACCGTCCGGCCGGCTGCCGGTGCCGATGAAGACAAGCTCCAGCGCCTGCGCCGGAGCCGCGTTTGCCTCCAGCACGATGCGCAGGCCATCGTCCGCCATGGCGATGCTGAGGTCGCGCAGGGCACGGTTGCCAGCGGTGCCCGACTGCAGACCGCTGCCCCGGCTGAGGCTCAGGCCGCCGATACCGGTGCCGGAAGCTTCGCCGTCAACGCGACCATCGATGATCACCACCCGATATGCGCCATCCACCAGCCTTCCGGGAAGGTCGGGGGTGCTGTCGTTCGCAGGTTCCGCCCGCGCGTCCAGAAACTGCGCCAGCGGTCGCAGGTTGGTGAACTTCCAGGCTTCCTGTCCGGGTGTCGGCAGGCCCGCCGCCCGGAACCGGTCCCGGGCCGCGGTCCGGTCGGCATCAGCCTCGGCGCTGAACCGTTCCAGAAGGATCTCGGCTGTACTGTCCATGTCTGCCTCAGGCCGCCCGGTCCGTACCGAAGGACGCATAGCCCTTCTTTTCCAGTTCCAGCGCCAGGTCCTTGTCCCCGCTCTCGACGATCCGACCCTCTGCCAGGATATGCACCCGGTCGGGCACGATGTGGTCCAGCAGCCGCTGGTAATGGGTGATGATCAGCATCCCGCGCTCCGGCCCGCGCAGCGCGTTGACACCGTCGGCCACGACCTTCAGCGCGTCGATATCAAGGCCCGAGTCGGTCTCGTCCAGCAGGCAGAAGGCAGGATCAAGCACGGCCATCTGCAGGATCTCGTTGCGCTTCTTCTCGCCACCGGAAAAGCCGACATTGACGGGACGCTTCAGCATCTCGTCGGAGATGTTCAGGTCCTTTGCCTTGCCGCGCACCAGCTTCATGAACTGCATGGCGTCATATTCGGCCTCGCCACGCTGGCGACGCACGGCATTCACCGCCGTCTTCAGGAACGTCAGCGTCGCGACACCGGGAATCTCCACCGGATACTGGAAGCCCAGGAACAGCCCGTCGGCGGCACGCTCCTCCGGCTCCCGATCCAGCAGGTCACGGCCGCGGAACGTCACCTTGCCGTCCGTGACCGTATAGCCGTCGCGGCCCGCCAGTGTGTACGACAGGGTGGATTTGCCGGCACCATTGGGACCCATGATGGCGTGGACCTCGCCCTTGGGGACTTCCAGGTCCAGGCCCCGGATGATTTCCTTGCCATCCACTTCGACGTGCAGGTTCTCGATCTTCAGCATGTTGTCGCCTTCGGCTTGTCTGTCTGTTTCTTGGTGTGGATCGGTGTCGGCCGTCGCCTCAGCCGACACTGCCTTCCAGGCTGATGCCGACCAGCTTGGTGGCCTCCACCGCGAATTCCATGGGCAGTTCCCGCATCACCTCGCGGCAGAACCCGTTGACGATCAGCGCCACTGCTTCCTCATCGGAAAGGCCACGCTGGCGGCAATAGAAAAGCTGCTCGTCGGAGATCTTCGAAGTCGTGGCCTCATGCTCCACACGGGCGCTGGAATTCTTCGCCTCGATGTAGGGCACCGTATGCGCGCCGCATTTGTCGCCGATCAGCAGGGAGTCGCACTGGGTGTAGTTGCGCGCCCCCTCCGCGCCGGGCTGGATGCGCACCAGCCCGCGGTAGGTCTGGTTGGCATGTCCGGCGGAGATGCCCTTGGAGATGATCGTCGACTTCGTGTTCTTGCCGATGTGGATCATCTTGGTGCCGGTGTCGGCCTGCTGGCGGTTGTTGGTGATGGCGACCGAATAGAACTCGCCCACCGAATTGTCGCCCTGCAGGATACAGCTCGGGTACTTCCAGGTGATCGACGATCCGGTCTCGACCTGGGTCCAGGAAATCTTGGAATTCCGGCCCCGGCAGGCGCCACGCTTGGTGACGAAGTTGTAGATGCCGCCCTTGCCGTTCTCGTCGCCCGGATACCAGTTCTGCACCGTGGAATACTTGATCTCGGCATCGTCCAGCGCGATCAGTTCGACCACCGCCGCGTGCAACTGGTTCTCGTCGCGCATCGGCGCGGTGCAGCCCTCCAGATAGCTGACATAGGACCCTTCGTCGGCGATGATCAGCGTCCGCTCGAACTGCCCCGTATTCTCCTGATTGATGCGGAAATAGGTCGACAGTTCCATCGGACAGCGCACGCCCTTCGGAATGTAGACGAAGCTGCCGTCGGTGAAGACCGCGGAGTTCAGGCAGGAATGCTTGTTGTCGGCTGCGGGCACGACGGAGCCGAGATACTTCCTGACCAGTTCCGGGTGGGTCTGGATCGCCTCCGAGATGGCGCAGAAGATGATGCCCTTGGCTTCCAGCTGCTTCTTGTAGGTGGTGCCGACGGAAACACTGTCGAAGACCGCATCGACGGCCACCTTCGGCGCGCCCTCGACGCCGGCCAGCACTTCCTGTTCCCGCAGTGGAATGCCCAGCTTGGCGTATGTTTCCAGCAGCTTGGGATCGACCTCGTCCAGGCTCTTCGGCTTGTCGCCGGTCTTCGGCGCCGCATAGTAATAGGCGTCCTGATAGTCGATCTGCGGAAAGTCGACGAAGGCCCATTCCGGCTCCGGCATGGTCAGCCAGTGGCGATAGGCCTTCAGCCGCCATTCCAGCAGCCACTCGGGCTCTTCCTTCTTGGCCGAGATGAAGCGGACGATGTCCTCGCTCAACCCCTTCGGTGCCATGTCGGACTCGATGTCGGTGGAGAAACCGTACTTGTAGCGGTCCCCCAGTTCCTTCACCTGCTGGATGGTTTCAGCGGTTGCAGCCATGCGTCAGGCCCCCCTTGAGGTGCTGGTTGAGTGACTGTAGGCCGGACGGGACGCGTCCGGCACGGGGAATTCCATGGGTGTCAGGGCCATGTCGGCCAGGGTCACGCGGCACAGTGCGGATCGGATTGCCTCGTTTACCCGGTTCCAGTTGCCGCGCATCCCGCAAAGGCTTTCCACGTTGCAACTGTCATCTGCGCCATCGACGCAGGCGGTCAGCGCGATGGGGCCGTCCAGCGCCTGCACGATCTCGGCAATGGAAATCTGTTCCGGCATCCGCTCGATGACGTATCCGCCCTGCGCGCCACGTACGGAGCGCAGCAGCCCTGCACGGGCCAGGGACTTCAGCACCTTGGCCACGGTCGGCTGCGGTACGCCGGTATCATCGGAAAGCCGGGTGGCCGTGAACAGCACATCTGCCGTCGCGGTTTCGCTGACCTGGCCCATGTGGACCATCATCACCACCGCATAATCCGTCAGCTTGCTCAGTCGCATCATCAGTCCATCTGCCCCTGTGCCATGAAACAGGACTTCATTGGTCCTCTATCTATCGGAAGCCAGCGATAAATCAAGACCGGAGCGGTACGGATTGAGTTGTTTCAGGCTGCGGCGCGGGCCTGCTGCTTTGCCAGACCACGGCGGAAATCATCCAGCGTGATGATGCGGTCGATGTTGCCGTCGGTGTCCAGGATCTCGTAGACGACGCCGTCCACGGCGGTCATCTGCAGCAGGATCGTGGCACCGTTCTCGCCGCCGCCCTCGATATGCGTCTCATCGCCATTGTTGGTTCCGAAACCGGCGGAGGCTCGGGAGGTATGCGGATCACCATGGTCGATCCGCGGTTCGAACAGGCGGTGCTCCCCCTCGATCACCAGCGTCTTGGTCGGCCCGACATGGCGGTGCGGCACACATTCCGCGTGCGAATCGAACTTCATCAGCATGTCCACCACCTGCGTGCGTTCATCCACCGACAGCAGGTGATAATAGAGACCTTCGAACCCCGCGAAGGGACGCCACGGGATCTCCCCGTTTCCGAATTCGGTTGCATTGGCCATCACGTTCTCCCCCTTTGGTGTTGGTCCAGTCCAGCAAATCCTGCCGTAAGTCCTGGTGCAGATGCAATGACGGGAACGGAGTGAAACCGCTCTGACTGCATACGGCGCTTGCTTGCACCTTTGCAGTGCGTTCAGCCCCGATCATCCGTCGGGGCAGGCCGGTCAATTGACCCATCCGGCTAACCCTTTGCCGTCTTCTGCGCCTTTGGTGCCGGCTTTGCGGTCGCTGCCGTCGCCTTCGCCGGTTTCACAGCCGCCGGTTTCGCAGCCGCCGTTGCCGCCGCCGGCTGGATCGCCTCGATCAGGCGCTGGCGGATGCGGTCGTGGCGGTTGGGGTCGTCGATCTTGAGACCGAACATGTCGCGGACATAGAACACGTCCACGGCGCGCTCGCCATAGGTGGCGATGCGGGCGCGTCCGACGTTCAGGGACAGGTTGAACAGCGCCCAGGCCACGTCGTGGATGAAGCCGGGACGGTCGCGGCCATTGACCTCGATCACCGTCCAGGTATTGGAGATGTTGTTGTCGATCAGGACCACCGGCTCGACCTTGAAGACACGGGTCCGCTCCGAATAGCCCGGCTTGCGACCGGCGATCACGCCACGCGGCCTGACCTCGCCCGCCAGCGTCCGGGCGACCGCGTCACGCAGCTTGTCGAGCCGTTGCGGATCGGACAGGGCGTTCTCGTCCATGTCCTGCACGAGGAAGGTGTCCACCGCCATGCCGTCATGGGTGGTGGAGATGCGGGCATCAACGATGTTCACACGGGCAACGGCCATGGCCCCGGCGATGCGGCTGAACAGGCCCGGATGGTCGGCGGCATAGACCAGGATCTCTGTCATGGCCTTGAACTGGTCGGAGCGGGTGGCGATGGCCAGTTGCTCCTTGCTCTGGTCCGCCGTGCGCATGACCTCGGCGTGCCAGGCCTGCGTATCGGTATCGATGCCCAGCCAGTAGCCGTCGTAGAAACGCTCCGTATGTGCTTCCAGTTCGTCCGTCGGCCAGGCGTCGAGAACTTCTGCCAGGGCTTCCTTGGCGGCGGCAACCCTTTGCTTCGGACCCCTGGCGCGCATGTCGCCGGACAGTGCTTCCTCCGCCCGGTAATACAGGTCGCGCAGCAACTGGCCCTTCCAGCCGTTCCAGACGCCGGGACCGACGGCGCGAATGTCGGCGACGGTCAGGATAAGCAGCAGGCGCAGCCGTTCGGGGCTCTGCACGATCTCGACGAAGTCCTGGATGGTCTTGGCGTCAGACAGGTCACGCTTGAACGCGGTCGCAGACATCAGCAGGTGGGCGCGCACCAGCCAGGCCACCATCTCGGTCTCGCCTGCGCTGAAGCCCATGCGCTTGCAGAGTTTCAGGGCCACCTTTTCGCCCAGCACCGAATGGTCGCCGCCGCGCCCCTTGGCAATGTCGTGCAGGAACACCGCCATGTAGAGCACTTCACGCGACAGCACCTGATGCACGATCTCATGGCTCAGCGGATGGTCTTCGGCCAGTTCCCCCTGCTCGATCTTCCAGACCAGCCCGACCGCGCGCAGCGTGTGCTCGTCCACCGTGTAGTGGTGGTACATGTCGTGCTGGGTCTGCGCCACGACCCGGCCGAAATCCGTGATGAACTGGCCAAGGATGCCGGCCTCGCTCATCCGCCGCAGATGGACCTCGGGTTCCTTGCGGGAGGTCATGATGTCCAGGAAGCAGCGGTTGGCCGCGGGATCGTTGCGGACGGCGCGATTGATCTTCTTGCGGTGGCGGCGCAGCAGCCGGTGGGCGTCGGGGTGGATGTCCAGATCGTTCGCCTGTGCCACCTGGAAGATGCGCAGCATGGCTGCCGGATCCTCGGCGAACATCTCGTCATCCCCGACATTCAGCCAGCTGCCTTCCGCAACGAAGCCGTCGATCTGTTTCGTGCGCAGGCCGAAGCGGGGCAGGCGGAACAGCGGCTTCTTCTGATTCTCCGCCTCGATGGAGGAGCAGATGACCCGCGTCAGGTCGCCAATGTCCCGCGCCACCAGATAGTAGTGTTTCATGAACCGCTCGATGGCCTGTGTCCCGGCATGGTCGGTATAGCCGAGACGCGATGCCAGTTCGGTCTGCACATCGAAGGTCAGGCGTTCCTCCGGCCGGTTGGTCAGCAGGTGCAGGTGAAAGCGTACCGACCAGAGAAAGCGCTCGGCCTTGACGAAGCGCCGGTACTCGGCGGCGGTCATGATGCCCCGCTCCACCAGGTCGCCGACATCTGATACGCGATAGACGTATTTGGCGATCCAGGTCAGCGTGTGCAGGTCACGCATCCCGCCCTTGCCTTCCTTCAGGTTGGGTTCGTTCACATAGCGGGAGTCACCGAAGCGCTGATGCCGCTCGTCGCGTTCCGCCAGTTTCATCTCGACATATTCGGTGCCGCTGCCCTGAACCACCTCGCGGCCAAAGCGCCGCTGCAGTTCCAGGAACAGGTTCTGGTCGCCGAAGATGAAACGGGCCTCCAGCAGTGCGGTGCGGATGGTCGTGTCCTGCTTCGACAGGCGGATGCAGTCGTCGATGGTGCGTGTCGAATGTCCGACCTTCAGCTTCAGGTCCCAGAGCATGTACAGCATGTATTCGATCATGCTCTCCGACCAGGCGGTCTGCTTGTAGGGCAGCAGGAACAGCAGATCCACGTCCGACTGCGGTGCCATCTGGCCCCGGCCATAGCCACCGACCGCGACAATCGACATCTGTTCGCCGTCGGTGGGGTTGGCGGCATGAAACACGTCGTTCAGGGCATGGTCGTAGAGCAGGCGGATGACCTGATCGACCAGGAACGCCATGGCCCGTGCCGACAGGTCACCGGCCTCGCCCTCCCGGAAACGCTGCTCGATGGCCGCGCGGCCTTCCTCCATCGCCTCGCGCAGTTCGGCGAAGACGGCATTGCGCAGATCCACCTCCTGCTTCTCGGCCAGGGAGGCGATGCGTGTGCCCACGGCACGGCGGTCAATGATCTGTCGGCGATTGCGAACCTGTTCCATGCGTCGCAACATACAGCAACATTCATGCAGACCAAATGACTGCGAACCGGGGAGGGTGAGCCATGTCGATGACGCTGAACGAGGGGATGAAGCTTGGGTTCATGGCGCGGATGGCGACGCGCGCCGATGCGGTTGCCGCGGTGGACCTGGCGGAGGGCAACGGCTTCGACTCGCTCTGGCTGGGCGATCATCTGGTCTTTGCCGTGCCGATCCTCGACCCCCTGATCCAGCTTGCCCAGGCGGCGGCCCTGTCCGACAAGCTGACCGTGGCGACGGGTGTCTACCTGCTGGCGTTGCGCCATCCCACGCCAACCGCGAAGATGGCGGCAACGCTGGACCACATCTCCGGCGGACGCTTCATCTTCGGCACCGGTGTCGGGGGCGAGTTTCCCGGCGAGTTCGCCGCCGCCGGCGTCCCGCACAAGGAACGCGGCTCCCGCACCTCCGAGTCCATCGAAGTCATCCGCAAGCTCTGGTCAGGCGAGAAGATCACCCACAAGGGCCGCCATTTCGAACTGCCGCCGACCCAGATGCTGCCTGCTCCGGTGCAGGCCGGTGGCCCGCCGATCTGGGTTGGCGGTCGGTCGCCCGCCGCACTCCGCCGAGCCGCGACCCTCTCCGACGGCTGGATTTCCTACGTGGTGACGCCGGAAATGTTCGCCGAGTCGCTGGCCACCATCCAGGCCAACATGGCAGAGGCCGGGCGCAGCGTTGACGGCTTCGGTACCGGGCACCTGCTGTTCTTCCGCATCGACGACGACTTCGACACCGCCTGGGACAAGGCCACCGATCACCTGTCGACCCGCTACGCCATGGACTTCCGCAAGCCCGCGAAACGCTACGCCGCGCTCGGCACACCGGAACAGGTGGCGGAGAGCATACGGAAGTTCCACGCGGCAGGCGTCCGCCACCTGGTGCTCGACCCCACCGGCCCGCTGGACGAAAGCAACGCCCAGCTGCAGCGCTTCGCGACGGAGGTGAGACCACTGCTGGCGGACTTGTTGTGAGGTCTGACCAAGAGTCGATCAGCGGGCCGGTGCGATTCCCTCAATCGATGGAACGGCCTAGTTTCCCGCGATCCTTACCGCTCCCAGGATCGGGCCGAAGCCGTCTTCCTGGACGAGGACGGCGCAGCCGTCGCGGCCCTCCGCCCAGACGGCCTGCATGTCGATGGGCAGGCTGAGGGCGGATTTGCCGTCCCAGGTGCCGACGCGCTCCATCTTTCGCACGACATTGTGGTAGGCCAGCATCTTGCCCCGGTTCTCGCCGCGCTGGATATCGACATCGTGGCGATTGTCGAAGGCAACGAGCCAGATGGTTGCGGGTGTATCCAGGTCAGCGGGCGCCAGATCAACCACCCACTGGCCCTTGCCGGATCCCTTGTGGGTTGAAACATCAACCATCGGACGGCTGGCCGTGGCCTTGATCGCGGCCTCGACTGCGCTCTTGTCATGGCCGACGACCTGTTCCTTGCCGCCGATCACCAGTTGCGGCGTGTAGACATAGCGTCCGCCGACACGGCTGACGTAGCTGCGCTGGCGCTGGCCCGACTCCGGCATCGCGAAGGTGTCGTGCCAGCCGATGTAGTCCCAGTAGTCGACGTGAAAGCTGAAGCCCAGCACATCGTCGCGCTTCACCAGTTCACCCAGCAGTTCATCGGCGGGGGGACAGGAGTTGCAGCCCTGGCTGGTGAAGAGTTCCACCACGATCAGGGGCTTGTCGGCCGCACGTGCATCCGGTGCGGCCACCAGCATGCCAAGGCCGAC
Source organism: Minwuia sp. (assembly GCA_029213165.1). Lineage (GTDB taxonomy): Bacteria > Pseudomonadota > Alphaproteobacteria > Minwuiales > Minwuiaceae > Minwuia. Next base: position 11,729 of record JARGNO010000012.1, read on the forward strand.
TGTCGCCAGCATGATGGCAGCGGTGATGCCGCGTCGTGTGCGGCCAGTGAGTCTGTTCAAGAGGTGATTTCGCATGCTGCGAAGGTAGGCGGCAGCCGGGGGGGCGACGAGTCACTTGTCGGTGAAATATCGCCCCCTCGCGCTTTCGTTACGCCGCCTTGATCAGGCCGCGAGCCTGCGCAGCACGTACTGCAGGATGCCGCCGTGGCGGAAGTAATCAACCTCGTCGAGCGTGTCGATGCGGCAGAGCAGGTCAACCTCGACCTTCGAGCCGTCGGCGCGCTCAATCACGCAGGGCACGTTCATGCGCGGCTTGATGCCGCCGGAGATGCCCTTCAGCGAGATGATCTCATCGCCCGTCAGACCAAGCGTCTTGCGATCCGTCCCCTCCGGGAACACCAGCGGCAGGACACCCATGCCGACCAGGTTGGAGCGGTGGATACGCTCGAAGCTCTCGGCGATCACGGCCTTGACGCCCAGCAGGTTGGTCCCCTTGGCGGCCCAGTCACGCGACGAGCCGGTGCCGTATTCCTTGCCCGCGAAGACAACCAGCTTGCGGCCCTCCTCCGCGTACTTCTGGGCAGCGTCATAGATCGACATCTGCTCGCCGGAAGGAACGTGGCGGGTCATGCCGCCCTCCACACCCGGCACCATCTCGTTGCGGATGCGGATGTTGGCGAATGTGCCACGCATCATGACTTCATGATTGCCACGGCGGGAGCCGTAGGAATTGAAGTCACGCGTCGGGACCTGATTGCTGCTGAGGTAATTGCCAGCCGGGCCGTCCGCCTTGATCGAACCGGCGGGGGAGATGTGGTCGGTGGTCACCGAGTCGGCCAGGATCGCCAGGATCCGCGCGTTCTCCACATCCTCGAAGCCCTCGGGCGGGTTCAGCTTCATGCCCTCGAAGTACGGCGGGTGCTGCACATAGGTGGAGGTCATGTCCCATTCGTAGGTCAGGCCGCCGCTGCTCTGCACCTTCTGCCAGTCCTCGTCACCGGCAAATACATTGCCATAACGCTCCTCGAACATCTCCGGCAGGACACATCTGCGGACGGTCTCGACGACCTCCGCGTTGCTCGGCCAGATATCGCGCATGAAGACGTCGTTGCCGTCCTGGTCCTGACCCAGCGGATCATTGAACAGATCGACCTTCATCGACCCGGCAATGGCGTAGGCCACCACCAGCATGGGGGAGGCGAGATAGTTGGCCTGCACATGCGGGTTCACACGACCTTCGAAGTTGCGGTTGCCCGACAGCACCGAACAGGCCACCAGATCGTTCTCGGTGATGGTGTTGGCGATCGGTTCCGGCAGCGGGCCGGAGTTGCCGATGCAGGTGGTGCAGCCATAGCCGACCAGGTTGAAGCCCAGCTTGTTCAGGTCGTCGGTCAGACCGGCCTTCTCCAGGTAATCGGAGACAACCTGGCTACCGGGAGCAAGCGACGTCTTGACCCATGGTTTCACGGTCAGGCCCCGCTTCGCCGCATTCCTTGCCACCAGCCCGGCACCCAGCATGACGCCGGGATTGGAAGTATTGGTGCAGGACGTGATTGCGGCAATGACGACATCGCCGTGTCCGATATCATAGTCGGAGCCCTTCACGGGGAAGCGCGCATCCGGATTGGACACGCCGAACACGTCCTTTTCGGCCTTGGCAAAGGCGGGTGCCGCCGTCGACAGTGGCACACGGTCCTGCGGGCGCTTCGGCCCTGCCAGGCTCGGCTCCACCGTGGAGACATCCAGTTCCAGCGTGTCGGTGAACACCGGCTCCGCATCGTCCAGCCACAGGCCCTGCTCCTTCGCATAGGCCTCGACCAGCGCGATCAGGTCGGCCGGACGGTTGGTGGAACGCATGTAGGCCAGCGTCTCGTCGTCAACGGGGAAGAAGCCGCAGGTCGCGCCATATTCCGGCGCCATGTTGGCGATGGTGGCCCGGTCGGCGAGGCTCATCTGGCTCACGCCGGAGCCATAGAACTCGACGAACTTGCCCACAACACCACGGGCACGCAGCATCTCGGTCACCGTCAGCACCATGTCGGTCGCCGTGGTGCCTTCCTTCAGCTTGCCGGTCAGCTTGAAGCCGACGACTTCAGGAATCAGCATGGAGGTCGGCTGGCCCAGCATCACGGCCTCGGCCTCGATGCCGCCGACGCCCCAGCCCAGGACACCCAGGCCATTGATCATGGTGGTATGGCTGTCGGTGCCGACCAGGGTGTCGGGATAGGCGACCGTGCGCCCGTCCTCATCCTTGGACCAGACGACCTTCGCCAGATATTCCAGGTTCACCTGATGGCAGATGCCGGTTCCCGGCGGCACGACGCGGAAGTTGTCAAACGCCTGGGAGCCCCAGCGCAGGAACTCGTAGCGTTCCTTGTTGCGCTGGTACTCCAGATCGACGTTGGTCTTGAATGCGGTGTTGTTGCCATAGGCATCCACCATGACCGAATGGTCGATCACCAGATCGACCGGGTTCAGCGGGTTGATCTTGTTCGGGTCGCCGCCCATCGATTCGATGGCGGAGCGCATGGCGGCCAGGTCGACCACGGCGGGCACGCCGGTGAAGTCCTGCATCAGCACGCGCGCCGGGCGGTAGGCGATTTCCTGGCCCTTCGAGCCACGGTCATTCAGCCATCCGGCCATGGCCTTGACGTCATCGACGCTGACGGTCCGGTCGTCCTGGAACCGCAGCAGGTTCTCCAGCAGAACCTTCAGGGATTTCGGCAGGGCGGAGATGTCACCCAGCTCGGCCTCGGCGGCCTTCAGGCTGTAGTAGTCGATCTCCTTGCCACCAACATTAAGCGTGCGACGTGTCTTCAAGCTGTCCAGACCCACAAGCCAGCTCCTCTTCCCAAGAATTCATGAAACCCGAACCATCGACGGGCGACCCCCCATGCGGACGGCGGCGCCGGAAACCGGCCTCCCGTGTCGTCCCGCAACAGTCGCTCGCGCCGATAATAGACGAAGCAGTGTCCGTATTCTTGCAATATTTACGTGACGTTCGGCAAGTCGGGGCGGGAAGTTTCCATCTCTGCGGGCCACGGAAAATGCCGACCGCGCCTGTTTGACGCGACCGGCATCCCCGGTTCCGGTGCCTCGTGGCCTCAGGCAGCCAGCTTTGCCGCCGTTCGGGCCACATGCGCACCCTGGAATCGCGCGCCCTCCAGTTCGACTTCCGATGGCTGGCGGGAGCCGTCACCGTCCGCCAGCGTCGTTGCGCCATAGGGTGAACCGCCCTTGACCTCGTCGAGGCCCATCTGCCCCTGGAAGCTGTAGGGCAGTCCGACGATGACCATCCCCTGATGCAGCAGCGTGGTGTGGAATGACAGGATCGTGCTTTCCTGGCCGCCGTGCTGGCTGGCGGAGGAGACGAAGACGCTGCCGACCTTGCCCACCAGCTTGCCCTGCATCCAGAGCCCGCCGGTCTGGTCGAGGAAGTTCCGCATCTGTGCGGCCATCATGCCGAAGCGGGTCGGCGTCCCGAAGATCACGGCGTCGTAGTCCGCGAGTTCCGATGGTTCGGCGATGGGGGCTGCCTGATCGAGCTTGATCCCTGCGTTCCTGGCCGCATCTTCCGGCACCAGTTCCGGCACCCGCTTGACGGTGACTTCGGTTCCTTCGACGGAGCCTGCGCCGTCGGCAATTGCATTGGCCATGCTTTCGATATGGCCATAAGAGCTGTAGTAGAGCACCAGTACCTTGGTCATTTTTCCCGGATCCTTCCGTTGGGGTGTTCGATGGGGTTCCATCTGTTCGGTACGGGCCGGTTTGGCAGGGGTACGCTGACGAAATTGCCGAAGCGATGGCTCTGGCGGCACTGAATTGGCAGTTAATATGTTGAATTTACTTATGTTTCCGGGATGTAAACAATGTGTTTCGCGGGGCATGGCTTGACGTGCAGGGCAACGGGATGGGTGCAGCAGCCGTGATCGGCGGGCAGGAGAATGGCACTGGTGGCCGCCACTTGCTGGCCCACGCGCGGGCGCTGGAGGTCCGGTTTGGCGGGCGTCCGGTTCTGAGCGGTGTCGATATGGAGATCGCCGCCGGAGAGATCGTGACCATCATCGGGCCGAACGGCTCCGGCAAGACAACCCTGGTGAAGGCGCTGCTTGGCCTGATCCCTGCTGCGCGTGGCAGCGCGCAACTGGTTCCGGGCACCCGGATCGGCTACGTCCCGCAACGCTTCAGCGTCGATGCTGTGCTGCCACTCCGGGTCGACCGGCTGATGACACTGACGGCACCGGCGTCTGCCAGTGCCATCGGAGCCGCGCTGGAGCGGGTTGGCGTCTCGCATCTTCGGCGTGCGGATGTCGCGAGCCTGTCCGGTGGCGAGACGCAGCGTGTGCTGCTTGCCCGCGCATTGCTGCGGCAACCGGACCTGCTGGTTCTGGATGAGCCTGTCCAGGGTGTCGATTTTGCCGGCGAGGCAGCGCTCTATGCACTGATCGGAGAGCTTCGCGACGAGATGGGGCTTGGAGTGCTGATGGTGTCGCATGATCTGCATGTGGTCATGGCCGCAACCGATCAGGTGCTTTGTCTGAACGGTCATATCTGCTGTGCCGGTGTGCCGTCCGATGTCTCCCGCCATCCCGAATTCCTGCGCCTCTTCGGGCGTCAGGCCGCGGCCACGCTTGCCGTCTACCGGCACGATCACGATCACGACCATGATCTGCACGGACATGTGGTCGCCGATGATGCGGACGGCGACACCGCGTCCGGCCATCATCATGGACATGATCACCATTCCCACCGTCCGCAGTCAGGGCATGAGTGATGCTGGATGATTTCCTGGTGCGGGCGCTGCTTGGCGGTGTGATGGTGGCGCTGGTTGCGGGACCGTTGGGGTGCTTCGTGGTCTGGCGGCGCATGGCCTATTTCGGTGACACCATGGCGCATTCCGCGCTGCTGGGCGTATCGCTCGGGCTGTTGCTGTCCGTGCAGCCGGTCGTCGGTGTCGCGGTGGTGGTGGTCATGGCCGCACTGGCCCTGTTCTGGCTCGAGCGCTTCAGATGGCTGGCCAGTGACACCGCGCTCGGCATGCTGGCGCATGGAAGCCTGGCGGTGGGGCTGGTTGTGGCATCCACGGTACCCGGTCTGCGGATCGACCTGATGAGCTACCTGTTCGGCGACATCCTGGCCATCGGGCAGCAGGATCTGGCCTGGATCGCTGCCGGTGCCTTGATCACCATGCTGACACTGGCGCTGATCTGGCGCGACCTGCTGGCCGCGACGGTGCAGGCCGATCTGGCGAAGGCGGAGGGCGTGCCGGTCGCACGGGTGCGACTGGTCTTTGCCTTGCTTGTGGCCCTGCTGATTGCGGCGGCGATGAAGGTCGTCGGGATCCTGCTGGTTACGGCCCTGCTGATCATTCCTGCCGCGGCGGCGCGCCGGGTGAGCGGCTCGCCGGAGGTCATGGCCCTCATCTCCGCCATGCTGGGGGCTGTCTCGGTCGCCGGGGGGCTGGCGCTGTCACTCTGGATCGATTCACCTTCCGGACCCAGCATCGTCCTGTCGGCCCTCGCCCTTTTCGTGCTGGTGATTGCCGGAACAGGACTGATCGCAGGCGGCACTGACAGACGACGGTGAAACGATATAGAGTGCCGTTGCAACACGCACTTCTGCTCTGGGAGGAGTACATGCGGTCACGAATTTTCGCGGGCTTCCTGCTCCTGACAGGCATCTCCGTGGCGACAGGTGCGCTGGCGCATCCGCATGTGTGGATCGACAGCTCCGCCCGGTTCCAGTTCGACAGGTCCGGTCAGGTCAGTGCCGTCACGATCATCTGGCGGTTCGACGACCTCTACTCGGCCTTTGCCATTCAGGGGGCTGACGGGGATCAGGATGGCATCACCACGGCGGAGGACCTGACCGCCCTCGGCAGCATCAATGTCGATTACCTGAAGCAGTGGGGGTATTTCACCGACATTCTGGCAGATGGCGAGAAAGTCGCTGTCGGCACGGTCGACAGTTTCAGCAATGTGAATGACGACGGCATCCTGGTGTTCAGCTTCACGCTGCCACTGGCCACCCCGGTCGATCCCCGCAGCCAGCGGCTGCGCATGTCCAGTGTCGACCCGAGCTATTATATCGCGTTCCAGGATGACCCGGATCGGCCGGCAGTTGCCACGGGGACGGTTCCGGCGGACTGTCGTGTCATTACCTTCGGACCGGATGAGACCCCGCAGACGGTGAGTGATTCCCTGGCGCTGAGTCTGGCTGCGGACAAGAGCTGGGCCTCCAGCTTTGCGCCAAAGGTTGCAATTGAATGTGGCGACTGACAGTTCGCCGCCTGCCTCTGCTGCTCCTGCTGTTCGGCTGGCTGGGTGTCGCCGGGTCGGCGGCACTGGCGCAACAGCCCTCACCCTTTCAGATGCCGGGTAAACCTGCCGCTGCCGAACCGGCGCGTGAGCCGGGAATGTACCAGCGGCTGATGTTCCAGGTCCGGCAGGTCCAGTCGGAGCTGTATCGCGAACTGTCGCTCGGCGTGCGCGCCCTGAAAAAGGACTACAGCCTTTCCACGGCCTGGGGCCTGATCGTGATCAGCCTTCTTTACGGCGTGTTCCATGCGGTGGGGCCGGGACATGGCAAGGCCGTCATCACGTCCTATCTGCTCGCCAACGAACGCGCGGTTCGCCAGGGCATCGTGCTCTCCCTGCTGTCGTCCCTGATGCAGGGGGTCACGGCGGTGGTCCTCGTCATCGGTGGTGCCTGGGCCTTCGACCTGGCCGGTCAGCGGTTGCTCGACAGCGCCTGGTCCATGGAGCAGTTCAGTTTTGGCCTGATCGCCGCGGTGGGCCTGTTCATGGTCTGGCAGGTGCTGACCGGGCGCGGGCACCATCACCACGGTCATGACCACCACGAAGATCACGACCATGAACACGGCCACGACCACGGCCACGACCACGACCACGGCCACGACCACGACCACGACCACGACCATGGCCACGACCATGGGCATCTGGCTCTGCCACCGGCCGGTGGCGAGGGTCAGGGACTGACGTTTCGCCGCGCCGTGCCGATCATCCTGGCCGTTGGCATCAGGCCCTGTGGCGGGGCCTTGATCGTGCTCGTCTTTGCCTTGACCAACGGGCTGGTGTTTGCCGGCATCGGGGCCACCTTTGCGATGTCTCTGGGCACCGGACTGACGGTCTCGGTCCTTGCCATCCTGACCCTGACATCGAAGGGACTTGTACTGCGTTTCGCCCGGCGGGACATGGCATGGGCAGGCCGCGTCGAGACTGGGTTGCGGCTGTTCGGCGGGCTGGCACTTCTGGCCTTCGGTGCCCTGTTCCTGCTGGCCAGCATCGGTGCGCCGCGCTCGCCCTTCGGTATCTGAGTCTCCGTCCGGCTTGCCGCTGAAGCTATCTGCCCGTCATACTGCCCCGGTCAATCTCGGGGAGGATGAAGGACATGGCAGACACCGCCTGGAACGTGACGGAACCGGAGACCTATGACTGGAAGGCCATTGTCGATGGCCTGAACCAGTATCTCAGGCTGCGCACCACACCCATCGGCATGAAACTTTTCAGCAAGGCCGAGGAAATGGAGGCGGTGCCGCGCATCCGGCGGCCGCGCGCGATCCACACGACGGATCAGATTGTCGGACAGGCGTCCCGGCTTGGCTGGACGGTCGGCATCACGATGGCGGACCTGGTCGGCGCGCAGTGCGGTGCCGTCATCGGTCTGCGTCCGCAGGATGATGAGTGGCAGTCAGGCAAGGGCATGGTTGGCGTCTGGTACGAGACGGAGACCGACACCCGCGCGCACCAGGGGGCGATGAATGTCGTTCCCGCCGGTAAGTACGAGGCCATGGCCTGCTCGCCGCTGGTGGCGGGACGCCTGAACCCGCCGGATATTGCCCTGATCTATGCGACACCGGCGCAGATGATCCTGTTCATCAATGGTCTGCAGTGGGCGGGATACCGGAAGCTTGACTGGGCCTGCGTGGGGGAGAGTTCCTGCGCCGACAGCTGGGGCCGGGCTTTGAGTACCGGCGAACCCAGCCTGTCGATCCCCTGCTTCGCGGAGCGGCGCTACGGCGGTGTGATGGAGGATGAACTGCTGATGGCCATCCCGCCGAAGTTCCTGCCGAAGGTCATCGACGGCCTGGCCCACCTGTCCGGCAACGGCCTGCGCTACCCCATCCCGCAGTATGGCATCCAGATGGACGTACGCGCCGGCATGTCCGCATCCTACGGCGACCGTTAGGCAGCAAGATCAAAGGCAAGCTCTTGCCATGACTGTGATTTCCACTCTTGGGCGCGGAATGTGCCGCAAGAGTGGAAATACGGTCATCGGCCCTGATCAAGGGAACAGGGCGATCTGCTCGATGCCGGTGGTCTCGGGGAAGCCGAACATCAGGTTCATGTTCTGGATTGCCTCGCCCGACGACCCCTTCACCAGATTGTCGATCACCGCCACGACGATGGCGCGCCCCGGAATCCGGTCGGCGTAGAGGCCGACCTGGCAGTAGTTGGAGCCGCGCACGTTGCGGGTGGCAGGTGCGACACCCTCCGGCACCAGATTGATGAACGGCTCGTCCGCATAGCGCGCGGCCAGCGTCTGGCGCAGGTCAGCAACCGTCGCCCCGCCAACCATCCGCACGTAGCAGGTACACAGCTCGCCCCGGTTCATCGGCATCAGGTGCGGCGTGAAGTTGACATGGGTATCCGCGCCGCCCGCAGCCTTGGCGATCTCCTGCTCGATCTCAGGTGCATGCCGGTGGGTGCCGACGGAATAGGGATGAATGCCCTCGCCGACCTCGCAGAACAGCAGGTTCTCCTTCAGGCCACGCCCGGCGCCGGATACGCCCGACTTTGCGTCGATGATCACGTCGGCCACATCCACCTGACCCGCGGCGGCGAGCGGCACCAGACCAAGCAACGCGGCGGTGGGATAGCAGCCCGGATTGGCCACCAGCCGTGATGACTTCACGCCTTCGCGGTAGAACTCCGGCAGGCCATAGACCGCCATCGGCTGGATCTCCGGCGCATAGTGCTCGTGTCCGTACCATTCGGCATAGACGGCCGGGTCATCCAGCCGGAAATCGGCGGAAAGATCGACGACCCGGATCCGGTCGTTCTCCGTCAGGATCTGTTTCACGATGTTCTGCGTGGTACCGTGCGGCAGGCCGCAGAAGACCACATCGGCGTCGGCTGTCGGCCAGTCGATTTCCTCGACGCTGACCAGTTTCGGCAGATCAAGGCCGATCAGATGCGGAAAGACTTCCGCGATCTGCTTGCCGGCATGCCGGTCGGCGGTCATGAAGCTGATCTCGACATTCGGATGGCGGACGAGCAGTCGCACCAGGTCGCCGCCTGTGTAGCCGCTTGCCCCCAGAATGCCTGCCTTGATCACCTTCGCCATTGTTCCTGTCCCGATCTGTCGCTGCGTCCATGCAGCCGCCGGGTTTTACGGGACTGCAGGGCAGTGTTGCAAGCGGCCACTGTCAATTCCCTCCGACAGCGAAACCGGATAGCTTCCGCCGCGCCGCGCTGAAGCCGGTCCTGCCCGGGAGACGAAATGGAACCGATCCTGAATATCGTGCTGCCTGTCTTTGCCATCGTGGGCGCAGGATATCTGTGCGGTATACGCGGCATTCTGGGGCAGGACAGTTCGGTTGCGCTGAACAGTTTCGTCTACTGGGTGGCGTTGCCTGCCATGCTGTTCCGCGCCATGGCGACGGTGGACCTGCAACGGGTCTTCAATCCGGATTTCTTCCTCGGCTTTCTGGGAGCCATCATCCTGATCGGGGCGGTGACCACGCTGGCGGCATGCCTGCTGTTCCGGCGCAACCTGGCCGAGGCTGCGATCCACGCCATGAACGGGGTCTATGGCAATTCAGGCTACATGGGCATTCCGCTGGCGCTGACGGCATTCGGGGAAGTGGCGGCACTGCCCGCAATCGTTGCCACGGTCATAAATACCGCGCTGGTGGTGGGGGTCGCGATTTTCCTGATCGAGTTCGGCAGCAAGGGCGGTGGCAACCCGCTGCGGGTGCTGGGCAACGTGCTGTCGGCAATGGCGCGCAACCCGATGCTGGTGGCCCCGGTCCTGGGGCTGTGCTGGGCCGCGACCGGCATTGCGTTGCCTGTCCCCGTCGATGCCTTCACCAATATCCTCGGCGTTGCCGCAGGGCCGTGCGCGCTGTTCGCCATCGGCCTGTTCATGGTCGGCAAACCCCGAAGTGAGGGGCGGGTCGAAGTTGGTGTGATGACGTTGACCAAGCTGGTGGTCCAGCCGCTGGTCACGGCACTGATGGTGCTGGTGATCTTGCCGGTCGATCCCCTGTGGGCGAAGGTCGCGATCCTGATGGCGGCACTACCGACCGGGGCAGGCAGTTTCGTGCTGGCGCAGGCGTATGGTGTCTACGTGCTGCGTACCTCGTCCATGATCCTGACCAGCACGGTTCTCTCGGTCGCGACGATCTCGGTCTTCTTCCTGTTCTTTCCGCCGCTCTGAGCGGCAGGGGACGCGGTTTCGGTCAGGTCGTGACGGCCCAGAGACTGCTTTCCAGAACCGGGACCGGACGCGGGATGAAGCCTGCCAGCTGCGCGACATCATCAGCCATGTGATCCAGGCAGAAGCGGCTGCCGAACAGGACGCGCAGCCTGCCGCCACCCAGCAGCGGTGCCACCCCGTTCTGTTCGTTGTAGCCGCGCAAAATCCAGTCCTGCGGATAGCCGCCCGGCAGGAAGATGTCATGGATGTGGACCAGCACACCGGCGGGCAGGGCGGGAATGACGTTGTTGAGCAGGTGGTCCACATCGCTGCCCGGCATCATGATGTGGCTGGAATCAATGGCCAGCAGGTCGCCCGCGGCCAGACCGGCGAAGCTGTCAGTCGGCGCGGCCTGAACCACTGTCTGCTGGATGCGGATACCCAGGTCACGGATATCGGCACGCGGCGCCGGATCGATCGCCAGAATGTCAGTGGTGAGACCCCCGTCATCCGCCGCGCGTTTCATGAACCGCGTCGAATGGCCGGACCCTACCTCGACGATCCGGGCCGGGCGGTGATGGCGGACCATGCAATAGGCGGCTGCGGCGTCGAGGCCGCCGAACCAGTCCTGCAGCCAGCGCGGCCGTGCCGTGTCATCGGTGGCCGAGATCGCCAGCAGGTCCGCGCGATGGTCGCGGATCTCCTGCAACAGGCTGAGGCAGTCAGGCCGCGCGGCATGGAACAGGTCCGCAATAGCGGGATAGGCGACGGCGGGCGCGGGCGATGGCATCGCGACCTCCGCCGCGTGGCGGTAGGGGATGAACCAGCCCTGCGGATCGCCGTCCATGGTCGCCGCTGCCATCAGGCGGACGCGCGCGGCAAAATCCGGCTTCCCGGTGCTCGTAGGCTTGGTGCTCAGGGCTCGATCACCATGCCCTCGCGGGCAACGATGGAGCCGGGTCGGGCGCTCTCCACATCCCTTGCCACCCCATCCATGAAGTCGTCGTCATGTTCGGGGTCGTGGTGGAAGACGACATAGGTCTTCGCATTGGCCTCGTCACACAGCCGCGCACCGGCTTCCCAGGTGCTGTGACCCCAGCCGACGCGGGTCTTGTATTCCTCTTCATTGTAGCTGGCGTCATAGATCACGACATCGGCGTCACGCAGGAACGCCACCAGTACCGGGTCACTGCCTTCTGCCGGATGCTCCGTATCTGTGATGTAGCAGATCGACTTGCCCCCGAACTCCACGCGGTAGCCGCTGGCGTTGTTCGGATGGATCAGGGGGGATGTGCGCACGGTTATGCCGTCGCCCAGGTCCAGGGTCTCGCCTGAGCGGAAATCGATGTAGTCGATGTTCGCGTTGAAGATCGCGGGCGGCACAGGGAACAGCGGTGCGATCATCATGTCCTCCAGCACACTGGAAAGCGTGTGGTCGGGCAACAGGTGTCCGGCCCAGACGCGGAAGCTCCAGCCCGGAATGAAGAAGGGCACGAAGAACGGCAGACCGCAGACATGGTCGAAGTGCGTGTGGGTCAGGAACAGGTCAGCCTGATGCGGCTTCTGCTGCACCATCTTCTTGCCCAGATAGCGGATGCCTGATCCGGCATCGAACAGCAGGGTCCTGTCACCGGCCGTGACCTCCAGGGAGGAGGTATTGCCGCCGTAACGGATCACATCTTCTGCCGAGCAGGCGATGGAGCCCCTTACGCCCCAGAACCGTACCGAAAATTCATTTGTGTCGGCCAAGTGGCTCCCCCGATGAAGGTGCGCGGACCATTTGCGTCATGGCTTGTGCAGCGCCCGTGGACAGTGCGCCTGCCCTTCGACTACGTATACTGTGCTTTTGGACAGGAAAAGCCAAGAAACTGCGACGGTATGCACAGACCGGTCGGGTTTTCCATTTCTGGGGGGAGAGAAGCACGTGGAACCACTGCTGGTCACACGCGAAGGCGGTGTTGTCACCCTGCGGCTGAACCAGCCGGAGAAGCATAATGCCCTTGATCTGGCGGCCATGCGGAATCTGACCGCCGTGCTGGCCGAACTTGGCGCTGACACGGCGATCCGCGTGCTGGTCCTGACCGGGGCGGGTGAGCGGACGTTCTGCGCCGGTGCCGATCTCAGCGGCGTGGACGAGAACTTCCCCTGGTGGGAGAACCCGCTGGACACGATCTCCTCGCGGCTGGAGGGCCTGCCTTTCGCGACCGTCTGTGCCCTGAATGGGGCGGTCTATGGCGGTGGAACCGATCTGGCGCTGGCCTGCGACTTTCGCATCGGCAAGACAACGGCGCGCACCTTCATCCCCCCGGCACGCTTCGGCATCCACTACCCGATCAACGGGTTGCGCCGGGCGCAGGAGCGAATTGGCATGTCCGCGGCCAAGCGGCTCTATCTGGCAGGAGAGACCTTCGACGCGGCGGAAATGAAGGCCTGCGGATTTCTGGATCACGTCGTCGAGCCGGATCAGCATGCAGGTTTCGTCGACAGCTATGTGGCCGAGCTGGCGGCAATGGCTCCGCTGGCCGTGAAAGGCATGAAGTATGTCCTGAACGCCAGCGCACGCGGCAATCTGGACTATGCCCGGGCGATGGAAGGGGTGCGCGAATGCTTCACCTCGGCTGACTTCCTTGAAGGGCGTGCCGCCATTGCGGGGAAGCGCAAACCGGTCTTCAAGGGAAACTGAACCCGGCATGGAAGGAGAGACCCGATGCCCGCAACACGCGCAGACCTGCAGGCCCGGCTGGATTCCCTCGGGATCACGACCGAGACCATCGAGCATGAGGCCGTGTTCACGGTCGAGGAGGCGAAGGCCCATCGCGGCCAGATGTCGGGCGGTCACATCAAGAACCTGTTCCTGAAGGACAAGAAGGGTGGCCTCTGGCTCGTCGTCTGTCTGGAAGACCGTCGCGTGGACATGAATGCGCTCTCCAAACGGTTGGGTGCGCCGCGGTTCAGCTTCGGCAAGCCGGACCTGCTGATGGAGGTACTGGGGGTCGAGCCTGGCTCCGTCACGCCCTTCGCCGTCATCAACGACGGGCAGGGCCGGGTGAAGCTGGTTCTGGATGTGGAACTGATGCAGCACGATCCGATCAACGCTCACCCGCTGGTCAATACGGCGACGACGCGGATCACGCCTGATGACCTGCTGGCGTTCTGCCGGGACTGCGGCCACGAGCCCGTCCTGAGCCCGATAGATGAGCGCCAGGACTGAGTGGCAGAAGCACGCATTGCCCTTCACTGCCGAACCACCTACATCTTGGCCAGCCCTGCGGACCGGGGCAGGAAATGACGTGCAGAGGTAAGACAGACATGGAAACCATCATCGGACAGCCGCAGGGTCAGGCACCGGGACAGGCCGACGCAGCGGACCTGATCAAGGACAGTTCCATCGCGACCTTCATGGAAGACGTGATCCAGGCATCGCAGGAAGTCCCCGTGCTGGTGGATTTCTGGGCGCCATGGTGCGGTCCATGCAAGCAGTTGACTCCGGTTCTGGAAAAGGTCGTTGGCGAAGCGGGCGGCAAGGTCCGCCTGGTCAAGGTCAACATCGACGAGAATCAGGAGATCGCGCAGCAGATGCGCATCCAGTCGATTCCAGCCGTCTTCGCCTTCAAGGGCGGTCAGCCGGTCGACGGTTTCATGGGCGCGCTGCCCGAGAGCCAGGTGCGGGAGTTCATCGACAAAGTGGCTGGCGGGATTGGCCCGAGTCCGGAGGAACAGTTCCTGGAGGCCGGGACAGCGGCGCTGGAAGCGGGCGACGGCGAGACGGCGGCCGGTGCCTTCGCGCAGATGATCCAGGCAAACCCGGAAAGCCCGCAGGCCTTTGCCGGACTGGTCCGGGCCTATGTCCTGCTTGGCGACTTCGATGGCGCGCAGCAGATCCTCGACCAGGTGCCGGTGGCGATCTCCACCCATGGCGAGATTGCCGGCGCGAAGGCGGCACTGGAACTGGCGCTGCAGTCCAGCGACCCCGCAGCGATGCAGGAAGTCAGCCGCCTCGCCGCCGCGCTGGAGGCGTCGCCTGATGACCTGCAGGTGCGCTTTGACCATGCCAACGCCCTGCTCGCCGCTGATCAGCGCGAGGAGGCGGTGGCGGAACTGCTGGAATGTTTCCGTCGTGACCGCGACTGGCAGGAGCAGGCGGTGCGCAAGAAGCTGGTGCAGCTGTTCGAAGCCTGGGGCAACAAGGATCCGCTGACACTGAAGTCCCGTCGCCGTCTCTCCACCCTGATGTTCAGCTGAGGCGCGGGAGGCGACGCGCATGGCCAATCCGGATCGCCCGACCGGGCCGGAGAGCCTGCCGGAGCGAATCACGATCTTCCCGCTGCGGGGCGCCATCCTGTTGCCCGGCGGACGCCTGCCGCTGAACATCTTTGAACCACGCTATCTCGCCATGACCCGTGACGCGATGGCGGGCGGTCGGCTGATCGGCATGATCCAGCCGCGCGAGACGGACGAGGAAACCTATACACCGCCGATCTATGGCATCGGCTGTCTGGGGCGGATCACCGAATTCGCGGAGACCGGCGACGGTCGCTATCAGATCGCGCTGACCGGAGTCTGCCGTTTCAGGGTTTCGCAGGAAGTGGCGAGTGACACCGCCTATCGTCAGGTGTTGGCGGACTATTCCGACTATCCGGAAGATTTTGGCGAGGAAGAGATTTCGGGTCGGACAGTTGACCGGCGCCGCCTGGTCGGTGGCCTGCAGAAGTTTCTTGATCGCCAGGGGCTGAAGGCGGACTGGGAGGCGGCGGAGCGGGCGAGCGATGTTGCGCTGATCAATTCGCTGTCCATGATGCTGCCCCTCGATCCCAGCGAGAAGCAGGCCCTGCTGGAGGCCGCGAACGTGCCGGAACGGGCGGATATCCTGACAACGCTGATCGAGATGTCGCTGATGGCCGGCGATGGTGACGCGCCGGTCCAGTGACCGGCAGATCCGAATGGGAAACGCCCTTCAGGGGCGGGCAGGGGACAAGAGATGACACAGAACACGCTGGACCCGAAGTTGCTTGAGATCCTGGTCTGTCCGCTGACCAAGGGGCCACTGGACTATGACCGGGAGGCGCAGGAACTGATCAGTCGCCGCGCCGGTCTCGCCTTTCCGGTGCGTGACGGCATTCCCATCATGCTGGCCGATGAGGCGCGCAAGCTGGACGACGACAAGGGTGCCGCCTGATGACATCCATGGAGATGTACGAACGGGCCGGGCGACCCCAGCCCACCGAGATCCGGCTCCGGAAGGCGGAGAAGGTGCTGGAGATCGACTTCGAGGACGGACGCAGCTTCGTCTTTCCGGCCGAGTTCCTGCGGGTGGAGAGTCCCTCCGCCGAAGTGCGTGGCCATAGCCCGACTCAGCGCCAGTGGGTTCCGGGAAAACTGCATGTCGGCTTCGAGAGTCTGGAATCCGTCGGCAATTATGCCGTCCGTATCCGCTTCGATGACGGGCATGACACCGGCATCTACTCCTGGGGTTTCCTGTACGAATATGGCGACCAGTACGAACAGGTCTGGGACCGCTATTGTGAGACTCTCGACGAAATGGGCCTCAGTCGGGAGCCCTGACGGAACGGGTGCTCAACCGGTCTTCAGCTTCACTGGCTGGCCATGCGGTGTGTTGCGATAGGCGCGCACCCAGTCCTGCGCGCGCAGGTCCAGGGCCTCTGAAGTGGCGAGCGCCTTCTCTGTCACCAGTGATTCAAGGGCTGTCAGCCAGTGCCGGTAGTATGTATTGCCAAGGTCTGGATCACCCGCCGCCTGCGCCGCCTTGATCTGTTGGCTCAGAGCCGTCGCCCATTCGTTCCATGTGAAGTGACCGGCGGCATGCAGTTCCAGCGTGATGGCGAAGGCACTTGCCTCCCAGGGTTCGCGGAAGACCGGTCCACCCGCGTCACGCGGCAGGTCCGGCAATGCCTCCAGCGCGGGCAACTGATCTGGCATCGGTGCGGTTGTCATGGCGTATCCAGGTAAGGTTCCCAAAGGTCCACCATGACGGAATCCCGTGCTGCCGCATCGGGTCCCCAGAGGTCGCGGGCCATGAACTGCACGGTATAGAGGTGTTCACCACGCCGGATGCCCTTCGCGCTGTCGTCAGCGAAGACGTGCCCGCCATGCCACAGCACGATCTCCCCCACATGGCCGCGGACATAGCGGGGAATGCGTGTATGCCCGATGGGGTTCATGTTGCGGGCCAGCACCAGGTCGCCGACGCTGAACAGCGGGGCATTGTCGATGTCCATGCTGGTCGGGCCACCGGCGGAGTAGACCTTGTCCACCGCATCGGCGTTCAGAACCCGATAGCTGCCCGGTTCCGGCATCTGGTGCACGGTCGCGGTCTCCAGCTCCTCCGAGGTCAGCAGACCCTTCGCCACCACCTGCCGTGACAGGGCCTCGATCCATTTCTGGTAGTAGCTGGAGGAGGTATAGAGCACGGGATCAAGCGATTCCCGGACCGAGCGCGCTTCATCGATCGACCATTGCCCCAGCGCGCCGCAGGCCAGGGTCAGGGCCAGCGCCTTTCGCTCCCACGTCTCATGAAACAGCGGCTCGGCTTCCTCCGGTTCCGGATTGATGGCGCCGAAGGCATGCATTCCGCCCATGTCGTGGGGGCCGTTCATGCGGCTGCCCCTGATGCGGGCCGGGCCTTCTCGACCCCGATCATGGAATTGCGGCTGACCAGCGGGATCAACTGTTCCATTGTCCAGCCCTCCGTCCCCTCCGGTCGTTCCGGCAGCACCAGGAAGCGCACTTCAGAGGTCGAATCCCAGACCTTCACCTCCACATCCTCATCCAGCACCGTGCCGAACTCTGCCAGCACGCCACGTGGGTCGATGACGGCGCGGCTGCGATAGGGGGATGACTTGTACCAGGCGGGTGGCAGGCCAAGCACCGGCCATGGATAGCAGGAGCAGAGCGTGCAGACGACAAGGTGATGCAGTTTCGGGCCGTTCTCCACGACCACCATGTGCTCCCCCTGCCGCCCGGTGTAATCCAGTTCGGTGATCGCAGCAGTGGCGTCAGCGCGCAGACGCTCCAGATAGGCCGGATCGGTCCATGCACGGGCGACCACATGTGCGCCGTTGCGCGGCCCGACGCGATTCTCGTAGCGGTCGACGATGACATCCAGCGCCTTCGGATCGACCAACCCCTTCTCCACCAGCAGGGATTCCAGCGCCTGCACCCGCAGCGCCATCTCCGACGGTGGCTCCGTCATCTCGTCACCATGATGGTCGTGCGCCATTGCAAACCCCCGTGTTCAAGGCGGAACGGGCGAAGCTTGCCACGGACGCCGCCCGGTGTCAGCCTCCGCCCTGTCCAGAGGCAGGAGTACGGGCATGAGCAGGGAAGCAGCATTGGCGGCAGCGGAAAGCTGGATCAGCGACGGCGGGTTCTTCGATGAGCTGGCGCGGCGGGTGGCCGTCCGGACGGAGAGCCAGAAGCCCGAGAGCCTGCCTGAACTGCACCGCTATCTGGACACGGAGATGCAACCTGCGTTTCAGGCGATGGGTTTCACCTGTACCAAGTACGAGAATCCGCTCGGCTTCGGCCCCGTGCTGCTGGCCACGCGGCATGAGGGCGACGATCTGCCGACCGTGCTCGGCTATGGCCATGGTGACGTGATCCGGGGGCTGGAGGATCAGTGGAGCAAGGGGGAGGGGCCGTGGATCCTCAGCCGCGACGGGGACCGGCTGTATGGCCGCGGCACGGCGGACAACAAGGCACAGCACACCATCAACATGGCGGCGCTGCGCCAGGTGATCGCGACACGCGGGTCGCTGGGTTTCAACGCCAAGTTCATCATCGAAACGGGGGAGGAAACCGGCTCGCGCGGTCTGCATGAGGTGATTGCCGCCAACAGGGATGCCTTCGCCGCCGATGTGTTCATTGCCTCCGACGGACCCAGGGTGAAGCCGGACCGTCCGACACTGACGCTGGGGGCACGCGGGGCGGTGAATTTCGATCTGCTGGTGGACCTGCGTGCCGGCGGGCACCATTCAGGCAACTGGGGTGGACTGATTGCCAATCCGGCGATCATCCTCGCCCATGCGCTGGCCTCCATCGCCGGGCCGGAAGGGGCAATCCGCGTACCCGAATGGCGCCCGCCCGCGATCGACGCGGTGACCCGTGCTGCGCTGGCCGATATCGAGATCGATGCCGGGGCAGGTGGCCCGACAATCGACCGCGACTGGGGTGAGCCGGGCCTGACATCACCGGAGCGGGTCTATGCCTGGAACAGTTTCGAGGTGCTGGCCTTCCGGACCGGCAATCCTGACCGACCCGTCAACGCCATCCCGCCGCGCGCCTGGGCGCACTGCCAGTTGCGCTTTGTCACCGGCATCGATCCGGACGACATCGTGCCGGCGCTGCAGCGGCATCTGGCCCGTGGTGGCTTCGCACAGGTGCAGGTGCTGCCGCCGGACGAGAAGAATGCAGGGGCTTTCATCGCGACCCGAACCCGTCCCGACGACCCATGGGTCGAACGTATCCATGCCTCCATGGAGCGCACCATCGAGGCCGCTCCGGCAGTGATCCCGAGCCTGGGCGGGTCGATCTGCAATGAGCTGTTCACCGACCTGCTGGGGTTGCCCGCGATCTGGATTCCGCACTCCTATGCGGCCTGTTCCCAGCACGCGCCGGACGAGCATGTGCTGATGCCCTGCATGTCCAGTGCGGCCAGGATCATGACAGGTCTCTACTGGGATCTCGGCACGGCACAGGGCAGCGCGGCACACTGACATGCAGCGCTATCGACTGACCCTGGAATTCGATGGCAGCGCCTTTGTCGGCTGGCAGTACCAGACCAATGGCCTGACCGTTCAGGAAGTGGTGGAGACGGCCATCGGCCGGTTCTGCGCCACGGTGCCGCGCATCATGTCCGCCGGTCGCACGGATTCGGGCGTCCATGCGCTGGGTATGGTGGCACACGCCGATATTGACCGGGACATGACCACCGACCGGCTGTTCGAGGCGCTGAACTTCCACATGCGACCCCATCCGGTCGTGGTGCGGGAGATCGCGCCGGTCCCTTCGGAGTTCGATGCCCGCCGAAGCTGCATCCAGCGTCACTACGTCTATCGCATCCTCAACCGCCACGCGCCGCCGGCACTCGACATGGGACGGGTATGGCATGTGGTGAAACCGCTGGACCTGGACCTGATGCGCGAAGGTGCGGCGCGTCTGGTCGGGCACCGGGATTTCGAGAGCTTCCGTTCCGCCCATTGCCAGTCGAAGACGTCCGAGAAGACTCTGGAACGGCTGGAAATCACGCGGGAGGGGGAAGAGGTGCATGTGCATGCCTCCGCCCGGTCGTTCCTGCACAATCAGGTGCGGATCCTGACCGGCACGCTGGTCGATGTCGGAAAGCGGCGCTGGACCCCGGATGATGTCACCCGCGCGCTGGAGGCGCGGGACCGTCAGGCGGCGGGGCCGACCGCCCCTGCCTGCGGGCTCTACTTCCTGCGGGCGGACTATCCTCCGGCGGCTTCCGGCAGTGCCACATAGGGCGCGACGAGCCTCAGCACCGTCAGTGACCAGGCGATACTGAGCACGAAATCGAGGAAGGCGACCCCCATCGCTGCAAGCCGGTCGATTCCGAGAATGTCCCGCGCCAGCAGGAAGCGATAGGCCAGGACCAGCAAGACGGTCAGCACCATGGCGAAGCCGCCGCTCTCCGCGCTTACCAGACCGCTCTGGCTCAGGGCCAGCAGGGGCAGCTGCAGCAGCATGATCCAGACGTGTGACCAGTTGTAGGCCACGACATAGCGTCGCCAAGCATTGCGTACGCTGAAGAAGCGCGCAACCTCGTGCGAGATCACCGGCCAGACCAGCCAGCCCGCGACATAGGCAGCCGATTCGATGGCGATCACCGCTGTCACGTCCTGTGGCGGCTGGTCCAGATAGCCCCGGATGACGGACACCAGCACATAGAGCGGCGCAATCAGGACGGCGACGAAGAACGACTTCCACACTCCGGAGACCGAGTCATCCAGCATCCAGGCAGCGGCCCTGTCGCGCAGGGCCACGCGCCAGGTTGCCTGAAGTGCAATCGCGATTTCCATTTTGCTGGGGATCAGCATGTCTCGAAGCGGCTCATTTCAGGCGGGCCACACGGTCAAGCACCGGCAGGATGTATTCCCGGAACTTCTCCGGGTTCTCCGACATGGGAAAATGTCCCAGGTCCTCCATGATCTCGGCCTCGACGCCCGGTATGTCCTTGGCTGTCCGCAAGGTGTCGGCCGGCGTGCAGGAGAAGTCATACTCGCCCGTCAGCAGGAACACCGGGCAGCGGGTGGTGTCGATCAGATGCACGCGGTCACGGAAATCCGAATCGGCGCGGTAGAAATGCAGGTCGCCCCTGAACACGCCAGGGCCGCTGCTGAGGTAACCCCACAGCGTTTCCCAGCGATAGCGATCAGGGCTCTGCGGCGCGACCAGACCGGAAATCATGGCGGCGCAGACCTCCCCGCCATGCACGTCAGGGCGATTGAGCCATTCCGTGTCGTACCAGGGTTGCTGATGATCCGCCGCCTCCAGCCCAATGACGGCGCGAAGGTCGTCGGCATGGGCGTGGGCCAGATGCAGCACGATGCGTCCGCCCATGCTGCACCCCATGACGACTGGGCGGTCAAGCTCCAGCGCGTTCGCCACGCCCATGATCGCTGCCGTGTAGAAATCCGTGGTCAGGGCATAGTCCTCGACCTCGTACCCCTCCCACGGCAGCGACTTGCCATGCCAGGGCAGATCGAAGGCAATGACGCGGTAGCGCGCGGTGATCGCGGGGTCGAGCATCAGGTGGCGGAACTGGCGCCCGTCTGCGCCCGCCGTGTGCAGGCAGAGCAGGGGAATGCCGGACCCGGCCTCCTCGAAATAGATGCGGCAGGAACGTCCCCCGATCTGCAGGGTCATGTAGCGCCCGACAATGGGCTCCAGTTCAACCATGGTGTCCATCCTCCGCCAGCTTGCGCGGGGCCGCCAGGACCTCCTTGAAATAGCGCAGGTTGGCCATCAGGGGCTGCAGGTTGCCGTCAATGCTGGCCCGACCGGATTTCGTCATGGCGAACAGGTCATGAAAGCCGGGGCGGGGCATCGGCACCCAGAACCGCTCCCAGCTTTCCTGCGCGCCCCGGATCGCGAAGACGTGGGAGCGCATCAGCACCGGGCCGCGCACGAGTTCCAGGATCATGCCGCGCTGGATACTGATGAAATAGGGCACCTCCCCGATCTGCCAGAGCCACTGCAGGTCGATGAAACGCCCGCGATGCACCAGCGGCTGGTCGGCGTTCACGATATCGGCCAGGTGTTCGATGGCATGACTGGCGGGGGGACCGCCGGCGGTGCTGCGCTTTGCCATGTTCAACGCTCCCAGCGGGGGATCTTCAGGAAACTGTCTCTGGCTGCAGTGCGGATACGGCTCTCGAAGACCCGGCCATCCCGCATCAGGGTCAGTCCGACCTCGACACCCGCCGGACCGGCACCCCAGAGTTGGTCGTAGAAATCGTTCAGACTACCGATCGCGACCTCATTGACCCGCAGGACGACATCACCTTGCGTCAGCTTGATGGCAGCCGCAGGGCCGGATGGGGCCACGCCCATGATGATCAGATGCCCGTTCTGTTCCGCCGCATAGACTCCGATCCATGGCCGTGGCGGGCCGGCGCGGCGACCGTCCAGCAGCAACTCGTCCAGAACCGGTTCCAGCAGGTCGATGGGGACGAACATGTTGCCGATGGCTTCTTCCTCACCCTCACGGGCGTCCTCGACATACAGCGAGCCGACACCATAGAGCAAGCCGTCCAGGCCCAGCAGGGCGGCACCGCCCCAGTTCGGATGCACCGGCATGGTGAACAGCGCTTCCTCCAGACGGTATTCCCAATAGCCGCAGAAACGCCGCTTGCTGACGATCTTCTGCATGACCGTCTCCGCGCCGCCGCAACTCGCCACGACCGTCGAGCCTTCGGTCAGATCGCGGGCCGTGCCGAACTCCAGGCTCGGACGACCCAGGGGTTCGATGGCCCGGACAAGCCCGAGGCCGCTTTCGAAGTCATAGGCCACGACATCGGCCTCGATGGGTTCCCCATCGGCGTTGAGTACAGCGACGCTCTCCGCCTCGACCACCACATAGCCGATGGTGAGCACCAGACTGTCGGAACCGATGACAATGCCACCGCCCTGACGCTCCGTGCCCAGAATGCCGGCGGTGAAGGCGTCTTCGGGAATTTCGCTCTGGATCGGTGTCAGGGCGCGGCGGGTAGCCTCGAAATCGAAAGGCAGTTCCTCCGTGCTGCCAGCCACTGGCGGGTTGACCGTACCGGTGGGGGAGAGTGCCGGATGCTTGTGGCCATTGACCTTGTGACCATTGGTGCGCGGCCCATCCTCGTGTCCGTCGTCAGCCATTCGCGATCACGCCTTGCGGGGCTGCAGGCCCGCCTTCTTCATGCGCCAGATGCACATGTCGATCCGGTCCTGCCCGAAGAATGCCTCGCCCTTGAACGCCAGGGTCGGCACACCCCAGTGACCGGCCTTTTCCAGCGCTGCCTCATGTGCGGCAATGGCATCGCCGTATTCGCTCTCACGTCCGGCGATGGCCGCCTCCATGTCGGCGAGGTCCAGTCCGGCGCGCGCCGTTGCCTCCGCCAGGTGGGTGCCCTCATGCCACTGCTTCATCGCCCGGCCCCAGATCAGGTCGGAAACCTCCGAGATGAAGGCGAGGCCAGCCCCGCGGTTCACGGCCTCGATCCCAAGCCGGGTGAGGCGGTGGATATAGGGCTGCTCCTTCGGGATCGTCCGGGTCGGCATGTCCATGACCACGGGGTCGGGATCCGGCCAGGAAAACGGGACCTCAAGATAATCGGCGACCCGGAAGACATCGCGCATCAGGTACGGCGGCCAGAGCGGATTCACCTGGCTGAAGAATTCCGGTGTGCGAATCGCGATGGGGTAGACCGGCCGCACATTGATCTTCAGGTCGTAGTCCCGCTCCATCTCCCGATAGCGTGGTGTGCCGAGGTAGGAGTAGGGGCTGCGGAACGACCAGAACAGGTCAACTTCCATGGTCATTGGCTCGGTCCTTGTATGAATTCCTCCGGCTCAACCGGAACGCCCGGTCAGTCTAGCCGCGGCCCCGTCCGCTTGGCAAAGCGCGTCATGTTGCAGGAAACGGAAAATCGCGCTTGCACAGAACCGGGGCAATCGCTAGAACGCGCCCTCGGCGGCTGTAAGGTCGATGCCCAGGTGGCGAAATGGTAGACGCGCTAGCTTGAGGGGCTAGTTCTGGCAACGGAGTGGAGGTTCGAGTCCTCTCCTGGGCACCATTTCATGGCGATAGCCAATTGAAATCGCGATATGAAATTGCCCCCACTGAAGCTCCAGTCCGGCGCATTCTTCCTGCTCGGGAACTATGGCCATTCGCATGTGGATCTGTGGTCGAATGATCCACCTGGGGTTTCGCCTGCAGCGCGAAGCTTCACGGTCACGACCGGGGATTGTGTCAGGCCGCCGCCAGTCCAGACAAATCACGGATGACTCGCAGTCGATCAGGCTTCTCCGACTTTCAGACCGGTTCCACGCGCAGAGCCGGATCTTGCTAGGGCGAAGAATCTGGTCGGGCTGTCGTGCCCGCGCAAGGTCACCTCGGGCAGGCTTTCCGCCACAATGTCATCTGGCAGGTTGAGGTCCTGCAACAGGGCCGCCGATATGATCAGGTCCTTCTTCAAGTTCTTCGCCTCGCTTTCAAGACGTGCGGCGGTGTTCATCGTGTCACCGAAGTAGACGATGGACCTCTTTGTATCGCCGCACTCGCTGACAATCACGGGGCCCCCGTGCAGGCCTGCACGGATCTGCGGCCTGACGCCAAACAGCTTCTCGTAGGCTTCGGCATTCGCATCCAGAACGTCCTGAACAGCATAGAAACACCGGACACAGCGGCTCTGATCGGCACCAGCCCTGAATGGCCAGGTGATGATTGCTTCGTCGCCGACGTAGGCATGAATTTCACCCCCACTTTCCGCCACCGGTTGGCCCATGTCGAAGAAGAACCTCGTCAGCAGGCGCTGGGCACCAAGGTCACCCAGCTGTCGGGTCAGTGCGGTTGAGTCGATCAGGTCGATGAACAGGAAAATCCGGTGCTCCTCGACCGGATTATTATAGCGCCCGATCAGCATGTTGCCGAGGATACGCGGGCCGATCATCTTGGCGATCTGAATGCAGGTCAGGACCAGTGCAACAATCAGCAGGATGTAGGGATAGAGCGACCAGCCAGTCCCGAAACCAGGGAGCAGCAGGAGTTGGCCCGATTGTATTGAACCGCTGATGGAAGCCGAGAGTGGGATGCTGACCGCAGTCAAGCCCACCAGGAACAGCACATGCCAGGGAAAGGCCAGCCGGCGCAGCGGCGCGCAGAGCCTGCTTGGCCACAGCAGCAACAATCCGCCCCAGACCAGACCGCCGTTGATGGCTCCGTACAGCGCCAGGGTTGCAAGCGGACTGTCAGGCAGATCGGCAACGAAAATCAGGCCGTATATCGGTCCGGAGATGGCAGCCATCACAACCACGAACAGATACAGGATCAGTCTTCTTTTCGTGTGGTTCTTCAATGCTGCATCATCCGTTGCCGGTCGGTTCGAGAAAAGTAATCAAACAGCCTAACGCGGGTTGAATCCTACCACACCAGAGTATCGGTGATCTGCAGGAGGGATGCGCAATGCCAGAGAAGCCAAACACCGCAAAACCAGACGCCGCAAGACCGCGCCGCTATGCGCTGCCGAAACGTTTCTCGGCAGCCCTGTCGGAAGACGCCTACGCGCGGCTGCGGGCGTTGAACGCCAGGCACGGCTTCGGCAACAATTAGCTGCTGACGATCCAGCCGCAGGCGTTGCCGGAAATTTCCTAAACGTCGAAGAATACGGTTTCAGCGTCACCCTGCAGGTGAATATCGAACCGGTATACCGCGCTGCCCGGACTGTCGGCGAGTTGCGCGATCAATGTGTCCCTGCGCTCTGCCGGTACCTGCGAAAGAACCGGATCGGTCGCATTGGCCGCAGCCTCGTCGGCGAAATAGATGCGGGTAAAGGCGTGGCTTGGCAGACCACGCGCGAAGACGATCAGGTTGACATGCGGCGCATTGCCGTCGCCGGTGGATCCGGGTTTGACAGTCTCGAAGCGAAACCGGCTCTGCGGATCGGTGCCCGTGCCCTGACGCCCGAATCCCGTGAAATCGGCATTGGAGCCACGCGGATCGCCGGGATGGGCGTAGCGGCCCTGCGCATCCGCCTGCCAGATTTCGATCATGGCATCGCAAACCACATCGCCCCGGCCATCGAAGACGCATCCCTCGATCCGGATAGGTGTCCCCGCCGTGCGGTCATCGCTGACGGCACCATCGGCGATGCTGTCCAACTCATAGCCGTACTGCTCCGGCGTCAGCCCGTAGGCGAAGAAGGGGCCGACTGTCTGGGACGGCGTCTGTTTCAGGCCCATGATCAATCCTCCATCGGGGTGATGGCGCGCCCGCGAAGGACGATATCGAAGACGTAGCCCAGGGCGAAATCCGCTTCCGTCACATCTATCGAGAATTCCGCTACCAGCCGGTCCCGGGCGGTCTCCGGGATGCCAGTGAAGATCGGGTCGAGTTTCAGCAGCGGGTCGCCGGGGAAGTACATCTGGGTCACCAGCCGGGTGGCAAATGCCGGTCCGAACAGCGAGAAGTGGATGTGGTTCGGTCGCCAGGCATTGGGGTGGTTCCCCCAGGGATACGCACCCGGTTTGATGCTGTGGAACCGGTAGCGGCCTGCGCTATCGGTGATGCAGCGACCACCACCAAAGAAGTTCGGATCGACAGGCGCATCGTGCTGGTCGACCTTGTGGATGTACCGGCCTGCGGCATTGGCCTGCCAGACCTCGATCAGTGTATTGGCCTGCGGTCTTCCATCCTCGTCCAGGACCCGTCCCGTGACGACGATCCGTTCCCCCAGCGGTTCTCCGTTGCGGCGGCCATTCCGGGTCAGATCCGCATCAAGTTCCCCCACGCTGTCGTGGCCATAGACGGGGCCGGTCAGTTCGGAAAGGGACTGTCGGATCGGAACGAGCGGCTTCGTCGGCCCCCTGAGCGCGGAAGACCTGTATCCATCGGCGCGCGGGTCGATGAACGACGGGTGAGACGACCAGTCACGTGGCCGGAACGGGGGCGAAGTCATGGCGAGGCTCCTGTGGCTCATCCTGCGCTGTCGAACTTGTAACCGATCCGGGCGACCGCGCGCAGTTCTTCCGGCGTGGTCGAACGCAGGCCAAAGAATTCCAGATAGGCCGGAATCTGCTCGAAAAGCATATCCACGCCGACCTGGATTTCACAGCCACGCGCCTGCGCGGCGGCCAGGAAAGGGGTGATCTTCCGGGCCATCACAACTTCACCGACCAGTGTCGATGGCGCAATCCCGGCGGCGTCCATCGGCATCGGGTCATTGGCGTTCATGCCCAGTGGCGTCGCATTGACGATCACGTCCCAACCGGCGTCCGCAGGCGCATCTGTCTGCACCGCCAGTTCAGGGTAGGCCCCTGTCAGCCGCGCGGCCAGCCTGTCCATGATCGGGTGGTTGATGTCGCGCAGCCCGATTGTGGCCACGCCTGACCGTGCCAGGGAGGCCGCGATTGCCGAGCCCACGCCGCCGCTGCCGATCACCAGAACGCGCGCGCCGCTGAGCGTGCGTCCCTTCCGCCGAAGACCGCGGACGAAGCCCTCGCCGTCGAACATGTCGCCGATCAACCGACCATCCGCGTCCCGCCGGACGGCATTGCAGGCGCCGGCAATGGAGACAGTCGTGGTGACTTCGTCCAGCAAATCCACGGTCCGGGTCTTGTAGGGCATGGTGACCAGCGCACCGAGGAAGTTCGACAGCCGCGCGACCTGCGGCAGGAACGTGGCGTAGTCGGCCTCCTGACAGCCCATCGGCATCACGACTGCATCGATGTCGTGCTTCCCGAAATACGGATTGTAGATCATCGGCGCCATGAAGCTCCCGATCGGGCGGCCGAGGTGGGCGATCAGTTTCGTGCGTCCGCTTATCATCGGGGCAGTGGCCTTGTCAGAAACAGGACTGGTCAGAGGCCCTGCGCCCATGCAGGCCGCATGGATCACCTGTGGTGCAGTACCCCTTGCATCCGCTGACGACGACTATGTGGAGGTTGTCCCGCCGCGACAAGTCCATCGACACCAGATCATGGCGCGAAGTCGTCCCCTAGCGGCGGTCCCTGGCCTCACCGCTTCACTTCAACCAGCCGCGACCCGTTCTCATGCGTCGTGACCTGAAAGCCCGTCCCGGTGAAACGCGTGATCAGCTTCGCCGCCGTCCGGCTGTGTTCGGTCAACCTGACCGTCGTGAAGGCACCGCCTTGTGCCATTGCGAAAGGCAACAGCAACTGGTCCTGCAGGTGCGGTCCGGCAAAGGCATCGGATCCGAGGTAGCCAGCCATGCGTTTCGCGGCGTTGCTTGCCAACCGTTCCGCCGGCAGGCCCAGCCGGGCGAATTCCGACCCGATTTCCGTGACATGTGCAAAACCGGCTTCGATCAGCAGGGCGTTGCCCGGCCCGCTGTCCGCTGAGAGTTGCTGTGGCACAAAGGCCTCCTCCGGCCAATCGGCCAGAACCTTGTGCGCCGCTGCCAACTCACGCACGGCGATGTCGGGGTCGATACCTGCAATGATGGCCTTGACCGTGCCCTGTCTGAACGCGCCCCGATCGAGGCATTCAATGGGGCGCAGCGGCGCAGGCGTGATATCGATGATGATCCTTCCGCCGCCGCGAGGGAAGAAGCCATGACGCTCCAGACGAATGTCGACCTGCGGTCCCATTCGCGCAATGACCGGCAACAGGGTC
The DNA here is from genome assembly GCA_029213165.1 of Minwuia sp. GTDB lineage: Bacteria > Pseudomonadota > Alphaproteobacteria > Minwuiales > Minwuiaceae > Minwuia. Next base: position 40,032 of record JARGNO010000012.1, read on the forward strand.
CGTTCGATGAACTCGAACGGTGGCGCAGCCAAGGTGTGTGTTCCGCCGTCGATAACCAGACGTGACGGAGCATCCGCAAGCAGCAGCGGAACCAGGACGGTCTGCAGCACCAGACCAGTGCTGCCAGCCGTGCCGACCGCGAAATGATAGTCGCCCGGCGTCACGCGACCGGGCCGGAAGGTGATCTCGCTGGTACCCACCGTCAGGCCGGAACACTCGGCCCTGCCAATGGCGCAGGCAGCCTCCAGCGCCGTTACATGCTGGCGCATCAAGCCGGGCCTGGCGCGGCCACCGCGAATGTTCCTGATCGTGAAAGGCTCCCCGGTCAACAGCGAGAGAGCCGCCGCATAGCGCAGCATCTGTCCGCCGCCTTCCCCTTCCGAGCCGTCTATCGTGAGCATCAGTCCTGTTCCTTGTCCGTGCAGCGATCAGCCTTTCACGCAAACCACCTGCTTAAGGGTATGAACGATCTCCACCAGGTCAGCCTGGGCCGCCATCACGGCCCCGATGGGCTTGTAGGCACTGGGCGTCTCGTCGATCACGCCTTCATCCTTGCGGCATTCGACACCGGCGGTATCAGCGACATGCTGCTCCAGCGTCACCAGTTCCTTCGCCTGCGTACGGCTCATCACGCGACCCGCCCCATGCGAACAACTGTCGAAACTGTGGGCATTGCCGAGGCCGCGCACGATGAAGCTCTTCGCCCCCATGGATCCGGGGATGATGCCCATGGTGCCCTTTGCCGCGCGCACTGCCCCCTTGCGGGTGACCAGCACGTTCTCGCCGAAATGGTTCTCCCGCGTCACATAGTTGTGGTGACAGTCCACGGCTTCGCATTCGGCCTCGAACGGTCGCGCGATCATGGCACGCAGGGCGTCGAGCACATGGCTCATCATCACCCTGCGGTTCAGCGCCGCGAAATCCTGCGCCCAGGCAACCGCATCGACATAGTCGTCGAAATGGCTGGTTCCTTCCGGGAAGTAGGCAAGATCCTCGTCGGGCAGGTTGATGAACCAGGTGCGCATGTCCTGCCTGGCCAGTTCGATGAAGAACCGCCCGATAGCATTGCCGACGCCACGGCTTCCCGAATGCAGCATCACCCAGACACGGTCCTGCTGATCGAGGCATAGCTCGATGAAGTGGTTCCCGGTACCGAGTGTTCCGAGGTGAACCAGATGATTGGCCTTCAGCAGACGCGGGAACTTCCCGCACAATGCGTCAAACCGTGGGTGCAGCCGCGCCCATGCGTCGACCACCGCGCGTGGCGGATCGCCCCATGCGCCCTTGTCCTGCGACCGGTTCAGGCCCCTTCCGCCGGACCGGCCGTGCGGCACCGCCGCCTCGATGGCTGACCGGACTCCGGAGAGGTTGTCGGGCAGATCGCTCGCTGTCAGCGAGGTCCGTGCCGCCATCATGCCGCAGCCGATATCCACACCCACCGCCGCCGGAATCACAGCGCCTTTGGTTGGAATGACCGAACCCACAGTCGCGCCGATCCCCAGATGGACATCGGGCATCACGGCTACATGACTGAAGATGAATGGCATCCGGGCCACCCTGGCGAGCTGGTCCCTGGCCTTTTCGTCGACCGTCACACCACGGGTCCACATCCTGATTGGCGAACCGCCTTCGACTTCCTGAATGTCGTGTGTCATTTCGGTCATTGCGACCTCCTCTACTCTTCATCAAGGGTCACGGCGACGAGACAATGGCTGGACTTCCCGTCCTGCGGGTCGAGTTGCCGATGCGCATTTGCGTACCTGCAGAGTTTCGAACCGGCAGTCCGGCGATCAGCGTATGATGTAGTCCACGCCGGCATTCGCCGTGATTGGCCATGATCGTGTGCTGAGGGGTCACGGCGACGAGAATTGGGAAAGACAACCCCTTTCGGGACAGTGCTCTGCCTGGCTGAGCTACCGCCGGTCACCCGGCGAGCGGGGTTCGAACCCGCGTCCTCTGTAATGCAAATGTAGTCCTTCCCGGGCATTCGCCGTGACCCGGCTCAGTCAGATATCCACTTCGTTGATGATTTCGACCCAATCCCGGGATTTCCCGGCTGCGAAACGTGCCATCGCGTCGAAAACGGCGTCGGTGAAGCCACCGACATTCATGATGTCCTTGCGGTCCCTTGCCTGCGTCGATCCGTAGGGCTGGATGTCGATGCAGACCAGTTTCGCACCCGGGTTGCGGGCTTTCAGCCTGTTCCATTCCCGCATTGTCGCCGTGGCGTCGCCGTATGATCGGTCAGACGGAACATCGAACCATGACTGGTTGTCCGAGACGATGATGACCGTATCGACCTTCGCCCTCTGCCGGTTCAATCGTGCGAGCGGTGCGGAAACATTGGTTCCCCCGCCACCAAGCGACGCAAGTTTCGCGGCGTTCACTGCGACGCGGGCATCGGGGTCGAGAGTCATGTCAACGACACCGACCTCGAATGGCAGGACGCGGGTTTGCGGATTGCTCCGCAGCATTGCGGCCGCCACAAGCGCGGCGATGTCGATGCAGCGCACGACCGAGGTTGCCCCCTCACGATATCCCGTCACCGGACTGTGCATCGATGCCGAGACATCGGGACAGACGACGACATTGCCCTTCAGCCTCGGAACCTTCGCGAGCGAGCGTTCCAGAGCCTTCTCGAGCGCAGCCTGGACCGCCAGTGGAACGCTCTCCCCCACTTGCGAGAGGGCAGTCAGCAACTGGTAGGGGGCCGGGCGAACCCGCGCCATTTCCCTTTCGTCCGCCAGACGGGCGGCAACCATTTCCGTCACGCCCCCGACACGAAACGCGCCATGCCGGGCGAGCGTGTTGAGGTTCATCCGCAACGCCTGCCAGCCCATGCGGCTGGCCAGAACTGCCCATTGCTCCGCATCCAGTTCGAATGATGTCAGCCATTCGTACGGCACATTCGGCAGGGCGCGCGAGCGGTCGGCCTTCCAGGCTTCGAAATCCCTGATCTCGACCGGCAAGGCGGCGACATCGTAGGGCTTGCCGATCAGCCAGCCATAGAAAGCGCGCCGGCTGGCATCGGCGGGGGCCGGATGAACCATCTTCACGATGTCTGCCAGACTGGGGTTCCTGCCTGTCGCCGCCTGCGTGAGTTGACGGACTGACGCGGTCTTCAGCCACTCGCGCACCAGCCGCTTTGGTCGGGTGCCCAGCGACGTGCGTCCAGCCTGGCCGGAACGCATGATCTGCACGAAACTGCGAAGCATGCGTCCATTGTCGATCACACGCTTGAAGACGAGAACCGAGAGGTCCGGGTCCGATATCGTGAGCAAGGCGGTCAGCAGCGCCGGAATGTCCTTCATCGCACCGGACTGCCTGGCATGGATCGCGCATTTGGCGACCCATACGGCATCCACACCACGCGCGGCCTCGATCACATCGAAAAGCTGTGTCTGCGCGTCCGAATAATAACCGTCCGACAGCGTGCCAGTGGCGGCAAGCTGCGCCAGTCTCGTCTCCGCACCAAGGGCATAGGCAATTCCATCGGCCTCATTCACGGTGTCGACCGTCGGCAGGAATGTTACCAACGGCGAGGAGAACAGGAATTTGTTGGCCATGGTCCGGCTCCATTCTTCGAACTGCTCCGGAGGCCTGGCGGCTGGCTCATTCCGGCCGCCTCTGCCCCGCTTCGCATCGGACAGTCGAGATGCCCGATGGTTCCGGTATCGCAGGGGCCATGCCAGTTTCTCCGGTAGGTCGCGACATGCCTGTAAATATTTGAAAAATAATAGAAGAATAGATTTCTACGGCATCGAAGTGAGAAAATTTCCCGTCAGAATTTATCCATTGATATAATTTTAGATACGGTAGTATATTATTTTCTATGCGATCATTGACTGTCATCGGGTTTCTTGGTTCGACCCTGGATGCCGCCCGGTTCGATCCCTCGCGCTGGGACAAGTGGCGCCCGACGGTCAGCATCTGCATGCAGGAGGACCTGCGTGTGGATCGCTTTGTGCTGATCCACGGAAGCCAGCACCAGCGGCTTGCAGAGTTCGTGGCGCAGGATATCTGCGATGTCTCTCCCGAGACCGCGGTCTCTCCGCATATGATGGATTTCGACGACGCGTGGGACTTCGAGGAGGTCTACGGCAAGCTGCTGGATTTCGCGCGCGGGTATCCGTTCGACCCCGATGCGGAGGATTATCTGGTCCATATCACCACCGGAACGCATGTGGCCCAGATCTGCCTGTTCCTGTTGACTGAGGCCCGCTATCTGCCAGGCCGGCTGCTGCAGACACAGACGCAGAAGCGTGGTCCGCGATCCCTGGGCAAATGGGCTGTGATCGACCTGGATCTGTCACGCTATGATTCAATTGCGACCCGCTTCGCGGAGGCAAGTGCGGAGAGCACGAGTTTCCTGAAGCGTGGAATCAATACCCGCAACCCGCATTTCAACCGGATGATCGAGGAGATCGAGCAGGTGGCCGTGCGCAGCCGCGCGCCGATCCTGCTGATGGGGCCGACAGGCGCGGGCAAGAGCCAACTGGCGCGCAAGGTCCACGAACTGAAGAAGTTGCGGCATCAGATCAACGGTCCGTTTGTCGAAGTGAACTGCGCGACGCTGAAGGGCGACAGCGCCATGTCGGCGTTGTTCGGTCACAGGAAAGGGGCCTTCACCGGGGCCGTGCAGGACCGCCCCGGCCTGCTCAGGGGCGCGGACAAGGGATTGCTTTTTCTGGACGAGATCGGAGAGCTTGGCCTCGACGAACAGGCGATGATCCTTCGTGCGATCGAAGAGGGGCGTTTCCTGCCTGTCGGCGCGGACAGCGAAGTGAAGAGCGAATTCCAGCTTCTCGCCGGGACCAACCGAAATCTGATGAACGAGGTCGCCGCCGGGAACTTCCGCGACGACCTGTTCGCCCGTCTGAACCTCTGGACCTTCTTCCTGCCGGGTCTGGCGGAGCGACGGGAGGATATTGCGCCGAACCTCGATTACGAACTGGAACGTTTCGCTGAGCGAGAGGGGACACGTGTGACCTTCAACAGGGAGGCCCGCGGGCGCTACCTGGCATTCGCGGAGAGTCCGTCAGCGCTGTGGAAAGGCAATTTCCGCGATCTGGCGGCCAGCGTGACACGCATGGCAACGCTCAGCCCGACGGGGCGCATCGACAGGGCTGCTGTTGATCTCGAAGTGTCGCGCCTGACACGGCTCTGGTCGGGGCAGGAAGGCGGCGAAGCCTCTCACGGCAGTCTGCTCGGGGCTGAGATGGCAGCGGAGATCGATCCCTTCGACCGGGTCCAACTCGACTACGTGCTTGAAACCTGTCGGCGCTGCCGCAGCCTGTCCGAAGCGGGGCGAACCCTCTTCGCGGTTTCCAGGAAGCAGCGAAAATCCACCAATGACGCCGACCGGCTGCGAAAGTATCTGGCCCGGTTCGGCATGAGCTGGGATGACGTCAGTGGGCCCGGCGCTCCCCTGCGCATGGGTCGAAATCCGGACGGCAACTGAATCCGGGATGACAGGGGGCTGCCGGGTTTCTCCGGTTGGCTCAGCGCGCCAGCGTTTCCGGACCGGCCATGCGTTCGGCGCGGAAGGCCAGCGAGTCGCGGTCCCAGATGTAGAGGCTCTTGCCCTTCTTCTTCACGATCTCTTCCTGCGCCAGTTGACCGATGACGCGGGCCACGGTCTCGCGTGTGGTGGAGGCGCGGGCGGCAATGTTGCTCTGGGTCGGCATGGGATAGATCACCCATGATCCCGGCGTGACCGGATCCTCATCAGCCAGACGCAGCAGTTCGAGATAGACCCGCTGCACGGCACCCAGCGTCGAGAGGTCCATGATCCGCTCATCACAGGTGCGGATGATCTTGGCCAGCCGCTGCATCACCTGATGGGCGACACCGGGGTGGTTGGCGACATATTCCATGAAGGCATTGGGGGCGACGAGCGCCAGCACGCAACTGCCCACGGCCACGGCGGAGGCCGAACGTGCCTGGCCGTCGATGGCGGCCAGTTCCCCGAAATATCCGCCCTGCCGGACCGTGGCATAGGCAATCTCCCGCCCCGACGCGGAGTAGTTGACGATCTGCACCTGGCCTTCGGTGACGAAGAACACGTCACGTGAATCGTTGTTGCGATCCAGTATCTGCTCACCATTCTTGAACCTGCGCCAGGTGCAGCGTCGCTCAAGTGCGAGGATTTCTTCTTCCGGCAGTCCCTCAAGCAGTTCAACACCACTCAGGTTGCCCGGAACCTGTTGCTGTGCGGACATTCGACCCTCTGACTTACCCCGTCGCAGGGTTCGGCATTTGCCGACCCCGTCATCCCATCATCGTGGCAGTATAACGAAACAGCGCAAGTTGTCCGCAATCCTTTGCTGTGACGGTGGGCTCAGTCAGGCTTTCGCCGCAGGCGCTTGACGATCACGGGCAGGATCGAAAGAACAGCCAGCGCAACCAGTGCGATAACGACATCTGTCGTGAGCACGGTGGATATATCCGGTTCCCCGCCGGTCGCCAGAACACTGTCCAGCCCCCGACCGACCTGCGCGAAGACGAATGTGCCGGGGATGATCCCGATCAGCGTGGCGATGATGAAGGTATGGGTCGGCACGCCGAGGAATGCCGGCACCAGATTGACGACGAAGAACGGGAACAGCGGAACCAGCCGCAGGAACAGCAGGTAGTTGAAGGCATCCTTGCGGAATCCATCCTCCATCCGTTTCAGCGCCGGTCCGGCCTTCTTTCGCAGGCTGTCGCCCAGTGCCGTGCGGGCGGCGAGAAAGATGCCTGTGGCACCGACCGTGGCTCCCATGACCGCCCAGAGGGTGCCGAAGACATTGCCGAACAGGAAGCCGCCGGTCACTGTCAGCACCAGTCCGCCGGGCAGGGACAGCGCCACGGCGACCATGTAGATGGCGATATAGAGCAGCACCGCAACAACGGCGTTCTCGCTGACAAACACCTGAAGCGTATCGCGGTTGTCACGCAGTGTGTCGAAACTGATGAACCGCTGCAGGTCCAGCGCCAGGAACAGCCCCGTCGCCAGTACGATGACGGCGAGCGGCATGAACCGCCGGACAACGGACTTCCTGGAGGTCGCTGCGGCCTCGGGTTCGTCATCGTCGGCGTGTTGATCGTTGTCCGCCATCGGGTAGCCGCCTGCAGAGATGTGCCTGTCACCGACATAGTGCACCGGCGATCACGTTGCGAACAAACTGGGCGTGATCGTGCCGTGCGTTTGCCTGCATTGTGGTTCCGCCCGATCTGCGCCAGACTTTGCCCCGGAACACGGCCAACATCCGGGGAGGGACCGATGACCGTTCAGGAACTCGACACACTGATTGAACTGCTGACCAGCCGTCCGGCACCGGAGAACCCGCCGCCGGCGGAGATGCGGGAGCGGTTCGAGAAGCTTGCGGCCTTCCTGCCGCTGCCCGAGGGCACGGCGGTGGAGACCGTTGACGCGGGCGGCGTCCCGTCCGAATGGGTGACGGCCAAGGGCGTTTCGGGTAACCGGACGATCCTGTACCTGCATGGTGGCGGCTATGTCATCGGTTCACTGAACACCCACCGGACGCTGGCATCGAACATGTCGAAGGCGGCAGATGCGAAGGTGCTGGTGATCGACTATCGGCTGGCGCCGGAGCATCCGTTCCCGGCAGCCGTCGATGACGCCGTCGCGGCCTATGGCTGGCTGCTGGATCAGGGCATTCCGGCCGGCAATATCGCGGTATCGGGCGATTCCGCCGGTGGGGGACTGACTGTGGCTGCGCTGGTTGCGATCCGGGACAAGGGGCTGGCAATGCCGGCCTGTGCCGTGCCGGTCTCCCCCTGGGTGGATCTGGAAGGGACCGGCGAGACCATGGTGACGCTGCATGATGCCGATCCGATGGTGAAGCAGCCCGGTCTTGGCCGGATGGCAGACATGTATCTCGGTGGCGCCGACCCGAAGTCACCGCTGGCATCGCCGATGCATGCCGATCTGACCGGTCTGCCGCCCCTGCTCATCCAGGTGGGCACGCGTGAGACCCTGCTGGACGACTCGCGACGGCTGCACCGCAATGCGTTGGCCGCCGGTGTCACCTCCTCGCTGGAGGAAGCAGGCGGGATGATCCATGTCTGGCACCTGTTCGGCCCCATGCTGACAGAGGCGCGGGAGGCAATCGGACGCGCTGGGGCCTTCATCAACGCGCACGCGGCGGGTTGAGGCAGGGTGGAACGGTCGTGAACTCCATGACGCAGCGTCAGGGAAGGGCGGCGGGCCTTGAAATCCGCCGTTTTCATTCAACCTTCTACGACCTATAAGGTGCGCTGCCCTGCGTATTCAGGGCATCACCGATGTGTTTCTGGAGTTGGAACGATGGCTGCGACGAACTGGACCCCGCAATCCTGGCAAGACAAGCCCGCGAGGCAGATGCCGGATTATGCGGACAAGGCGGCGCTGGACGATGTCGAGGCGCGACTGCGGCGGAACCCGCCACTGGTCTTTGCCGGTGAGACACGGAACCTGAAGTCCCGGCTGGCGGAAGTGGCCGAAGGCCGCGCGTTTCTGCTGCAGGGCGGAGATTGTGCCGAGAGCTTCGCCGAGTTCCATGCCGACAACATCCGCGACACCTTCAAGGTGCTGCTGCAGATGGCTGTCGTCCTGACCTATGGTGCGCAGGTGCCGGTGGTGAAGGTCGGGCGTCTGGCCGGTCAGTTCGCCAAGCCACGCTCCTCCCCCACCGAGATGGTGAACGGTGTCGAACTGCCGATCTACCGCGGCGACATCATCAATGCGATCGAGGAGGATCCTGCCGCCCGGCAGCCGAACCCCGACCGAATGTTGCGTGCCTATGCCCAGTCGGCCAGCACGCTGAACCTGCTGCGGGCCTTCGCCCAGGGTGGTTTCGCGGACCTGAACCGGGTGCACCAGTGGAACATGGGGTTCGTCGCCGACAGCCCGGCGGGTGAGCGCTATCAGGAGATGGCCGACCGTATCGCCGATGCCCTGGCGTTCATGGAGGCCTGTGGAATCAGTGCCGACAGCTCGCCTTCGGTGGGCCAGGTCGATTTCTACACCAGTCACGAGGCGCTGCTGCTGCGCTACGAGGAAGCGCTGACGCGGATGGATTCGACCAGTGGCACATGGGTCGATACGTCCGCCCACATGCTCTGGATCGGGGATCGCACCCGTGACCCGGAAGAGGCGCATGTGGAGTTCATGCGGGGGATCACCAATCCCATCGGCATCAAGTGTGGCCCCAGCCTGGATGCCGATGGCCTGATGCGCCTGCTCGACATCCTCAGCCCGGACAATGAGGCGGGGCGGATCACGCTGATTTCCCGTTACGGCGCGGGCAAGGCGGGCGAGCATCTGGTCAGTCTGGTGCGTCGCGTGCAGCAGGAAGGGCGGAAGGTCGTCTGGTCCTGTGATCCGATGCACGGGAACACGATCAAGTCCGCCTCCGGCTACAAGACCCGGCCCGTCGACCGGATCCTGCAGGAGGTCAAGGAAGTGTTCGAGGTACATATCGCCGAGGGTTCCTGCCTTGGTGGTGTGCATTTCGAGATGACCGGTCAGGATGTGACCGAGTGCATTGGCGGCGCCCAGGCGATCTCCGACGAGACCCTGTCCGACCGCTACCACACCCACTGCGATCCGCGGCTGAATGCCAGCCAGGCACTGGAACTGGCATTCCTGATTGCGGAGATGCTGAGAAAGCAAAGGGGAGAGCGTGATGTCGCCCTCCGGGAAGCTTCCTGAACTTCGCGTTGTTGGACGCTCTGACGCGTCCGGCGCCGCAAACGACCGGGTGCCGGATCCGGCACTGGAACACGACATTGCCGATCGGACGGATCACTATTTCCGCCGGACCAAGGCAATCGTCGCACAACTGGGTGACATGCCTGTCACCTACGCCGTGTTCATGCGCCGTCCGGTCATCTTCTCGCCGCGCCTTGCCGTGGCGCTGCTGGAGAAGGCGGCGGACGAACGGGGCGTCACCTTCAAGATCGAGCTCTGCCACACTGAAGGTAACTGGGTCGGCGCCGGCGATCCGCTGTTCTACATCAGCGGCAGCCTGAAGCACCTGGTGGATCTGGAAACGCTGTACCTGCAGAAACTGGGTGCGGCCTGCGTCGCGGCCTACAACGCCTTCGCCATGTGCAGCGACCTGCCATACGCCGGGTTCCTGGCTATGGATGCCCGACATTGCACCGGCCCTGACATGGCCGAACTGATGGCCTATGCCGCATCTGTCGGCTCGGCTGCGGCCAAGCGGGACAACCCGGCGGTCGTGGGGTTCATCGGCAATGCGACCGATGCAACTGCGCATTTCTTCGGCCAGGACAGTGGTCTCGGCACCATGCCCCATGCCCTGATCGGCTATGCCGGATCGACACTGCGTGCGGCGGAGATGTTCCGGGAGGTATATCCGGACGATCCGATCACCGTGCTGGTGGATTATTTCGGGCGCGAGGTGACGGATGCGCTGACGGTCTGCCGGCGCTTCCCGGACGTGGCAAGTGAAGGCAACATGTCCATCCGTCTCGACACCCACGGAAGCCGCTATGTGGAGGGACTGGACCCCAGTTCGTCCTATGCGGTGCTGGAACGCCACGTGCCCAATGCAACGCGGCAATACCGCAACGAGACGGAGCTGCGCTATCTGATCGGCACCGGGGTCTCCGCAGCAGCCATCTTCCACCTGCGGGAGCGGCTGGACATGGAAGGCTTCCAGAACGTCAAGATCGTGGCGTCCTCCGGTTTCGGACCGGAGAAATGCCGGGTCATGGGATCGGTCAAGGCACCGATCAACGTGGTGGGTACGGGATCGTACCTGCCCGACCGCTGGACGGAGACCTATGCCACGGCGGACATCATCGAATATGACGGTCAGCCGCGGGTGAAGCTGGGGCGGGAGTTCCTGCTCCGGCGGACCTGAGCCGGGCGGGCTTGAAACCGTGACCCTGTCGATCCGCCCGGCGCGAACGCCAACGGAGATCAGGGTCGCACGGAAATTGTTCGTGGCCTATTCCGAGAGGCTCGACTTCGACCTCTGCTTCCAGGGCTTTGATGCCGAGATGGCCCGGTTTCCCGGTGAATACGTGCCGCCCGCCGGGGATCTGCTGCTGGCCTGGCGGGGCACGGACGCGGTGGGTGTCGTGGCACTGCGCCGCTTCGGTGACGGTATCGCGGAGATGAAACGGCTCTATCTGAGCGATGCTGCCCGCGGTCTGGGGGCGGGAAGGAAGCTGGCGGAGCAGGTCGTCGCCTCGGCCAGATCGTTGGGCTATCGCAGTCTGCGGCTGGATACGGCGACCAGCATGACTGCCGCAATCAGGCTCTATGAAACCATGGGTTTCCGGCGGATTGCGGGGCCGGAATCCGCGACCGGCCAGTCAGAGACACCGGAACTGATCTACTTCGAACTGGATCTCTGAGTGGTCACACCGCCAGAACCACACCTGCCAGCACGATTCCCAGCGCACAGGCTGCTGCGATGCCGATCAGAAGGCGTCGCCGTCCTGTGGGCCGGTTGTCGTTCGCGGCATGCAGGAAGGCGACACGGGCGGGAGTGTCGAACCGCCGCCCACCCGCTGCAATGCCGACCCGGGGCGCATGTCTGGCGCCCCGGGTGGTGCCGACAGCCCGGTTTCGGGCCACCGGTCCTTACCTCTTGTGGATCGGAACGAACGAACGCTGCGCCGGGCCCGTGTAGAGCTGACGCGGGCGACCGATCTTCTGGTGCGGATCCTGAATCATCTCGTTCCACTGGGCGACCCAGCCAACGGTCCGGGCCAGGGCAAACAGCACCGTGAACATGTCCACGGGGAAGCCCATCGCCTTCAGGATGATGCCTGAATAGAAGTCGACGTTCGGATACAGCTTCTTCTCGACGAAGTACGGATCCTCCAGCGCGACCTTCTCCAGCGCCATGGCGATCTGCAACAGCGGGTCGTCCTGTACGCCCAGACGGTCCAGAACCTCGTGACAGGTCTGCTGCATCACGGTCGCGCGCGGGTCGTAGTTCTTGTAGACGCGGTGTCCGAAGCCCATCAGGCGGAACGGATCATCCTTGTCCTTGGCCTTCTTCACGAACTCGCCGACGCGATCAGGCGTCCCGATTTCGTTCAACATCTTCAGCACCGCCTCGTTGGCGCCGCCATGCGCCGGACCCCAGAGGCTGGCGATGCCTGCCGCGATGCAGGCAAACGGATTGGCACCCGACGAACCGGCCAGGCGGACGGTCGAAGTCGATGCATTCTGCTCATGATCCGCATGCAGGATGAAGATCTTGTCCATCGCCTTGGCCAGGATCGGATCGATCCGGTATTCCTCCGCCGGGACAGCGAACATCATGTCCAGGAAACGCTCCGAATAGGTCAGATCGTTCTTCGGATAGATGAAGGGCTGGCCGATGGAATACTTGTAGGCCCAGGCGGCGATGGTCGGCATCTTGGCGACCAGGCGGTAGGACGCGATTTCCCGCTGCTTCGGGTCATTGATGTCGGTGGAGTCGTGGTAGAAGGCGCTCATGGCGCCGACAACGCCGACCATGATCGCCATCGGATGCGCATCGCGGCGGAAGCCACGGAAGAAGTAGTTCATCTGGTCATGCAGCATCGTGTGACGCGTGACGGTATTCACGTAGTCCGCCTTTTCCTCCGCTGAAGGCAGTTCGCCGTTCAGCAGCAGGTAGCAGACCTCCAGGTAATCGGAATGCTCCGCCAGTTCATCGATGCTGTAACCGCGGTGCAGCAATACCCCGGCGTCGCCGTCGATATAGGAAATCTCCGACTGGCAACTGGCCGTCGAGGTGAATCCAGGATCGTAGGTGAACTGCCCCGTCTGGGCATAGAGCTTGCGGATATCAACAACGTCAGGACCAACCGTACCGGAAAGCACATCAAAATCGATGCTTGATCCCCCACCGGTTGCAAGGCTGGCGCTGCCGGTTTTCTTCGCTTCATCCATTATCTGACCCCTCATCTGTTGCATCCGCACGCTAATTCGTCGGTACCAGAAAATCGATACCGCACGTGCGAACCATTATACCCAAAGCCGGACCATTGCATACGTCCCGCGTCTCCTCCGCGTGGAACCCGAGATAGCGCGTCAGAGGCAATCGCCGATCCGCGCCAGGGATTCCTCGCGGCCCAGAGCCACCAGAACATCAAAGATGCCGGGAGACATGTTGGAGCCTGTCAGCGCCGCGCGCAATGGCTGAGCGACCTTTCCGAGCTTCAGTTCGTTCGATTCCGCAAAGTCCCGGACAGCCGCATCCGTGGTTTCCGCATCCCAGGTCTGCAATGCTGCAAGTGCGGCATGCACACCCGTCAGAACACCCTTTGCATCCCCGTCCACCAGCTTGGCCGCCTTGGCGTTCATGCTGATCGGTCGCGAGGCGATCAGGAACGCGGCGCTGTCGGCCAGTTCGATGACGGTCTTCGCCCGTTCCTTCAGGCCGTCCATCAGGCCGTTGATCCGCGCGACGGCTGCGGTGTCGCCGGAAATGCCCAGCCGGTCAGCAACCAGCCCGGTCAGGCGATCATTGTCGCCTTCACGGAGGTAATGGCCGTTGAGATTCTCCAGCTTGGCGAAATCGAAACGCGAGGCACCGCGACCAATGGCGTCCAGCCCGAACCACTCGATCGCCTGCTCCATCGAGAAGATCTCGTCGTCACCATGCGCCCAGCCAAGGCGGACGAGGTAATTCAATACCGCCTCCGGCAGGTATCCCATCTCCCGATAGGCATCGACGCCAAGTGCGCCATGCCGCTTCGACAGTTTTGCGCCGTCCGCGCCATGGATCAGCGGGATATGGGCGTAGACAGGCAGGTCCCAGCCCAGTGCCTGATAGATCAGGCTCTGCCGCGCGGCATTCACCAGATGATCGTCACCCCGGATGACGTGGCTGACATTCATGTCGTGATCATCGACGACGACGGACAGCATATAGGTCGGTGTACCGTCAGCCCGCAGCAGGATCAGATCGTCCAACTGGTCGTTCTGGAACGTCACATCGCCCTGAACGGCGTCCGCGATCACCGTACTGCCGGTCTGCGGCGCGCGCAGCCGGATGACGGGATCCACGCCGGCCGGAGCCTCTGAGGGGTCGCGGTCCCGCCAGCGTCCGTCATAGCGGACGGGCTGGCTGGCAGCGCGCTGCGCCTCCCGCATCGCGGTCAGTTCCTCGGGGCTGGTGTAGCAGCGATAGGCGTTGCCACTGTCCAGCAATGCCTGCGCCACCTCGGCGTGCCGCGCGGCACGGGCAAACTGGAACACCGGTTCCTCGTCACCCTGCAACCCGAGCCAGCTCAGGCCATCGAAGATCGCGTCAATTGCCTCGGGCGTGGAACGCTGGCGGTCCGTATCCTCGATCCGCAGCAGGAACCGGCCACCATGGTGGCGGGCAAACAGCCAGTTGAACAGGGCCGTCCGTGCCCCGCCGATATGCAGGAACCCGGTGGGGGAGGGGGCGAACCGTGTCACCACTTCCGAACGCGCCATCAATGTTTCTCCAGTTGGCAGAAAGACATAAAGTCCCGGGCGGGAGGCGGTCATGTATCACATCGCCCGGCAGGTGACGAGACGACTGGGAACGATGGCTGCGATTGCCAGCGCGTCCCTGGTGCGTCCCGTGGACACGATCGGGATTCTTCTGACGCAGGAGCGGGATCGCCTGTTCTTCTGGCTGCCGGTCGTGTTCGGCAGCGGAATCGGCCTCTATTTCGCGCTGCCCATGGAGCCAGACTTGTCCATTGCCGGGGTCGTCGGACTTCTGGCCCTGTTCGCGATGTGGCAACTGCGCCGCACGGCAATGGCCCCCGTGGCGCTCGTGTTCGGTCTTGTTGCACTCGGAATGGCGGCGGCGGTCTTGCGTACGATGCTTGTCGCGGCACCGGTGCTGCCCGCGGAAATCGGACCGTCGCAGCTTTCCGGAACGGTCGAGCGGGTTGAGGTCCGGGAGGGTGATATGCGCCTGACCGTCCGGCCCACCGGCTTTGCCGGCCTGCGCCCTGCCGATCTGCCACAACGGGTGCGGGTCACGGTGCGCACACGCGGTGACAAGGCCCGCCCAGGCGACCGGATCGAAGTGCTGGCCAATCTGTTGCCGCCGTCGCCGCCAGTGGAGCCGGGAGCCTTCGACTTCCAGCGACATGCCTTCTTCCGGGGTATTGGTGCCAGTGGCTATGTCCTCGGACCGGTCCGGGTCGTTACCCCGGGCACATCCGCGGATCAGGCCGTGTCCCGGCTGCGCGATCACATGGCCGCACGGATCCGGGCGGCGTTGGAGGGGGCTGCGGGAGGTGTCGCGGTGGCCCTGCTGATCGGCGACCGGGGCGGCATTCCGGCCAGGGACACCCAGGCACTGCGGGACGCCGGACTGGCGCATCTGCTCGCCATCTCCGGGCTGCACATGGGGTTGGTGAGCGGCTTTCTGTTCTGGCTGGTCCGCTTCGGACTGGCGCTGCGCCCGAAGATCGCCCTGTACCTGCCGATCAAGAAGATCGCCGCCGTCGCGGCCCTGTGCGGCGGGCTGTTCTATCTGGTGCTGACCGGCGCGTCGGTGCCGACCATCCGGGCTTTCATCATGGTCGCACTGGTGATGCTCGCCGTACTGACCGACAGGCGGGCCATTTCGTTGCGTACCGTGGCCATCGCGGCACTTGCGGTGTTGCTGATGACGCCGGAAGCCCTGACGGAGCCAGGCTTCCAGATGTCCTTCGCTGCCGTGACCGCCCTGGTCGCGGTCTACGAGCGTTTCGGCGACAGGATGCTGCGCCGGACCAGCGACACGGGTCCGGTGGGCCGCGGGCTGATCTATCTTGCCGGTGTCGGCGTCACCACCATCATTGCCGGTCTCGCGACCGCGCCCTTCGCGATCTACCACTTCGGACGGGTGGCGGATTATGGCGTCATTGCCAATCTGGCGGCGGTGCCGGTTACCGGGTTCTGGGTCATGCCGACGGGGACACTCGCCCTGATCGCCATGCCTTTCGGACTGGAGGCGGTGCCGCTGTGGCTGATGGGGCAGGGGATCGACCTGATCCTTCGCATTGCGCATGGCGTGGCCGCGCTGGACGGGGCGGTACGACTGGTGCCCGCCATGCCCGCTGCCGGACTGGTCACGGTGACCCTCGGCGGACTGTGGCTGTGCCTGTGGTCCGGGGCCTGGCGGAACCTGGGCTGGCTGGCGATCCTGCTCGGCATGGCCAGCCCCTACATGGCGGACAGTCCGCTGGTGCGGGTGTCCGGCGATGGACGCCTGACTGCAGTGACCGCGCCGGATGGCGGACTGATGCTGTCGACGCTGCGGCGGGACAGGTTCGTGGCGCAACAATGGCTCGCGCGCACGGGCGCGTCGGAACCGGGCGGACGCTGGCCACTGGATGGCGCGAGCGTTGACGGCAGTTTGCGCTGCGACCTGCTGGGCTGCATCCTGCGCCGCGACGGCTGGATGATCGCATTGCCGGTCGACGAGCGTGCCGTAAGGGACGATTGCGGTCGCGCAGACGTGGTGATCGCGACGGTCCCGGTGCGCGGCCGGTGCCCCTCGGCACGGATCGTGACCGATGTCTTCGATCTCTGGCGCGATGGCCCGCATGTCCTGTACCTGGATGCCCGCTCAGGGCCGTCCATGCAGTCGGTCAACGCAAGCCGTGGCCATCGGCCATGGGTCTGGCGACCGATCCCGCGCAGCGAACACTACTGGCGAGACTGATCGTGATCGGCTGACGCCTGGTTGCCGCAGCAGCCGCCCTCAATACTGCCGGAACAGGGCCACCAGACGCCCCTGCACGCGCACCTGATCGGGGCGATAGATCCGGGTCTCGTAGGCCGGGTTCTCCGGCTCCAGCGCGATGGCGTTGCTGCGGCGGCGCAGGCGTTTCAGGGTGACTTCCTCCCCCTCCACCAGCGCCACGACAATGCTGCCGTTGTCGGCGACATCACCGCGTTCGACGATCACCGTGTCGCCGTCCAGAATGCCGGCGTTGATCATCGAATCACCGGCGACCTCAAGCGCGTAATGTTCACCGCGCCCGACCATGTGGGACGGTACATCGACATAGTTCGAATGGTCGCGCAGGGCCTCGATCGGTGTACCGGCCGCGATCCGGCCATAGAGCGGCAGGCTGACGGTATCGCTTGCCGCGCGGGAGGCGGGCGGCGGTGCGGACGACAGCGGCAGATCCGGGTTGTTCACCACCGTCGGGCGGAATCCACTGGAACTCAGCACGGGCTCCCCGGATGCACGGCGGCCTGCCGGGGTCGCAGCATCCGGCAGGCGCAGGACCTCCAGCGCGCGGGCACGATGCGGAAGGCGGCGGATGAAACCGCGTTCCTCCAGTGCCGAGATCAGGCGGTGAATGCCCGACTTGGATTTCAGGTTCAGGGCGTCCTTCATTTCGTCGAAGGACGGTGAGACACCATTCTCGTTCAGGTGCCTGTCCACGAACAGAAGCAGTTCGTGCTGTTTCCGGGTCAGCATGGCGATCCCCCGCTGAAAGCACATCTGTGTGTGCGTTGCTGGTTCGTCTTTCCGCATGTGTGTCCGGGCGGCTTGAAACCCGAAACGAATCACTTGGTCAGACCGCCTATGTTCTATGAAAGTTCCGGAATTCCGTCAATGTTCCTGTTTCAACCCGGCGTTGGTCCCATGTGGTTCCGGCGCGGGCTGTGTCAGATCATGCCGGTCAGGGGGATATAGGGAATCGGGCTTCCCGCCGCCTGCGCCCCGGCGTGGGGTGCACGTATGGCGAGTGCCCCGGCGCGGGAGAGGACATGCAGCATCGACGAGTCCTGTCGCGCGAAGGGGGTAACCATCGCGTGGCCGTCAGCGTCGAGATGCAACTCGCTGCGCAGATAGTCCTCCCGCCGGTCATTCTCGGCCAGATCGCGGCCCAGCGTGGCGGTGCGCACCTCCGGTTCCACATCGTCCGCACCCAGCATCCGGCGGATGGCGGGACGCAGGAACAGCAGGCCACAGACCACCGCCGAGACCGGGTTGCCGGGCAGGCCCAGCAGGCGCACGTCACCGAACTGCCCGAACATCAGCGGCTTGCCCGGACGCATGGCGATGCGCCAGAAATCCAGCGCCAGTCCCCTGTCGCCCAGCACGTCCTGCACCAGGTCATGGTCACCGACCGATGCGCCACCGAGCGTGACCAGCATGTCGCAACCTGCGGCACGCGCGGCAGCCTGCGCCAGGGCATCCGGGCGATCCTCCGCAATGCCGATGTCCACCGGTTCCGCACCGGCGCGGCGGACCAGGGCCGCCAGTGAGATCGCGTTGGAGGACACGATCTGGTTCGGACCCAGCGCCTCACCCGGTCGGACAAGTTCGTCGCCGGTGGAGAGCAGCGCGATGCGCGGGCGTCGGCGGACACCGACCCAGGGTACATTCATCGCGGCAAGCAGGCCAAGGTCACGGGGGCCGATGTCCCGACCCGGCTGAAGACCTGTTTCACCTGCCCTGAAATCAAGACCGGCACGGCGGACGTAGGTGCCGGTCTTCAGCGCCTCATTCGTGACAATTGTGGTGCCTGAAACATCCGCGTCTTCCTGGATCAGGATCGTATCCGTACCGGGGGGCAGGGGAGCGCCCGTGAAGATGCGGACGCATTCGCCCGGTTTCACTGCGCCGTCGAAGGCGTGTCCCGCCGCTGATTCACCGATGCAGTTCAGGCTGGCCCCGGCAGATACAACGTCCGATCCGAGAACCGCGTACCCATCCATGGCGGAGAGGTCGGCGGGCGGCTGGGTGCGCTGGGCGATGGCGGGTTCGGCAAGCACACGTCCATCGGCCTCGGCAATGGATATCCACTCGGCAGGCATCTGCGGCATCTGCGCCAGGATGCGCGCACGCGCTTCCGCGACCGGGATCATGGCGCCGTGTAGCGTCCGGACTTGCCGCCGTCCTTGAACAGCAGCCGCACGTTGCAGATTTCCATGCCCCGGTCCACGGCCTTGCACATGTCGTAGACCGTCAGGGCAGCGATGGAGGCGGCAGTCAGTGCCTCCATCTCTACACCGGTCTTGCCGCGCAGCTTGCAGGTGGCGCGGATGACAACGGCAGGATCTGGGGCGTCTTCGGTGGTCAGTTCCAGTTCGACATTGGTCAGGGCCAGCGGATGGCAGAGCGGGATCAGGTCCGGGGTCTTCTTCGCCCCCATGATCCCGGCCAGCCGCGCGACACCCAGCACATCGCCTTTCTTCGCCCTGCCTTCCCGGATCAGCGCCAGCGTCTCCGGCTGCATGGTGATGCGGGCCTCTGCGGTGGCCGTGCGCTCTGTCTCGTCCTTGGCGCCGACATCGACCATGCGGGCGGCACCCTTGTCATCGAAATGGGTGAACCCGGACATGGTCAGGAAGCCGCCTGCAGGGATGCTGCGGGGTCGCGCAGCAGCGCCTGTACGGCGGCGGAGACATCATCCTGGCGCATCAGGCTCTCCCCGATCAGGAAGCTGCGACAGCCCGCTTCAGCCATGCGATCCAGATCGGCGCGGCTGTTCAGCCCGCTCTCGCTGACCGCGACGCAATCCCGGGGAAGCGCGCGGGCGCATTCGATGGTGGTTTCCAGACTGACGTCCAGGGTCTTGAGATTGCGGTTGTTGATGCCGATCAGGCGGCTCTTCAGGTGGGTGCGGGCGCGCTCCAGTTCCCCGATGTCATGCACCTCCACCAGCACGTCCATGCCCCAGCCGATGGCCGCATCTTCCAGTTCGCGGGCCTGATCATCGGACAGCGCGGCCATGATCAGCAGGATGCAGTCGGCACCAAGCGCCCGTGCCTCTGCCACCTGGTAGGTGTCGAGCATGAAGTCCTTGCGCAGCGCAGGCAGGGACACGGCGGTCCGCGCGGCGACAAGATAGCCGTCCGCCCCCTGGAAATAGGGAATGTCGGTCAGCACGGAAAGGCAGGACGCCCCGCCGGCCTCATAGGCGCGGGCCAGCGAAGGCGGGTCGAAATCGGCACGTATCAGGCCCTTCGACGGCGACGCCTTCTTGATCTCCGTGATAAGCCCGTAACGCCCCGCAGCCTGATCGCGTTCCAGCGCCGCAATGAAGCCCCGTGGCGTGTCAGCCGCGCGGGCGGCAGCCTCGACGGCGGCCAGCGGGCGTTCCGCCTTGCAGGCAGCGATGTGATCCCGCTTGTCGGCGCAGATGCGATCCAGAACCGTTCCGGTATCCTTGGCCATGCCTCAGGCCCCTCCGCCTTCGTTGGAGATGGCGACCAGCTGTTCCAGCCGGGCGAGTGCCTTGCCATTGTCCAGCACCTCCGCCGCCATGGCCGCGCCTTCGCGCAGGGTCTCCGTCTTCTCGGCAACGATCAGACCGGCAGCAGCGTTCAGCAGCACGATATCGCGGAACGCGTTCTTCTGCCCCTGCAGCACACCGCGCAGGGCAGCCGCGTTCCCGGCCGGTTCCCCGCCCTTCAGATCATCGGGCGAAGCCAGCGGCAGACCGGCGTCTTCCGGGGTTACGTCGAAGGTGCGGACCTGCCCGTTCACCAGTTCCGCCACATGGGTGACGCCGGTGGTGGTCAGTTCGTCCATGCCGTCCGCGCCATGCATGACCCAGACACGCTCTGCGCCCAACTGGTTCTGCACATGGGCCAGCGGCTCGACCCATTGTTTTGCGAACACGCCCATGATCTGCCGTTTCGCGCCCGCCGGATTGGACAGCGGTCCCAGCAGGTTGAAGATCGTGCGCGTCCCCAGTTCCACCCGCGTCGGGCCGACATGGCGCATGGCGCCGTGATGCCGCGGGGCCATCAGGAAGCCGATGCAGGCATCCCTGAGCGACTTCTCCACCAGCGGGAACGGGCATTCGATGTTGACGCCCAGGGCGGTGAGAACATCCGCCGCGCCGGTCTTCGACGACAGGGCGCGATTGCCATGCTTGGCCACCGGGATATCGTGCGCGGCCAGCACGAAACTGACGGCGGTGGAGACGTTCCATGTGCCCTTGGCGTCACCACCGGTGCCGCAGGTGTCGATGGCGTTTGCCGGGGCGGTGATACCCTGTGCCTTGGCGCGCATGGCCATGGCACCGCCGGTCAGCTCATCCACGGTCTCGCCGCGCACCCTGAGTGCCATCAGGAAAGCACCCATCTGCGACGGGGTTGCGTCACCCGACATCATGATGTCGAAAGCGGTGCGGGCATCATCGACGGAAAGTTCCTGGCGCTCGGCAACGCGGCCGATCAGCCCCTTGAAGGTCTCGATCTCATTGGTCATCAGGCTGCCCTTTTCAGTCCGGCAGAATTCAGGAAATTGCCGAGCAGGGCATGGCCATGCTCCGAGGCAATGCTCTCCGGGTGGAACTGGACCCCGTGTACCGGGCGGTCCCGGTGCTGCAGGCCCATGATCACGCCATCGTCGGTGCGGGCGGTGACCTCCAGGACGTCCGGCACGCTGGCCGGTGCAACGGTGAGCGAATGGTAGCGCGTGGCGGAGAAGCCGTCGGGCAGGCCCTCGAATACACCTGTGCCCGCGTGACGAACCCGAGATGTCTTGCCATGCATCAGTTCGTCGGCGCGAACGACCTCCGCCCCGAAAGCCTCCCCGATGGTCTGGTGGCCCAGGCAGACGCCGAAGATCGGCAGGTCTGCGGGCGCATTGCGCACCAGATCAAGGGAAATTCCGGCACTTTCCGGCCGACCCGGGCCGGGGGAAAGCACGACAGCCTCCGGCTTCAGGGCCAGGGCATCCGCGACGCTGATCATGTCGTTTCGCCAGACTGTGACGCTGGCACCCAGTTCGCCCAGATAGTGAACGAGGTTATAGGTGAAACTGTCATAGTTATCGATCAGCAGAATCATGGTGTCAGTCCCAGGCGAACAGCGCCGGAGGGCGCGCCGAATTCCGCCGCACCGTCAGGGCGGCGTCAAGAAAACAGTGCGAACGCGGGGCGTCAAGCATGTCGCAGCATGAAGGCAGGGGTGGAAGGACGCTGCGGATGCGTCGGCTGGGGCTTGGCGTGCTGCTGCTGGCCCTTGCCGCGCTGGCGCTGACCCTGATCTGGCCGGATCGCGTTGTGGAGCCGACAGTGCTTCAGGCGGACCAGCGGCTGGGTGCCCGGTCGGGTGACACCGGTCCGGTGCCGGATGCCCTGGTGGCGATCTATCCGCGCCTGACAGCAACCGTCCCGATGCCCATGCCGGACAGCCGCGCCCGCGTCGCCATCGTGCTGGACGACATGGGGCCGGATCGTGCTGCCCTGACACGCGCCTCCGGCTTGCCGGCCGCGGTCAGTTTCGCCTTTCTGCCCTATGCCGCGAATGTGCGGGAACTGGCTGAGAATGAACGGCGTTCGGGCCGGACGGTGCTGCTGCATATGCCTATGGAACCGCTTGGCGCGGCGGATCCCGGCCCCGGCGCCCTGCTGATGGATCAGCCACCGGCGGAGCAGATTGCGAGGCTGGATGCGGCGCTGGCGAAGTTCGGCCGACTGGACGGCGTCAACAACCACATGGGCAGTCGGATCACGGCGGACAGGGGCGCGATGGACCGGGTCATGACGCGGCTGGCCGGGCAGGGTCTGTTCTTCCTCGATTCCCGGACCACGGCGGAGACGGTCGCCGCGCAGGCCGCAGAAGGTGCCGGGCTGCCGACCCTTTCGCGCGATGTGTTCCTGGATCCCGACGGGACGGGAGCAATGGCGGAGGCGCAGTTGCAGCGTACGCTGACGATTGCATCGGCGACCGGGCAGGCCATCGCCATCGGCCATCCGCATCACCTGACGCTGGACGCGCTGGAGCGATTTGTGGCCACGCTGGACCGGAGCCGGTTCCGGCTGGTCCGGCTCTCCGACCTGGTTCGGGTCAGCGCGGCGCGTTGACACCGCCGCTCTGGGCGAAGCGCACGGCTTCCTCCGCCGCGCGCATCAGCGCCTTGGCCTTGTTCACGGTCTCCTGATACTCGGCTTCCGGATCGCTGTCGGCGACCACGCCACCGCCTGCCTGCACATGCATCACCCCGTCCTTGACGATGGCGGTCCGCAGGATGATGGCCGTGTCCATCGCACCGCTGGCGGAGAAATAGCCGATACCGCCCGCGTAGAGGTGGCGCTTGTCGCGCTCCAGTTCGTCGATGATCTCCATCGCGCGGATCTTCGGCGCACCGCTGACCGTGCCAGCCGGGAAGCCGCCGATCAGGGCATCCAGCGCGTCATGCGCCGGGTCCATCTCGCCTTCCACATTGGAGACGATGTGCATGACCTGGCTGTAGCGCTCGATGGCGAATTCCTCGGTCACCCTGACGGTGCCGATCTTCGCGACACGTCCCACATCATTGCGGCCCAGGTCGAGCAGCATCAGATGTTCTGCCAGCTCCTTCGGGTCGGCCAGCAGTTCCTTCTCCAGCGCCAGATCCTCCGCCGGGGTGGCGCCGCGTGGACGGGTTCCGGCAAGCGGGCGGACGGTTACCTGGCCGTCGCGCACGCGCACCAGGATCTCCGGGCTGGAACCGACGACCGAGAAGCCGCCGAAATTGAGGTAGTACATGAAGGGTGAGGGATTGGTCCGGCGCAGGGCGCGATAGAGCGCGAACGGCGGCAGTTCGAAAGGTACCTCGAAGCGTTGCGAAGGCACCACCTGGAAGATATCACCGGCGCGGATGTACTCCTTCGCCTTCTCCACCATGGCGTAGTACTCGGGGCGCGTCATGTTGGACTTCGGCTCGGGCAGGCTCGCCAGATTGTCCACACCGCCGCGGCTGTAGGGCAGGGCACGTTCGAAATCCGCCACCGTGTCCGCCAGCCGTTCGCAGGCGCGGTTGTAGGCCTGGCGCGCGCCAACGCCGGGCTGTGGCCAGACCGGGGTCACGATGCTGACCATGTCGCGCACGGAATCGAAGATGGCAATGACGGTCGGGCGCACATACAGCGCGTCCGGCACGCCCAGCACATCCCTGTTGGCGGCGGGCAGCCGCTCCATCAGTTTCACGGTGTCATAGGCCATGTAACCGAACAGCCCGGCCGACATCGGCGGCAACTGGTGCGGCATGTCGATATGCATTTCCGCCACCAGCTTGCGGAAGCTCTCCAGGGTCGGCTCGGCACAGGGTTCGAAGGCGTCGGGGTCGAAGCGGGCGGAGCGGTTGATCTCGGCACTGTTGCCATGGGCGCGCCAGATCAGGTCCGGTTTCATGCCGATGAAGGAATAGCGGCCGCGCACGGCCCCGCCCTCCACGGATTCCAGCAGAAAGACATTGGGGCGACCGTCCGCCAGCTTCATGAAGGCTGAAACCGGGGTTTCGAGGTCGGCAACGATCTCGGTCCAGACGACCTGACCCTCGCCCGCATCATACCGGGTGGCAAAGTCGTCAGCGCTTGGTGTGAAGGCCATGGCTCAGGCTCTCCTGATCGGGTCAGGCCGGTCGGCCGTGACCGCTACTCGGTTTCGCGCAACAGCGCCGGATCGATGGCCTGGATCATCGCCTGGCGATTGACACCGACACCGAATTCGTCACGCAGCTGCTGCTGGTAGGTGGCGAAAGCATCCTCGGCCATGGACTCACCAATCGCGGCTTCCAGGGCCGAGATCTGGCCGGCGCTCTCAAGCGGATTGGCCTCGATGATCTCCACGACTTCCGCCAGCACCTGGGCGGGTTCGCTGGCATGCTCACCCCCCGCATGGTCTCCGGCCTGTGCCGAGAAGACGACCGTCCGCAGGTTGCCTGCCAGTTCCGGCGCGCCGCCCTGACGGGTCACGGCGTCGGCGGTCTGTACCGCGACGTCGAATTCACTGGCCAGACCGTCAAGCGTGGTGCCTGCCTGCAGGCGTTCCAGCAGCTTGTTGCGCACTTCGGCTGCAGCCTTGGCCAGGTTCTCCGCCCGCCAGGCCGCCGTCACCTCTGCCTCGACATCGGCAAAGGGGCGCAATTCCGGTGTGATGATCTCCACGACCTCGACGGCGAAGTAACCACCGTCGCTGGTTTCCTGCAGTTCCAGATCCTCGTCCTGTTCCTGACCAAAGGCCGTGGCAAGGGTCTGTGGCGGCAACGGCGTATCAAGTTCCACGCCATTGATATCGACACCATTGCGGTCAACCGGACCGATCTCACGCACGGCAACGCCAACGGCATCACCGACAGCGCGCAGCCGGTTCCCGCCGGCCAGTTCGTCCTCGACCTGGTTGCCGAGATCGATGACACGCTCCAGCGCGCGCTCGATCCGGATGGCGTTCAGCAGTTCGTCGCGCACCTCGGCCAGGGGCCGGGTGGTCGCTTCGGTCACGTCAGTGACCTGCACCAGATGCCAGCCAAAGGCCGTCTGGACCGGACCGGCAACGCCACCAACCTCACTGTTGAATACGGCATCACCCAGACCACCGGGCAGGTCGCCGGGCCGCACGGTACCCAGACTTGTGGGTGTCGTGCCGTTCTGCTGTTCCACGGCGGCAGCGAAGGACAGACCTTCATTCACCCTGGCCAATGCTGCTTTCGCCGCATCCTCGTCCGCGAAGATGGCCTGGGCGGCCACGCGCGAAGCCGCAACGCTGAAGCTGGCGATCTGGTCCTGATAGGCCTGCTCCACCTCCGCATCACTCACGGCAATGTCGGCGGCAATCGTTTCAGGCGACAGGTCGATCAGCAGGATACGACGCCGCTCCGGCGTGGAGAACAGTTCCGGATGGCCCTCGTGATAGGTCGTCAGGTCGTTCTCGCTCGGCGGCGCGGTATCGGCCAGCCTGTCATTCGGCACGGTGATGAAACGGATGTTGCGCGCCTCGTTCTGGAACGCGAACAGCGCCTTGGCGAAGGCGTTGACACCCACATCCAGCCCGGCGGTCACGGAGGCCTGGATCTGGCGACGCATCAGGTCGCCGCGCAGGTCCTCGGCGAAGGCGTTCGGCGAACGGTAGCCGAGCTGCCGGATCACCTGCTCGAAGCGGACCGGATCGTATTCACCCAACTGGTTCTGGAAGTTCGGGTTGGCATGGGCTGCGGCACTGACCGCCGTGTCAGGCACGGCAAGCCCCAGCTCTGCGGCCCGCATGTTCAGGGTCTGGCGGTCGATCAGCGATGACAGCACCTGGTCATAGATGCCGAATGCCAGCGCCTCGCGCGGCTGCAGCACCATGTTCTGTTGCTGCTGCAGCAGTCGCAGGCGACGGCTCGCCTCATTGGCAAAGGTGGCGCTGTCGATCAGTTCCCCGCCGACCTCTGCCACCGGCGGATTGGTCGGGCCGGTGATGTAGTCGTTGATACCCCAGAAGGCGAAGCTGAGAATGAGCAGGACCAGCAGGATTCTTACGACCCACTTGCCTGCGCCCTTGCCGAGATTGCTGATCATGATCCGCCGCTGATGTCCGTGATAATGAGGATGGCGGACATTACGCATCAGTCCGTGCATCCGCAACCTGCGGAAGGCGCGTTCCCTGCGGGATCAGGTGTATTTGAGCATCGGGGTGCGAATCAGTTGGCTTGGCGGCCCGGACAGCGGATGCTTGGGGTTGGTGAACGGGCCGGATCGACGGGGGAACAACATGCGCAAGATGCTGATCGCGGGAAACTGGAAGATGAACGGCCTTGCCGGTGATGCAGCGCGCGAAGCGACCGCGCTTGCCGAGGGGCTGTCGGCGGCCAAGCATGTGCATTTGCTGATCGCACCCCCGGCAACCCTTATCTCACCGTTGCGCATCACGCTGTTCGAACGCGGCATCGCGGATCGCGTCGCCGTCGCGGGGCAGGATTGCCACGCGGAGGTCAGCGGCGCGCACACCGGCGATGTCTCGGCGGAGATGATCGCGGATCTGGGCGGCAGCCACGTCATCGTCGGCCACTCGGAACGGCGCACCGATCACGGGGAGACGGACGCCACCGTCAAGGCCAAGGCGGAGGCCGCGCTGCGCGCAGGTCTGATCGCCATTGTCTGTGTTGGCGAGACGGAGGCGGAGCGGCGCGCGGGCGAAACCCTGGCGGTGCTGAAGCGGCAGGTCAGCGGCTCCCTGCCGGACGGCGCGACAATGACGAATACGGTCATTGCTTATGAGCCTGTCTGGGCCATTGGCACCGGCCTGACCCCGTCCACCGATGACATCGTGGAGGCACATGCCGCGATCCGCGCGACCGCCGCAGCGCAGATCGGAGATATCGACACCTTGCGGATCCTGTATGGCGGATCGGTGAAGCCGGGCAATGCCGGTGAACTGCTCGCTCTTGATGGGGTCGATGGTGCCCTGGTCGGTGGTGCCAGCCTGAAGGCGGCGGATTTCCTGGGTATCGCGGCCGCCGCACCAGCCAGGGAATAGGAAGGCTTTACGGTCGTCTTGAGGTGCGCTGTTCCCCGGCCAGGATGGCGCGCAGACCGGTCCGGTAGTCCGGGTACTTCAGCGTCACGCCAAGCTCCGACTTGATCAGGGCATTGCTGACACGCTTGCTCTCGCCATAGAAGCTGCGGCCCATGGGGCTCAGGTTGGCATCCTCGAACGGGGTATCGGGTGGGACAGGCATGTCCAGCAGGTTGGCGGCGAATTCCACCACGTCCTGCGGCGGTGCCGGTTCGTCATCGCAGACATTGTATATGCCTGCCCGCCGGGGGCGGTCGATGGAGGCCAGCAGGGTCCGGGCAATATCCTCGGCATGGATGCGGGAGAAGACCTGACCCGCCCGGATCACCCGTCGGGCAGTACCTTCCCGCAGTGCCTTGAAACCATTGCGTCCGGGGCCATAGATCCCGGCCAGGCGGAAGATCTGGACGGTCGCATCCGTCTCCGCCTGCAGATCCAGCCATTGCCGTTCCGCCAGGACCCGCCGTTCCCCGCGTCGTCCGGCGGGTTTCAGTTCCCCGGTCTCGTCCACCCAGCCACCCTGGCGGTCGCCATAGACCCCGGTCGTGGAGAGGTAGGCGACCCACTGCAGTGTCGAACAGGCTGCGACCTGCCGCCGGGCGTGACGCAGGACCGGATCGCCATCGTCATCGGGGGGGATGGAGGAAATGATGTGGGTGACGCCATCGAGCGCTGCGTCCGGCAAGGCCGCTGAGGCGTCGAACCTCACGGGAGCCACATCGCCCGGCAGGGAACCCGCCGATCGCTCGGTCGCTGCGATCGAGAAGCCGCGTTGACGCAGGTATGGCGCAAGGGTGCTGGCCGAGAAGCCGTAACCGAAACAGAAGAGCTTCATCCGCTTGCCTCCAACCCGAACCTGGTGGCCAGCCGGTCGATGCATCGGTCCAGATCAAAGGCTGACCGGACCCGGACCTCACCTGCCTGGCCCATGGTATTCCGTGCTGCCGGATCACGCAGCATCCGCGCCAGCGCGGCTGCCAGAGCGACCGGGTCGTCGGGCGCGACAAGCAGACCGGTTTCGCCGTCACGCACCAGCTCCGGGATTGCCGACACCGCTGTGGCGACGACGGCCAGACCCTGGCTCTGCGCTTCCATCAGCACGTTGGGCAGGCCATCCCGGTCGCCATCATCGGCGATACGGCTGGCCAGCACGAACAGGTCAGCCTGTCGGCATGCCTGCAGCACCGCTTGCTGCAGTTGTGGTCCGCGCCAGTCGATCCGGTCGGCAATGCCGAGTTCGCTCGCTTGCTGCTTCAGTTCAGTCAGTTGCTCGCCGCCGCCGATATGCACGAAACGCCACGGCAGATCGACCTGCGCCAGGGCATCCAGCAGCACCGGATAGCCCTTCTTCGTCACCGCCCGCCCAACCGACAGGATGACAGGTACGGAAGGTGCCGGACCCTTTGGCGGGGCAGCGGGAAAACGCGCCAGATCGAGGCCGTGATAGACCAGACTGACCCGACCCTCCGGCGCCAGTTCGGCCAGGTGGTCGGCGTTCGTCGCGGTGCAGGTCACGGCGAAGGCGCAGTCGGCAAGCTTCTCCCGCTTTTCCCACACCGGGCTGGTCCAGATGTCCTTGGCGTGGGCCGAGACGCTCCACGGCAGACCGCGCAGCAGGGCAGCGTAGCGGGTGGTGGAGGCCGGGGTGTGCAGGAAATGGGCGTGCAGGTGGGTGACGGAAGACGGCAGTTCGGCGGCCAGGACAACAGCCTGTCCGAAGCGGCGCAGGCGGTTCACGGTCGGATCCCGTCGGTAATCCCGCTCGAACAATGCAGTGGCGGTCTGCCATGTCGGCCAGGCGGAACAGGTACGCCACGCCCTGCGTACCCGTTCGGGTTCATCGCGCAGATACTCTGGCAGATAAGTCACCGGGGCCGCGATATCCTGATGCACGGGGTGGCTGGTGGCATCGGTCGGGTGACGCAGGGACCAGATATCAATCGCCAGCCCGCGCTGCTCCAGCGCCAGAATCTCCTGCGCCACGAAGGTTTCCGAAAGCCGGGGATAGCCTTTCAGGACAAAGGCCACCCGCCCGGTTGCGGGTGGTTCAATGCTCACGCGGGCTTGACCGCGATCCGGGCGGCCGTGTCGATGCGGTTCAGATAAGGGCGATGACCCTTCTCGGCGAAATACTCGTCCGTTGCCTGACGCGCACCGGCATAGGCACCGTAGTCGTCGATGATCAGGAAGCCGCCGGGGGTGAGCCGGGGATACAGATGGTCGAGCTCGTGGCGGGTGGAGCGGTACCAGTCGGTGTCCAGCCGCAGCAGGGCGATCCGGTCGGGCGCAACTTCGGGGATCGTCTCCTCCACCACGCCCTTCACATAGATCAGCCGGTCCTCAGGATATCCGGTGCTTGCCAGATTGGCCTTCACCTGATCAATGGGCGCGTAGCACCATTCGTTGTGGTCGTCGCGCTGCTGCATTTCCCAGCGACTGATCGTGTCCGAACCGTCGCGCTGGCGCACGTCGATTTCCTCTGGCTTCACCATGCCGGTATAGGTGTCGTAGAGATAAATGTTGCGGTCGGTGACGCCCATGTGAAGCAGGGTCAGCGCCATGGTCATCGCGCTGCCACCCTGCCAGACACCGCATTCGACGAAATCGCCGGGTATGTCCTGCTCCACCACGTGCTTCGTGGCGGCGTAGAGGGCGTGCACGCAGTCCGGCGTGGTCAGCGTGTGATCGCCGACCTTGCCGAAGATCTCGCTGAAGATCGGCTCCATGTCGCGCGGCAGTTTCATCTGCCTGTTGCGTAACCCGTGCTGCGGCAGCTTGCGGAATGTAAAGTCGTAGCCGTAGCGCAGGGCCAGCTTCTTCAGTGCCATGTTGACCATTTTCCGGACCGCCTGTCGTTCAGGCCGCGCGGGCCGGATCACGACCAAGGCGACGTTCCTGCTCCCGGCGATAGGGTGCGGGCAGTTGCAGCTCGGTCGCGACGTTGCGGAAATGGAAGCCGAGGCTGATCCGCGGTTCGTCGGTGCGATTGTGGAACGACGCATGGACCGTGTAGGTATGCGCCAGCACGGCGTCGCCGGCCTCCAGAACCATCGGAACCGGCTCCCGGAAGGCGCTCATCTCGCACCGCAGGTTCTCCAGTCCGAATTCGTCCGTGGCGACGTCGTGATACATCCGCCCCAGCCTGTGGGTGCCTGGCACCATCCAGATGCAGCCATTGTCCTCATTCGTCGCCGTCATGGGCACGAAGACACAGCACACACGGGAATCACTCAGCCCCCAGTAGACGCCATCCTGGTGCCAGTGCTTGGTCCGCACCTCATGCGGCAGCTTGGTGAAGGCAAAGCTCTGCAACAGTTCTGACGGGCCGTTTGCCGCCTCGATCAGACCCTCGATCCTGTCGGAACGCATCATTTCATCCACCGCAGCGGACTTGGTGTTGATGTCCTTCTGCCGACGATGGTTCTCAGCGACCAGCCGCTCGACGTCCGGGCGCACTTGCGCGAGTGTTGCCTGCGGAATCCAGTTCTTCAGGATGACGTAGCCGTCCCGGTTGTACTGCTCCGCCTGCTCGACCGTCAGCAGGTCGCCTGCTTCGGCGGGCACGAACTGCTGTGCTTCGATGAAATCATTGATCGCCATGAAGCGTATTTAGTCCCTGAAGCATGAAACGCAAAGACCGGTGCGCCACTGCGGATCGTCGCAGGTGAAAGCCCATCCGAGGGGCAGAGCCGCTCAGACGATCTTCCGCACCGAACCGGAAGGGGCCTTCACCTCCCGCTCCAGCCAGGGCGCTGCCAGGCGATTGACGTTGGTCAACCCTTCCAGCAGGCCGGGAACGACGATGTCGGAAGGCTTCTTCTGACGCGGCAGCGCGCGGATCGCGGCGGCCATGACCTCCGGATCGCGGTCGTCGTCCAGCGGTGTCATCTGCACCAGGCCCAGGGCCTCGGCGCGTTCCGCGCGGATTGTCTGTTCCATGCGGGGCACGCTGCGCGGCACGATGATGGCGCGCTTGTCCAGTGACAGGACCTCGCAGAAGGTGTTGTAGCCGCCCATGGCGACCACGCCGGCCGCAGCGGCCATCAGGTTCTCGAAATGCGGGTCGAAGGTGATAGCCTCCACCCGATCCAGCCTGGCCGCGCGCTCATGGAACCCGGCCTGCAGTTCCGGCGCCATGAAGGGACCCAGGGCCAGCAGCGCCGGATAGGGCAACAGCGGATCGGTCTCGTAGGCGCGTAGCACCCAGTCGATCAACGCATCGCCGTCCCCACCACCGCCGGTCGTGACCAGCAGGAAGGGGCGGTTGGTGATCTCCGGCAGGGTGACGGAGGGTGCGGTGCTCGGTCGCCGGGGCAGGTAACCGGTGTAGACCATCTTGCGCGAAACGCTGTCCGGGATTTCCAGGCCATCCAGCGGATTGCAGATCTGCGGCAGTCCGTAGACCCAGATGTCGTCGTAGAGATCTTCCAGCGCGGGCAGGACATTCTTGCGCTGCCATTCGGGCACCAGCAGCTTCGGTTCATCCATCACGTCGCGCAGGCCGAGCACCAGGCGCGTCCCGCGCTTCTTCAGCATCTCCAGCGTCGGCATCACCTCGCCACGCAGGCCCAGCGGTTCCTTGTCCACGATGAAGATGTCAGGGTCGAAGCTCTCCGCCGTGTGCTGGATGATCGACGCACGCAGCGCCAGCATGTCCTCGATATCCAGATGCAGGTTCAGGGAGGTATATTCGCCGTTGCGCAGCTTGATGACGCCGGGAACACGCACGAAATCCACACGGGCGCGGAAGTCGAAGCTGCCGATGATCGGCGAGCCTGACAGTATGAGAACCGAGAGATTCTTGTTGTTCTCGACCAGCGAATGGGCAATCGCCCGACAACGCCGCAGGTGCCCCAACCCGAACGTATCGTGGCTGTAGATCAGGACACGCGAACCTTTTCCGTTCGCCATTCTATTCCCCATTGCGCCGATTGTTCCGGCTGGTGTTGCCGCGGACTATGGCAGAATCGTCACGTGGCAGCAAACGGCTTGTCCGTGGCCAAGCATCGCGATTGTCGCAGGGGCCGCGGTCCACTAAGGTTCGTGGCAGAGAACGTCTGCGCGTCGCTGGGCCGGGGGTGGCAACCAGCATGCGCCATGCGTGAGGGGGAAGCGGCTTGGAACGGAACGTCTTCAGTTTCATCCTGAAATACAGCTATCGCCAGCAGATCGTCCTGGTGCTGCTTGCTGTGGTGAACATGCCGTTCACGATGCTCGGCTACACGCTGGTCGAGAAGATCGTCAACGAAGGCATCCAGGGTTTCCGCAAGGTTCCGGAACAGGTGACGCAGGCCGATGGTTCGGTCATCGAGAAGTCGGTCAAGACCTCGATCGAATTTCCGGAAGCCGTGTTCGATATCGGTCCGGAGTTCGACCAGGTTATCTTTCTCTTTGTTCTGGTTGGCCTTTTCCTGCTCAATATCCTGCTGTTGCAGGGCATCAAGTATGCACTGAACGTCTATCGTGGCGTCACGGCGGAGCGGATGCTGCGGCGTCTGCGCTATGCGCTGTTCCAGCGTATCCTGCGTTTCCCCAAGCCGACGTTCAAGAAGACCAGCCAGGGTGAGGTGATCTCCATGGTCACCGGCGAGGTGGAGCCGCTTGGCGGCTTCGTCGGCGAATGTTTCTCCCTGCCGGTGATGCAGGGCGGCATCATGCTGATGTCCCTCGGGTACATGCTGATCGCGGACTGGAAGCTGGCGCTTGCCGCCGTTGCCCTCTACCCGCTGCAGTTTTACATCATCCCGAAGCTGCAGAAGCGTGTGAACCTGTTGGGCAAGGAACGCGTGAAGCGGGTCCGCAAGCTGTCGGAAAAGATCGGCGAGACAGTCACCGGCATCGGCGAGATCCATTCCCACGATACTTCCAACCTGGAGCTGTCGACGTTCTCCGAACGGCTGAATGGCATCTATTACATCCGCCTGCAGATCTACATCTGGAAGTTCATCATCAAGTTCGTGAACAACTTCATCCAGCAATTGGGCCCGGTGATGTTCTATTCCATCGGCGGCTATCTGGTGATCAAGGGCGAGCTTGACCTTGGAACCCTGTTCGCCGCCATCAGCGCGCACAAGGAAATCGGCGCGCCGTGGAAGGAACTGCTGGGGTACTACCAGCGCCAGGCGGACGCCCGCATCAAGTACGAGCAGGTGGTGGAACAGTTCGCCCCGGCCGGCCTGTTCGAAGAGGAACGTCTGATGAGCGAGCCGGAAAGCCCGGTTCGCTTCGAAGGCGAGATCAAGGCCAGCGGTGTCACGCTGACCGACGACCAGAACAACAGCATTCTCGACTCGATCAGCTTCACGCTGGGGCTGGATCAGCGGGTTGCCCTGGTGGGCGGCGGCGGATCCGGGCGTGACGAACTGGCGGAGGTCATGGCACGCCTGCTCGACCCGGATCGCGGCACGGTCAATTATGGCGAGCATGTGCTGCAGAACCTGCCGGAGGCGGTGACGGGGCGGCGCATCTCCTTCGTCGACAATGCGCCCTTCATCTTCAACCTGACCCTGGGCGACAACCTGTTCTACGGCCTGAAGCACAGGCCGCTGAAGGAAGCGACCTACGAAGGCGACAGGAAGAAGGAACGTGACAGCTACATCACCGAGGCACTGGCGTCGGGCAACCTCGAATATGATCTGGGCGCCGACTGGATCGATTATGGTGCTGCAGGTGTTGAAGACAGTGTCGGACTGCGGCGCGCGGGTATCGATGCGCTGAAGGTCGTGGGACTGGACGAGGATGTCTACCAGTTCGGCCTGCGCGGACGGATTGACCCCGAGAAACGCAGCGATATCGCGGAAGGCGTGTTGAAAGTTCGCAGGGCGCTGGACGAGCGTCTGTCCGATCCCTCGCTGGCCGTGCTGATCGAACGATTTGACCCGGCAGCCTACAATTCCAACGCGTCCCTGGCTGAAAACCTGCTGTTCGGCACACCGGTCGGCGATACCTTCGACCTGGACCATCTGGCTGAACACCCCTTCATTCTGGAGGTGCTGGAGAAGGTCGGAATGACGGAGCAGATGGTCAGCATGGGCTACCAGGCTGCGGCGACCATGGTCGAACTGTTCTCCGACCTTCCGCCGGACCACGAACTGTTCCAGCAGTTCAGCTTTGTCTCTTCCGACGACCTGCCGGAACTGCAGGGCCTGCTGGCGCAGTACACCAAGGATCAGCTTGCCACCATGAAGCCGGGCGAGCGGCTGACGCTGATGTCGCTGCCGTTCAAGCTGGTTCAGGCGAGGCATCGTCTCGGCATCATCGACGACGACGTGAAGGTCAAGGTGCTGGAGGCCCGCAAGGCCTTCGCCGACAACCTGCCCGAAGACCTGACGGGCTCGGTCGCCTTCTTCGATCCGGATCACTACAACGCAGCCGCCAACATCCAGGACAACATCCTGTTCGGCAAGATCGCCTATGGTCAGGCGCAGGCGCAGGAGCGTGTCGGATCCCTGATGCGCGAAGTCATGGCGGAGCTCGGCATCATCGAAACGGTGTCGGAGGTCGGTCTGGAGTTCGAGGTCGGTATCGGCGGTTCTCGCCTGACCGGAGCCCAGCGCCAGAAGCTGGCACTGGCACGTGCTGTCGTGAAACGCCCGGATGTCCTGATCCTGACCGAAGCCACGGCCGCACTGGACACCAGCAGCCAGGCGCGGATTCTCGATGGTCTTCTGACCGACTTCGAGGGCCGTTCGATCATCTGGGGCGTGCATCGCCCCGCGATGGCGGAACGCTTCGATCATGTGCTGGTCATGAAGGGTGGACGCATAGTGGAGAGTGGCAGCTTCGAGGAACTCAGCAAGGAAGGCACAGCGCTTTCCCAGCTTATCGCAGCCGAAGCCGCCTAGGGGAGATACGACCTTGAGCCTGAATGAAGAAGTCGAACTGCTGCGTCAGATCCCGATGTTCCAGAAGGTGGAACAGTCGAAGCTGAAGCTGCTGGCTTTTACCTCCGAGCGTCTGACGTTCCCTGCCGGGCAGACCGTCTGCGAACAGGGGGAGCCTGGCGATTCCATGTATGTCATCGTGCAGGGCGATGCGGATGTCATCGTCAACCTGCCGAACGGGCCGCTGACCGTCGCGCAACTGCACAAGAACAGCTTCTTCGGCGAGATCGCGATCCTGTGCGACATTCCCCGGACCGCCACGATCAAGGCCACGACCGAGCTGGTCACCCTGCGGATCACCAAGGACCTGTTCTACCGGCTGGTTTCCGAGTTCCCGCAGATGACCATCGAGATCATGCGCGAAATCGCCTTCCGCCTCGACCGGACCACGCAGGACCTGCAGCAGGCCCGCAACGACCTGAACAAGTTGCAGGGGTCCGATTAGGGTCGGCACGGGTCTGGCCCGGTTCAGCGAAGATGAGTCGCCTCGATTCCGTCATTGAACGCCTGTCCGCGCAGCGCGCGTGTCTTGACTGGGCCGCATCCGCCATCGACGGTCTGACCGGTGATGTGCTGGAGCTTGGCCTGGGCAACGGACGCACGTTCGACCATCTGCGCAGCCTGCTGCCTGACCGCCGCATCCTGGTGTTCGAGCGTCAGGTGAATGCCCATCCGGACTGCATCCCCGCCGACGAGGACCTGCTGCTCGGCGATTTCCTCGATACCCTGCCAAGGGCTGCCGCGATGGTTGGCCAATCGGTGGCGCTGATCCATGCCGACACCGGGACCGGGGACAAGGCGGCCAGCGTCGCCATGGCGGCGATGATCGCGCCGCTGCTGGTGCCGCTGTCGCAGGCCGGCACGATCCTGGTCAGCGATCAGCCGCTGCCCGACCCGGCGTTCGTGCCGGTTGAACTGCCGGAAGGCGTTCGGCCCGGGCGCTATCACATCCACAAACGTATCTGAACGAACGGACGATGCCGCAATGTCTGAAAGCACTGAAGAGACGAAGCGCGAGCGCGCGCTCCGCATCCTGCGCAGCCGCCCGCTCGCCCCGGCCAGCGAATTGCTGGGGCAGTATCTTGAGGACTGTGATCCAGATCGGGGCTGGGCGCGGGTGCGCTATACCGCCCGACCGGAATTCATGAACGGAATCGGTGTCATCCAGGGCGGTTTCCTGACCGCGATGGTCGATGAGGCGATGGCCGTCGCCTGCATCATCAAGGGCAATTTCGGTATCATCATCCCGACGCTGGAACTGAAGGTCAGCTTTCTCAACGGCGGCAAGTCCGGCGAACTCTTCGCCGAGGGTCAGGTCGAGAAGATGGGCAAGTCGGTGGCGTTCCTGTCCGGGCGCCTGTTCGACGCGGATGGGGAGGTCGTCGTCACGGCTACCGCGACGGGGCGGGTGCTGCAGCGCAAGCGCCAGGAGGACTGACTATGCAAATTTTAACTGCACGCTGCAAAGCGCCGAGCGGTTTCCAATTCCCGCTACTTTGAAATTGAAACAAGAACAACAAGTAAGAATGTCATTATTGATAAGAGGAAAATTATCCTTATTGTAGTGGATGGCTCAAAAGATTTTTTTTATCTATCTTCTGGCTAACTTTAGCCGGACG
This sequence comes from Minwuia sp., assembly GCA_029213165.1. Lineage (GTDB taxonomy): Bacteria > Pseudomonadota > Alphaproteobacteria > Minwuiales > Minwuiaceae > Minwuia. The sequence continues at coordinate 76,769 of JARGNO010000012.1, forward strand.
ATTTTTGATTTTTTTAATACTAGGAGAATCCAAGTGGTTCCGATTTTCGAGCCATGGAATCGGCTTCGCGGCATTCGCACCTGCTTGGTAAGCAGGAGAGAGTTTCGTAGTACGCCCAGTCCATCTTTGTTCGTTATAGCCTTCCATCCATTCTCTGGACTGGTCATTTGACATAGCAATATCCAATACTCAAAATTTTATCGCAAGCGAAGTCTCGCAAGTCAATTTGCAAAGTCAAGTGTATAGGCTGGATTGATTCGGTGTGCGGCACTCGAACAGAATGAATTTGGTTGCTTGGTGTATGTTCTAATGGCCTATTCCGCCGCTGCCGCCGCGTCGGTCAGAGGCAGGTCCAGGGCTTCCCAGACAGCCAGCAGGGCGACAACCAGTTCGTCCATCAGATCATCCGTGTGACGCGGGCCGGGGGTGATGCGCAGCCGCTCCGTGCCGCGGGGCACGGTGGGATAGTTGATCGGCTGGATATAGATGCCGTGCACGTCCAGCAGCAGGTCGGTGGCCTGCTTGCAGAGCGCGGGATCGCCCACCAGCACGGGAACGATATGGGTGTTGGATGGCATCACCGGCAGACCGACCTCGGCCAGACGGCGCTTCAGGGTGGCTGCGCGTTCCTGCTGCTGCTCCCGTTCCAGATCGCTGGTCTTCAGGTGGCGGATGCTTGCAACGGCACCGGCGGCGACGCCGGGCGGCAGTGCGGTGGTGAAGATGAAACCGGGGGCGTAGGAGCGTACCGTGTCGACCAGATCGGCGGAGGCGGCGATATAGCCGCCGATGACGCCGAAGCCCTTGGCCAGTGTGCCCTGGATCACGTCGATGCGGTCCATGACCTGTTCACGTTCCGCGACGCCGCCGCCGCGCGGACCATACATGCCGACCGCATGGACTTCATCGAGATAGGTCAGTGCCCCGAACTCGTCGGCCAGGTCACAGAACTTCTCCAGCGGGGCAATGTCGCCGTCCATGGAGTAGACGGATTCGAAGATCAGCAGTTTCGGCCGGTCCGGATCGGTTTCCTCCAGCAACTGCCGCAGGTGATCGACGTCGTTGTGGCGGAAGATCTTCTTCTCCGCCCCGGAATGGCGGATGCCGGCGATCATCGAGGCATGGTTCAATTCGTCGGAGAAGATGACGCAGCCGGGCAGGAACTGGGCGATGGTGGAGATCGCGGCCTCATTGGCAACGAAGCCGGAGGTCATGACCAGCGCCGCTTCCTTGCCGTGCAGGTCGATCAGCTCCCGCTCCAGCTCCACCAGCGGATGGTTCGTGCCGGAAATGTTGCGGGTACCGCCTGCGCCTGCGCCCATGCGGTCGATGGCATCCTTCATCGCGGTCGTCACGATGGGGCTCTGGCTCATGCACAGGTAGTCGTTGGAACACCAGACGACCACGTCAGGCTTGTTGCCGCCGGAATGGTTCGTGGCGCGCGGATAGTGTCCGGCGTGGCGTTCCAGTTCGGTAAAGACGCGATACCGCTTCTCTTCATGCAGCGACTGCACGGCGCTGGAGAAGACTTTCGCATAATCCATCGGTGGAACCTTTCGACTGGTTCTGGATTCCGTCTCCTGCCCTTTCGGCGCGGGAGAGGGTAGACATACCGGGCCGCCATTGTGCCGTCAAAACCCGCCTGCGGCGAGTGTGACGGATGCGACAATTCCGCGTCACAAGGGCGGGGGTGATGCCCGTCAGGTGGGGCAGAAACGCATGATTGCGGCAATCAGCAGACCGATGCCGCCGTACTGGATGATCACGAAGATGCTGCGCAGCAGATAATGCAGCAAGCCACCGGGCTTCCGCTGACTGGGCCAGAGCGGCGCAATCCGGGGCAGGATGACCAGGGGCAGCAGCAGGGCGATCAGCGCCCCGATGCGGATGGTGGTCTGGTCCCCGGCAGAAGCGACAGCAGCCCCGACGAAAATGATCAGCACCGCCGCGCTGGCGGCCACGCCGACCCAGCCACCGGAAAGCAGGAACAGCAGCTTCAGGTCGTGGTGCCGCCAGCCGAGCCAGAACATTGACTGCGTTACCCAGACGACAAGGGCGAGCGGCCAGAGAATGGGCGGGTCGGTGGCACATCGGTCAAGGCTCGCCCCCCACCACAGCGCCGCACCCCCCAGCGCGAGCAGCAGCAGTTGGCGCACGATGAAGGCGGTGACGGTCGTCTCGTTGCTTGAGGCAGTCTGCATGGGGCGCAACCTGCTTCAGCCCCGGCGCCTTGACATTGTGACCGATAGCCGCGCGATGCGGTTGACGCGGCGGGACCTTGCGGGAACACTCGCCGCTGCTTTTGGGAGGATGAGCATGACGGGGAAGACCGCAACTGACGGTGAGGATCACCGCAATGTCGCCGATGTGCTGCGCGGCCACGCACGCGAAAGCGGCGACAGCATCGCACTGGTGTTCGGTGACCGGCAGACGGACTACGCGACGCTGGACCGTCAGGCCAGCAGCATCGCCAACGGCCTGATCGCCGCAGGTATCCGTCCGGGTGAGCGGGTCGGGCTGATCGCCAAGAATTCCGACGATTTCATTGCCCTCTATTATGGCTGTGCCAAGGCGGGCGCGGTGCTGGTGCCGGTCAACTGGCGCCTCGCGGTGCCGGAGATGGCCTATATCATCAACGACAGCGGCGCGCGGGTGCTGGTGCTGGGTCCCGGCTATCATCATCTGGGTACGGAACACCGGAGCGAGATGCCAGCGGTGGAAACGTTCCTGGCCATCGATGGCCGCGCTGCGGGCGTCGCGGAACTGGACGACCTGCGGGAATGGTATGGGCGACAGGCCGATACCGACCCGATGGTACAGGTGCTGGCGACGGATATTGCGGCGCAGCTCTATTCCAGCGGCACGACCGGGCATCCGAAAGGGGTGCAGCTCAGCCATTTCAGTTGCTACGAGCTGTGGCCCATCCTGAGTTCCGATCAGACCAAGGCCTATGGTCGCTGGACAGCCTCGGATGTGAACCTGATCTGCATGCCGCTGTATCATGTCGGTGGTCTGAACAACGCCCTCGCCGGGCTTTATGTGGGGGCCATGACCGTGATCATGGCTGAGGCGGTGCCGGCGGAGATACTGCGGCTGATCCCGCAGTATCGTGTGACCAAGTCGTTCATGGTTCCGGCACTGATCAATTTCCTGTTGCAGTCGCCCGGCTGCGCGGAAACGGATTTCTCCTCGGTCGACGAGATCTGGTATGGCGCGGCGCCGATACCGGCGGAACTGCTGCGGCAGGCCATCGAGGTCATCGGCAACAAGTTCGGCCAGGCATATGGCATGACAGAAAGCAATGGCGGCGGGGTCTACATGAGCCCTGACGAACATGACCTGTCGAAGCCGGAGCGTCTGCGCGCCTGTGGCCGCGCCGCGCCTGGCTACGAGATCCGTGTGGTCGACGAGGCCGGGAAAGATGTTCCGACCGGCGAGGTGGGGGAGATCATCCTGCGCTCCACCACCCTGATGTCGGGATACTGGAACCTGCCTGACGCGACCGCGAGCACGTTGAAGGACGGCTGGCTGTATACCGGCGATGCCGGATATTTCGACGACGAGCAGTTCCTCTACATCTACGACCGCGTGAAGGACATGGTGATCTCGGGCGGGGAGAATATCTACCCCGCCGAGGTGGAGAGTGCCCTGTTCGGCCATCCGGCCATCGCCGATGTTGCCATCATCGGTGTGCCGGATGAACGCTGGGGGGAGGCCATCAAGGCCGTCATCGTGAAGAAGGCCGGTGCCGAGGTGACGGAGGGTGAACTGATCGCCTATGCCCGCGAACGCATCGCCCACTACAAGTGTCCAAAGTCGGTGGATTTCATCGACGAACTGCCACGCAATCCCACGGGCAAGATCCTGAAGCGGGAACTGCGCAAGCCCTATTGGGAGAAGGCAGGCCGCAATGTCGGTTGAGGTGATTGCGTGACCGAAATCCCGATCATCGACCTGTCGCGATTGTCCCGTCCCGATTTTGGTGGCGTGCCGGACCAGATCGCAATGGCCATGCAGCGTAGCGGTTTCTTCTACATCACCGGGCATGGCGTGCCGGAACATGTCATTGCCGATGCCGTCGACGGGGCGAGGAGCTTCTTCCGCCTGCCGGTCGAGCAGAAGCGCAAGGTCGCCGTGACGCGGCACCATCGCGGTTTCAACGCGCTGGGTGATGCGCGGATGTATCGGGCGAAGCGACCCGACTACAAGGAGTTCTTCCAGATCGGTCTCGACCTGCCGCTGGGTGATCCGGACGTCATGGCCGGGCAACCGCTGCGCGGTCCGAACATCTGGCCCGAGGAACCCGCCGCGTTCCGCAGCGCCTTCGAGACCTATTATGCGGCTATCGCGGACTGCGGTCAGCGGCTGTTGCAGGGCGTGGCGTTGAGCCTTGGTGTGGATCGCCATTTCTTCGCGCCATTCTATGCGAAGCCGCTGCAGAGAACGCAGGCGGTCTGGTATCCGCAACAGCCGCTATCGCTGGGCGATGACCAGTTCGGCGTCGCGCCGCATACCGACTTCGGCCTGATCACCCTGCTCTGGCAGGATGACAATGGTGGGCTGGAGGTCTGTCTGCCGGATGGGACCTGGGTCGCTGCTCCGCCGGTGCCGGGGTCGCTGGTGATCAATGCGGGGGACCTGATGGCGCGCTGGACGGCAGGGCGCTATCGCTCCACCCCGCATCGCGCAACCAATCGCCATGTGGCGGAGCGGCTGTCGATTGCCACTTTCCATGACCCGGATTTCAATGCGCCGGTCGATCCTGCCGATCTGGTCGGGGCCGCGGGCGACGGGGCGGAGGTGACCACAGCCGGTGCCCATATCCTTTCGCGGATCAACGAATCCTTTGGCTACCGCAAGGCCGAACCCGGCAACGACAGGGCGGCGGGCGCTTGATCGAGGCTCTGGTCTACTTCACGGGCGCGTTCTTCCTGCTGATCATCACACCCGGTCCGGGTGTGCTCTCGGTCGCCGGGGTCGGATCCGGTTTCGGCTACCGCACCGGCGTGCGCTACATCGCCGGTCTCTGGCTCGGGACCAATCTCGTTGCCATTGCGGTTGTCAGCGGGCTGGCGGTCGTTCTGGAGACCGTACCGGAACTTCAACTGGTCTTCCTGGTGGTCTCCGTCGCCTTCCTCTTCTACCTGGCGGCCCGCATCGCGCTGGCCGGTTCAACAATTGCCTTCGCACGGGCGGTGAAGGTGCCGGGTGCGGTGGATGGCATCTTCCTCCAATTCGTCAATCCGAAGGCCTATGCGGTCAACGGCACCCTGTTCGTCAGCTTCCCGCTGGGCTTCGAGAGCACGACCACGGAGATCATCGTCAAGTTCGTGCTGATCAACATCATCTGGGTGCCGGTTCACTTCGCCTGGCTCTATCTCGGGGTATCGCTGAAGCGCATGGCGCTGGCGCCTTCCACCCAACGGCGCATCAATATCCTGATGGCATTGGCGATGGTGATTGTCGTGGTGCTGGCACTGCTGCAGGGACAGGGTATGCTGGATGCGTGACGGCCCCGGTGCCGGTCACTACCTGTCATCAGCGATCACGCAGCCCGGAGGGCGTGACATGCCCGACCGATCCGACGCCCACCACACGGTCTGGCTGAGCGGAGAGTTCATCGCTGCTGAAGGGCGTGGCGAACTCTCGATCGCTTACCAGCCCATTGTTGATCTGGCGTCATCGCGGGTGGTGGGTGCAGAGGCGCTGCTGCGCTGGACCCACGCGACACGCGGGGCGGTTTCGCCGAACACATTCATCGGTTTCGCTGAGCCGGAGGGCCTGCTGTCCGGCCCTGGATCGTTTGCGCTGCAGACCGCACTCGATGATCTGGCGGCATGGCGGCAGAGCAGTGCTGCTGCGCGGGACCTGTTCGTCTCGGTCAATGTCTCACCGACCCAACTCGACTCGCCCGGTCTGGTCACCGATCTGAAACAGGCCATCAGTGATCGTGGCATGGCGCTGCAGGATCTGCATCTGGAACTGACCGAGACCGCACCACCGCCGGGGCCAGGTGCGGTGAAGGCGCTGCAGGCACTGCACGGCCATGGATTTCACATCGCCATTGATGACTTCGGAACCGGCTATTCTTCATTGCTGCGGGTACAGAACCTGCCCTGCGACAGCCTGAAGATCGACCGTGCCTTCACCGCCGGGCTGCCGGACGATGTCGCCTGCAAGGCCATCGTGGCGAGCAGTCTGGCGCTGGCCCACGGCCTGTCGCTCGGCACGGTGGCGGAGGGCATCGAGACCACCGAACAGCGCGACCACCTGCATCGTGCCGGTTGCGTGTTTGGACAGGGCTACCTGTTTGGCAGGCCGGTCGATGCAACGACCTTCAGGACGATGCACCTCGACTGACCCTTGCGCCCGGAACATATTTCCACCAATCGGCAGAACGAACTGGATCGGTCCATCGAATGATGGAGCGGGCTGGTGCCGCAATCAAACAGTGGAACGATCTAACTGATCACTTCCATGGTGTACCAGCCATTGCCGACGCCGTTCGCGACTCCGGCCTCGGTATCGCCGACATAGGTATAGAGTGGCTTGTCAGCCATGGTCAGGACCCAAACCTGCAAAGCCTCGTTCCAGGCCTTGCCCCACAATCCATAGGTCCGAAGATCCTTGCTGACCGTGAGCGGCCGCCAGTTGTTCAGCGCCTCGCCCGACAGGGCGGACTTGCCATAGGCCAGATCATTCTCCGACGCGTAGAGCGCATGGCCATTCATGTCGGTCAGGATCTGTCCGGTGCGGCTGGTGTAGATGACATCGACCAGGGAACTGCCGCCCCGGTCCATCACGCCGCGCATCGGTATCCGGTCCACCAGCGGGCGCTGGGCGCGGGTCGGGCCACCATCCGTGAAAGCGTAATATGGTGAACGCAGTTCCTCCTCCAGGACCTCTTCCGGGTCCAGCGCGTCATCGACACGAAGCTGGGCCGCAGCAGGCTGAAGCTGGATCAGGAAAATGGAAATGGCCAAAAGCGGAACGGACCAGAATCGACCTCTGGCCAAAGGAGAGATTGCAGACATCACTTTACTCCGGGTTTCTGGGCCAAACCTGCATCAGGATCTGGGGTCATTCCGCGTGATTTGCAAATCAACTTCTGTCCCGCGCCGCTTGAGATATTGACGGCAGCGCGGGATTCACCCTTGTCAGGACATCATGCGCACGATGGCGGCATCCAACCGGTCCGGTCCCAGCTTGATCTCGTTCTCCAGGGTCGGAGCATAGCCGATGGGCAGCCTTGGCGCCCCGATCCGGCGGACCGGGGCCTTCAGGTCCGCATGCAATTCCTCCGCAACCGTCGCCGCGATCTCTGCGCCGAAGCCGCCGACCACAACTGCCTCGTGGGCAATCAGCAATCGCCCGGTGCGGCGCACGCTTTCCAGCACGCGCGCCTTGTCCCAGGGCCAGAGTGTGCGCAGGTCCAGTACCTCGATATCCGCGCCCCCGCTCTGCGCGGCCCGGTCGGCGGCTGCCAGAACGTCATGCAGGGTGGCGGACCAGGTAACGATGGTCAGGTCACGGCCCTCTCGCGCGACACCCGCCGTACCGATGGAATAGGGCGCGGCACTGTCCGGCACTTCGCCTGTCATGGGCCACAGGTTCTTGTGCTCCAGATACACAACAGGGTCATCGCTCTGGATTGCCGCTTTCAGCATGGCGTGATTGTCGGCGGGGGTGGCGGGCATCATCACCACCAGCCCCGGGATGTGGGTGTACAAGGCCTCCAGCGACTGGCTGTGCTGCGCCGCTGAAGACCGCCACATGCCAACCGGCATTCGCACTGTCAGCGGGACACGGGTCTGCCCGCCGAACATGAAACGTGCCTTGGCCGCCTGGTTGATGAGTTCATCCGTGGCACACAGGGCAAAGTCGGCAAACCGCATCTCCACCACCGGGCGCGTCCCGGTCATGGCGGCACCGACACCGACGCCCATGATCGCGGCTTCGGAGATCGGGGTGGAGACGATGCGCTCCGCGCCAAACCTTGCTTCCAGCCCGGCGTACTGGCCGAAGACGCCGCCGCGACCAAGGTCCTCCCCCAGTGCCCAGACAGTGGGGTCGGCATCCATTGTCTCTGCCAGCGCGGCTGCTCCCGCTGCGGCATATGTCATCTCTGCCATCACGCCACCTCCGGCGCGCGCGCGTCCAGAACGTCGGTCAGTCCTTCGGCGGGGTCGGGCCATGGGGCAGCACGCGCGGCTTCGAAGACTTGCTTCATCTCCGCCGCGACGGCCCGGTCCATGGCGTCGAACACGTCCGAATCAACGCCGGCAGCGTCCAGAAGGGCGCGGGAGCGGGCGATGGGATCGTCCTGCCACGCCTGCTCGACCTCCGTCGCCGGGCGATAGGTTGCCGGATCTGCTCCCGTATGGCCTGTCAGCCGGTAGGTCCTTGCGTGCAGGAATGCAGGTTTGCGGTTCTGCCGGACACGGTTGATCAGGGTCTCGGCGGCCTCCGCCACGACGGTGATGTCGTTGCCGTCAATCGATTCCGCGGCGATCCCAAAGGAAGCGGCGCGGGCGGCGGGTCCGGGACCGGCCGTCAGGTCCGCCGTACGGGTCGTCGCGGCGAAACCATTGTCCTCACAGATGAACAGGACCGGCAGATCAAACACCGCAGCCCAGTTCAGCCCTTCCAGGAACGGACCGCGATTGGTCGCACCATCGCCGAAGAAGCAGGCGACGATGCGGTCGTCACCATGCAGTCGGATCGCGTGGGCAGCACCCGTGGCGATGACGATGTTCGCACCGACCACACCATTCGCCCCCAGCATGCCGACAGAGAAATCGGCGATGTGCATCGATCCGCCCTTGCCGCCACAGTTGCCACCCTGCCGACCGAACAGCTCGCGCATCATGGCTTCCGGATCAGCGCCCTTGGCCAGCGTATGCCCGTGGCCGCGATGGGTGGAGAGCAGGATGTCGTCACGGCGCAACTGCCCGGCGACGCCAGCCGCTATCGCCTCCTGCCCGATGGAGGGATGGATGGCACCCAGGACCAGGCCTTGTCTCAACCCTTCCAGCGCGGTCTCCTCCAATGCGCGGATTCGCAGCATCTCGCGGTGGAAGGCAAGGAACCGGTCCTGGTCGAGATTTCTTCTGTTATTCATCATCCCCCCACGCATTGGCAATTGCATGCATTGCGTTCACGATAGGGGGGCTTGGCGAATCCGGTCAATCCGACCGAAAAGCCTGCGGTTCCGGGGAATGGCGCACTGATGACAGAGAGACCCTATGGCATTGTCCTGGCAGACACGATCACGAGCCTGCCACCGGAGGCTGCGGGCGCAGTGGTCGTCAGTGGCAGCCACGGCGGCCTGTTTCCGGCTGCCTGCGCTCTTCTGGCCGGTGTCCGCGCCGTGATTCTGAATGACGCCGGCTCGGGAATGGACGCTGCGGGACTGGCCTGTCTGGATCATTGCCATGCGCATGGGGTTGCCGCGGCGGTGGTCGACAGCATGAGCTGTCGGATCGGCGATGCAGCCGATGCGCTGCAGCGTGGTGTCATAAGCCATGTGAACCCGCTGGCGCTGACGGTTGGTGCAAGACCCGGCATGTCGGTCGAGGACGCCGCGGAAGCGCTGTTGCTGGCGCCGGTTTCAGACATGCCGGTGGTGGAGATGGGCGAACGGCGTGACCGCATAGACCTGCCCGGAGCATTGCGACGGATCATTGTCCTGGACTCGGCCTCGCAGGTGAGGCCGGAGGATGATGGCCAGATCGTCGTGACCGCATCCCATGGTGCGCTGGTCGGCGGCAAGCCTGAGTATGCCATCCGCTGTGAGGCATTCGCCGCATTCTTCAATGATGCGGGCGGCGGGCCGCAGGGCTGGGGGTTCAGCCGACTTGGGGCACTGGACGCGCGTCGCATCGTCGGGGCGACCGTGGGCAGCAGCAGCGCGCGGATCGGCGACGGTCGCTCCACCTATGAAACAGGTGTGCTGTCGGCAGTGAATGATGTGGCGCGTTTCCTGGGCCTGCGGGTCGGCATGTCCGCGCAGGACGCATGCGAGATTCTGGCGATGACGGATGTCAGGATTCCAGACTGAGGCATCGGAGCAGACCGGTATCGGGAAACACACCTATGGCCCCTGACTGTCTGAGGCGACGAGCCAGACCCGGTTCCGCGCTGTAAAGGGTCCAGACGAAGGGCAGGATGCTGTCTTGCACCAGGCTTGCTTCGGTCCGGCTCAGGCGGTCCAGCGTTGCATGCCTGCCGGTGCCGGGCGGAAATACCGCAACCAGCCGACCGCTGCGGCTGTCATCGACGGATTGCCCGCTCACGACAATGCCCGCGAATGCGGTCCAGCCAAGCAATGCAGCAAAGATCAGGGTCACGCCCAGCAGAATCCGTGACCGGCCCGGTTGCATGATCAGGCGGCGGAATTGGCCGAGACCGGCGTTTCGCTGATGATCTCCAGCCGGTTGCCGGGCAGAACCAGGCTGACGGTGGTGCCGATACCGGGTTCGCTGTCCATCTCGAAGCGGCCGCCATGCAGTTCCACGAGCGACTTCGTCAGCGGAACACCGAGCCCGGTTCCCTCGTGCCTGCGCGAATGGGTGCCATCTGCCTGGCCAAAGGCTTCCATGACGCGCGGAATATCCTCCGGTTTGATGCCGATGCCTGTATCCGCGACGATCAGGTGCAGTTCGCCGTTGGTATCGATTTCAGCGCGGATCTCCACGCGACCACCGGTCTTCGAGAATTTTACGGCATTGCTGATCATGTTCAGCAAGGCCCGGCGCATCAGAATCTCGTCGCAGAACAGTTCCACGTTCTGCAGCTCGCCACCGAAGTCGACCCCGATATCATGCTTTTGCGCCAGTGCCTCGACGAGGCGGATGGAACGGTCGACCAGGTCGGCGACGGACGTGTGTGATTCGTTCAGGATCGTCTTTCCGGCATCGATCTTGGTCAGGTCCAGGATGTCATTCACGATGCGCAGCAGGTGCTGGCCGCTCTCATTGATGTAGCAGGCGTATTCGCCGAACTTCGCGGTATCGGCGGCGGCATCGGCCTCCAGCTGCTGCCGGATCAGATCGGAGAACCCGATGATCGAGTTCAGCGGTGTCCGCAGTTCGTGACTCATGGTGGCCAGGAACTCTGACTTGGCGCGATTGGCGGCTTCGGCGCGCTTCTTCTCCTGACGCAATCCTTCTTCCAGCGATTGGCGCTGCTTGATCTCGTTGCGCAGGTCGAAGTTCATCTTCTCCAGGTCGTGGGGTCGCTCATCGACGCGGCGCTTCAGGCTCTCGTTTGCTGCATGCAG
>JARGNO010000092.1 GCA_029213165.1 Minwuia sp.
GGCCCGCGAACGGGTCGGCGGCACCGCAGGCTGCACGCACATTGTCGAACTGTTGCCGCAGATGGCCACGGCGACCATGCAGACCATCTGGCCAATCAAGAACATGGGCGGCAAGAAGGCCGACGGACGCCCCGGCATCCTGAATACCTGCCACGCCTGGGCCGACTACAGCCCTGTGGTGAAAGAGAGATTCCCGGACTATTACGTGGCACCGAGGCCGGGCACGATCGACGCCTGAACCCGGACCACTCGCCCCGTCATTGCCTCCCCGGACGCCCCTTTCGCCCTGCCCGGACGACCGGTATCATTTCCGCACGGTTCTTGCATTCAGCGCTACGGTTAACGAATGAGCAGTCGGATCGGTAACGATTTGGCACATCTTTCATGCGACCTTCGCGTTTTGGAGTCGGGGAGTGTCAGACATCGGTTCGGGACGACAGGCAGGACGGATTGGCCAGGGGTGGCTGCGATACGCAGCGCCGCTGATCGCCATTGCCGGTGTTGCGGCTGTCGTCCTGATCTTCAATGCGGACCTTTTCGCCGGCGAAGGCAAGATCGCCATCGGCCCGAAATCCGTCAGCGCCCTGGTCATCATCGTCGTGCTGATCGTCGGTGTCCTGATCGAGGATGCCCGGCGGAAGTACATGCGCCTGAACAGCCAGAATCACCGCATGACAGAGATGGCCGACCGCCTGTCGGAGACGGTCGAACTGCTCAACGACATGAACTCCACCTTGCGCGCGAACGAGGAACGCTATCGCGGCCTGGTCGAGACACAGCATGACCTGATCGTGCGTCTGGATTCACGTGGTCGCCTGAGTTTTGCCAATGAGGCGCTGAGCCGGACGCTCGGCATCAACAACGAGGACGCGATCGGCAGCCCCCTGACGGTCAATGTGGCTGTCGAGGAAGGGTCCCAGCCCTTTGACCTGCAGCGCATCAGCATTCCCCCCTATCGCGCGAGCTACGACCAGCGTGTGCTGACCAGCGAGGGCTGGCGCTGGATCGCCTGGGAAGATGTGGCGCTGCGTGACCCGGACGGGCGCATCACCGAGATACAGCGGGTCGGGCGCGACATCACGGACCGCAAGGAGACGGAGCGCGAACTCGGCGTCGCCCGCGATGAGGCGGAGGCTGCCAACCGCGCCAAGTCCGGCTTCCTGGCCACCATGAGCCACGAGATCCGCACCCCGATGAACGGTGTCCTCGGCATGACCAGCCTGCTGCTGGATACCGAACTGACGGCAGAGCAGAAGAACTATGCCGATGCGGTTCAGGAATCCGGCCAGTCGCTGCTGACCCTGATCAACGACATCCTCGACTTCTCGAAGATCGAGGCGGGCTATCTGGAATTCGAGAGCATCGACGTTGATCTGGCCGGGCTGAGCGAGAAGATTGCCGAACTGCTCGCCCCCCGCGCGTTCGAGCGTGGCATCGAGGTCATGGCCATGGCCGACCCGGACATTCCGCGTCATCTGATCGGTGATCCGGGCCGCCTGCGGCAGGCCATCGTGAACCTGGCCGGCAATGCGGTGAAGTTCACGCATGAAGGCGGTGTTGTCATCGCGCTACGGCTTCTGCAGGACCGGCCCGATTCCGCGGCCATCCGGGTCGAGATCATCGACAGCGGCATCGGCATACCCGACGACAAGCAGGCACAGCTCTTCGAGGAGTTCACCCAGGTCGATTCATCGGTCTCCCGACGCTATGGCGGCACCGGGCTGGGTCTCGCCATCACCCGGCGCATCGTCGAGAAGATGGGTGGCGAGATCGGCCTGATCAGCAAGAAGGAAAAGGGCAGCACCTTCTGGTTCGAGATCGAGTTGAAGAAGGCAAAGGGCAGTTCCTCACCGCGCCCCGAACCGCGCCTGGACCAGAAGCGCATCCTGGTGGCCGAAGACAATCGCATCGCGCGCTGGGCCCTTTCCGACCAGTTGATCGACGGTGGTGCCGAGGCCAGACGCGCAGCCGGCGGCAAGGAGGCCCTGGAACTGCTGCGAACGGCGGCGGCCAACGGGAAGCCATACGATTCCGTTCTCTTCGATGGCGCACTGGAAGACGTGACGGCAACGCACTTCATCGAACAGTTGCGGGCCGATCCGAAGCTCTCATCGACCCGCGCCATCGTGATGTTGCCGGTTAGCCGCCGCGCGGAGAATGAACCGCTGAAGGATGCAGGATTCGATGGCTATCTGACGAAGCCCATCCGTCGCCGCTCGCTCTACCGGTTGCTGACGCCGGAACTGGAAGCGGACGCGCAGATCGATCTGAACGATGAAGACGACGACGCCGACGGCAAGCCGGTGAAGGCTGTCAGTTCCGGCCCGCTGAAGATCCTGCTGGCGGAGGACAACGAGATCAACCAGATGCTCGCCCTCGCCCTGCTTGGCAAGAGTGGCCACCAGGTCACCGCGGTCGAGAATGGTGCAGAGGCGGAAATAGCGGTCCGCGACAACGACTACGACCTCGTGCTGATGGATATTCACATGCCCGAAGTCGATGGTCTGGAGGCCACCCGCCGCATCCGGTCACTGGATGGCGACAAGCTCGATATCCCGATCATCGCCCTGACAGCCAATGCAATGGCAGAGGACAAGCAGATGTGCCTCGACGCCGGCATGGATGACTACCTCGCCAAGCCGATCAACGAGGCAGAGCTGAATGCGGCCATGGAGCACTGGCGACCGGGACGCAGCGCTGGTCCGCGCACCTGACACCCCCTTCCCGGCGCGATGATCGACCAGCTTGCCGCTGCGGATGCTTGCCAGCCCCCTGACTTTACCGATAGAGCTTTGGGACATGATCACTCCGGTCATCTGCTGAAGGGATTGCACCATGTCGGGCAAGGACGCATTGCTGGCCAAGATCGGCGCCGCAAATCAGGGCAATCCCCTGCGCAGGTCGCCGGAGGAACTGGCGGCGCGGATTGCCGATCCCAAACCCAATCTCATTCCCGCACGTGCTGACCGGCCGGAGCCGGAGCGCTATGCCCTGTTCCTGCAGAAATGCCGGGAACTGGCGATCACCATCGATGAGATAGCGGACGCCGATGCAGTGCCGCAGACGGTCGCCAACTACCTGAAGGGACTCAACCTGCCCGGCAAGCTGAAACTGTCACCATCGCCCGATGTGACCGGACTGCCCTGGGACAGCGCCCCGCTGCTGGAAGTCTCCTCCGGCGCTGCCGAGATTACCGATCAGACAGGAGTTACGCCCGTATTCGCCGGTATTGCGGAGACCGGAACACTGGTCTTCGCTTCCAGCCCGGAAACACCTCCGACGCTCAATTTCGTCCCCGACAACCATATCGTCGTCATGCGCCGCAGCCAGGTCGTGCGCGCCATGGAGGATGCCTTTGGCATGGCGCGCGAACGCTTCGGTGCCGGAGTCCTGCCGCGCACGCTCAACCTCGTTTCCGGTCCGTCGCGCACCGGCGACGTTGAACAGAAGATCGTCATGGGGGCGCATGGGCCACGTCGCCTTCATATCGTGATGGTGGACGACATTGCCGACGATGTCGGACAGGACGCCTCCGGCAAGGACTGAAAGCATGTCGCGCGCGCCCCGCAAACCGAAGGGCAAGACCGTCGGCGGGGATGACTCCGAACTCTGGCAGCGTGTCGTGCAGACCGTGACGCCGCTGCCCGCCACGACCGAACGTCTGAGGGATATCGAACGTCGTCGCGCAGAGGCCGCTCAGCCTGAACTGCAGGCGAAGACAGGGAAACCGACAAAGCAGATCGGTGTTGGAACCGGAAAGAAGTCCCGCGCACCTGGCAGGACGACCGGACAGGTCCCACCTGCCGCGCCAAGGCAGATGCCGCATGGCGAACCCCAGTCCCCCCCTGCCCGCGGGCGCGTTGCCGGTCTGGACCGGCGGACGGCAGAGCGGCTGCGCAAGGGCACCTTCCAGATTGATGCAAGACTGGACCTGCATGGCCTCAACCGCGAACAGGCTCATGCCGCCCTGCGCCAGAGGGTACGCGCCTGTCATGCCTCCGGGCTGCGGTGCCTGCTGGTCATCACCGGCAAGGGCAACAGGGGAAAGACGGACAATGACAGTCCCTACATCAATCCCGAACCGCCCGGCCGTCTGAAACGCGAAGTCCCTGGTTGGCTGGCGGCTGGCGACCTTGCGCCAATGATTCTGTCCACGGCTCCGGCGGTACCGCGTGACGGCGGCAGCGGCGCGCTCTATGTCCTGCTGCGTCGGCGAAGGGAAGACAGGGGATGACCCCCTTCGGCACGCGTGTAAGGGCACTGCGCAAGCGCCAGGGACTGACGCTGAGCCGCATGGCGGCAGACCTGCAACTGACCCCTGCCTATCTCTCTGCCCTCGAACATGGTCACCGCAGCCGCCCGAGCTGGTCGCTGGTGCAGCAGATCATCGACTACTTCAACCTGATCTGGGAAGATGCTGACGAACTGCGCGAACTTGCCCGCATGTCCCACCCGCGCGTCGTGATCGACACTTCCGGGCTAAGTTCCAGGGCAACATTGCTCGCCAACCGTCTGGCGGCCGAGATTGCGGAGACCGATGATGCTGTCCTGGAGGAGGTTCTGGCAGTCCTTGACCGGCAGGCGGCGAAAGCTGGCACCAATACCGACTGAGGCCTGTGCCGCAGGACGCTATTCCTGATTCACGCCCAGCAGGCCATTGCCGAACAACTGTTCGAAGAATCCCAGTTTCTCGCCCTGTGTCGGCGTCGTCTTGGATGCGACACTGATGTCCTTGGCGTCCTTGAGACCATATTCCCTGATCTTCAGGACACGGCCAAGTTCATCGAAATCGACGGCAACGACCTGCTGGCCCACCACCTCGGCATCCAGTTCGGTTATGCTCTCGATCTGTTTCGAGATGTAGTACCAGGTGTCGGCATTCTCCCGGAACGTCGCCACACTTGACGGGCTGCCCAGGATATCACCCACCTGCTGCTGGGTCGTGATGCCGAGTTGTATGCGGTCAATGCGCTCACGGTCGATGTGATAGCCCTCGACATGCGTGTCCGGGGTGCAGGCTGCCAGCAGCCCCGCAACAACGGCCAGAACCATGAAATTCCTGCGTCCAAACATGCTGTTCCGATCCACCCTGACCGTGCGGCCATTGACGCCGGGCCCTTGCGGACCTAGCTGTTGCTTTCCGATTGCCCGAACCGCACCGTCCGAGTCAACTGCGGAACCCTGAAGTCTGCTGCGGAAGACCACAGATATCATGTCACTGTTCGATCTGATCAAGCCCGACCCGATGCGCAAGACCGCCCATGCACTGTACAGCATGGCGGGTGGACAGGCACGGCTGCCCTACTTCTACACCGACTGGAAGGTGGCGGACACGTTTGACGGACGCTTCGACCTTCTGGTGCTGCATGTCCACCTGCTGATCCGGCGCGCGAACAAGGAGGCCCGGCCTGCCCCGCGCCTGGCCCAGTTCCTGTTTGATGTGATGCTGAAGGATCTGGATCAGGGTCTGCGCCTCTCCGGCGTCGGGGACATTGGCATCGGACACCGGGTCAAGAAGATGACCCATGCCTATTATGGACGCGCGACGGCCTATGACGCGGCGCTGGATGCAGGCGATGGTGTCGCCTTGCAGGAGGCGCTGCACAGGAATGTCTTCCGCGCGGACACGGCTGACAGTTCCATCCTGCCCGCGCTCTCAGGCTATGTGATGGCGAATTGGGACATGCTTTCGGCCCTGCCATTCGCGGAACTGGCGGCCGAACGATTCACGTTCCTGATGCCGGACAGGGAGATCCGATCATGACCAGCAAGGACGCGATGGATTCGTTGGCTGATGCCCCGCCGTTGTTCAGTTACTGGGTCGACCTGTCCGACATCGACCTGAAGGGCAGGAACGTTACCCTGACCCTTGACGATGCCGCCCGCGCACTGCTGGCGGAGGCGTTCGACCTGCTCGACCTGCCTTCCGTCAGCGCAGACGCCATGATCTGGCCAGTGGACGAAGGTGTCACCCTTCGGTTTCACTTGCGGGCACAAGTGGTGCAGCAGTGCGTTGTGACACTGGAACCCGTACCGGGCGATGTTGACGAGACGATCACGTTGCATTACACGCCACGGGCTGTTCTGGAAGAGGCCCATCGTGTTGTCGATATCGCCGACGACGATGATCCGCCGGAACCTCTGGACGGTGACAGGCTGGACCTCGGTGCTGCGGTGGCCGAGCATCTGGCACTGTCGCTTGATCCGTTCCCGAGGAAAGCAGACGCTGTCCTGCCGGAGTCCGCGACGGACGGTCAGCATGAGGCAACCGGCCCCTTCGCGGTGCTGGCACGACTGAAGCGAGATGAGACATGACCCTGCCGCACGGGCGGACGGGTTTTAAGGAGTAGAAATGGCTGTCCCCAAGAAGAAGATATCGCGGTCCCGCCGGAACCAGAGGCGCGCCCATGATTCCCTGGTCGCGACCGGTTCGCACGAGTGTGCCAATTGCGGTGAGATGAAGTTGCCGCACCATGTCTGTGCGGCCTGTGGCCACTACAAGGAGCGTGAGGTGTTCGAGGCTGACGAGGCCATCTGAGCCCCGTCGCCTGAACAGGCACACGCAACATGAGCCGTCCCCTGACACTATCACTGGATGCCATGGGCGGTGACCACGCCCCTGGCGCGGTTGTCGAGGGGATCACTCATGTCCGCCTGCAGTATCCCGGCATTCGGTTCCTTCTCTTCGGTGACGAGGCGAAGCTGAAGCCGCTTGTGCGTGGTGATCTGGCCAATTGCGTCGAGATCAGGCACGCGCCGCGCACGGTCGGCTCGAACGAGAAGCCGAGCCAGGCCTTGCGGCGTGGTGGTGACACCAGCATGCGCATGGCGATCGATGCCGTGCGCGATGGCGATGCCGATGGCGTGGTCTCCGGTGGCAATACCGGCGCCCTGATGGCCATGGCGCTGTTCTCGCTGCGTCCGCAGGCCGGTATCGACCGTCCGGCCATCGCCGGCTTCATGCCAACGGAATGCGGCGAGAGCGTCATGCTCGACCTGGGTGCCAATGTCGTCTGCGATGAAGACAACCTGGTCCAGTTTGCCCTGATGGGCGCCACGTTCTGCCGCGCCGTGCTGGGTCGGGTGCATCCGACGGTCGGTCTGCTGAACATCGGCGAGGAAGAACTGAAGGGCAACGAGATCGTTCGCGCGGCGGCCGAACGGCTGCGCAACATCAAGGATGCCGGGTTCCACTATCACGGCTTTGTCGAAGGCCATGACATCACACGCGGTGTTGTCGATGTGGTGATAACCGACGGCTTCAGCGGCAATGTCGCGCTGAAGAGCCACGAGGGCGCGGCGCGGCTGGTCACCTACACCATGCGTCAGGCCATCAGCGCCTCCTGGATTGCCCAGCTCGGCTTCCTGATTGCCCGCGGTGCCTTCAGGCGGTTGCAGAACCGCCTCGACCCCAATGGCTACAACGGTGGGGTCTTTCTGGGACTGAACGGGGTCGTGGTGAAGAGCCATGGCAGCGCCAATGCTGCCGGTGTCGCCAGCGCCATCCGCATCGCCGCCGACATGGTTCAGGACGGAATGATCGAACGAATCGCTCAGGACTGCCAGACTATCGACCTTCTGGGTGGGGAAATGCAGAAAGCGGGCAACGCATGATACGTTCCGTGATCGTCGGCTGTGGCAGCTATCTGCCCAAACGGGTCATGACCAATGCGGAACTCGCCGGGATGGTTGATACATCCGACGAGTGGATCGTCGCGCGCAGCGGTATCCGCCAGCGCCATATCGCAGCCGATGGCGAGACCACGGGCGATCTGGCGGAAGCCGCAGCCCGCGATGCGCTGGATCACGCGGGCCTGCAACCGGATGACATCGACCTGATCGTCCTCGCCACGGCAACCCCGGACAGCACGTTTCCGGCAACGGCGACGGTCGTCCAGTCCCGGCTGGGCATCCGTCACGGCGCCGCCTTTGACATCCAGGCGGTTTGCAGCGGTTTCGTCTACGCCCTCGCCACCGCCGACAATTTCCTGAAGGCAGGGCAGTTTCGCCGCGCACTGGTGATCGGTGCAGAGACCTTCTCCCGCATTCTCGACTGGGAAGACCGCACGACCTGCGTCCTGTTCGGTGACGGTGCGGGCGCCATCGTGCTGGAAGCGATGGAAGGCGAAGGCACCAATGCCGACCGGGGCATACTGACCAGTCACCTGCACGCCGACGGGTGTCATCACGACCTGCTGTATGTCGATGGCGGCCCCTCCGGCACCCAGACGGTCGGACATCTGCGCATGTCGGGCAAGGAAGTCTTCCGCCATGCTGTGGTCAACCTTTCCGCGGTGATCAACGAGGCGCTGGATGCCACGGGCCTGCATGCGGATGACATCGACTGGGTCATCCCGCATCAGGCCAACAAGCGCATTCTCGACGGCACGGCACGGAAGCTGAAGCTGGATCCGTCGAAGGTGGTGGTGACCGTTGACCGCCACGGCAATACCTCTGCCGCATCTGTGCCGCTGGCGCTGACGGAAGCCGTGCGCGATGGTCGTATCCAGCGCGGCCAGTTGCTGTTGCTGGAGGCCATGGGCGGTGGCTTCACCTGGGGGTCGGCACTGGTTCGCTGGTAGCGACGGGCACAATTGCACCAAACTGCTTTGACTCCAGATCGGATTTCGCGCGTAATGTGCCGTAACAACAAAACAATGCCGAATGGCAATCTGGACAGGCGTGGCAGTGGGGAGCGACGATAATGAGCGGTTCGACAGTGACCCGTGCGCATCTCAGTGAGGCTGTGTACAGGGAAGTCGGTCTGTCGCGTAACGAATCCTCGGAGCTGGTGGACGCAGTTCTGATGGAGATTGCAGATCACCTTGCAAGTGGCGAGACCGTAAAGATTTCTTCCTTCGGGAGTTTTCAGGTTCGCGAGAAGGGCGGTCGCATCGGACGGAACCCCAAGACCGGGGAGGAAGTGCCGATCGAACCCCGGCGGGTACTGGTCTTCCGGGCCAGTCATGTCCTGAAGGACGAGATCAATCAGGGCCTGCTGGGCAGACCCGCCAAGACCTGAAACACGGTTGGCCTGACACAGGCTGATCGGAAGTCCCCTGCCCCTGCAACTTCTTCTACCGGATTCCAGCCTTGGCGAAGTCACCAGAAGCATTCCGCACCATCAGCGAAGTGGCATCCGAACTGGACGTGCAGCAACATGTCCTGCGGTTCTGGGAAAGCAAGTTCACTGAAATCAAGCCGCTGAAGCGCGGTGGTGGCCGACGCTATTACCGGCCCGAGGATGTGGCCCTGCTGCAGCGGATCAGGCATCTGCTCTACGAGGAGAAGTACACCATCAAGGGTGTGCAGCAGATGTTTCGCGACCAGGGTTCAGCCGCGAAGAAGGCCCCCGTTGCCGACAGCCTGAGCGTTTTGCAGCGACGCGCCATCGAGGATGCGCGGGGCGAATTGATCGAACTGCGGAAAAGTCTGCTTACGCTGACGACTGGCGATTGATCACGGCAGCCGGAACGACTATGGTCCGCCGCGTCGGAGCGTAGCGCAGCCTGGTAGCGCACCACACTGGGGGTGTGGGGGTCGTGGGTTC
>JARGNO010000013.1:0-65387 GCA_029213165.1 Minwuia sp.
ACACCCATGCGTTCCAGATCGGCGATTTCCTTCAGTGCCGCGATGCGCTTCTGTTCCGGGCTGTCCAGCTTCGACAGAGCACTCCGAGCCGCCGTATGGGCCTTGCTGATATCCGCTGCATCCTTCTCCGCCTTCGCCAGCCGTTGCAGCGCCGCCGTCAGCTCGAAGATCCGGGCGGTCTGTTCGTTGTCGATGATCGTGGTGTCTTCCAGACCGGCCTGTTTCAGCGCCGTCCGGAACGCCTTCGACCCGTCCGACCGCTTGGCCTGGGCCAGCTGGAATTCCAGATCAGCGATGACCTTCTCCGAATCAGACAGTTTGGCGGGATCGCCGCCTGTCCTCGGCGTGCTGGTGGATGTCTCGCGTTCGGCCCGCTGCCGCGCCAGTTCGTCGAGACGCTTCTGGATGGCTTCCCGACGTTCGGCAATGCCTTCCATTCCAGCCAGAATTTCTTTCTCGACTTCTAGCAGTCTGGTGCTTTCACCAGTCCGATCGTCAGGATCAATACGTCGCCGTTCTGCCAGGCGCGAACCAATAGAAGCGAGCGAGTCCTCCATCTTCTTACGCTCTGCAATCAGTTCATCAATCTCGCCCTGTAAGCTGGCGGTTGATCTCTCATCGTCATCCCGAAACGCATCGAGAATGTCATTGATGGCGCGCAGGATCTTGCCCTTGACCTCTTCGAAAGCGATCAGCCAACCACTGAAGGTCTCACCGATCTGTCCCAGCAGGGCGCTGTTTTCCTGTTCCAGCCGGTTCAGTTCATCGCCTGCTTCACGCGCCGATTCCACCAGATGCCCGTCAACAACCGCGCCCGCCGCACGGGCCTTGTTGGCGTAGTCATCCAGACCCTGGCTGCCATCCTTCAGCACCCGCACCATATCGACGCCTTCGGTGTCGAAGGCGGCGAAGGCGAGGCGGATACGCTCCCCCTGATTCCCCGTCCGCTGCATTGCGTCGGCAAAGTCATCCAGCACTGCCGTGGCCGTGCGGTTCGTGCCATCGGCGTTCTTCACGGCGATGCCGAGCGCATCGAACTCGGCCTTCAGGGTGCCTGTGCCGTTCTGGGCATCGGCAAGCCGACGGGTGAACCGCTGCAGCGAGGTATCGAAGTTGGCCGTCGCCACGCCGTTCTGTTCGGCGGCGAAGCGCAGTTCCTGCAGGCTTTCGACGGTCACCCCCAGCTTGTCTGCCGCGTTCGCCAGGTCGGAGAATTCCTTCACCGCGATCCGCGCCGCCTCGATCATCAGGTTCATCCCGATGACGGCGGACCCGAGACCGGCACCGATCGCGATGCCAACCGGGCCTATCCGGGCCAGAACGCTGCTGGCCCCACCGGCATTCGCCGCCAGACCCGTCGCGCTGTCCTTCACATTGACCACAGCCTGGTTCAGCACCAGCAGACCCTTGCTGGCCGGTTTGGATGCCCGCTCGACCTTCTGCAGCGCCGCCTGACCGCGCCCGCCCAGCTTCTGCAAGGCATCCTCGACCTTCTGGCCATCCCGCAACCGCAGGCGTATGGTGACATCACGTTCTGACATTGGAGGTTACCTTCATGTATCGCGATGAAATTGCGCTCGTCACCCTGCTCGGGGGCGCCGGTGTACTGGTTCTGGTCTTCTGGTGGGGCCTGATGGCCATTTCCGTTGGCATCGTCGCCATGGAGCGCAAGCGATCGTTTGGCGCATGGCTCATTGTTGCTCTTGTTCTCTCACCGTTCTTCGCAGCCCTGCTCCTGATCGCCGCAGGTGATGCCAAGAAGGTTCAGGAGGATATCCTTGCCCAACTCAACAGAATTCGTAGCGCCATGGATGCCGCGAAAAAGGAAAAACCTAATGTTGTAACCGAAACAGCATGGGCGAAACGGGCTCGCGAAGAGCGGGAAGCGAAGAAATCACCCAAACCGCCCACGGAAGATGACATGGCAAAGTATCTTGAGACCGGGGAACGGCCTGTCCCCCGCGACTAGACCTTCTCTACTTCTTCCCGCTTTCCCTGATCCGGGTGTTCCACGCCTTTACCAGGCCGCTTTCGGCTGCACTGGCCAGTGCGGTTGCCATGTCGGCGCGGATACCGTTCTCGCCTGCGACGGTGACCAGCAGGCCCATGTCCAGCCCGGTGGCGATGCCGCCCATGCCCGCTGTCCTGACCTGACCCGCGAAGCGTTTCACCAGATCCCAGATCGTCGCGCCCTCCATCGATCGCGGGGCGCTTTCGGTGTAGGGGCAGTGCTTTCCGCTCAGACCGGGCTTTCCGTCAGCACAGGCGGCACCGCTTTCCCGGCATCCGGCGCAGTATTCGGGCCCGTCGCCGAAGTGCCATTCGGCGAGGGCCCTGATCCGTTTCCCTCCCGCACCCGATCCGCATAGGGCGCGGTGTATTTCGAGACGAAGATGTCGGCGATATCGTGGTACCGCATCAGACCCTCGACGTTCGCCGCCGTCACGGGCAGGACATTGCCGTCGTCGTCGCCGACCCCTTCCCATTCCAGGATGGCGAGTCGGGCCAGCGCCTTGACCAGGCCGAACTGGCTGACCCCGGCGATCTCCGCCGCGTCATCCAGTGACAGGCCCATGACCGTGCCCCCGGCATCGCGCACCCCGGCCAGTGCCTGCTGCGCATCGCGGACGGCATTGATGCCGGCCAGTTTTGCGGCCTGGTAGACGGCAGTGTCACAGGGCCGGACCCGCACCCGGACGCCATCCACCAGGTCGATCCAGTAGGGATCAGAAGACATGCCCAGTCTGATCATCGCTGTCGCCTCCATTTCTGCGACCCGACCACCACTTCGTGGCGGCAATCGGTCATCTGTTCTACCATTCCGCGACGAAACCATCGCAGGGATGGATACCGTTTCCGGCAATTTCCTGTGGATACACTTGTCCATAGGTTGGCCGAACTCGGGGATAACTGCCGGAAATCCTCTGATTTCAAACGCTTTCCATCCCTGGTCGGCCGTGACATTTTTCTTCCCGGTCAGCAGTGCGTCAGCCGCAGATTCTTCCAGAACCGCCCGCCGCTGCGTTCCAGGCGCTCCATCCCGAGACCCAGCAATGTCAGCGCGAAGACCTTGTTGGACAGGACAGCGCGATTGTTGAACTCCGCCCAGCTGCAATATGCGCCGTAGAAGACAGATGCCTTGATCGAGCCGCCGCTGACCGGTTCCGTCCGGTTCTGCAGAAAGTCGGTGACCTCCGACACGGGCATGTCGCCCCGTTCCTCCGGCGGTGTGGCATCGAACTGCGGCAGCGGCGACCGCCGCCAGATCGACAGCCCTGCGGAGTTGCCGGCAAGGCGGCGCGCCTCCCGCACCATCTCCACCCAGATGCGGACATGATCGGCGCCCAGCCGCTCGATGATGTCGACCTCGCCGCCCTCTTCGTCGTCGGCCCCACCCGTTACCGGATGATGGACATATTTGCCGGTTCGGCGGATGGCGGGCAGGACCTCCCCCGTCACCCACTTGCGGAAGCGGTGGGCCGTGGTGCCGGGCGTCACGGCGTCATGGCTGCGGAGGATCATGGTCAGCAGCCCAGACTCCGAAACAACCACCATGTTGGGGTTCCCCCGAATACCCTCAGAAATTCTGATGGTATTCTTCTCGTCATCATCCAGCCGCGATGACGCCTCGCTCGGGTTGGTGATCTCCAGCACTCGGCAGACATCTCCAAGAACGAACCAGGGCTGTCCGTCCTGGTCGATGACCCGTACAGGCATTTCCTCGAAATCATACGTCGCAAGTTTCTGGTCAGTCATTGCGTTGCCTTTGCAGTTTGCGTCCCAATGGCCCATATTGACGATGAACCAATCAACCGACGTTCAGCGTCTCATATGATAGAAAAATTATCAATGAATAATAAAGCAATCAATGGTGAGCAAGTTCGTGCCGCACGGGCGCTTGTCCGCCTTACCCGTGATGAACTTGCAAACGCTGCTCAGATTGGCACCGCCACGCTGCATAGAGTTGAGGCAACTGACGGAGAACTGAGCCAACGGCCAAGCGTCGTCGCCGCCATCCGCCGCGCCCTGGAGGATGCCGGCGTCGAGTTCATCGACGCCAACGGCTCCGGCCCCGGCGTCCGCCTCAAGAAACCCTCGACCTGATCCCAAAAGAGAAGGGGCACCGGTTTCCCGATGCCCCTTTTGAAATCCCACTCTCTGATGACTGCCGAAAGTACCGGCGGTCAGATAGCCTTCTTCTGTCGTTTCCGGACAGTTCCCGCGTTTTCCACCTTCTTGAACTCACCCCGCAATCCCATTGGCACCCACCAGGCGTCGCCCGGCTTTGCCTCGGCAATCATTTCGTGGATCGTTGGCCACCACCTGATCAGATGCGCACTCTTGTAGGCAAGATCGCTCTGCGCCCAGGTCCGTGCGCAGTAGAACCCTATCAGTCCATGCTCCCGAAAAGCCGCTATCTGATGGGGGCGGCGGGCAATGTTCTTGTCTCCGGTCAGGACCACCTGGCCACCGAAGCGCGTGAAGGCTGCCGCCCAGAACTCATCCTCCGCGCTCGACGACGCAAAGCTTGGCTCCCAGTGAAACTCGTACCCCTGATCACGAAATCCTGAGTTCAGCATACCGACAGTACGCTGCGGAATATTCGCATCCAAGGCTACCTTGATCCGCCTCACGCTGCTTCCTGTCTCTCCTGGTTATCAAGCGCACCTTCGAAACTGACCGCCTCGACAACATCCCTGGCACTGATATTGAACCAGTATGCCACCGCATCGGCATCCTTCCCCTCTGCGATCCAGGCATCCTTCAAGGTTGACGTCGGTACCCCATTCACCTCCATCACAGGCTGGCCAAAGGCGCGATACGGATCGACCACGACCTGTGGAAACTTTCCCGGTATCGGTCGCCATGCGCGCGCCAGTTCGGTTTCCGGATCAAACTCCACGCCTGGCAACAGGGACTGCTTGATGGTCTCGTACATCGCATAATTGCGGGTGATCAGTGACCGAAGACGTGGGTCACCCGCCTGATCGGCGCTTTCCTTCATCACTTCCTTGACGAATACATCCGCCTTGTCCGCCACCAAAACGACCCGGTGCTGGGCAAAGGGGTGGGAGGTCTTCCATTCTCGGCGCAAGGCATCCGCCGCGATGCGCAGGCTACTAACCTTCACACCTTGTTCCCGGAAATGCTCGACGAAGCGTACCTCCATCAGATCCAGAAAACTCAGTTCCTCACTGCCTTCTATCGGCTGAAAATCCCTTTCAAGCAGTGGTCCAACGTTGCGTTTCGGATACCCACGCAGCCAGCTGTATATCCGCCGGGAACTTCCCACGCGAATCAGTCGCGCCGCTTCCGGCACGGTATAGAACCCTTGCGCGAGCGGGTTCACCGTTGTCACTGTCTTGCCGCTGAGGAATCCATATTCATCAGTCTCGCCTCCCGATGATCTCGTGAGAGAGAGGCTGCCACCTCCCTGCTTCCCGAATCCTACGCGCGTTGCAGGAAAATTCCAACTCGGCTTGGCAGCGCCTCCCAGAGCGGCCCGAAGTTCAATGTCATGATGCCCGAGCGGCGGAGCCGCCCCACACGCTACGACCTTGGAAATCAAATGCGTGTGGGACGGTCAACATTCCATGAATGGAGCATATCCATGGAAAATCTTCGACCAGACACCCCGCGAGTGGCAGGATTTCCGCCAGCGCACGGCGCAGGGAAGGGTTCGTCATGGAAATCGTTTTTCTCGCAATCTTGATCGCTGTCTTCCTGTTTGCAGTCTTCAGCCAATTGCGGGCGCAGAATCGGGCCGGAATTCCCGATCAGGAATTCCGGCCCGCACCTGTCAGACGATCAGCACCGCCAGCATCAGATACCGTGTTCGATCCAGGCCCGACGCTGCGCGACGGCATGAACGAAGACTGGCGGATCGAGTACGTTGATCGGGACGATGTCCAGACCACGCGGACGATCACCGTCCTGTCGCTTCACGGCGAGAAGTACCCGAAATACATCCACGCCTTCTGCCACCTCCGGCAGGATCACCGGCACTTCAACGTCTACAACATCGTGACGGTCACCGATGCCGCAGGACACGCGGTGCCGGTCACCCGGCACCTGCTGGACTGGCTGCATCAACGCGACCTCGGCACGATCGGCGGCGGCGGCGAGGGCAACAGGGTCGAACATGAGCTGGCCGAACCGGTGCCCGTCGTCATACGCAACGACCGGACCGGCGAGACCTGGGACATGCAGGTCAGTGTCTTCATGGTGCGCTACGGCACGCCCCTGATCCGGGGACGGGCGACGCGGCGAAAGACCAAGCATCACGGCAAGTGGACCGGACAGAAGACCTTCGGGCGTGACCCGGAAGACATCATCTGCGACCCCGATACCAGCGATACCTGGCGCGACCCCCGTACCCATCCCGACATCGCCCGCCAGATACAGGACTGACCGTTCCGAATGATGCGCCATGGCACCCGTTCCCAGCACCGCCGCCAGCAGGATGCCCAGCACCACACCACCCATTGCCTTGAACCATTTCATGTCGTTTTCCCTTCTCGGTAGACCCGGGCCCATCCCGGTTTCAGAAATCAGGCACGGCGCGTGTCAGTAGCTCGCGACGCCGTTGACCAGCGTGGCGCGGGCGGCGTAGCCCGCGGTCGCGTCCTTCGCGGCCTCGAAGTTGTAGGTGACCTCGATCCCGTCGGGGCCATCAACCTCCCGCGCGACCTGGGGCAGGAACACGCGCGGCAGGGCGAAGGTCAGCGACCGGGAGGAATCGGCATTGTCATAGGTCAAGGCCAGCGCCACGGGCGTCTTGTTCTTGCCCGGCGTCGGCACGTCGGTCGCGGTGCTGAAACGGATCGTCAGGCTGCCCGTGGCCAGGAACTCCCCGGGGTCGGCATCCTCGATCAGGCCATCGGTGCGGATGCTCTCCACCACCTCCAGATTGTTCGACATGTTCAGCGACCAGCCCATCAGCGACCCGATGGCAGATCCGCCAAGGGTCATGATGCCCCGCCGTTTCTGGAAATGGTTCGGGACCAGGATGTTCGTGACCACGGGCGAGCCGTCAATCGCCGACACTTCCTCCGCCTCATCCTGCGCGATCAGATCCATGGTGGCCCATGCCGGACCGCCGCGACCGCTTTCCAGCGACATGCTGTTCGCCCGGACGCCCGTATGGCGGAACCGCTTCACGGTCGAAAGGTGCGTGTGGCCCAGCTGCAGCGCCATGGACGGCAGATCGCTGCCGCCACCGGTGAAGACGTGATCGTAGGTGGTGTCTTCATTGTCGGTCGTGTCCGGCGCACCCAGCATCAGTTTCAGCCAGGCACCGAAATCGATGTGGTCCACCGGCACCCGGATGTTGCCGGCCACGCTGAACGCATCGGCATGGCTGTCCGCCACATCGCGTCCGATACCCAGCAGGGGGTCGCGGGTGATCGGTTCCGCCTTGCCCAGGGTGTACTGGTTGAACGGATACTGGGTATAGACGCCACCGCCCCGGACGGGTCCGGCGGTGGCGTAAGTGCTTTCAAAGGCGCCCAGCAGAACACTGCCGACGCCACGGGCTCGGGTCTGATTGGCCATCGCAGGGCCCTCCATCAATTGTCAGATCAGATCGTTGCGACGGGACCTATCCGGCCCGGGTCGCGCTTTCGTATTCCAGGATGACCGGCAGCACGGTTGCCGCGATGCCGGGGCCCCCCTCTGCCCGGGCCAGGTCGGCTACGCGAGGGGTGCCCACCTCCGAATCCTGAACCTTGTTGCCAAGTGTCGTGTCGGCATTGATCGCCGCATCGATCGCCATGATCAGCGTGTCACGTTCGGAGGCGCGGACCGGGCCCGTATTGCCTTCGATCCCGATGTAGATTTCAGCTTCGTGACGCCAGAAGTACCGCTCGGGAGAAAGTCCAATGTCCGGATCGCCCGGGTCGCCGTCCATGATGTCCAGATAGACCGCCGTCGCGGCAGAATAGGATGCGCCACCATCATTGCGGCGCACGATCGTGCCGGAAGGGACTGCCGCCCGAATGGTGGCCAGCAGCGCCTGCAAGGCGATCTCACGGTTTGATGCCACGGGACGCCCTTTCCATCTCTGTGATCATCGCGCGGGCCAGCAGTTGCGAGGCCTGGCGACGGGTTTGCGCCAGATTGAAATGCTTCGGCATCATTACGCGCGGCACCAGTATGAACATCGGGACTGTCGTGACGCCCTTGCGCAGTTTGCCGGTCTTTGTCCTGCCCTGGTTCTTCAACTGGCGGCTGACCGAACCGGACTTGTTGAACTTGACCCCATCGACCACCAGCAGCGAGGTCGCGGGCGGGCGGCGATAGATCATCCGCAGACGGCCATAACGATGGTTCGGCCAGTTCGACGGGTTGATCCGTTTGCGACCACCGACACCCGTCTTCGGCGCATTCTCGGTCGGGATGGCCAGCCAGAAACCGTTCTGGCTCCGAATTTCTCCGCCACGGTCAAAGGATTCGATGATCTTTGGCGCCTGTGTCCAGACCATCGCAGCCGCCTTCAGGCTGGTGCGGCTGCCGCCGGGATAGACCGCTGACCGCCATGCGTTCGGCAACCGGTTACCCAGCCCCGCGGCACGTGTCTGGCGGCGCAGGATTTCCTTCACCCGTTTGGATGTTGCGTTCATCGCGGCGGTCACCCCGACTTCCGTTGCCTTCAGTTCCGCCGCCATGTGTTCAACAAGGTTGCCCCGGATTGCCGCATCAAACCGCATCGGAATGGCTTTCGCGGGTGCCTTCGCGGGCCGGGGCCCGCCATGTCAGGCCGAGGGAATCGCGGGTCGGGGATGATGTCAGCGTGTAATAGGTCGTGCCGATCTGGATGACGTCATCGACCTTCAGGGCCGGTGCCTCGCTGACCCGGATCAGGAAGACGACTGTTGCGACCACCATGCCATGGCCCAGAACGTCCACCATCTGGTCAGGGGTGCGGCGGACCACGTTCAGGCTGATCGCCTCATCCGGATCGCCGAGGTCCAGAGCGTCGATTTCGTCCAGCGTTTCCCATGACTCCATCCCACCGGCGGCACCGGGCCAAAGCGTGGCCGCGGAGATCATGTCCGGGTTGGTGAACAGCCGGGATGCGGCGAAGGAAAAGGCGTCAGACATTCCGTTTCCTCCGCCGCGCGGTCGTCCCCAGAACGGGGAACAGGACCCACGCCAGCCGGACCACGATGGCCGACCGGCGTGGTGTTTCAGCAGTCGCCGATCAGGTGCGCTTCGCCCGCTGCAGCATTGCAGGCTTGGTGCAGTAGAACAGCGGGTAGCTATAGACCTCCAGATCGACAAACATGTTGCGATCACGGTCCGGCACCTGCCAGCCATAGACAGGCAGGCCGGGCGTATTGACGAAGTCGAAGGACTCCGCCGGGGACAGCGCAACCTCGAACACGTCGAGTGCATTCACGGGGAAGAACTTGCATTTCTCCGAACCGATCGTGACCGTGGTGGTGTCGTCGGTACCGCGATAGTTGACGAACCGAATGCCACCGTAGTCCAGCCACTGCCAGGTAATGTCCCGGCGCAGTTCAGCACCGGCCTGCTGGGCCTCGTATGTCCTCTCGACTTCCGGATGCGTGATCAGATCATCCCAGAAGGCATCCCCGCACCGTCCGACCGCAGAGGTGACGCCTTCGATCCACGAACCTTTCGAGGCCCGCTGCATCGCGCGGTTGACCGCCGCGCAGTTCACACGAACAGCACCAGGGTCAGGCGACGCATTATCGAGATCGAAATCGATCTCATCCGGCTGGGTGACGCCAAATTCGGTAAAGAGATTGACGATCTGCGAACCATCGGCATCCAGAACGATACCCTGGACTGCCCCGAGACGATGATGTTCGTGAGTCAGGGCCACATCACGCAACAGGTTGGTCTGCTTTCGGGCCACCAGCGTCTGCACCTGCATCAGCTCCGATTCCGAACCGAAGGCCCGGATGCCCTGAATCTCAGATGCACGGACCGTGTCCTGCTGCGAGATCCGAACCGTGCTCAGATGACGAAGGGTACGCTTGTCTGTACCGCGCGCCGCCGGCGGGGCACCACGCTTGTCGGTCTGGATCAGCCCCAGAGTGCCGTTGATCTGTTCGATCGCAGCAGTATCGGTCGTGATCGGCTTGGGAGTGAACAGCCGCATGTCGCCCAGCAGGCTGGGCAGGAACGGCTGATTGTTGAGGGCCGCGGTCATGCTCATGGCGCTGAACCCGTCGGCTGCGAAGATGTCCATGCTTGCCATGGGTCACTTCCTTTCGTGAGATATGCTCAGAAGATGCCCGCGGAAGCCGCAGGCGGTGACTCCCGCCGGATCAGCGGGCGATGATACCCTGCAGGGCCAGTTCGGCGGTGCCCGTGGCGATCTGGTCGGTGGTTGCACCATCGAACCAGGTCAGTTCCGCCGCGGTGACTTCCGCATCGCGGGTCACGACGACACCGTCTGCAGCGGCAGCGGAGGCATCCACGGCGTCGAACAGGACACCGACCGCAGTCTGGGTGCCATCACCGGCGGTCGGGTCGTATTCGGCATAGGTGCCGGCGCCTGCCCCGACCGTGATGGTGAAGGAATCACCGGCGATGAAGTCTGTGGCACCATCGGCAATCGTGAACTTCACGACGCCGTCGAAGGCGACCCCCACGGTGGCAATGCCGATCGCGATACCGTCCGGGTCCTCGACTTCGAACGTGCCGACATCGCTACCCGGCTCGATGCAGGTGACGCGATAGACGCCCGCCTTCACACCGACCGCGAAGGCCGGACTGGCCAGGGTCAGGGCACCGTCACCGGTATTCCCGGCATCGGCAGCCTTGGTGATGTCGGTCGTGTCGATGCTCACCTTGCCGACAACGGCACCGGCAACAAGGGTCTGGCCACTGGCCACGGTGATTGCATCCCGCGAACGGCAACCGTTCGCTTCGTGCAGGATGAATTCTCCGGCGTGGGCCGGTTCTGTCAAAACCGTCATGGGATGACGTTCCTTCTGCATGTGATGGAACCGATCCGCTGCCCGTCACACCATTTTCGCCATGTCACGAAAATGGTGTGACGGGACCGGAGATCGGTCAGGTTGTGGGATCAGAGGCGGCGATGCGCCGCTGGCGGAAACGGCGAGGTCTGAACCTGCGCCGCAGGGGCCTGGGCTGCCGGCGGGGCGGCCTGGGGCTGACCGAAGCCGCCCCGTGCACGGGCAAAGGCTGCATTCCAGTTGGTCACGGACGGGTCCGTTGCGGGACCGCCGTGCTGGGTATGGACCGGGTTCTGACCAGACTGGCCGGCACGGTCCTTCAGCAGTTTCTTCGACACCGCCGCCGCCGACATGTCCGATGCCAGGAACCCGGAAATCAGGTCCGGCCGCCCGGCCAACGTGCAACTGTCGGCAATCGCCTGGGCGCGGGTTGCCGAGGCGGCGTTGCCGCCACGGATCGGCACGACGGTGCCAGCGCGGCGGCGGCGGGCGGCAGGCCCAGCGGCCTCTTCCCCGTCATCGTCACCCTCGGCATCTTCGTCGTCTTCATCGTCCATGGCGGATTCATCGGGATCTTCGTCGATCGCCGTCTCATCCTCTTCGTCGTCCATGGCCTCTTCGTTCTCGGTTTCGGCGCGCAGACCGCGGCGATTGCGTTTCCTCATCGGAACGTCTCCTTTCTGGGCTGTTTGTGTGGGGAAGGGTGTCTCCCCCTCCGGTTCGGTCGAAACGAACTCCGCCAGCGATTCCGCTGACGGCATGATCCGGTCCACCAGACCGGCCGACACCGCATCCTCCCCACGGAAGGAACGGGATTCCTGGGCAAGCACATCGTCGGCGCTGAGACCGCGATGCAGCGCCACGGTGCCAGCGAACAGGGCATAGGTCGCGTCGATCTCCGCCTGAATGTCGGCGTGCACGTTTGCGGGCAGGGGTTCGAACGGGTTGCCATCCGCCTTGCGGGCACCGGCATAGATCAGGGTCACGGTCATGCCCATGTCATCCAGCATGCCAGACACGTCCTGATGCGCGCAGATGACGCCGATGGACCCGGCCTCCCCCGTGCGCGGCATCGTGATCTCATCGCAGGCACTGGCCAGCGCATAGGCCGCGGAACAGGCCTGTTCGGACAGGATCGCGCGACTGGGCTTGGTCCCCGCCGCGATCTCATCGGCCAGGTCGAAGCATCCCGCGACTTCCCCGCCCGGACTGTCGATGTCCAGGACGATGCCGGTCACTTCCGGGTCCTGTTCGGCGGCACGGAACTTCTCCGCGATGCCGTCATAGCCCGTCATGCCCGACATCGGGTCCAGGCCATTTCGCTGTACCAGCGTGCCACGGATCGGAATGACCGCCGTCGTCTCCATCATCCGGAACGGGCGGTAGCGTTCCTGACGCACGCCCCCGGCCATGGCGACACGCACCCTGCTGGCCCGCGCCACCTCCGCCAGGTCCTGCCGCGACAGCACCGTTGCGCCATCGATCAGACGGGCCACGTCGTGCCGGGGCCCCATGACGCCCATGACGGCCCGCAGCTTTGACGCGGTCACCATCAGGGGGCGGTCGAACAGCCGTGCAGCGATGTTTTCGGGACTCCAGTCCCGGCCCGGATAGGTCATGACAGGTTTCCTTCATGCGCCCCAGGGCGCCGATGTTTCAGAAAGCGCCCCGTGACCGGATCGGGGAGGTGATCCGGCCACGGGGCCAGTGACCCCCGGCCACGGGAGGGAGGCGGCCAGAGGGGGAATTCGGGTCAGCCCGCAGAGCCCGTGGTATTGCGGGTTCCCGGTTCCTGTTCGGGTTCGATGGCGAAACTGTTCTCCAGCGCCTGCGCGGAACCGGATTTCGCGGTCCGCCGCGGGTCGGAATCGAGGATCAGGCCGAGACCGTCGGCACGGGCATTGTCTTCCGCGATCTCCTGGTCGATTTCGTCGACATCGCGGCCAAGGCGGGCGGCGACTGACCGGCGGGAGGTGAAGCCGTTGCGGACAGCCGACTGTTCGGCAAGCTGTTCCTTCACCGGGTCAACCCATTCCCAGCCTTCCGCCATCCACTTCACCCGCAGCCAGGCCAGCGGATCGTTGACCATGCCGGGGGCGGCGATGATGCCGCCGATGACGGCGGCATTGATCACCGACCGCCAGACCGGGCGGCAGAGCTGATGCGCCAGGATCTGATGCTGGTCCATGCGCATGGCGCGTCGGAATTTCAGCAGACCGGCGCGGATGGATGAGAAGTTCACTCCCGTCAGGTCGCCTGTGACCTGTTCATAGGTGGCACCGATACCGGCGGCGAAGCCGCGCAGGTTCCAGCGCAGGAAATCGTTGTAGGCACCGCCCAGGTCCGCCGGAGCACTGAACTCGACGCTTTCCCCGACACCCAGCCGCCACATTGTCCCGGCCTCCAGGCTGGCCTCAGCCGTGCCTTCTGTCGCGGCGGCGGTCTGGGCCGCCGTCAGCACCGGGGACGCATCATCCGGCTCCTGCGAGGTGATGAAACCCGCGAACATCGCCGCCATCTTCTTCCGGATCAGTTCCGCATCCTCATAGCCATCGAGGTCGAAGACCTTCACCAGCACCGGGGCGAGGGAAGGGATGCCCCGGATCTGTCCGGCCCGCAGCGGCTTGAAGATGTGCACGATCTCCGCTGCCGGAACCCGGATCATCTGTGTGGCATCGAAGCCGATCACCGCATCCTCCGGATGCTGGCTGTACATGTGATAGGCGACGCGGCGGCCGGCGGGATCGAACTCGATACCCTGGCGAATGACGTTGCCGTTCGGGGCCACGTTGTTGACTTCGACCGGCACCTGCTCCGCCTCGATCAGCTGCAGGTGGACCGGCACGGCATCGGTCGTGTCGGGATCCACGGACAGCAGCCGGACGAAGCATTCACCGGCCTCGTAGAACTCCCGCGCGACCAGGGCTTGCAGGCCGTAGAAGGTGGTCAGACCGTCGCGGTCGGACTCTGCTGTCCAGTCGTTCCACACCGTCTGTGCCGCCGTCTGGAAATCGGCGGAAACAGCCTGGCTCATCGGCTTGATACCCGACCCGATACATTCCGAGACCAGGGCGTCGATGCCGGAACGGGCCCAGGGGTTGTTCCGCACCAGCTGCCGGACGCGCCGACGGATGGTGGCAACATTGCCGCTGATCACCGCGTTCGGGCCACCCGATGATGCATGGAACCCACGCATCCGACGGCCCGTGCCCGACCCTTCATAGGCCTGCCCGAAGCCGGCATCGGCCAGCATCTTGCGACCCGCCGGTTTCAGGGTGATGCGACCGGCACGGACCCTTGCGGCCCGGCTCATATTCCCTTGCCCCCGTAGAAGCGGATCGCCCGGATCGGCTGTACATTGGTCATGGCGCTGATCTGCTGTTTCACCATCGTGATGGCGCGCTGCAGTTCATCCAGCGACCGGTATTCGATTGTCTGGCCATCCAGCGTGACCCGCAGTTCCCCACGCGCCGCGATTTCCCGCAGCGCATCACGCCGCGTTTCCAGTTCGGACAGAGTTGCCATGATGTCTACCTGTTCAGAATGCTGGAACGGCTGACCGGACCGGGGCGGCGCTGCGCGGCGGGGGCGCGGTTTGCCGGTGCCTCATCCGGCACGGCGCCCGGCACGGCGGTCATCGACACCACCATGTCGGGTTGCACGGGACGGGCGTCACGCTGCTTCGCCAGTTCGGACCAGTCATCATCGGTGAAGCGGTCAAGCCGCAGCAGGGGATGGTGGGTCAGTGACGTATTGTAGACACGGCAGTCGTGATAGTGGTTCTCACCGCGCGCCACCCATTCCCGCAGCGTGCGACCGGCGTGGACACGTTCCTTCACGTATTCCGCCGTGAGCTGCTGGAAATAGGCCTGGGACAGGTGGGTCGCGAAGTGACAGTAGCCCGGCGGATCGCTGTCCTTCCCCTCCGCGATGCCTTCCTTGCGCAGGCGACCGTAGAACGCGGCCTTCACCGACCATGTGCCGACGGGCCAGACCATCAGGCCGCGGCGCTTGCGCTTGCCGCTCGCCTTGATGTCGAGTTTGCCCGGTGCGTTGCCGATCTCCGGCGCCGTCCAGCCCGGCACGCCCTTCAGCGCCAGGGCCTTCGGCTTGCCGCGAACGAAGGCATAGACCGACGACGTGTTGTAGCCACTGTCCACCCCGGTCAGGTCGATCGTCAGGGATCCGCCGGTTTCCATCGGCCATGTCCGCTCGGTCAGGGCCGCCAGGTCCAGCCAGCATTTCGCATCGTGCTGTGCCGTGTCGCCGGTCAGGAATCCGGCCTCCACCACCCAGCTGGTCCGGCCACGACCCCAGGCCACAACCTCGTAGTACAGTCCATCCTTCTGCACATCGACGGCGCAGGTCAGCACCAGGCCGCCACGCGGCACGATGCCGGGATCCATGGTGGTGCGCCGGGCGAACAGGCGGTTCCATTCGGGCGCGTCGCCGCGTTCCTCCCACGCCAGGCCCAGCGTCAGGTTCCAGAAGACCTTCAACTTCGTCGGGTCATCCTTCGACTTCAGGAAGTCGGCAACGATGCTGTCCCACTGGGCGAACAACGATGAAAGCGCGTCCAGGTGATAGGAAGGGCAACGACCGGGACCGGGGCATGTGGCCTGCCATTCACCGGCGCGGATCATTGCCGGTTTCTCGTGATGCTGGATCACGCAACCGTTGTGACGGCAGACGTAATGGGCCTGATGCGGAAATTCGCGGCGGAACTTCAGGCCAAAGGGGCTGTCCTTCGTGCCCCATTCCAGGCGCTGCTTCTCGCCGCAATGCGGGCAGGGCATGACCCAGTAACGCTGATCCCCGCCCTCGAACGCCGCATCGATGCGGCTTTCGCCTTTCACCGTCGGGGTGGAGGCGCGCAGGATCTTCCAGTCGCCCGTCGCGTCGTAGGACTTCTTGCGGGCGTCGGCCATCTCCAGAGGATCGCCCTGGCCATCGAGGTCCAGCGGCCAGTCGTCGATTTCGTCCTGCGACAGGTAGCGCCGGGTCTTCGACCGCAGATCCGCCGTGGAATTCGCGCCGGTCAGGATGATCGATCCACCGGGAAACCGCTTCGTCCGGGCCGTCGATGACCGTGCCGAACGGCTGCCCGCGGCGGAAACCCTGCGCATGACGGCGGGGCTCGCCTCGAACGACAGGTTCAGCTTCTCACGGTTGAAACTGTCCGCCGAATCCAGCGTCGGCATGATGATCATCATCGGCGCCGGATCAACGGCGGCGACGTACCCGGACCAGGCGATGCCCAACGTCGTGGCACCCACCTGCGCCGACTTCCGCAGCACAACCTCGTTCACCGGGCTGTCCGGTGCGAGCTGGTCCATGATCTCCACAAGATGCGGCGTCTGGGCCGGGTTCCACTTCTGGCCGGACTGGGGCCCATCAGGCACCACCAGGTTCTGTGCGGCCCAGGCGGAGGGGCTGATCTGTGCTGCCGGCAGGATGCCAGCCGAAAGCGCGCCGAAGATCAGGGCAGTGACGGCGTTACGTGTCCACATTGTCCGCCTCCACTTCCTGTTCAGTGTCCGTGCCACCGTCGTCCGGCAGGCTGATCGCCTCGGCGACCGATTTGCGAATATCGCGAGCCCGTTGCTTCAGGACCTGACGGACGGCATTCGCGCCACCATCGATCGCCGCCGCCACCAGTTCGTCCGCCAGCTGCGGCAAGGCATCCAGGGCGCGGGCGATCTCTGTTCCCGCCTGGCTCATGGCATCGACCACCATGTCGCGGGGCAGCAACTGCCCCATCCGCTTCTCGTACTCCAGCCGTGCTGTCTGAGCCTGGTAGTGCTCCCGCTCCGCACGGGCGTCGCGATACGACTGGCGATCACCATCCGCCGCGGACGGAGCCTCGGATACCGCAGCCGGGCTCGGCATGTCCGGACCGGGGCGCACGAACTCTTGCGACGGGTCACTGTTCTCGCCACGCATCCGATCAGCGACGTCCGGGTCAATCCGGCCTTTGTCATCTTTCGGGATGCCGAGGGTCGCGACGGCTTTTGAAATCGCCTGCCGACTGACACCGCGCCGCCGCGCATAGTCCGCTTGGGATACAAACGACATGGTGACCTCACTCGATTGACAACCGCGACAACCGCCAGCGACAACCGGTCGTCAATCTGTCAACTCGTTTCAAGTCATTGAAAACTGGCGCTTTCCCGCGCCACAGCCATCCGCTTACGTTGATGACTGGGAAGGACCCGCGAGGTCATGGGGGTGTCGGTCATTGCCGCCCGCGG
Source organism: Minwuia sp. (assembly GCA_029213165.1). Taxonomy (GTDB): domain Bacteria; phylum Pseudomonadota; class Alphaproteobacteria; order Minwuiales; family Minwuiaceae; genus Minwuia. The sequence continues at coordinate 17,204 of JARGNO010000013.1, forward strand.
GTCCAGTTGACGCAATGCACCGTGACTGCACTGTCGCCAAATTGAGGGTGTCTGTCCACTTACGACAGAAATTCATCCGTCGAGTGGTCCCCACCGGCTTGGCCCCACCACCGCGAACCTCTCCATCCTGCCCTCCAACCTTTTGGCGACACGAGTCAATCCGGCATGCCATTTCGCGTAGGTCTGCCGATCATGCTCCACCAGGTCCGGCCCATGGTCCAGCCGCAGCGGCGTATGTCGCCCGACCCCTCGCGGCGCGTCGCCGGGATCGGACAGCGCTTTCCCGGCTGCGTTCCGCCATGGCACCAGCCGCTGCGGCACCATCGGCGGCCAGTCCGGGATCGAGGCTGTTTCGGCGTGATGCGCCAGCAGCCCGACTGTTTCGTGATCCTCTTCGCAGACGGCTTCGAACACGGCGACGGCATCGGCGGGGGCACGACAGTTCCCGACCCCGGCATGTCCCGGCCCGGAGGTATCGACGATGGTGCCGAGCTGCATGATCCTTCCGATCACGCTGGCATTGGAGGAAGGCGACGGCCCTGGCCCGTATCGCCCGGCGAGGGCGCGGTTGATTTCGGTGACGACGCACTGGTCCCGGAACGCCCAAACCAGCAGTTCCTCCACATCGATCGTGACCCGCACATCAATGGAGGCACGCTGAGGGTCGCTGAGGGTCGAATGGATAGACGTCATGAAGATATTCCCCTGTATTTCAGTCAGTTACAACTTCAATGGAGGGTGTGGAGGGTCATTCGGAAAACTGGCCTCACATGCGCGCGCCCCTGAGGCACTTTCCCCGATAACCCTCCACACCCTCCACACCCTCCATCGCCTCAATATTTTCAATGGCTTGCACAATGGAGGGACACCAAGTCTCCCTCAGCGACCCTCAGACCGCCCGAAGCCCCCTCACGCACATGAGGCCGCTTTCCCGCATGACTGTTACCCGCCATAGTCACCCTCCGACGGCGCCGGGCTTTCATCCTCCCGGACGCCGATGCCGATGTAGAACCGCCCACCGCTGCGGTCCTTCCGCTCGTAGCCCATCTCCACCATCTTCTGGCCGAACGCCTTGTTCGACCACACTCGTTCGCCGACCCGCTTGCACCATTCCTGGTAGGCGTCGAACAGCTTGCCCGCGCCGATGTCCAGATGTGGATTGACCACCACCATGGCCGCCACGAACTTGCCCACCGGGTCCCCTTCGGCGCGGTAGTCGGCGGTCGCGTCCGCCACCTCCGCCGGCACCTGCAACCCATCCTCCAGCCACAGCCGCAACCCATCCAGAACCCAGTTCAGCACCCCAGACCGTTCCGCCCACAGCCTGTCGGGCAGCGCCGCATCCCGTTCCGCAACCGGTATCTGTACCTCCCATGGCACCAGCAGCACGCGCCGCCAGATGCCGTCATCCTGGTCGCTGATCTTCGGCTTGTGGTTGCCCGCGATGACGATCTTGAACTGCGGCAGGAAATGGAACGGCGGCTTGTAGAGCTGCCGCGCGGGCAGCGGGTCACCGCCCGTCATGGTCTTCAGCCGCGCCGGGTCCAGCTCCTGCCCCCGGTTCGGTTCGGAGACCTGGACGAAGCGCGCGCCGGGCAGTTCCGCGATATCCGGGGTCGCTTCCGACCCGCTGCGCCGGTCATCCTTGATCAGGCTCCCGAACGGCAGCGCCTTGGTATAGCCCCCCATCATCCGCCCGATCAGATTGTTGAAGGTCGATTTGCCGTTCGCCCCTCCACCGAAATCGAACACCATCTTCTGTTCGTCGGTGCGCCCGGTCTGGCAATATCCTGTCCACCGCTGCAGGAACCCGCGTACCGGGGCCAGGGGCTGTACCCTGTGCAGGAATGCCTTGAATACCGGGGCATCCGCCGCCGGGTCATAGGTCACCGGGCACAGGTGCGTGATCAGATCGCCCCGCTCATGCGGCCGCAGCACGTCACAGGCACCGGACAGCTCCAGCGTCCCGTTCTCCAGGTTCAGCACCATCGGGTCGCTGTCCAGCGCCGCCGCTGGCACGTTCAGATAGGGCTCCGCCTCCCGGATCATCGCCGTGATCCGCTTCGATTCCCCGCATTCGGCGGACCATCCCCCCAGCGCGCTGGCCAGATCCCGCAGCCGCGACCGGTCCACATGCGGCGTCGCCTCGGATTCGGAGGCCTCCCGCGCCGCCTGCGCCTCCACCAGCACCATCCGCGCCGTGAAGTGCGCCACCTGGCGCAGCGCCGCCACCGCCCCCTTGGTGGTCCAGCGCCGCCCGTCCCAGCGATGCCAGCCCAGTTCCGGGATGTTCATGAAGTCCCCGCCGGCCCGCGCGATCAGCCTGTCCGCATTGCCGACATCGTTCAGTTCCTTTTCGGCCAGCTCCAGGTCGCTGGGCCCGCCGGGCCGGGGCCGGGGCAGGGCCACCCCACCGTCCGGTCCCTCATCGTCCCGCCGCACACCGCCGGGAAAGGGCACCACACCCGCCGCCGCCGCCGCCGACCTGATCGCATCCGTATCCGTTGTCACAGGCCCCTCCGCCGCATCCGGTTCGCCATGTCCCGCAGACCGGGAATGACCATTTCACTTACCTGCCGCCCGAATCCGGCATGCGCCGAACCGATGCGCGCCAGCTCCGCCGCATCGATCTCCCCGCCATGCACGATGATCAGCCGCCGCACCACATCGGGTAACCGTACCGATATCCTGTCGCCGCGCCCGGGCAGCGCCCAGCAGGCCCGGTTCAGCACACTGGCCACGGCCAGCGCCTGCAGCACGTCTCCGGCCAGCAGCAGTTCCCGCTCCGCCGCCCGGATCCGTATCGTGCCCCCGTCGGGCACACCGATGCAGCGGACATCACCGCCGCCGTCCGCATCCATGGTCACCACGCCGATCCCCCCGGCGCTGCCATCGCGAACCGGAAACATCAGGTCACCCCGTGTCCCGCAGGCACCACTCTCCGGCCGCAGGAACCGCGCATCCACACTGTCCGGATCGATCCCGAACCGCCGCAGCGCCGTCGCCGCCGGGGTCGCGGGCACCGGCCACCCGGCCCGCCACAGCTTCCCCGCATCGCGAATCCCCGTCTGCCGCCGTTCCGTCGGTGCCACAGACGCATCATGGTCCGCGCCGGATCCGGCACCGCCGGTCCTGACGTCCCGCCCCCGCACGATCTCCGCCACCTTCGCCGCCGCCCGCCCGCAGGCGGCCATCCCGCCCCGCAGGCCCGACCCGATGGTGGCCTCCACCGCCTTGACGCCGTCGTCCGCCACCAGGCCGCTGATCTCCGCCGCCCGGCCCAGCACCTGGCGCACCTCGCTCTCGCCGATCGCCCCCGCACCGACCAGTTGCCCCAGTGAATAGGCCGCCCGGTTCAGGGCATCATTGCGCTGCCCCTTGCCCGCCCGCGCCACGTCACCATGCGCCCCGTCCAGCGCCGCCTCGACGTACCGCCGCAACCGGCTGTCGCCCTCTGCCGCCGCCATCCTGACCCGCGCCGGAACCGGCCCGGCCGGTCCCGCCACCGGGGGCGGGGCCGACGGTTCATCCTCCCGCAGGAACAGCACCCGCAGCCCCTCCGGCAAGGCGGGCAGGGGTTGTCCCGGTTGCCACGGCACCGCCCAGGTATAGCGCCGCCCCGATGCCATCCGCGACGGCGGCGCGATCACGTAGCCATTGTCCGCCCTGAAATCGACGCCGCGACAGGGCTTCCGGTTGCCGATCACGGTCCCTTCGGGCACCTCCGGCCGGGCGAACCACAGATGCACCCCCCCGGACTGGGTCACCACCGCCGCCCCGTCCGCCGGGATCGTCTCCCCCGCGACCTCCGACAGCCGCCGCAGCACGTCCAGCGGCTTCTCGCCTGGGGCGGGGTCCAGATCCACCACCACCGCCCCCGCGGTGCCCGGCACCACCCCGATCAGCGCATCGGTCCACCGGAACCACCATTGCGTCACCTGGTCGATCCGTGCACTCGCAACCTTGAATCCATCCTCGATCAGCGGTTGCTTGCCCTTCTGGCCACCCCAGCCGGGATGACACGGAAACACCGGAATCCCGTGCCGCGCAAACCCCACCGCCGCCCGCCCGATCGCATTCAGCGCATCAGCCATGCTCGGCTCCCGCGCCGCCACCAGTCTGCCCGTTCACCCGGAAATGACCCGGACGCAGGCAGATGGACGATGCAAATTTTGCTATACTTTGCTTGACTATTTCCCGCCAAATTGCTATATTATGCTTATCGGAACAACGGGGGCCATGATGGAACTGACGATCACGAAGCGGGCGGGCAAGGAACTGGCCAAGGCACCGGCCCATGTCCGCGCCGCCGTCATCGAAAAGATCAAATCCATCTCCACCGGCACCGATGCCGCGAACCTCGATATCCGCCCGCTGGCAGGCAGCACCGACGAATTCCGCCTCCGCCATGGTGCATATCGCGCCATCTTCACCATTCAGGATGATATCCTGACCGTCACGGCCTTCGGACCCCGTGGCGGCATCTACAACAGATAGGGGAGAGACCTGATGACCACCGACGACAGCACCACCATGGGGTTCATGACCTCCAGCCCCGATTTCTTCGCCAGGCCGGAGAAAACGGATTCCCGATCCCCGTTCCAGATCACCCGCGACCAGACCGGCCGCGCGGTCAGCGCCTCCATGGACTGGCAGACCTTCCTCGGCATCGCGACACCGGAAATGCTGGCGCTTGTCCCCGACGACGACTTGGCCGGCATCTCCGCCGCCCGTGCCGCGCACGACCCCGACAGCCGCGAAACCGAACCGCTGGAGGTCGCCGAACGGCTGATGCTCGGTGATCACCCGATCAAGGTCTGGCGTGAATACCGCGGCCTCACCCAGACCGAACTGGCTTCCCGTGCCGACACCAGCAAGGCCTATGTCTCCCAGCTTGAAACCGGCACCCGCAGTCCCAGTCGGAAGCTGCTGACCGCCATCGCCGCCGCCCTCGATGTTCCTGCCCGCGACCTTCTCCCGGACCCGAACGACTGATCCGTCCCTGCGCCGGCTCATGCCGCCACCCCGAACGACGCCAGCACCAGCGCGCGGGATGTGCGGGTCGGCACCGCATTGCCGATCTGCCGTTTCACCTCGGTTTTCGTGCCTCTGAAGTCGTAATCCCTCGGAAACGACATCGCCGCCGCCAGCTCGTGCGGCTGCAGCATCCGATAACGGATATCCACCGGCGGCCCCTGCACAGGCTCGATCAGCCCGAACCGGTCCCGCGTCGTCACGGTGTCCAGCGTCTCCGACACCGGCTTCGCGCTGGCATTGTTGCCGTAATAGGCCATCACCATGGGTTCGATCAGTGCGCCCGCACCGCGCGACGTGACTGTCGGCAACGGGGCGTTGATATCGTGATTGCGCGGTGACTGTCCGGCCCGTTCGCCGAAGTTCGGCACGATGAACGGCTCCACCAGCGCATGCGCGCCCAGCGCCGGAATCGTCGCCATCGGCTTGTCCACTGCCCGCGCCAGTCCTCCGGATTGCTGTGCCAGGATGATGGGCTGCACCGGCTCCACCAGCCCGAAATGGCTCCCGCCGGCGGTGATCGCGGGCAGGGGCAGGTCCAGGTCGCGGGCATCGGCGTGATTGCGCAGCACGACCAGAAACGGTTCCGCCGCCGCCCCGAACCGCGACAGCCCCGCCGCGATCCGCGCCAGCGTCTTCGGGCGCAACGGCCGGTCCCGGCTGAAGATCGATGCCGACGGCAGCGACCAGTCGATGATCTCCCGCGCCGCCCGCCACGGGGCCATGCCCATTTCGGATGCCCCGTCTGGGCGGGCGTGGCTCTGCCGCGGCCAGGTGATCGGCCCCCCGTCGCGGCGCCCCAGCAGGAAGAACCGCTCCCGCGTCGTCGGATCGCCATAATCGGCACAGTTCAGCACCCGGCATTCGACGTTGTAGCCGATGGCGCGCAGGGCACTCAGCCAGGCACCGAAGAATTCGCCGCGCCTGCTCGGGACCGGGCGGCCCGTTTCCGGGTCGACGGGGCCCCACTGCATGAATTCCGGCACGTTCTCGATCATGATCCGGTCGACCCGCAGCGACGTGCACCACGTCACCACGTGCCATGGGTCCATCCGCTGCTGGTCGCTGGTCGGCTTTCCGCCCCGCGCCCGGCTGTGATAGGTGCATGTCGGCGACGCCATCAACAGGTCCAGCCGCCCCTCCGGCACGATCACTTCCGGCCGTGCAGTGCCGATATCGACACAATGATGCCGCGCACCGGGATGGTTCGCCGCATGGGTCTCGATCGCCACCGGCCAGTGATTGACGCAGACCAGCTCCGGCACCTTGCCCAGCCGCTCCAGCGCCATCACCGCCCCCGTCGAACTCCCGCCGGCCCCGCAGAACAGATCCGCGATCAGCGCCGGTTGCGCCCGCCCCCCGCTCACAGCATCGCCTCCTGTCGGGCGCGGTCAGGGGGCTGCACGAACAGGTCGCCCTGGCGGTGTGCCTCGCGGATGCGGCTGACGGCGACGTCGAAATACCGTGCATCCCGTTCGATGCCGGTGAAGGGCCGTCCCGCCCGTACGCAGGCGACGCCGGTGCTGCCCGATCCCATGAACGGGTCCAGCACCGACCGGCCCGGGTCCGTGAACAGGCCCACCAGCTCCGCCATCAGGCTGACCGGCTTTTCGGTCGGGTGCATGCCGTGACGGTCCCGCCCATTGCACGGGTGCGTGAAGACATTGCGCCGCCCGCCACCGTTCCAGCGTGACAGGCCGCCGCCACACCAGGCGGCAACGAAGTTCTCCGCACCCATCGCCGGGCCCTGGCCATTGAACTGTGGCGCGCTGTCCGGTTTCACCCAGACGCAGGCGCGCTTGTACCGTGCCCCGCTGGCCTCCAGCACATCACGCCACGGCGCCACCCCCTCCGGCGTGCAGAATATCAGGCACCAGCCGTCTGTCTGGCTGACCAGCATCGGCGTCACCACGTCCCGGATCGCGTCGATGCTCTCGAAATCCACCGGCGGCGGGTTGGCGTGGCCATCCGTCCGGATCCGCCGCGCCGATCCGTTCGCCCCTTGCCCCCGCTTCGCCGCGTGCATGTGCGATTCATAGGGCGGATCGGTGATCACGGCGCCGAACGCACCGCCCAGGACGGGCAGGACTTCCAGGCAATCGCCATGGATCAGCGTGCATGCACCGATGCGCTCAACCCTCCACCCGCCGCTCATGCCGCCGTCTCCGGGTCATCGTCGTTCTTCACCCGTGGGCGGGATGCAGCATCGTGTATCGCGCACAGCCCGCGCCGTCGGGACACCACCGGCCCGGCACCGCAGAACCCGAATCCGACCTCCCCGACTTCCCCGATCGGCCAGGCGCAACGGCCCCTGGGCGGTTCATGCAGGCCGGGCCAGTGGGCGGTACCATCGCATTCGGGTACCGTTGCCCGGTCGGGCGCCTTCCGGCATGTCGTGTCATCCTCCGCCCGGCGCACCAGCACCAGGTCGGTCGGGCAGGCGGCCACCGCCGCCCGCATCGCCGCCGCTTCTGCCCGGGCCTGTTCGATCTCGTCCCGCATCTGCTGTGCCATGGCGTGGCTCTTCCGCTGTGCCTTGCGCCATGCCTCCCGGCCCGCAGGCGCACCCTGTCCACCCTTTTGCACGCTCAGGCCCAGGCGACCCCGCTGTCCGCAAACCATCCCGGTGCTGACGCCGATCCCGAACTCCCGGGTCAGGATCCCGGCGGTTTCCTGTACCGGCCTCCCCTCCCGATGCAGCACCCGCAACCGCGCCCGCATGGCATTCGTCCATATGCTCGGGCCAGGCATCAAAGACCCCTTCGCGGATTGTGCGGTGCCCGGTTTCCTGTAATCATCGGGTCATGAACATTCAGGCAACATTCCACGCCGCCGGTCCCGGCTGCACCGCCCGCCGCCGCCCGCCCGTTCGGGTGATTCTCGCTCTGGCCCTCGGGCTCGGGCTCGGGTTCATGGTCCATGCCCCGGCATCCGCCCGACCCGCCATCGGTGACGTCTTCTCCGGCCCCGCCCGCATCATCGACGGTGACACGCTGATGATCGGCGGTCAGTCCATCCGGCTCTTCGGCATCGACACCCCCGAACGGGGACAGCCGGGCTTTGCCGCCGCCACCCGCCATCTGCGCGCGATCACCGCAGGCGGGGCCGTCACCTGCCACACCGTCGACGTCGACCGCTACCGCCGCGCCGTCGGCATGTGCCGAACAGGCCCCCGCGCCACGGTCACGGAACAACAGGAAACCCTGTCCGAAATGATCCTTCGATCCTGCCATGCACGACGTCTCTCGCGCTGGGATCACGTCGTCAGTCCCGGCATGCGAACCCGGCTGGATCAGGCCCGTGACCTCTGCACCGGAACGGGTGAAGGAGACGGGTGAGGGGGGCATCTGCTTGACCATCACCGCACCCCCGCGACTGCCTTGTCGCGGCGCGTGACGACGGAATAGGGATCGACCTCGGTATTCGCGGTCAGGTGACTGCGGCAACTGTCGCAATGACGGTGCCCGGCCCCGGTCGACCAGAAGGTGTCGCCGCAGCGGATGCAGCCCCGGTACCGCTCCGGTCCCTTCGGCACCTTCACGATGCCCCGCCGGATCCGCTCGATCTGGACCCCCACTTCGGACGCACGCCGCCCCATGCTGTTGGCGATCGACTGATGCTTCATGTCGGTTTCCATGAAATGTGCCAGCTGGCGCAGTTCGAAATCGCTCCATGGCTGACCGACACTGCCCTCTGCATCCCCCTTCTGCCGTCGCGGTTCCGGGGCCGTTCGCCGCGCCCCGCCCCCTTCGGACGACCACCGGACCCGGCGGGCCTCCAGGCCCAGCTTTTCAAGTCTCAGCCGCACCGAAGACGGGGCCCGCCCCAGTTCCTGCGCAATGTCCCCGACCGTTGCGGCCACCCCGCACATCCGCCGCATCTCGGCATCTTCCCTGGCCGTGAAGGGCTGGCGGATCGACTCCCCGCTCACGCCTCCGCCTCCAGCGCCGCCAGCGCCTTCTCCAGCGCCGCCAGATGGGTCATCGCCTCGGTTGCCCGCGCCCGCAGGCCCAGGACCCGCGATTCATCCGCCGTGATGGTTCCGGCGACACCGTTTTCCACATGCCCGGCCAACGCCCGTGACAGGTCACCCGCCACCTGCGCCGTGTCCTTCGTCACCTGCGCCAGATGGTTCAGCCATGCCGAATCCCCCTCCACCGGCGGCAAGGGAATCAGCAGATGCCGGGCCTGCCATGCCAGTTCGGTGGTGACGATCGGGCCGACCTCGCGCTCCAGTATCGCCACGGCATCCACCGGCGGTTGCGGCGCCTCGTGCGGTGACCCCCAGCGGCTGACCTGTGACCGGTCCCGCCCCACGGCCAGTGCGGCGGCATCGACACCGCCATAGGCCTTGAACAGCCGCCGCCACGCGTGGTTCAGCCGGTACCGGTCCTGTTCGGTGAACTCCTGCCCGCTCATGCCGCATCCTCCCGTGACGATCCGATGGCCGTGCCCAGCACCCGTTCGAACCAGCGCGGCGCTCGACCGGGCACCTCGGCGTCGGGGTCAGGCCCGTCTGTCATGCGGGGGGTGGCATCAACCTCCGCCCCTGTATTTGCGTTGCCGCTTCGGGCGCGGTCCCTGACACTGTCGTCATGGACAAGCACCAGCAGCACCGGAACGACTTCCCCGTCACGGCCCGTCCGGCCCCCGCCCTGCACGACAGTGGGGTCGGGAATCCCCGCCGCCGTCAGGGCGGCATGGACCCGATCGATCAGGCTTGGCATCTCAGGTCCGCGCGCCATGCCAGCCGCATCGTTGAGGGGCAGCACCTGCAGGCCCTTGCCCGCGCCTTCTTCCGCACCGCGGGCAATCAGCACAGGGCCATGCAGTCCGAACAGATCGTTGGGCGTGACCGCCCCACCGGTCAGGTCATGAACCGCCCTGACATTCGCCGCTGTCAGGGCATCGCCCTCGCACAGACGGGTGACGACGGCGGGGGTTCGACCGATGCGTTCCGCCACGTCGATGCGGCGCAGCCCACTCTCATTGATCCAGTCAGCCAGTTTCATGACAGCCCTCAAATTTGTCTCTCATATTTGAGGAACAGGCCGCAATGAATGCAAGTGATTTTTTTGAGGGCAGTTCTATCCTCTGCCTTGACATGACCACGAAGCCGAAATCGCCGGACCCCGCCGTACCCGACCCAGGCGCGCATCACATCCGCGCATGGCGACGCCGTGCAGGCCTGAAACAGACTGCCCTGGCAGAGGCGATCAGCCGCGATATCGCCGTCATCAGCCGGATCGAGAATCACCAGCAAGAACCCAGCGAACAGATGCTGGCCAGCATTGCCGCCCGTATTGGTGTCACCCCCGCCGATCTGCTGCGGCCACCGCCGGCCGACGGCGCGCCGCCGCGAAAATCACGCCCGGCGCTGACGCCGTCCACCGGCCGTCCGGCACCTGATGCGCCGCCGATCCCGCCCCGGTCGTCGATGCCGCTGGACCTGCCGTTGCTCGGCACTGCCGCCGGTTCCTTCAATGGTGAGTTCATCCTGCAGGAAACCGTGGATTATGTCCGCCGCCCACCCGCACTGGCAGGCACCGCCCAAGCCTACGCGATCGAGGTCACCGGCGATTCCATGGCCCCACGGTTCGAAGAGGGGGACCTGGTATTCGTGCATCCCGGTCGCCGTGTGCTGGTCGGTGACGACATCATCCTGCAGACCCGGAACGGCGAACATGATGAACTGCAGACCTTCATTAAGCGCTTCGTCCGACAGGATGCGGATACCGTGACGGTCCGCCAGTTCAACCCGCCGCAGGACATCACGTGGGAGCGCCGATTCGTCGTCGCCATGCACCGCGTCATGTCACTGCGGGACTGCTTCGGCATCTAGGACACCTCAAGTCTCAAATTTTATGTTGCCTCAAATTTGAGGTTCGGTCATCATGCCGCCATCACATCCGCTGATGGAGGCTTCAGATGCCGATCGATCTTTCCCGCAAACGTGAACCCGATCATGTCCTGATCGAACGCATGGCGAACCATCTTGTGGCCTGTCGTGCGGTCAAACACACCGCCACGGTGCAGGACATGCGCCAACGCGGCTGGTCCATCGAACAGATCACGAAGTTCCGTGAACGGGCCGTCGCACGGGCGGAGGTCATTCACGCCGCCGACCGCGCCAGCGGGCAGGGTGGCCAGTCCGGGCAGGCAGCCTGATGCGCGGTTCGCCTTACCCCGTCAATCCGCTTGATGTCCGGAGATCATTCCGGCACCGAATGGTCCCTGCCATCTCCACCAGCACGACGGCGACCCCGGTCCCGACGGCAGATGACCTGCTGCGGCAGGTATGGGCCGCGCGGCCTCTGGACTGGCAGTCCGGTGACCCGGCTTTCGCGGTGGCCATGCAGGCTGTCCGCGCGCACCTGGCCAGCACAGGGGTGCTGTCATGACCGAAGTCATCGCCGCCGACCGCCTCCGCCAGATCATCGAACGCATCGAACGGCTGGAGGAAGAGAAGGCGGCACTGACCGCCGACATCAAGGAGGTCTACTCCGTCGCGAAGGCTCAGGGCTTCGAACCGAAGATCGTCAAACAGGTCATCGCCCGCCGCAAGCGGGATCGGGATGAGCAACAGGAAATGGATGCCGTCCTGCGCCTGTACCTCGAAGCCCTGGGGGAACCGTCATGAACGTCACCACCCTGCACCCCTCCGCCACCGAAAGGCAGTCCAGCACCATGACCAACCGGCCATGGTTGCTGACCGCGTCGGGCGGCGTCTATCACTTCCTGGACCCGGACCCGGCGGACCTCCGCTGGGCCGACATCATCGAACCGATGGCGCGGTTGCCGCGTTTCGGGGGGCACAGCCAGGGCGCGCCGTTCTCCATGGCGCAGCACAGCTGCATGGTGGCGGAAATGGTCACACAGCAGGACCGGCCATGGGCCCTGCTGGCAGATGCGCATGCCGCCCTGCTGACGCCACTGCTGCCACCGGTCAGCAACGCCATGACCGCGGCAACGATCCGGCAGGCCCGGCAACGCAACCTGCCGACATTGCCCAGCATCAATACGCAGCGGGAAGGTCTGATGGACCTGGTCACCGCCGCCCATGTCGCCATCTGCCGCTTTGCCGGCATCGATCCGCCGGACCGCGGCACCGCCGACCGGGTTGCCATGGCCGACCGCTATGTCACCGCGCGGGCCGTGCACTGGCTGCTGCCTGACGGCCCGGGCAAGGATCGGTGGCGGCGCAGTGATCCCGAACTGTTCAGCCTGCCCAGGGGCAGGGCCGTCCGGCCATGGAACTGGGAGGCGTCGGCGACCATGTACACCGACGCCCTGACCCGTGCCATCCCGGCCTTCGACGGGCGGGCCTGACATGGCCGGTTCCGTGAACAAGGTCATCCTGATCGGCAATCTCGGTCAGGATCCGGAAATGCGCAACGGGCCGAGCGGCGACCCGATCGCCAACCTGTCGGTGGCCACCTCCGAAACGTGGAAGGACCGCACGACCGGCGAAAGGAACGAACGGACCCACTGGCACCGCGTCGTCATCTTCAATCCCCACCTGGCATCGATCGCCCGGGATTACCTCCGCAAGGGCGCGAAGGTCTATCTGGAGGGACAGTTGCAGACGCGCAAGTGGACCGATCAGTCAGGCATGGACCGCTACACGACGGAGGTCGTGCTGAACCGCTTTCGCGGTGACCTGCAGATGATGTCATCCCCTGGCGGGCGCCCGTCGGAAGACAGCTATGGCCAGTCCCGGAATGACCCGGCCCGCAGTGACCCCTCCGGCGACGCCTATGCCCGCGCCCGCGACGGTACCGGACCCGCAGCCGGATCCGGGGCAGGGGGCGCCGCCCCGGACCTCGACGACGAAATCCCCTTCTGACGACAAGTGAACCCATGATCATCCGCATTCCCAACTGGCTGCGTGACCGGCTTCTCGCCTTCGCGCAGCGCCGCATGCAACGCCAGCCGGAACCCGATTTCACCATCGGCCCGACCGATGATCCCTACATGCGCCGCTGGTACATCTGGCGCATCCGCTGGCTGTCCTGCCTCTATCTGCACCAGGTCATGCGCAGCGACGACGACCGTGCCCTGCACGATCATCCCTGGGCCAGCCTATCGATCATCCTGCATTGCGGTTACCACGAGGTCGTGCCCCGCCACCACGCCGGCCCCGGTTGCCCGGACACGGTCCTGCACTGGCGCCCGCCCGGATGCCTGATCCTGCGCGGCGCATCCGCCGCCCACCGCCTGGTGATCGACGACCCCGCCATGGTCGCCACGACACTGTTCCTGACCGGACCGCGGATTCGCCAGTGGGGTTTCTGGTGCCCCCGCGGCTGGGTGCCCTGGCGCAAGTTCACCGACCCCGACAACACCGGCCTGATCGGCCCCGGCTGCGGAGACTGACCATGACAGATGAACCGGACTTCACCGGATTGGCCGCCACGCTGGACCGCGTCGCCATGACCCGCAGCGCCTATACGCTCGACGAACATGGCGCGAAGACCGCGATCGCTGACATCACCGCATGTCACGAACTCATGACACAGGCTGCCGATGCCATCCGGACGCTGGCGACCCCGAACCTGTTCTGGCCCGAAGGCGAAGATGAGGGATGTGAAGATCCGGAATCATATCACCGGTTCGTTGGATACGACGCCGAAGTGATCGCGTTCAGAACGGCAAGGGTAGGATTGCCCCCGATTTTCTCGGCAACGGTTGTGCACAAGACCGCGGACAGCAAGCCGGTCGTCTGCGAATTTCAGCGATACGCAACCCGGGAAGAGGCGGAGAAAGCATACGCGGACTCCCTCGCCGCCGCCCGCGAGGCCGCAGGCCTGGATCCGGAGGGCGCATCGTGACGGCGACGGATGTTCCATCGATCGCTGACCTGGCTGCTGGCTTCGAGGCAAGTGGCTGGTCCATGGCGTCAGACCTTGGTGACAGGCCGCGGGTGGAGTGGCAATCGACCGAAAACCTGCTGGGCGATCCCCGATTCCAGCGCGGCCTCGGACGCAAGTCGCATCATCTGATCCGCCGCATCGCTCAGAATTTCCAGTGGTGCCTCTTCGGCATCATCATCTGCACGGATAATGGTGACGGCACGTTCATGGTCATCGATGGCCAGCACCGGGCCATTGCCGCAACCCTGCATGGATCAGTCCGATCCGTGCCGGTGTTCGTCACCGACGCGGAGACACTGCATGAACAGGCCCGCGCCTTCCTCGATATCAACCGTCACCGGGTGAAGCTCAACGCCTTGCAGATCCACAAGGCGCGCCGGACGGCAGGCGACCCGGACGCCGCCGCGATCGCGCGGATCTGCGACGAAACCGGGATCACCATCCCCGGCAATGTCGTCAGCTGGAGCAACATCAAACCCCTGCATGCACTCTGCATCGGCACCCTCTACAACGTGCGGCGCATGTATGGCGACGACGTGCTGCGCCGCAGCCTGAAGGTCTGCGCCGCCGCATGGCCGGATTCGGCGGGAGATATCATCGCCGTCGTCGTCGGCGCCACCGCCTCCGCGATCAACGAAGGCGACACGGATGACACCGATATCGTCGCCATTCTCCGCACCCGTACCGGTGATGAATGGAAGGAACGGGCCCGCGCACAGGCGCGGGCGGACGGCACCACCATGGCCAAGGCACTGCACTCGTTTCTCGTTCAGGCATGCGCCCCAAAGGCGAAAGGCAGAAAGCAATGACCAGCATCTCCTGGACCGGCGAGACATGGAACCCCATCGTCGGCTGCAGCATCGTCTCCCCCGGTTGCACCAACTGCTACGCCATGCGCATGGCGCACCGGCTGGGCGCGATGCCGAAGGTGCCGCACTATCACGGCCTGACCCGAAAGGTGAACGGCAACCCGGTCTGGACCGGCCGCATCGCGGCGGCACCCGACCGCACCTGGCAGGAACCCCTCCGCCGCCGCAAGCCCACCACGTATTTCGTGAACAGCATGGGCGACCTGTTCCACGACCAGGTGCCGACCAAACAGATCGACCAGGTCTTCGCCATCATGGCGGCGTCTCCGCAGCACACTTTCCAGATCCTGACCAAGCGCCCGGACCGGATGCGGGCGTACATGGCCGATGCAGAAGCGCGAATTCAGGGCCGTCTGCGTTGCGTCGACAGGTTCATAGCAACGGGTGGCGAGCATGGGCGCGGGTTTGACGCGTGGCCCCTCCCGAACGTCTGGCTCGGCGTAAGCGTCGAGAACCAGGCCGCCGCCGACAGCCGTATCCCGCCCCTGCTCGCCACCCCCGCCGCGATCCGCTTCATCAGCGCCGAACCCCTGCTGGGGCCGGTGGATCTGACTGCGCTACAACACGATGGCCTGTTCGAAGTCAATGCAATGTCCGGAACCAATGGCGTGTACCGCCCGCACGGCGGATTGTGCGCCCGCCTCGACTGGGTCATCTGCGGCGGCGAGTCCGGTCCCGGTGCCCGCCCGATGCACCCCGACTGGGCACGTTCCCTCCGCGACCAGTGCGCCGCCGCCGACGTCCCGTTCCACTTCAAGCAGTGGGGGGCATGGCGGCCCACTGACCGATGGCATCCCGGCTACATACAGAGCATGACGGCCATTGATCCTGAGGGCGGGGCCGTCCCGATCGATGTGAACCCTGACGATATCGGCGGGCAGCGGTTCCTTTTTAGCAACAAGAAAGATACCGGTCGCCTTCTCGACGGCGTCGAACACGACGCCATGCCGCCACATGCAGGGGGTGCGTGATGACCCTCGCGACACCATATCCGCTTCAGTGGCCGACAGGGCGGAACCGCACCCCAGCCCGCAGGCGGAAACGCGCGCAGTTCGGGCAGACGTCCGATGCCCGGCGGTCTCGCGGCAAGGAACCGGTATCAATCAACACAGCACGTGAACGCCTGGCCGCAGAACTGGATCGTCTCGGCGCCGGTTACGGCGTCATCTCCAGCAATCTGGAATTGCGCGCTGACGGCCAGCCGCGATCAGGCCAGCGCGAACCCGCCGACCCCGGTATCGCCGTGTATTTCCGGATGCAGGGTGCCGATCACTGCATCGCCTGCGACGCATGGGATAGGGCCGCTGACAACATCGCAGCCATCGCCAAGCATATCGAGGCGACCAGGGGAATGGCCCGTTGGGGCTGCGCCGACGTCGCCGCCATGTTCCGCGGCTTTCAGAGCCTGCCGCCACCGGACGCGGCCATCGTCACCCCGCGCCACTGGACCGCCGTCCTGGGCTTCCCGCGCGATGTCACCCTGACACGCGACCAGGTAGAGGCACGCTACCGGAAACTGGCAAAGGAACGCCATCCCGACGCCGGTGGATCAGTGGACGCCTTCGCCGAATTGCAGACCGCAATCGACACTGCCCGAAAGGGATTCTGATGACCGTCCCCGTCCGCATCCAGCGTCGCCGTGTGAAGGGTTTCGACATGCAGGCCGTGTCGCTGGCTGCGAACGGGCGAGCGGCACGCTATGTCGGGCGCGGCACAGTGTTCGGCAACCTGACGCCATGCACCCGGCATGGCTGCACCCGACGGCCCTGCGGCTGTTGCGAGCCGTTCCGCTGCTGCCTCGATGACTTCACCGAATACCTGAACAGCGGGCTGGAGGGACGGCCCTCCCGCTCCGGCCAGCTCCGCATTGCCCTGGATGCACAGCAGGGCTATCCCCGCCGCACCGCCATGATCGATGCCCTGCCGACCCTGCGCGGCCTCAACCTGGCCTGCTGGTGCCCCCTCGACCGCCCCTGCCATGCCGATATCCTGCTGGAAGTTGTGAATCGATGAACGCCCCAGCGCGCATCGTCCGGCAGGGACAGGCGGCCTATCCGCCGCTGCTGATGCGTCGCGACACGGCGGCGGCGTTCCTCGATCTGTCCACCACCACCTTCGACCGCTGGATCGACTCCGGGCACCTGGGCCCCGGCACCCGCATCGACGGCGTCCGCGTCTGGCACCGCGACGACCTTGCCGCCGCCGCCGATCGGCTGTTGAATAGGGCCACGGCGACCGGGCAGGGCGGCAACCTGTGGGACGGATGACGCCACCGCCGCCCGCGCCGGATGACGGGCAGGGGAATGACATGTTGCTGGCGCGGCTGCGCTACATCGTTCAGGACAGGGACCGGCACGGCAATGTCCGCATCTACGTGCGCCGCCATGGCCGCAAGATCCGCCTGCGCGAAACCCCGGGCACCAAGGCGTTCATGGCCGAATACCACGCCGCCCTGGCCGGTCAGCTCCCGCCATCACCGCGCCGCATGGCCCCGGATGATGGATCATTGCAGCACATGATCGACGAATACATGAAGTCGGCCACATGGCGCGCGCTGTCGCCGTCCACCCAGAAACTGCGGCGCAGCATCCTGAACCGCACCGCGGCGGAGGTGGTCGGTGACCATACCGCAGGCAGCCTGCCAGTCAGTGCCATGGCCCGGCGCCACGTGGTCATGCTCCGCGACCGCGTGGCCGACAGGCCGGCAGCCGCCAACAATCGGGTGAAGATGTTGCGCCAGATGTTTTCCTGGGCGATCGAGAATGACCTGATCGGCGAAAACCCGGCGCGGCATGTGCGGTCACTCGACATGGTCGGCAACAGCTGGACGCCCTGGACCCTCGAAGACATCGACGCATTCGCCCGGCATCACGCCGACGACCCCCGCGCGATGCTGGCACTGCACCTGCTGGTCTGGACCGGCGTGCGGCGCAGCGATGTCGTCACTCTGGGGCAGCAGCATGTCCGGACCATCGACGGACAGATGCATCTGGTCTTCACCATGACCAAGGGGCGGAAACGCAACCCGCGGCGTGTGGAACACCTGATATCGCCTCCGCTGAAACAGGCCATCGATCGCTGGGCCGACCCCGCGCAGCTGACGTTTCTCACGAACCAGTGGGGCCGGCCGTACACGGTTGAGGGTTTCGGCAACAGCTTCCGCAAGTGGTGCCAGCGCGCGGGCCTGGCTGACGGCCTCTCCGCCCACGGAATCCGCAAGGGTGTCGCTGCGATGACGGCCGAACTGGGCGCCAGCGAACACCAGATCATGGCCATGCTGGACCACGCCACCCCGTCGCAGGGTGCCGTCTATACGCGCAGCGCCAACCGCCGCCGCATGTCCGGCGAAGCCGTCACCAGCCTCAGCACCAAATTGTCCCACCTGCACCCCGGAAATAAATAGTGGGACAATTTTCGCGCCTATCTCATTGATAAATAACGATTGCAAAAGGTGTCTGGTGATCCCGACAGGATTCGAACCTGTGACCTACTGATTAGGAATCAGTTGCTCTATCCTGCTGAGCTACGGGACCACGCAGGGCGGAAACTACCAGCGCTTCGAGCGGTCGGAAAGGCCAGAAACGCGCTAATCCGCCGCGGCCTGCAGCCGCGTAGGGGAAGAAATTTGCCCGCAAGAATAAATATATTGCAATACAGCTTTGGATTGTTGTTTCGGGATGCGTGGCCAGATGCGTCTGCTCAGGCCAGCCCGCCCATCAGCAGGGCGGCGAGCATGATGAAGCCCATGCCGATGTTCGACTTGAACTTGGCCAGGCAATCGCGGCTGTTGTCGATATCCACACGCACGATCTGCCAGACGAGGTGGCCTGCCACACCGGCGAAGCCAAGCAGGAACCAGTGGCTGAAACCGGCCTCCCGCGCCGCCAGCGCCCAGAGCACGATGGTGAGACCATAGAAGATCCAGAGAGCGGGGCGGGTGCGGCGGCCCAGCTTGCGGGCGGAGGATTTGACGCCGATCAGTGCGTCGTCTTCCTTGTCCTGATGGGCGTAGATGGTGTCGTAGCCCAGGGTCCAGAAGAAGCCACCTGCATAGAGCAGCAGGGCGGGCAGTTCGACGGTTCCGGCTGCCGCCGCATAGCCCATCACGGCCCCCCAGTTGAAGGTCAGGCCGAGCCAGGCCTGCGGCCACCAGGTGACCCGCTTGGTGAAGGGATAGACGACCACCAGAAACAGCGAGAAGACACCGAGCCAGATCGCTGTCGGCCCGAGTTGCAGCAGGATCACGAGACCGAGCAGGGCGAGGAACGCGGCCCAGAGCAGGGCCTGCTTGACGGTAACCTGACCGGAGGGAATCGGGCGCAGCCGTGTGCGCTCCACCTTGCCGTCGAAGTTGCGATCGGCGATGTCGTTCACCGTGCATCCTGCGCCACGCATGATCAGGGCACCCAGCCCGAACAGCACGAACAGCCGCAGCGTTTCCAGATCCAGCGCCGGGCGGGCGAGGATGATCGACCACCAGCAGGGCCAGAGCAGCAGCCAGGTGCCGACCGGCCTGTCAAACCGCGCCAGCTTGAACCAGGGTTTCAGGAATTCCGGCGCATGGCGGTCAACCCAGTTGTCGCCCCGCGCATCGGCAATGATGCTCATGCATCAGGTCTCCGTGGTTGCGTGTGCCGCTGCCGACGCCTTCTGGTCCGTCTCGAACAGCCAGACATCGGTGGAGCGGACGTCATTGTCTTCCAGTTCCCGCGTCGTCGGCACGGCGTAATGTGCCAGACGCCGCATTCCGCCACTTGGCCGATAGGTCCGACCGGGGTCCCCCATGATGACAGGTGTCCCTGCGGCGACCAGGTCGCGGAACCAGCTTTCCACCCGACCCGCCAGTGGCTGTTCGTAACAGATATCACCTGCCAGCAGAACATCGGTGTCCGGCAGCGGCGCGCCGACAATGTCATCACCGCACGCCGACACCACGACATTGTTGGCTTCGGCGTTCAGTTTCGTGGCGGCGACGCTGAAGGGATCGACATCCACAGCCAGCACGGACTGTGCCCCGGCGATTGCCGCCGCGACCGCCACCAGTCCCGACCCGGCGGCGAAATCGAGCACCCGCTTGCCGCGCACCGTCTCCGGATTGTCCAGGACATAGCGCGCCAGTGCCTGTCCGCCAGCCCAGGCAAAGGCCCAGAAGGGTGGCGGCAAACCCTTCTCCTGCAAGGCTTCTTCGGTCAATTGCCAAAGCGGCACGGCCTCTGTCGCCAGATGCAGTCGGACCTCCGGCACCAGCGGTGACGGCAGCAGGGCAGTGTTGGCGCGGATGAACGCGGTGCGGTCGTGGATCGATTCCATCATCCGCTGCTTATAGCGTCGCAGTCACAACACTGCAGCTTTGGTTGAAATCGGGGGCGCGACGGTTATATTCCCGGCACTTTCATCAAGGCCCGTCTGGTACGGGTCACCTGATCTCCGTGCATGGAGCGACCAAATGCTGATTTCCCCGGCCTACGCGCAGGCCGCCGGAGGCGGTGGCGATATTTTCTCCGCCATCCTGCCTCTCGTCCTGATCTTCGGTGTCTTCTATTTCCTGCTGATCCGTCCGCAGCAGAAGAAGATGAAGGAGCATCGCTCCATGGTGGAGAACGTGCGCCGCGGCGACACGGTCGTCACCGGTGGCGGCATCATCGGCCGTGTCACCAAGGTCAAGGACGAGGCCACGATCCAGGTCGAGATTTCGGAGAATGTCCGTATCGATGTCGTCAAGGGGACGCTGACCGAGGTGCGCACCAAGTCGCAGCCCGCCAGTGGAGATGCCAAGCCGGCAGCTCCGGCGAACGAGGACAAGGGCGGCCTGCTCGGCAAGCTCGGCCTCAAGAAGTAAGCTGACGCGACCCATCGCGTTTCCCGCATCGTGACGTAAAGGCAGCCGGTCAAGCCCATGCTCTATTTTGCCAAGTGGAAGATTGCGGTCATCGCTGCCGTCTGCCTGATCGGTCTCGTCTTCACGGTGCCGAACTTCCTGACGTCGGAGACGCGCCAGTCGATCCCCGACTGGTTGCCGAACCAGTCGATCAATCTCGGTCTCGATCTGCAGGGTGGATCGCATCTGTTGCTGCAGATTGACCGGGAGGCGGTGCTGCGGGACCGGCTGACGGATCTGGCGGAAACCATGCGCAACGACCTGGGCGACATTCGCCCGCGCATCCGTCGCTCCGGCTTCCAGGTCGGCGACCTGTCGGTTTCCTTCGAGGTGCGTGACACAGACCGCATGGAGGAAGTGCGGGAGGTCCTGCGGGGGCTGGTGACCCAGATCGGCGGCGGCATCTCCGTCGGTGCCGGTGGACCGGACCTGCAGATCTCGACGGATGGCAACCGCTTCATCGCGACGCTGACGGAGGCTGGAATCAAGGCCCGCCTGTCGTCGGCAGTGCAGCAGTCGATCGAGATCGTGCGTCGTCGCGTCGATGAGACCGGTGTCAACGAGCCGACGATCCAGCGTCAGGGTGAAGACCGCATCCTGATCCAGTTGCCCGGTGTGGATGACCCGGACCGCATCAAGCGACTGCTGGGTCGTACCGCCAAGATGACGTTCCATCTGGTCGACCTCAGTGCCGATCCGAATGCCGCGCGTCTGCCGCCGGGCACCATGGTGCTCTACGAGGAAGAGGGCGAGGCCCGCATCCCCTGGGCCGTGCGCAAGAAGGTCGAGGTCTCCGGTGAGCATCTGGTGGATGCCCAGCCGAACTATCAGGAAGGACGCCCGGTCGTGGCCTTCCGTTTCGATGCCGTCGGTGCGCGCAAGTTCGGCCAGATCACCAGCCAGAATGTCGGGCGTCCTTTCGCCATCGTACTGGATGAAAAGGTGATCTCCGCGCCGCGGATCGAGAGTGCGATCCTGCAGGGGTCAGGCATCATCACCGGTGGGTTCTCGGTGCAGGAAGCCAATGACCTTGCCGTGCTGCTGCGTGCGGGTGCCCTGCCGGCCCCGCTGACGATCCTGGAGGAGCGCACGGTCGGACCGGACCTCGGTGCGGATTCGATCGCGGCGGGCGAAACGGCAGCCGTCATCGGTTTCGCCGCCGTCGTGTTCTTCATGTTCCTGGCCTATGGGCCGGTGTTCGGCATCGCCGCCAACACGGCGCTGGTCACCAATCTGGTGCTGATCATCGGCGCGCTGTCGGCGCTGCAGGCGACACTGACCCTGCCGGGTATCGCCGGTATCGTGCTGACCATCGGCATGGCGGTTGATGCAAATGTGCTGATCTTCGAGCGCATACGCGAGGAACTGGCCAACGGCCGGTCGCCTTTCAATGCGGTGGAGGCCGGTTACCGCCGGGCGCTCACCACCATCGTTGACGCCAATGTCACCACCGGTTTCGCCGCAGCGGTGCTGTTCGCCATGGGTTCCGGCCCGGTACGTGGCTTCGCCGTCACGCTGTTCCTCGGCATCATCTGCTCCATGTTCACCGCCATCCTGCTCAGCCGGATGATTGTTGCGCTCTGGCTCCGCCGGAAGCGTCCCAACGTGCTGACGGTCTGAGGAGGATACGCCCATGTTTCGTCTGAAACTCGTTCCCGCGAAGACCAGCCTGCGCTTCATGGAGCGCCGCAAGATCGCCTTCGTGCTGTCTGCATTGCTGATCCTTGGCTCCATCGTCGTGTACTTCGGACAGGGTCTGAACCGGGGCATCGACTTTGAAGGCGGCATTCTGGTCGAGGTGAAGACCGAGGGGCCTGCCGACCTGGCCGCCATGCGCGGCCTGATGAACGGGCTCGGCCTCGGTCAGGTGGCGTTGCAGGAATTCGGCGCACCCGACGACGTTTTGATCCGGGTGGAACGACAGCCTGGCGGCGCGGAGGCACAGCAGACTGCGGTCAATACCGTCAAGGCGGCGCTGGACCCCGAGTTTCCAGGCATCAGCTATCGCCGTGTGGAATTCGTCGGTCCGACGGTTTCCGGTGAACTGGTGGAGGCCGCAACGATTGCGGTCCTGACCTCCGTCGTCATCATGCTGATCTATATCTGGCTGCGGTTCGAATGGCATTTCTCTGTCGGTGCCGTGATTGCGCTGGTGCATGACGTGGTGATCACGCTCGGCATGTTCTCGGTGACGGGGATCGAGTTCAACCTGGCCTCGGTCGCGGCGATCCTGACCATCGTCGGCTACTCCATCAATGACACGGTGGTGGTCTATGACCGCATCCGGGAGAATCTGCGGAAGTACAAGCAGATGCCCATGCCGGATCTGCTGAATGTCTCCATCAACGACACGCTGTCGCGCACGGTGATGACCTCTGTCACCACCCTGCTGGCGCTTGTGGCCCTGTTCGTCTTCGGCGGCGAGGTCATTCGCGGCTTTGCCTTTGCAATGATCTGGGGCGTGGTGATCGGCACCTATTCCTCCATCTTCGTGGCGGCTCCGGTACTGATGGTGCTTGGCCTGAAGCGCGGCACCCGCGACGCGGAGGACGGGTCGGGCGACGAGGCGACTGCCTGACAATGGACATCACCCCGGCCATACCCGCCGGTCGTCAGGTCATCGATGGCTATGGCAGTGGTGGTTTCCGGATCAGTCATCAGCGGCGTGAAGGTTCGGTGCTGGTCTTCCCTACCGAGACCCTTGCCTGGTCCGTATCCGCGATGGGCGACTTGACCGCGGAGCACTTTCAGCCGGTTCTGGAGCGCGCGGCGGCGGTCGAGGTGCTGTTGCTCGGTTGCGGCGCTTCCATTGCCTTCCTGAAACACGACCTGCGCGCACTGCTGAAGGATCATGGCATCGTTGCCGACCTGATGGATACGGGCGCCGCCTGCCGGACCTACAACGTGCTGCTGTCGGAGGACCGAAGGGTCGCCGCCGCCCTGATCGCCGTGGAATGACACAGGACGGACACAGCACCGCTGGGGGCGATCCTGGCACCAATCCGCATGGTCTCGATCCGCTCGCGGCGGACCTCAGGACCGGTGATGCGGACCGTTTCTACACGGCCATGTTCGCCGCCCCGGCCCCGCGCAAGCGACTGCTGACCCTCTATGCCTTCAACCTGGAAGTGGCCCGCACCCGGGAACGGGTCTCGGAGCCGATGCTGGGCCAGATCAGGCTGCAATGGTGGCGGGAGGCACTGGACGAGATGGCCGGGGGGCAGGTGCGCAACCATCCGGTCTGCACTGCCCTGAACGACTGGCTTGGCGACAGCTTTCCGGCGGAGGTCAAGACGCGGCTGGAGGCAATCCTGACCGCCCGGGAGCTGGACCTGGAGGACAGCGCCTTTCCGACCCTCGACAGCTACCGTGACTACGCTGCCACGACCGGCGGTATCCTGCTGGAACTCGGCCTGCATGCCGTCGGGATGGCGGACAGGGGAATCGAACCTGTGGCCCGCCACGTGGGAACGGCCTATGCGATCACCGGCCTGATCAGGGCCATTCCGTTCGCCGGTACTGCAGGGCGGATGCTGATCCCGCAGGAGGTTCTGGAGCGTGTCGGCGCGACCGACAGCGCGGCACGGCGTGAACCGGACCGGATGCGCGCGGCCGTGGAGATTCTGGCCGATCAGGCGCAGGCGGAACTGCTTGCCGCGCGGCAGGCTGCAAGGGGTGTCCGTATCCCGGGTGCCGCACGCCCCGTCCTGCTGCACCGGACCCTGGCGGCAATGTATCTTCACCGAATCCGCCGCGCCGGTCATGACCTGTCCAGTCCGCGACTGGACCCGGACAGTTTCGCCCGCATCTCACGGCTGCTGCTGCAAAATTTCCTGCGACGGTTCTGACCAGCGTACCCAGGCGGCACCATGCCGACATGGTGCCGCCTGGATTTGCCGTGATCAGTTGCCGCCGGTGACTTCCAGCATCTGGCCGCTGACGTAGTTCGACAGCGGCAGGCAGAGCATGACGACCGCGCCCGCAGCCTCGGAAGGCTTGCCGCCACGG
Source organism: Minwuia sp. (assembly GCA_029213165.1). Classification (GTDB taxonomy): domain Bacteria; phylum Pseudomonadota; class Alphaproteobacteria; order Minwuiales; family Minwuiaceae; genus Minwuia. Next base: position 41,866 of record JARGNO010000013.1, read on the forward strand.
CCCATGGGGATCATGCGGTTGGCGGCTTCGATGTTCTGCACCGGCACGCCGATGGGCACCTTGTTGCCTTCGACCTCGATCATCTTCTTCTCGTCGGTGGCCTCGGTCAGGCGGGTCTCGATCAGGCCGAAGGCGACCGCGTTGACGTTGACCTGATAGCGGCCCCATTCCTTCGCCAGCGTCTTGGTCAGGCCGACGATACCGGCCTTGCCAGCCGAATAGTTGGTCTGCCCGGCGTTGCCGCGGGTACCGGAGACGGAGGAGATGTTGACGACCTTGCGGATCACCGCCTCGCCCTGCTTCTCGACCTCTTCCTTCGACTTCACCCGGATGTATTCCGATGCGGCCTTCAGGATGCGCCACGGAGCTTTCAGGTGGACGTCGATCATGGCGTCGAACTGGTCGTCGCTCATCTTCTGGATCACCGCGTCCCAAGTGTAGCCCGCGTTGTTGACGATGATGTGCAGGTTGCCGAAGGTCTCGATGGCCGTGTTGACGAAACGGTCGGCGAAGCCCTCCTCCGTCACGCTTCCGGCGCAGGCGATCGCCTGGCCCCCGGCGGCCTTGATCTCCGCCACGACCTCATTGGCCGGTGCCTCGTCCAGATCGTTGACCACGACCGACGCGCCGAAGCCTGCGAGCTGCAGGGCCACTTCACGCCCGATACCGCGACCGGAGCCTGTTACCAGTGCAACCTTTCCGTCCAGCATTCCCATCTGATCCTCCCCTATGATGCGCTGAATTCCATGGCGTTCTTGTAGCCCGAGTACACCGGCTGGTCGATGGCGACCTGGCGAATGACGCTTTCCCGCAGGTGCATGGCAAGGCCTGGATGGTCGAGAGCCATGGAGCCATCGCGCAAACCGTCCACCAGGACCTGCAGCAGTTCGCTTCGGCTGCCATCCCGGCCCAGTACCCGTTTCAGGCTCTCATGCTCCAGCCGGCGGCTTTCCGGTCCCAATGCGGCGTCCCGCAGCACGATGTCCAGCGAGTTGGCCGCGACGCGGGCGAGGAAACTTGTCCGCCCCTCCGTCGCGCCCATCACGTCGGCACGCAGGAAATCGCGCACGCTGGTGGTCAGCTCATCGGTGCGCGGCATGTTGATGTCATCACTGCCGTTGCCTTCGACGTGAACGCCGGGCGGGCCGGGGATGATCAGATTGACGCAATCGACCTGGCATTCGGAGGTGCGCCGGGCGATGCCGGGGCGTTCGACAGTCCTGTCGGGGCCATTGCGCCAGCGTTCCGCCATGCGCAGGCATCCGACCGCCCACCAGAAGGAACCGAAGACCTCCCAGAAATGCACATGGTCACGATTGACCGGCTGGCCCGAGACCGCTTCATAGCCCGCGAACAGGTCGTCGTAGGTGCCGAAGCCGCCCACCGGCAGGTGCGAGACACCGAACCGCCATGAATTGGTACAGATCCAGCCGAGATCGCGCATCGGGTCGCCCAGGGTGGCAACTTCCCAGTCCAGCACCGCCACGACACCGGTCCCGGGCCGGATCATCAGGTTGCCGTTCCTGAAGTCATTGTGGACCAGCGTCACCCGATCCGTGTCGGGCAGGTTGGCAAGCATCCAGCGCGCGGCATAGTCAATCATGGGCTGTGGTGTGCCGAAGGCCTGATAGTCCTGCCAGAGTTCACGGATGTAGGACTCTGGCGTCCATCGCTCCAGCCGGTCGGCAATGCCGGCCGCATGAACATCCAGGGCATGGATACGGGCAAGGATCTCCCCGCACTGCCGCGCAAGGATCGGCCGGGTGCCCTCGAAGGCGTCCGAGCGGGCAATGCGCGCGCCCAGTGCTTCGCCCTCCAGCCAGTCCATGAAGAAACCCGGACCCATGCCCTCCGAACCGTCGAGCACGGCCACCACTTCCGGTTCGGGTACGCCAGCCTGTCGGGCAAGCTGCATCAGTGCGGCTTCCACATCCAGACCCGGACCGGTGCGGTCCACGCCGGGATCACCGCCACCCGGCGCACGGCGAAATGCCAGCAGACGGGTGCACTGGTCGGTTTCGATCTCGACGCGGTGGGTTTCCTGACTGGCCCCGCCCGACAGGCGGTCGCAGGAAACAAGTCGCCGGAAACCGTTGATCCGACCGCTCAGATAGTTCTCGACGGCCTCAGCCAGTTGCATCGCTGAAGCCTCAGATGGCGGCGGCCTGCATCCGCGCGGCGGGGCTGTCGGCAGTGCTGCCGGAAACCGTCCTGCCATCCTTGATGACGGCCAGATGGCGGGTGCGGTCGGCGGCGGCGGTGATGTCCTCCACCGGATTGCCGGGCACCAGCAGGAAATCGGCCACGGCACCGTCGCGGATCACGCCACGGTCGCCGGGTTCCACCAGCTCCGCCGCATTCGACGTGCCCGCGATCAGGGCATCCAGCGCAGGCATTCCGGCTTCCGCCATATAGGCCAGCTCCCAGGCATTGGCGCCATGCAGGTTGAACGGGGTTCCGGCATCCGTGCCCATCGCCACGCGTCCCCCGGCAGCGATGTAGTCCTTGAAGGCCTGCAGATGGATGTCGTAGACGCGCTCCGACTTCTCCACCGCCCAGGCGGGGATACCCTTGTCGCGGTTCAGCAGGATGTTCTTCACGGCGGCCAGCGTCGGCACCAGGAAGACGCCGCCAGCAATCATTTCCGCGATGCATTCATCGTTCATGAAGATGCCATGCTCGATGGAATGGATGCCGCCACGCACGGCATTCAGAATGCCCTCGGCACCCTGCGCGTGGCTGGCGGTGCGCTTGTGGAACCGGCGCGCCTCCGAAATTCCGGCCTTCATTTCCTCAGCCGTGTAATGGGCATCTTCCGGGTTCACGCCCGGCGTCATGACGCCACCCGTGGCCATGATCTTGATGACATCGACGCCCTTGTGGACATTGGTGCGAACGGCCTTGATCACGTCCTCCACACCGTCAGCCACCAGGCCCCAGCGATTGCCGTGGCCGCCGGTCATGCAGATCATCCGCCCCGACGCCCGCATCACCGGACCGGGAAAGCGACCGGCGTTCAGCGCGTCACGCACGTCGAGATCGATGTAGTCCTTGCCGCCGCAGTCACGCACGGCGACGATCCCGCCCTCCAGCGTGCGCCGCGCATGTTCCAGCGCGCGCAGACCGACGCCGGATGCGGTCAGGCGGTCGACGCCTTCCGCCGGATTGGCTTCGGCCCCGTGGCAGATATGAACGTGGCAGTCGATCAGGCCCGGCATCAGGGTGGCCCCGGCGGTATCGACCTTCTGCCCGGCGAAGCCGCTGAAGGCATCTGCGGGCGCGACTTTCGTGATACGTCCGTTCTCGACCAGTACCGCCTGGCCTTCGGTCGGGCTGTTCAGCCCGTCAAAGACCAGTCCACCGGCATAGAGTGTTGCGTCGTCAGTCATCTGTCTGTCTTCCCTGTGTCTCAGTCGTAACCGGGGGCGGAACGGGCAACGCCATCATAGGCGTCCAGCACCCGGCCCAGCCATTCGGCAATCGGGTCATCATTCTCCAGCAGTCGGAACGGAGAAATGGCGCGTGCCCAGAGGAAGGGGCCAGCACACATGTGATCGGCAAAACCCGGTGTGTCGCCTGCGACCCAGGGCTGGCTGCGAAGGGTCAGGCGCAGCGGCATGAGTGACTGGCGAAAGCCTTTCACGCGTTCTTCGCGGCCTGCCTGCACCTCCTCCAGCGTCTTGCCGAAGCGCTTCTCCCGGCTTTCGCGGAAATAGGGCTTGTCGACCGGGTCGAGGTGTTCGTGGATGTCGTGCAACACCAGTTGCGCCACACCGCCGGTCAGCACGGCCTCGGTCCAGGCCTTGATGAAACGGGCTTCCGCCCGGCCGTTCGGGAAAAGGGTGGGCTTGTCCGGATAGGTGTCATCCAGATACTCGGCGATGGCCCAGGAGTCGGTCACCACCTTCCCGCCGTCAACAATGGTGGGCACGGTCTTCGCACCCAGTGACTCGATGGCTTCCCGGTCGGTGAACTTCCAGGCAACAGCCTCGACCGCCAACCCCTTGTGCGCCAGCGCCAGCCTGGAGCGCCAGCAGAAGGGGCTGAACCGTCGCTCCGGTTCCGCACCGCAAAGGTCGAACATCCTTATCGTCATCTGTCCCGATCTCCCCCGATCATCAATTCCGGTCAGGTCAGCAGCCTGGCAATCTGGCGGTTTGCCAGAACCAGCCGCGCGATATCCACGCCGCCGGACGCCCTGAGCTCGTTCATGACCTGATCAACCCGTTGCAGCCCCGACGCGAATTCCGATTCGAAGCCCGAAAGCGGATCATCCTGACCCGTCGCGAAGGCCTGTACAACCAGCCTGCGCTGCTGCGTATAGCTGTCATCCACCAGCATCGCGACGGCCTGGCGGTCCCAGGCGCTTTCCACGTTCAGACCGGTCGCCTGCGCCCGCAGCCAGTCGAGACCAAGACGCCCGCCAAGCGCGAAGTAGGCGGCGGCAACCGTGCGCATCTCCTGCCCGACGTTCTCTGCGGCATCCACGATATCCAGGGTGGTGGCCAGCGGTGCCAGTGCCGCGACCTGTCCGGCCAGATCGCCGGGCACCCCGTCGCCCAGCAGACCCTCCCGTACCCGTTCCCAGTCGGCACGTTCCATCGGACCGAGCTGTTCGGCAAGGCTGCCCTTCACCTGGTCGATGGCCGGGCGGAACCGTTGCACCATGCGCCCGCTGTCGATGGGACGCACGGCATTGTGCAGGAACCACTGCCCGGCACGCTCCATCAGTCCCTGCACCATGTTCAGCATCCGCGTCTGCACGGCGGCTGGCACGACATTGTCCAGCGCATCGATGGCATCCCACAGCGGTTGCAGGTCGAAGATGTCCCGCACCGCCATTGTGACGCGGGCAACGTCGGCGGCGCTGACCCCCAGATCATCCTGGGCCAGCCGGGCGAAGGCCGGTCCGGCGCGGTTGACCATGAAATTCGCCACCTGGGTCGCAATGATTTCCCGCCGCAGCCTGTGCGCCTTGATCTCCGCGACATACTGCTGCTGCAGGTCGTCGGGGAAATAGGTGACCAGATCGGCCTCCAGCGACGGCTCATCGGGCAGGTCGCTTTCCAGCAGTTCGGTTTTCAGCGACATCTTCGCATAGGACAGCAGCACCGAGATCTCCGGACGGGTCAGGCCACCGGTACGGTCGGCCAGTTCGTCATCGGCGGGCAGGAATTCCACCTCCCGGTTCAGCAGGCCCGTGCGGGCATAGGATCGCATCATCCGGCCCAGCGGCCCGACATTGCCGCGTCCGGCACTCTCCGCCAGGGTGATCGCCTGACCCTGCACATAGTTGTCGCGCAGCACCAATGCGGCCACATCGTCGGTCATCTCCACCAACTGCCGGTCGCGCTGCTTGCGCGTCATCTCACCGGCACCCTCCACGGCACCGAGCAGGATCTTCAGGTTGACCTCATGGTCCGAACAGTCGACCCCGGCGGAATTGTCGACGAAGTCGGTATTGATGCGCCCGCCCTCCTGCGCGAATTCGATCCGGGCGCGCTGGGTGATACCCAGGTTGGCGCCTTCACCAACCACCTTCACCCGCAGCTCGTCGGCATCGATCCGGATCATGTCGCTGGCGCGGTCACCCACGTCGCCATGGCTCTCGTCGGTCGACTTGACATAGGTGCCGATGCCGCCGAACCAGAGCAGATCGACCGGCGCGCGCAGGATGCCCTGAAGCAACTGGAACGGGCTGAGTTCGGTGTCGGCGATATCCAGGGCCTTCTGCGCCTCCGGCGTCAGGGTGACACGCTTGGCCTTGCGGTCGATCACCATGGCGCCGGCGGACAGTTTCGCCTTGTCGTAATCCTCCCAGCTCGACCTGGGCAGATCGAACAGCCGCTGGCGCTCGGCGAAGCTGGTGGCAGCGTCGGGTGTCGGATCGATGAAGATGTGGCGATGGTCGAAGGCGGCGATCAGCAACGTCTGCTCCGACAGCAGCATGCCGTTGCCGAAGACGTCGCCGGACATGTCGCCGACCCCGACGGTGGTGAAGGGCTGGGTCTGGATATCCGTGCCCATCTCCCGGAAGTGCCGTTTCACGCATTCCCAGGCACCACGGGCGGTGATGCCCATCTTCTTGTGGTCGTACCCGGCGGCACCGCCACTGGCGAAGGCATCGCCCAGCCAGAAGCCGTAGTCGACCGCGACCTGGTTGGCATAGTCGGAGAAGGTGGCCGTGCCCTTGTCGGCGGCAACCACCAGATAGGGGTCATCGTCATCGCGGCGCACCACATCCTTCGGGGGCACGATGGCGCCTTCGACGATGTTGTCGGTGATGTCGAGCAGCGATGAGATGAAGCTGCGGTAGCAGGCGATGCCTTCCGCCTGGATGGCCTCCCGATCACCACCGGCCGGCAGGTTCTTCGGCACGAAACCACCCTTTGATCCCGTGGGCACGATGACGGAGTTCTTCACCATCTGCGCCTTCACCAGACCCAGAACCTCGGTCCGGAAGTCCTCCCGCCGGTCGGACCAGCGCAACCCGCCACGGGCCACCAGTCCGCCGCGCAGGTGCACGCCCTCGAACCGCGGGCTGTAGACGAAGATTTCCCGCAGAGGTCGGGGCAGTGGCAGGTCCTCCAGCGCCTGGCTGTCGAACTTGAAGGAGCAATAGGTACGGGCGCTGCCGTCGTCCAGCCGCTGGTAGAAACTGGTGCGCAGGGTGGACCGGATGGCATTCAGGAACCGGCGCAGGATGCGGTCCTGATCCAGGCTTTCGACATCGTTCAGCAGGACCTCGACCGATTCCATGATGGTCTGGGACAGGTCGTCACGATCGCCTGTGGTGGCGGGGTCGAACTGGATGCTGAACAGTTCCACCAGCAACTGGGTGATGTCAGGGTTCGCGGCCAGCGTGTCTTCCATGTAGGCCTGGCTGAACTGGATACCCGCCTGGCGCAGGAACTTGCAGTAGGCGCGCAGCATCGTGACTTCAGGCGCGGTCAGGCCCAGGCTGAGGATCAGGCCGTTGAATCCGTCATCCTCCGTCTCGCCGTTGAAGATGCGCAGGAATCCGTCCTCGAAACCGGCCTTGACGCTCGACAGGGCCATGGCCCGGCCTGACAGGCTTTCCATGCGGAAGTCATGTATCCAGCACAGCGGCTCCACAGGGTCGCCAACCGGATAGGTCTGTTCCGACAGGACCCGAAGCCCCAGGTTCTCCAGCATCGGCAGAACATCCGACAGGGCCAGTGCAGGGCCCCTGCGGAACAGCTTAAGACGGACAATGTCATCATCATCCTCCACCTTGCGGTAGAGGTTGATGCCGAGCCTGTTCTCGGCCGAGCGCTCGATCCGGTCGATGTCGATCCGCGCCATGCCGGGCGAGAATTCCTCCCGGTAGGCGGCGGTGAATGCGGTGCCGTAGCGCTGCAGCAGCCGTGAGGCCGCTTCCTCCCCATGTGCATCGGTCAGCACTTCTGCCAGGGCGTCATCCCAGGAGCGCGCTTCCTCGACCAGTCGCTGCTCCAGGATCGCGTATTCGACATCCGCGCCTTCCGGATTGCCGCCGACGATGACATGCAGCCGCGCCAGCGCGGAATCACCGATCTGGGTGTAGAAGGCGGAAATCCGCCCGCCCAGACCCCTGGCCAGGATCTTCTCGAACTTGCGCCGCAGTTCCGAATCATAGCGGTCGCGCGGAATGAAGATCAGGCAGGAATAGAAACGCTGGAACCGGTCGCGCCGGACGAACAGCCGGATCCGGGGGCGTTCCTGCAGCGCCAGGATGGCCAGCGCCGTGTCGTGCAGTTCGTCCTCCGAGACCTGAAACAGCTCGTCGCGCGGATAGGTGTCGATGACATTGACCAGCGCCTTGCCGGCATGACCGCGACGGTCGAAGCCCGACCGTGCGAGGACCCGGTCGGCCTTGCGGCGGAGGTAGGGAATCTCCCGCGGGGTCCGGTTGTAGGCGGCTGAAGTGAAAAGGCCGACGAAACGACGCTCCCCCACCACATCGCCCTTCGCGTCGAAGCGCTTTATGCCGATGTAGTCCAGGTGAACCGGCCGGTGAACCGGGCTGCGGTAGTTGGTCTTGGTCACGATGACCAGTTCCGGGCGCTGCAGGAATTCCCGGACTTCCGGTGACAGGGTGGGGCCGCCGGAATGACGGTTCATCACCCGGCGTTCGGAATTGCGCAGCAGGCCGAGACCCGTGCCCTGAACGATCTCCAGCCGCTCGCTTTCCTGGCTCGCCTCATAGTCATATTCGCGATAGCCGAGGAAGGTGAAATGATCGGCGATCATCCACTCCAGAAGGGCCTTGCCCTCCGCCACTTCCGTTTCTTCCAGAGGAGGCGGGTTCTCCTCCAGGTCACGGACAATGGCGCGGGCATTGTCCATCATCTTCGACCAGTCGGTGACCGACAGGCGCACGTCTTCGAGAACGTTCGACAATGTCTGCTGGATCGTGGACAGCGCGTCCGGGTCGCTCAGGCTGCCGATCTCGACCTGGATGTAGCTCTCCCGGACCGTCGTCGCATCCTTGCCGGTCTTGCAGAGAGCACCGTCGCCGTCGCGCGCCATCTCGATGACCGGATGTGCCAGTCCGTGAATCTGATGCCCATTCTGGTTCAGTGCCGCGATGACCGAATCGACAAGGAACGGCATGTCGTCATTCACCATCTCGACGATGGTGTGAGGTGAACTCCAGCCGTGTTCATCCAGCCGCGGATTGTAGACGCGGACAAGCGCCCGGCCTGGGTTCCGCTTTTCCGCGAACTTCCAGAACGACAGCAGCGATGCATAGGCATCGTCAGGGTCACGCGGTTCCGTCTCGTCTGTCGCCATGTGCGGCGCCATGTGCGCGGCAAAGGCAATCAGCGCCTCGCTGTCGTCAGGCTTCAGGCGCTGCCTGCAATGGGCCGTGATCTTGTCCAGCAGGTCGCTGGCTATTGCTTCAACGGTCGGATCCATTGTCGACTCTCCCTCTGCACGTCACGGCTTTCCCGGTCAGGTGCCGTTTGTTCCTGGGACGCCCGAAACGTCCGATCAATCTGTGCGCATCGCCACTAAACCACATCACGCCCGTGAAGCCGAGTATTGACCAAGCGGCAATGGCAACCGACACTGGAGCCGAGGGGCTGGATCGAACACCGGGAAAATGGTGCGGCTGCGCCATGGAGCCACCGTGCCGACTGTCCGGCTACTGCAACAAGCACCGGCCAAAATCCGGAATTTTCACGAGGGCCGTCGGGAAGATGTGCCCATGCTCTTGAGGGGGATCACAAATGGCATCAGGTAACGAGGCGCTGCAAAATTTCATGGACGGCCTGGAGAAGCGCAATCCGGGCGAACCTGAGTTTCACCAGGCGGTGATGGAGGTTGCGGCCACCATCATTCCCTTCCTGGACAACAATCCGAAGTATCGCGAGATGCAGATCCTGGAACGCATGGCGGAGCCGGATCGTGTGGTCTCCTTCCGCGTCTGCTGGGAGGATGATCAGGGCAATATCCGCGTCAACCGCGGCCATCGCATCCAGATGAACAATGCCATCGGCCCGTACAAGGGTGGCCTGCGGTTCCATCCGTCGGTGAATACCTCGGTGCTGAAGTTCCTGGCCTTCGAACAGACCTTCAAGAACAGCCTGACCGGTCTGCCGATGGGTGCGGGCAAGGGTGGTGCGAACTTCAACCCGAAGGGCAAGTCCAGCAACGAGATCATGCGGTTCTGCCAGTCGTTCATGACCGAACTCTATCGCCACATCGGCGCGAATGTTGACGTGCCTGCCGGTGATATCGGTGTCGGCGCACGAGAGATCGGCTACATGTTCGGCCAGTTCAAGCGCATCACGAACTCCTTCGAGGGCGTGCTGACCGGCAAGGGCCTGGAATTCGGTGGGTCGCTGGTCCGCAACGAGGCAACGGGCTACGGCGCTGTCTACTTCCTGCAGAACATGCTGAAGGCTGCGGGCAACGACGTGTCCGGCAAGGTTGCCGTGGTGTCCGGTTCGGGCAACGTGGCCACCCATGCCGCCGAGAAGCTGATGCAGCTTGGTGCGCGGCCCGTGACCCTGTCCGACTCCGGCGGCTACATCCACGATCCGGCTGGTTTCACGCAGGAAAAGCTGGACTGGATCAAGGACCTGAAGAACGTCCGTCGTGGTCGCATCAGCGAATATTGTGACGAGTTCAGCGGTTCCACCTTCCATGAGGGCAAGCGCCCCTGGGAAGTGCCTGCCGAGATCGCCATGCCCTGTGCGACGCAGAACGAGCTGAACCTTGATGAGGCCAAGATGCTGATCAAGAACGGCGTCGTTGCGGTGTCGGAAGGTGCCAACATGCCGACCTCGAACGAAGGCGTGGACGCATTCCTGGATGCCGGCGTCGTCTTCGGCCCGGCCAAGGCCGCCAATGCTGGCGGTGTTGCAGTGTCCGGTCTGGAAATGAGCCAGAACTCGGCCCGCATCAGCTGGGGTGTCGACCAGATGCAGGAGCAGCTGCGCCAGATCATGGAAGACATCCATGGCCGCTGCGAGACCTACGGCAAGGACTATGGCCGTGAAGGCATGACCGACTATGTCGCCGGTGCCAACATTGCCGGTTTCGCCAAGGTCGCCTCTGCGATGATGGCGTTCGGCGTGGTCTGATCCGTCTGTCGGATCAGCACATGCTGACGGAATTGCGCCCGGTCCCGGCTTTCGGGGCCGGGCGTTTTCCTTTCTCATGAACGCCGCACGCCAGTTCGCGATCGCGCTGGCCATCCCGGCCAGCGGCAATATCTTCGGAAATGCCTTCTTTTCGCTGGCGACCGGTGAGGTCGGCTATCTGCTCTGGACCCTTGCCTATGACGGGTTGGTGCTGGTCGGCCTGAATATCCTGCTGGCGCGACAGTTCCTGTTCCGCCGGGTCGCGCGACTGATCGCGGGAGAGGATTCGGACGCCAACCGCCGTGCCCTGGAACGGTTGCCTCTAGGCAGTGCGCTCTGGGCCGCCGGCTTCTACATCCTGTTCTTCCCTCTCGGTTTCTATTTCAGTCCGCTGGCAGGGTCCTATGGCGGCGACCTGAACCTGCCCGTGGACTATATCTATTTCATCGCCCTGATCCTGGCTTCGGTTGCGGGTTATCTGGTCTATTTCATGCTGAACGGCCTGGTGACGCGGCTCAAGCTGCAGCTTTTCCATGGCCGGGGGATCATCCTGCCTGGCGGCGGTGGCCGGTTGCGTCGCCGCATGATCGTGGCCATCGGTTTCATTGCCATCATGCCGTATTTGCTGCTGGGGGCGGAGTTCCTCTGGTTCGTGCGCTATCGTGACGGTGGCGGCCTGGACCTGCCGTTCGAGAGCGCCATCATCATGGACATGGCGGTGGGCCTGTTCCTGATCTGCGTTGTCCTGACGTTCCTGCCGCTGTCCCTGACCCGTCCCATCGAGATACTTGCGGCGGCGGTCGAGCGGGTGGCGCGGGGTGACCTGACCGTCCGGGCGCCGGTCACGTCGAACGACGAGATCGGTGGCCTCACCACGCGCTTCAACGAGATGGTGGACGGGCTGAACGAGCGGCAGGCGATACGCGAGACCTTCGGCAAGTATGTGCCGGAGGCCGTGGCCGAACAGCTGATCCGTGATCCCGGTGTGCTGGCTGGCGAGGAACGCATTGCCACGATCATGTTCACCGACATCCAGGGTTTCACCGGCATTTCTGAGATGCTCAGCCCGGCCGAGACCATTGCCCTGCTGAACGACTATTTCGAAGTGGTGCTGGAACCGATCCGGGCGGAGGGCGGCACCGTCAATGCCTTCATCGGGGATTCCGTCTTCGCCAGTTTCAATGTGCCTGTACCCCATGATGACCACGCCGCCCGCGCCATCCGCGCCGGGCTGGCGATCGAGCGGGCGCTGGAGGGGAAGCGGTTCGGCCCGGGTGACGACATCCGGCTGACCACGCGCATCGGCATCAACACCGGCACGGTGGCCGCCGGCGCGGTGGGTGGTGGCGACCGGCTGGGATACACGATCATCGGCGACAGCGTGAATGTCGCGTCACGGCTGGAGGGGCTGGCGAAGGAGATGGGCGGCCCGATCCTGGTCAGCGACACAACCCGCCGTGTCGCCGGGGATGCATTCCGCTTCGAACAGCTCGGCAAGGTCGCCATTCGCGGTCGCGCCCGGGAAATCATGGTCTGGCGTGTGCAGTCCTGACGTCACATGGCGCGGTCAATCACCTGGTCGGCGGCCAGGCGGCCCGACCTGATCGCGCCTTCGATGGTGGCGGGCAGGCCACGAACGGTCCAGTCACCTGCCAGGAAAACATTCGGCACCTGGCATTCCGGGCCGGGGCGCCTTGCCTCGTTCGCGGGGGTCTCGGCGAAGGTGGCGCGGCGTTCCTTCACCACACGGTATTCGGGCAGGGGCAATGACCTGTCGCCCAGCGCTGTTGCGACCTCCGGCCATATCCGGGTGGCGAGTGCCTGGGCCGGCGTTTCCGCGAATCGATCCGCCGCGCTGACGGTCACGGAGGCAAGGCCCTCCCGACAGAACAGCCATTGCGCGATGCCACCGGTCAGTCCGGTCAGCGGCGGCATGTGCCCGGCATGACCGGGAACGCTGAAATGCAGGTTGAGAATCATCCGGCTGCCCTCCGGCACCGGAACATCGGGCAGCAGGTCGGGAAGGTTCCAGGACGGCACCGCGACGATCACCCCGTGGTCCGGGCCAATGGCGCGCGACCGGCGGGATGTTTCAAGGGCGGTCACAGCGCCGGTGGGATCACGATGCAACTGGCGGACACGCTCGCCGAAGCTGATCTCCACGCCCCTGCTGCGCAGGCGGTCGATGGCCGGATCGATCAGTGTGGCAGCCAGACTGTCGCGCACCGTGACCGGTCGTGACCAGCGTTCACCCCGGGCGAAGGTGAGACGGCAGGTTGCTGCCAGCAATTGTGCGGAGGCCTCGTGCATTGCCGTATTCAGCGCGGCGACGGAAAGGGGCTCCCAGAACCTTCGCCACAGCCAGGTGGCATCCGGAATGCAGTCGGCGACGGTGTCGTCCGGTCGCGCCCGCAGCAGCCGCCTGCCCGCCAGCCAGTCCCGCAGTCTTGCCCCGGGAACGGAGCGGGACCGCATCAGTACCCACCAGGGCACCGGGCCTGCATTGGGGCGAACCGTCCAGCGCTGCCCTGTCACGGTGTCGATGAAGGGATAGGCGGCGGGCGTGCCGATCCTCACCCGGTCCAGTGCGCCGACTTCCGTCAGATAGTCAAAGACAGCCTCGTTGGCGGTCATCATCAGGTGGTTGCCATTGTCGATGACGCGGTCCAGCGTCGGATCGTGGAAGCTGCGGCATCGACCGCCTGCGGCAGGCGCGGCCTCCAGCACTGTAACGCGGTGACCATTGGCCGACAGGCGCAGTGCGGCGGCCAGTCCTGCAAGCCCGGCACCGATGATGATCGTCTGCGACACAGGCATCAGACCGTCAGGGCACGGATGGCCAATCCCAGCTTGGCGAGGCGGGAAAGGCGCAGACGGCGGGTGGGCTGCGCGAATCCCCGCCGCTTCAGCCTGCTGAGGTGACTGCGGTAGATCATGTCCATCAGCAGGGCCGGGCGCAGCTTCCGCCGATCCAGTTGCGCCAAAAGCGTGTCGGCGTCCCGGAAGCGGTTCTCCGCCTCCGTCAGAAGTTCCTCGCAAACCAGCCGAACCGCAGGATGGGACAGGGTTTCCTGCGGCGTGGTGACGGCAATGCCGTAATGGGCAAGGCGGTCGGCGGGCAGGTAAAGGCGTCCTGCCGCCGCGTCCTCACCAATGTCGCGCAGGATATTGGTGAGTTGCAGGGCGTCGCCGAGTGCCAGCGCGTATTGTGTCGCGCGCGGCTGTCCGAACACCTGGACCGAAAGCATCCCCACGGCACCTGCAACCCGGCGACAATAGAGGTGCAGAGCGGCATGGTCCAGCGGCGGCGCTGCGCCGAAATCCATGTCCACATCCATCAACATGCCGTCGATCAGGGCATGGAACTCGGCCTTCGGAAGGTCATAGCCCTCCACCGCCGCAGACAGGGCGACGGCTGTCGGTCGCCCCGGACGCCCGGCATAGAGCGCCTCGATCTCGTCTGACCAGTCGGAAAGGGCGGCGCGCTTCATGCCTTCCTCGCCCGGTTCATCGGCAATGTCGTCGATCTCCCGGCAGAAGGCATAGATCGCATACATGGCCCGACGCCCGGCAGGGGGCAGGGCACGCATTCCCATGGCGAAAGAGGTGCCGGAGCGGTCCACGACCTGACGGGTGTGGCGATCCGCCTCCGCCAGGTCCGTCATCGCCGTGACCCGCCGAGGCGTGACAGGGCGTGACCACCCGCTGCCAGAACGGAGATGACCAGGGCTGCCGGTTTCGAAAGCCGGGTCCGCTGCCGCAGCGGATCGCGGTGGCGCAACCGACGCACCATGTGCCGCGCCAGCGCGTGAATTACCGCGGCCTCCGCCCCAAGTCGCCCGCTCCGCAGCCGAAGGGGCAGCGGGCGTGATCTTTCCAGCAGCGCATCGCAGACATCAAGGCCCCGGTCCAGCACCTGGCGCAGCGCAGGTGAGCAGCGGTCAGCCCGCAGTGACGATTCGTCGATACCTTCGTCATGCAGCCAGTCGAGCGGCAGGTAGACCCTGTTCATCTGCAGGTAGTCATCCCTGCAGTCCTGCAGGTGGTTGATGATCTGCAGGGCATCGCAAAGCGGATCCGACAGGCTGTGGTCCTGCCGGTCTTCGCAGTGCAGATCAAGCAGGTACCGTCCCACCGGAGAGGCGGAGAGCCGACAGTACTCCAGCAATTCACCAATATCCCGACAGCGGTCCAGCCTGGCGTCACGACGGAAGGCGGCCAGCAGGTCGCGCCCGTGCCTGTTGGTGATGCCCGTCGCGTCAAGGCTGCGACGCAACCGGTCCCCCACCCCAAGTTCCGGCAGATCGCTGCCATTGACCAGCGCATCGTCCAGAGCGTCGAGCCGAAGCAGCTTCTCGGCGGGGGAGAGTTCAGGTGCATCGGCGATGTTGTCGGCGGTGCGCGCGAAGGCATAGAACGTCGTGACATGGGGCCGGAGCCCGCGGGGCAGCAGGATCGATCCAACAGGAAAATTCTCTTCCCGTGCCTGCGCGACGGGGTCTGCCTGACGCAACATCTGCAACTCAACCGTCATATCGGCCCCGTACTCCCAGAATGTTGCACCAATGCCCGACCTGCACGGGTGTACAGGAAGCATGGGCAGTGGAGAAGGGTGCCTGTCGTTGCGGTGATCAACTGTTCCCGGGGGATCGCCCATGCCGATTGATCACGACCGCCTGCCCATATAGTCTCAGCCACAATAACGACATCAAAGTGTCAAACTCAGGGAGGAAACACATGTTTCACAAGACGCTGAAAGGCGTGGTGGCAGTCGCCGTTGCGCTTGGAATGGCCGGGGCCGCACAGGCTGGCAGCCATTCCGACATGGTCGACGGTCCGGCCGTCACCTGGAACCACTCGATCTGGGGCAAGCCCAGGGCATTCACCGCAGGCCTGGAATACATCGTGGCCGAGCTGGACCGCCGGACCGGCGGCAAGTTTCAGCTGAAACTGTCCTATGGCGGTCTCTCCAAGCCGCGCGAGAATCTCGACGGCATCCAGCTGGGCGCATTCGAAGGGGCGAATTTCTGCAACTTCTACAGTCCCGACAAGACGCCTTCGTCGATGATCTTCTCTCTGCCGTTCCTGCCGATCGGTGACTGGAATGTCCGGATCAAGGCATCGGATGCCTTCTACCAGCATCCGCATGTGAAGAAGGAAATGGCCAACTGGAATGCCGTGATCTACATGGCCGGCATCCTGCCGCAGTATGAATTCCTGGGTCGCGGCAAGCCGCCGAAGAGCCTGGAAGACTGGAACGGGATGCGGGTCCGCGCCGGTGGCGGTGTCGCCAAGGCGATGGAGAAGCTGGGTGCCACGCTGATGAGCGTGCCGGCGACCGAGGTCTACACGCTGCTGGAACGCGGCACGGTCGATGCGGTTTCCTTCCCCTACACCTATGCCCATGCGGCCTACAAGGTGAACGAGGTCGCCGACTGGTTTACCGGCAACTTCCAGCCCGGCACGGCGGATTGCCCGACGGTCTTCAACATCGATGCCTGGAACGCCCTGCCGCAGCAGTATCGCGATCTGTTGCTGGAGCTGAAATGGCCGGCATACGAGAAGATGCGTGAGGCCTATGAGGCGGCTGACAAGGTGAACATCCCGATGTTCCAGAAGCAGCTGACCGAAATCCGCTTCACCAAGGATGAGTTGGCCACGTTCCGCAAGGAAATCGGTGAGCCGCTCTGGAAGGAAGCTTTCGTCGATACTTACGGCGACAAGATTCCGGCGCAGGAACTGCTGGACTTCCTGCTGGCCGAAGCCGCGAAGGCTGAAGGCTCCTGAAGGCATTGACATGAACCGGGGCGGACTCCATGCGGGTCCGCCCCTTTCTTTGCCTTGATCAATTTCAGAACGACATAGCTGTTTTCGTTTCCCGGGGAGGGGCGAGCATGGACGCAACGCAGGGCGAGGCCAGGATGGGCCAGCTTGATCATGCGCTGGGGCGCGTTGAGACGGCCTTCAATCTGGTCGCTGCCTACTCCATTGTCTTTCTCATGCTGCTTGGTGTTTCGCAGATACTCCTGCGCAGCATCGGCTACCCCATGTGGGGCTATATCGATTTCGTCGAACAGGCCATCGCGGTCTTTGCCTTCATGGGCATCGCCTATTGCCAGCGGGCGGGTGGCCATGTGCGCATGGATCTGGCAATTCGCGGTCTCAAGGGGCGGTGGCTCTGGTTGGCCGAATCCCTCGCGATCGTCCTCTCGCTGATCGTCGTCGGCATCCTGATCGCCTATGGCTATACCCACTTCGAACGCGCCTTCGAGCAGGGCGATTCCACAATCGACGCCAACTTTCCCGTCTGGCCGTCGAAACTGATCGTGCCTGTGGCCTTCAGCCTTCTGTGGCTGCGGCTGTTGCTGCAACTTGTCGGATACATGCGTCTGTTCCTGGATCCATCGCGCACACCGGTCGGCGTACCGACCATTCCGACGATCGAGGACGTGGCCCGTCAGGACATCGAAAGCACGGGTGACGAGGACAGGAACCCGAATACCGCCAACCGGGGAGCAGGCGCATGATCACCGATCCGCTGACAATCGGCATCATCGGCATGGTGGCGCTGCTGATCCTGATCGCGCTTGGTATGCGCGTTGTCTTCGCCTGCGCCATTGTCGGCATGGTGGGCATCATCGCGGTGCTCTACGCCAAGCCCAATTTCGACCTTGCCAAGGCATTCATGGCCGGGGCCGGCCTCGCCGGTCTGACACCCCATTCCAAATCGGTGGCCTATACGCTCAGCGTGCTGCCGATGTTCATCCTGATCGGCTATCTGGCGTTTCATGCAGGCATCACCAAGGCGGTGTTCGAGGCGGCGCGGCGCTGGATCGGCTGGGTGCCGGGCGGGCTGGCCGTGGCCAGCGTGTTCGCCACTGCCGGATTCGCCGCCGTCTCCGGTGCCTCCACCTCGACGGCCGCTGTCTTTGCCCGGATCGCGATCCCGGAGATGCTGGCCGCCGGATATGACAGGCGACTGGCGGCTGGCGTTGTCGCGGCCGGTGGGACGCTGGCGTCCCTGATCCCGCCCAGCGCGATCCTGGTCATCTACGCCATCATCGTCGAGCAATCGGTCGGTGCGCTGCTGCTTGCCGGGTTCCTGCCGGGGCTGTTCTCAGCCGTCGTCTACGCACTGCTGATCGTCTTCCGCGCCTGGCGCAACCCGGAACTGGGGCGCCCGATCCGGGGCTATACCTGGAAGCAGCGGTTCGAGAGTGTTCCCGGCACGACACCGATCCTGCTGGTCATCGCGATCATCATTGGCGGTATCTACCTCGGTCTCGCGACCCCGACCGAAGCGGGCGCGCTTGGCGCGTTCGTCGTGCTGGTCATGGCAGCTGTTCGGGGCATGAAATGGTCGCAGTTCCAGGACGCGATCCTGGAGACGGCCAAGCTGACGGTGATGATCTTCTCCATCATCTGGGGCGTGCTGATCTTCGTGCGCTTCCTCGGGTTTGCCCGTCTGCCGGAGAACTTCGCCAACTGGATCGTGGACCTGCCACTTGATCCCTGGACCATCATGATCCTGATCCTGCTTGCCTATGCGGTGCTGGGCATGTTCATGGATGCCATCGGGATGCTGCTGCTGACGCTGCCGGTGGTCTATCCGGCTGTCGTGGCGCTTGGCCCGGGGTTGGGATTCGATCCCGGCAGCAACGATGTTGCCATCTGGTTCGGGATCATCGTGGTGAAGATGGTGGAGATATGTCTGGTCACACCTCCAATCGGGTTGAACTGTTACGTCGTCAACGGCGTCAGACCGGACATACCGCTGACGGATGTGTTCCGGGGCATCGGACCGTTCTTCATCGCCGATGTGCTGACGGTCGCCGGCCTGGTGGCTTTCCCCGCCATCATCACCTGGCTGCCCAATCAGATGCTCAACTGATCCGGTTTCGGTCCGGCCCGGCGTCATGAGCGGACGCCGGGCGGACCTGGAACTGGTGGCACGGGGTCTGGCCCAGAGCCGGGGCCGCGCGCGGGCATTGATCGAGGCGGGCAAGGTCACGCTGGATGGCCAGACTGTCAGCCGTGTCGCGGAGATCGTCGAACCCGAACAGGTCCTGGCGCTGTCGCAGCCCGACCACCCCTTCGTCAGCCGGGGCGCGCTGAAGCTGGTGGCGGCGCTGGACCACTTCGGAATTGATCCCATGGGCCACAACTGCCTCGATATCGGTGCCTCGACCGGCGGTTTCGCCGACGTGTTGCTGCAACGCGGTGCGCGGCATGTCACCGCAATTGATGTCGGGCGCGACCAGTTGCATGACAGCCTGAAGGGGAGGCCGGATGTCACCTCGCTGGAGGGGATGAATGCCCGCGACCTGATCCTTCAGGACCTGCCGCACCCGCCGGATCTCATTGTCTGCGACGCGAGCTTCATCAGTCTGACGCTGGTTCTTGCCCCGGCGCTGCTTCTGGCCGCGCCCGGCGCGCGCGTGATCGCGCTGGTGAAACCGCAATTCGAGGCAGGGCGCGCCGCGTTGGGCAAGGGCGGGGTGGTGCGCGACGCGAAAGTGCGCGATGAGGTGCGCCAGCGCCTGACGGACTGGCTGGCGGAACAGCCGGGCTGGCACGTGCTGGGCAGTATCGAAAGCCCGATCACGGGGCCGAAGGGCAACATCGAATATCTGCTGGCAGGAGAGCGCAGCGCATGAGTGAAGTGAGGATCGACGGTCTGGGCAGCGCGGGTGATGGTATCGCCACGCTGGACGGCAAGACCGTGCATGTGCCCTTCACGGCACCGGGTGATGTGGTGGAGATCGAGATACCGCGCCCGGCGCGCAAGCCGAAGGGCCGCGGCAAGGGGCGCCCGGACGCCGGTGCCGCACCGAGACCCCGCGTCGTGAAACAGGTCTCGGCGGGACCGGACAGGGTGGAACCTGCCTGCCCGCACTTCGGGCGCTGCGGCGGCTGTGCCCTGCAACATCTGTCCGCGGACTTTCTGGCAGACTGGAAGCGAGAACAGGTGGTTGCCGCGCTGGAACGGCGCGGAATCAGCGATGTGGCCGTCGGTGAGACATTCCGTGGCGGGCCAGGCCGTCGTCGCCGCGTGAGCCTGACCGCGCAGGTCGGCGGGCGCCGGTCGGTGGCCATCGGGTTTCATGAACGCGGCAGCCGCAATCTTGTCGATATTGGTCCGTGCCCCGTGCTGGAACCGGCGCTGGAGGCGCTGATTGCGCCGCTCAGATCCCTGCTGGCCGCGCATCTGGCACCACAGGAGGCCGCGCGGATCTCCATCAACATGACCGACAGCGGCGCGGACATGCTGCTGGAGGCAGAGATGCGACAGGGACCGGATCTGTTCATGGATCTGGCGGAGTTCGCGGAGACCCATGATCTGGCCCGGCTGACCCTGACCGGCAGGGAGGGTGAAACACCGATTGGCGCGCGGCGGCAACCGGTACTCGAATGGCCGGGACTGACCGTCTCGCCGCCGCCAGGTGCCTTCCTGCAGACGGACCGCATGGTGGAGGCTGAAATGCGCCGCAGGGTCCGTGCAGCGGCAGAAGGCGCCGCTTCGGTCGCCGACCTGTTCTGTGGTGTCGGAACCCTGACTGCAGGCATTCCGCCGGTCGCGGAGGTTCTGGCCATTGACAGCGCGGCGGACGCGGTGCGGTCCCTGCGCGCCGGGGCGGACAAGGCACGCCGCACCAATATCACCACCAGTGTGCGCAACCTGACACGTGATCCCCTGAGCGCAGTGGAGATTTCACCGCTCGATCTGGTGATCCTCGACCCCCCGGCGGCAGGCGCGCGTGCGCAGGTGGAGGTGCTGGCAGGGGCCGGGGCGCAGGTGCCGTGTATCGCCTATGCCTCCTGCGCGCCGGGAACATTCGCGCGGGACGCACGTATCCTGATCGACGGCGGTTACCGGCTTGTTTCACTCACGCCGTTCGACCAGTTCCACTGGTCACCGGAGATCGAACTGTTCGGCCTGTTCGAACTGGCGTGAGGGTTGGTCCGCGCGACCATTGAAACAGGATTCTGTCGTTCCATCCAATGATGGAGTCGGTGCCACAATCAAACAGTGGAACGATCAGTCCGCGAGAAATTCCAGACAGCCGGACGGTGATAGCAGGGCGTCGGCCCGGGCCTTGTCCGATCCGTTCAGGCGGCCATAGAGACTGCGCAGGCGGCTGAGGCACTTGACCTGGTAGCGGAAGGGGGCCTGCGCGTAGGGGCGGTCGAAGATGGTCATCCGGACTTCCTCCGCATCCTTGTCCAGTGCCTCCGCATTGGCGACAAGGAAAGGCAGGTAGGCTTGGCCACAGATCGCCAGCAGATCGTGCACGGCCTGCGGCAGTTCGGCGTCCGACGTCACCCAGTCCCCCTCCAGTCCCGACAGGTCGTCGGTTTGCCGGATCCAGTGAACCACGGTCGGCGCGCGTCGACGCATCTCGGTCATCGATGTCGGATCATCGGCCAGCGTCCGCAACTGCCCGAACAGGCCGAAGTCACCAATGGAGGGCCGGGTACCGAACAGATAGTTGCCCAGGCCCACATGGCTTTCCAGCGCATCGACGGTCCGGGCAAAGGTCTCCTCGATCACCGGGCGGTTCTCCTCCGTACAGCCGACAATCGGCATGCGGCTGACCTGGCGTTCGCAGATTTCCCGGGCGAAGGCGCGGCGTTCCTCCAGTGGGGCGGCGGCCGGGATATTGTCGCTCGCGATCCACCAGGAGGCGAAGTCCCGGTCGGCGGCATAGAACCAGCGGTAATGAAACATGGCCTTGGTCAGCCATTCATCGCCCATGTCCTCGATCAGGTTGGACAGAAAGCGGTGAACCGGATCTTCGGGCAGGATCGAACGCTCGGTATGGCGCTGTTCCAGTTCCTGCGCGATGGGGGTCGAATCAACCCGCCAGGCCACGTCATCGGGAAACTGGACCATGGGAATGACCTGCGGCTTCACATGCGCGGTCTCTGCGCGGCTGGCCAGCGTGCGAAGTTCCCAGATGAAGGGCAGGCGCCGATAGCGCAGGATCGCACGCATCTTCATCGAATAGGGTGAGCCATTGCCCCCCAGCAGCCGGATCGGATCAGTCATTGATTGCATCTCCCCACGCAGGCCCGCCACATCCCCATGACGGTGCTTTCGCCTGGATCATCCTACAGAACGCAATGGTGTGTCATGGACAAAAGGGCGCGCGCTGGACCGGTCTTCAGGTGGCGGCGCGCTGCGGATGTTCGGTCTACGACAGCATGATCATTGCTGCGGCCACGGACGCCGGGTGTGATGTGATCTGGAGCGAGGACATGCAGTCGGGACAACGCATCGGGACAGTGACGCTCCGGAACCCGTTTCAGCGTTGAAGCGTATCCTCGACCACGCGACAGAGCTGCGCCGTGGCGATCTCCGGCGGGCCGGAGTTGTCGAGGTGCAGCACGTCGCCGCCGCTGACCGTCAGGTCGCGGGCGCGTTGCAGCCGGGCCTCGATCTCGGCGGCTGTCTCCCTGCCTCGGGCGGCGAGGCGGCGCGCGAGTTCAGCCTCAGAAACCGTCACGGCGACAACGACCACCCTGCTGAAAGCGGCGCGGATCGCGGGCAGGGCCTGTCGTGAGCCATTGGCCACGGCGAGGCCACCGGTTGCGAGATGATCGGCAACATCGGCGGGCAGGCCATATTTCAGGCCATTGGCATCCCAGGTGACGGAGAAGGCACCGGCCTGTTGCGCCGCATCGAAGGCGTCGACGGTCATGCTTGCATGTGCCTCGGCGTTCGGATCGGCCTTCCGGGTGACGGTGCGCTGCACGAAGCGGACACGGGGGTCGTCGGCGAACCGGTCCCGCAGCCCGTCGATCAACGTGTCCTTGCCCGCACCGCTCGGCCCGACAACGACCAGCAAGGTGCCGCCTGCATTTCCGCCAGCCAGTTCAGACAACCCGTTCCCCCTGACGCCAGACCGTGCGCACCACGGGTACACCATCCTGGACACGGACGCGCGCAAGATCGGCGCGCTTTCCGGTTGCAATGACACCCCGGTCGTCCAGTCCCACCGAACGCGCGGGCTGGTGTGTCGCCATGCCGACGGCCTGCGGCAGGGAGATGCCATCGACGGACCCGGCAAGCTGGAATGTCGCCTGGATCAGGCTGAAGGGGATGTAGTCCGACGACAGGATGTCCAGCAGACCCAGTTCCGCCAGGTGCTGTGCCGCGATGTTGCCGGAGTGGGACCCGCCCCGCACCACGTTCGGTGCGCCCATCAGAACCGCCATGCCGCGTTCATGGGATGACCTGGCGGCGGCCTCCGTCGTCGGGAACTCGGCGACACGGACCCCGTTGTCTTCGGCTTCATCGACGTGATCGTGGGTCGCGTCGTCGTGGCTGGCCAGCACGATGCCACGCTGGCGCGCGATCTCGGCGATGGCGGCACGGTTGCTGTCGGAGTTCTGCCGCGACTGTTCCACGCGCATGTCGCAGAAGGCAGCGAACTGTTCGTCCGTCATCTTCAGCTTGCCCTGATAATAGACCTTGTAGGCGTCCAGATTGGCGAACTGGCGCTGACCGGGTGCGTGGTCCATCAGGGAGGCAAGGCGAACGCCCTGCCTGCCACCCAGCCGCTCGAAGGCTTGCAGGCAGTCGGGCGAGGAGACTTCGCAGCGCAGGTGCAGGAAGTGATCGGCGCGCAGGCGGCCCGTCGCCATGCCGCTCTGAATGGCCTCCGCCAGCACAACCATGTCGTCGGTCACCAGGTCATGATCCCCGTCCGTGTTGCCAACCCGCAGCGCATCGAAGACCGTGGTGATGGCGGAACTGGCGATTTGCGCATCATGCGCCTGCACGGCGGCGAAGGGGTTCCAGCGCACCTTGGGACGCGGTGCGTAGTGTCCCTCCAGATGGTCGGTATGAAGTTCCACCAGGCCGGGCAGCAGATAGTCACCCGTCATGTCGTCGCCAGGTGTCGCGGACGCGCCACCCACGTC
>JARGNO010000013.1:65397-87211 GCA_029213165.1 Minwuia sp.
ACGCTGCCGGTCACGACCTCGTCTTCCAGCACAAGCCGGGCATTCTTCAGCAGTGTCTCTTGGCTCATTTCAGGCAGTCATCCGTTCATTCAGCAGATGGAGCGGGGCATGTTCGTGGACGCGGAACGGCGCACCCGGCTCCGCCTCCCGCATCAGCGCGAGGCTGCCGAGGTTCATCGGCAGGTCAATCACAGGTGCAAACCATTCCTGCAAGGCGCGCTCCACGGCCGCACGGTCGGAGTCCGGCACCGGTCCGGTCAGGGTCATGTGGAAACGGAAGGTATCCAGGACATGCGGATACCCCCAGCGATGCAGGTTGCGCAACTGCGCGATGGTCAGGGTGTCCGGCTGGCGACGGGTCAGTTCGGCATCGCTCAACGGCGCGCGAAACCGCTCGAACGCCATCACGGTCTTGCACGCCAGCGCATCGATCTCCAGCGAGGGGCGGGCCGGGACCAGCGCGAAGAAGCGCCCGATGCGGGCGATCTTCATGCGCGGCACGACAAAGGCGGTTTCATCGCGGCAGAAGTCGATAAAGGCCTGCACCAGTTCCGATTCTCCGCGCCCCCGCGCCAGTCTGAAAGGTGCCTTCATGGTTGCGTGAAACCCGTAGCGCCGGGCGGATGCGGTATGGAAGGCGACGTCTGCCGAGCTCAGTTTTCCGACCGCCGGATTGTTGCTGGCGGTGCCGGTGAAGACATCGCGGCCAAGCCACTGGGTTGCGATCCGGCCCAGTGGATCCCCGGGCGGTGGCACGAAGTAGATGGCATGTCGCATCGCTGGACTCCCTTGTCCGTCAGGTCGATTCGCGCATGGGATACCTGATCCGCGTGACAGCTTCGCGACCGGTCATGCCGCCACCGCTGCGCAGGCGAACCGGCTGACATCAATGACACGGTCCGCCACCGCGTCGCGGACATCCGCATCGTGGAAGATACCCAGAAGAGCCGTTCCGTTCGCCTTCTTCTCCGCAATCATGTCGATGACCACCTGGCGATTGCGGGCGTCGAGTGATGCCGTCGGTTCATCCAGCAGCAGCACGGGCAGGTCGGGCAGGAAGCCACGCGCGATGTTCACGCGCTGTTGCTCCCCGCCAGAGAAGGTCGCAGGCGGCAGGGACCAGAGCCTTTCGGGCAGGTTGAGGCGGGTGAAAAGGTCTGCAGTCCGGTCACGGGCCGTCGCGACGGCGACGCCCGCCTGCACCAGCGGCTCCGCGGCCACGTCAATTGCCGCAACCCTGGGAATGGCACGCAGGAACTGGCTGACATAGCCCAGCGTCCTTCGCCGAACCTGCATCACCTGCCGCGCCGCCGCGCACGCCATGTCGACCTGGCCACCGTCATGGCTGATCAGGATCTGCCCGGCCCCGACGCCGTAGTTGCCATAGACCATCTTCAGGATGGAACTCTTGCCCGCACCGGACTGCCCGCCCAGCACGACGCATTCGCCGCCATCAATGCCGAAACTGACCCCGGCGACCACCGGCAGGGTCACACCGTCGCGCAGATGCAGGGTGAAGGACTTGCTGACACCGGTCAGCAGAAGGCGTTTTGTCATGGTTCAGACCTGCAGGATGGAGGAGACGAGAAGCTGGGTATAGGGGGCCTGGGGATCATCCAGCACCCGGTCGGTCAGGCCGGTCTCGATCACCTGCCCGTCCTTCATGACCATCATCCGCTGCGACAGCAGGCGCGCCACGGCCAGGTCGTGGGTGACGACGATGGCGGACAGGCCCAGGTCGTCGACCAGCCCCCGCAGCAGGTCCAACAGCCGCGCCTGAACCGAGACGTCCAGTCCCCCCGTCGGCTCATCCATGAAGACCAGACGCGGCCCTGTGACCAGATTGCGTGCGATCTGCAACCGCTGTCTCATGCCGCCGGAGAAGGTGCCGGGCCGGTCGTCGATCCGGTCGTGGCCGATCTCGACACGTCCCAGCCAGTCGTCGGCGGTTTCGCGAATGCGGCCATAATGACGCTGGCCCACCGCCATCAGCCGCTCCCCCACATTGGCCCCGGCAGAGACATTCATGCGCAGCCCGTCGGCCGGGTTCTGATGCACGAAGCCCCAGTCGGTGCGCATCAGGAACCGCCGCTCCGCCTCCGACAGGGCATTGAGGTCCTGCATCCGGCCATCCCGCATCCGATAGCTGATGGTCCCGGCGCTGCTTTGCAGCCGGGCCGAAACACAGTTCAGCAGGGTGGTCTTGCCGGAGCCGGATTCGCCCACGACCGCCAGCACCTCTCCCGGATAGAGGTCGAAGCTGACATCGCGGCAGCCGATGCGGTCGCCGTACATGTGCGACAGCTTGCTGACGCGCATCAGGGGTGGATCATTGTCCTGCATTGTCATCCCTGCTGCTCCCCCACATGGCCCTGATCCTGGCGCGTGTTGCAGTGGTCGGTGTCGGAGCAGACAAACATCCGCCCGCCCCGGTCGTCGGTGATGACCTCATCCAGGAACACGTCCGCAGCGCCACACAGCGCGCAGGGCCGCTCGAAGGCCTGAACCTCGAAGGGATGATCCTCGAAATCCAGGCTGACGACTTCAGTCCACGGCGGAATGGCATAGATGCGCATTTCCCGCCCCGCCCCGAAGAGCTGCAGCGCCGGATTGCGGTGCATCTTCGGATTGTCGAACTTCGGCGTGGGGGAGGGGTCGGTGACATAGCGCCCCTCCACCTTCACCGGATAGGCATAGGTGGTCGCGATGTGGCCGTGGCGGGCAATGTCCTCATACAGCTTCACATGCATGACGCCATATTCCTCCAGCGCGTGCATGGTCCGGGTCTCGGTCTCGCGCGGCTCCAGGAACCGCAGCGGCTCCGGGATCGGCACCTGAAACACCAGTACCTGCCCCGGCGCGAGCGGGGTTTCCGGGATGCGGTGGCGGGTCTGGATGATACTGGCCTGCGCCGTGACAGTGGTGGTCTCCACGCCCGTGGTACGCTCGAAGAACTTGCGGATCGAAATGGCGTTGGTGGTGTCGTCGGCCCCCTGGTCGATGACCTTCAGCCGGTCGTCGGGTCCGATGATCGCGGCGGTGACCTGCACGCCACCGGTGCCCCAGCCATAGGGCATCGGCATTTCCCGGCTGGCGAAGGGCACCTGATAGCCCGGCACGGCAATCCCCTTCAGGATCGCGCGGCGGATCATGCGTTTCGTCTGCTCATCCAGATAGGCGAAATTATAGGTCGCGATGACCTCTTCGCGGCCTGCATCGAGATGGGTCATTCCGCCGCCTCCTGACGTGTTTCATCGCGGACTTCGGCCTCTGCCCGCATCCGGCGGACCAGGTTCAGTTCCGACTGGAAATCGACGTAATGGGGCAGTTTCAGGTGCTCGACGAAACCGGTGGCCTGCACATTGTCGGAATGGGCGATGACGAACTCCTCGTCCTGTGCAGGGGCAGTCAGATCCTCCCCCAGCTCGGTGGCCCGCAAGGCGCGATCGACCAGTGCCATGGCCATGGCCTTGCGCTCCGCCTGACCGAAGACCAGCCCATAGCCACGGGTGAACTGCGGCGGTGCCTTGGCCGAGCCCTGGAACTGGTTGACCATCTGGCATTCGGTGACCTGGATGCGGCCCAATGGTGCGGCAAATTCCAGCTCCGGCACGGCGATCTCCAGTTCGACTTCTCCGATGCGGATTTCCCCGGCGAAGGGATGGCTGCGGGCATAGCCACGCTGGGTGGAATAGCCCATCGAAAGCAGAAACCCCTCATCGCCGCGCGCCAGTGCCTGCAACCGGGCATCCCGGTCCATGGGATAGCTCATCGGATTGCGGGCAATGTCGTCGGGCACTGGCTTGTCCGCCGCGTCGGGGGCGGGTTCCAGCAATCCCTCCTGCCCCAGGAAGTCGGAGACCCGCATCATCGGGGCGGTGTCGGGTTCGCGCACCTCAGGTGTTTCAGGTGCTGCATCGCCTGCCAGCGCGGGGTCGAGCAGGCGGTGGGTATAGTCGAACGTCGGCCCCAGCAACTGGCCGCCCGGCAGGTCCTTGAAACAGGCGGAAATGCGTCGTTCCACCTGCATCCGGCCGGTATCCACAGGCTGCGTATAGCCGAAGCGCGGCAGGGTGGTGCGGTAGGCGCGGGCGAGGAAGATCGCCTCGATCAGATCTCCACGTGCCTGCTTGATGGCCAGCGCCGCCAGTTCGCGGTCGTACAGCGCGCCCTCGCTCATCACCCGGTCCACGGCCAGCGAAAGCTGTTCCATGATCTGGTCCAGACCCAGGTCGGCCACTTCCCGGTTGCCGCGCCGACGGTCGGCCAGCAGCCTGTGGGCATTGTCGATGGCGGCCTCGCCACCCTTCACAGCGACATACATGGCTCAGTCCTCCCCGCTCGTGATCCGCGTTGAACGCGGCAGACAGGCGACCGCTGCGGGCCCGGCCAGGATCAGGTCCACCCCTCGCGGGAACCGGGCGCGATTCCCGCTCCACTGGTCGATGAAGGTCTCCGGCATGGGGGCGAAGGCGAACCGGCGCGTGCTCTCGATTCCCGGCCCGGCCAGTGACAGCAACTGGCCTGCGTCAAAGCCATCCACGGCCAGCACCAGCGTCGTGGAGCGATCCGGATAGGCATCCGTACCCTGCGCGAAACGATCCAGCGTCGGCATGGACGCCGTGTCGCTGACGAAGCCGAACATGGCGTCCCCACTCTCCGCCGTGACCGGCGCGCCGGTATGAAACGCCAGCCACTTCACGACCTGCGAATTTCCCGCCAGCGACGGGTCCAGCCAGATCGGCGTATCGGCATCGCAGAGCGTGGTGGCAACGGCGGCCATGGTCCGGCTCAGCCCGCCCGGCGGTGTGGGGCAGTCCGAGACGGCATGGACCGTTCCCGGTTCAGCCATGGCCTGCATGATGGCCCGAAAGGCCGACTGGCCTGCCATCACCGGGTCAGCGAGGCCGCCGGAGAGGAAATCCGTTTCAGCCATCAGTCCTCTCCCCGGACCAGTGTGAAGAAATCGACCTTCGTCGCGGCTGTCTCCGCCTGCCGTTGCCGGTCCCGCGCGGCAAGTGTTTCACGCAGGGGCTCAACGACCTGACTGGCGATGGTTGCGGCAGTCGCGGCGTCGCGGGAAAGCGCATCAATGACCGCGCAGAGCCGTGCGGCCCCCTGGTCACGGCCCAGGCGATAGGCGTGTCCGATGGCACCATCCTGCAGCCGGACACTGGCGCGCGTGACGGTCACATCGCCGAAATTGAACGGGGCGCCGTCGCCGCTGATCCGCCCGCGCACCGTTGCCAGTCCGGTCTCCGGTCCGCGCACCATCTCGAAGGCGGGATCGATCCCGAGACCGCTCCAGAGTTCGCGCAGTTGCCGACCCTCCGCACGGGCCAGCACGGCCATTCGGTCGCGACGGGACTGTTGGTCCGGTTCGGTGATGCTCACGGGCTTGCTCCGCTGCCGGTGGTCAAATTTGTCTATTTGTATAGACAATTGTTGTTTCGCTGTCATCCGGTTATAGTGCCGGCGTGACAGGCATGTGACAGGACAGCCGCAAGTGACCGAACTGACAGACAATCTGACGGATATCGCTGACGCGGGTCGCCGCAAGGGCGTCGCCCTCTGGCGACAGATCGCGGATCGCATCCGCCAGGACCTGGCATTGTGGTCGGCTGAACGGGATGGTCGCCTGCCGTCGGAGGCCGAGCTTGCCGCCCGTTTCAGCGTCAACCGCCATACCGTTCGCGCCGCCCTCTCCGCGCTGGGCCGCGAAGGGGTGATCCGCAGCGAGCGCGGGCGTGGCACCTTCGTGGTCCGGCGTCCACGCATTGCATATCCGATTGGCCGACGGACGCGATTCTCGACGGCGCTGGAGGCGCAGAACAGTTCCGGTCGCCTTGTGCTGCTGCGCCATGCGCGGGTTGCCGCAGACACGGTCGTGGCAGGGGCGCTGCGGCTTGCGGTGGGGCATGAGGTGGTGATGCTGGAGACCCGGGGCATGGCGGAGGACACGCCGATCAGCTACGCCACACACTGGTTCGACGCCGCCCGCTTCGCCGATCTGCCCGCACATCTGGACCGCACGGGCTCCATCACCCAGGCTCTCGCAGCCTGTGGCGTGGCGGATTATGTCCGCCAGTCGACCATTCTGGAGGCCAGGCGTGCCCTGCCGCTGGAGGCTGTCGAACTCGACCTGACCGATGACGGACTGGTCATGGTCGCGCGGGCGCTGAACGTCGATCTGCAAGCCACACCGATCCAGCTGTCAGAGACCCGCTTTGCCGCCGACCGCGTCGAGATCGTTATCGATCAGGCCTGACGCTGGGCGGCCAGCCTTTCCGCCATGTCCCGATAGTCCTGCAACACAGGCGTCTCCATCCCCGGAACCTTCGCGGCATCGTCAATGCGGCGCAGCAGGATGGCGGCCCGGTGACCCGGCTCCGCCTCGAAAGCGGCCTGCTCTGCCGGGGCCATGGCTCCCCCCTGCAGTTCCAGGCTGCGCACCGAGTCGGCGGAAAGCAGGTCGAAATAGTCCGGCTCCACGGTGCAGAGGTAGCGTTTGGCGGCCACATGCAGCCGTACCGGGTCGGCGACTTCGGGACCAAAGACCAGGCCAAGTGTCCGCGCGCCCGCGACCTCGTGCCGGTCGTCGATTCCCTTGTCCGCCAATGCTTCGTCCGCGTCGGATACAAGGTGACCGATGTCATGCAGCAGGGCGGCCATGATCAGGGCATCGTTACCACCCTGGGCCTCCGCCAGCATTGCGGACTGCAGCGCGTGCTCCAGTTGGGAGACCTCAGACAGACCATAACTGCCGCTGCCCCGCTCCGCGAGGCGGGTGAATATCCGGTCGACTGCGCCTGTGGTCATTCCCGTCTCCTGCATGCAGAAATCCGGCCTGACGCTGGCAGGGGATTGTTGCAGTCCGATGACCATCGCACGTCATAAAAGCTTCACCGGAATGTCATCGGTGTTTCATGGCGGACGACTAGACCTTTCTCCGAACTCAGGAGGGGTTGATGCTCGAAATCCGGAAGCTGGAGAAGCAATTTGGCGGCGGGGTCGTTGCCGTCAGGAATGTCAGTTTCGACGTTGCGCGCCCGCAGATGGTCGGGGTCATCGGTCGTTCAGGCGCAGGCAAGTCCACATTGTTGCGCATGATCAATCGCCTGACACCGGCGAGTGCGGGATCAGTCATGGTCAATGGTGTCGATGTGCTGCAGTTGCGCGGGCGGGAGAAGCGCGCCTGGCAACGTGACTGCGCCATGATCTTCCAGCAGTTCAACCTGGTGCCGCGGCTGAATGTCGTCACCAACGTGATGCTCGGGCGGCTGAACGGACATGGCCTGCTTGGCAGCCTGTTCAGCATCTTTGGTGAGGCGGACATCGACCGCGCGCTGGCCGCGCTGGACCGGCTGGGTATCGCCGACAAGGCATTGCAACGGGCAGAGACCCTGTCCGGCGGGCAGCAGCAGCGTGTGGCCATCGCCCGGGCCCTGACGCAGGGCCCGAAGATGATCCTGGCCGATGAGCCCATCGCATCGCTGGACCCGTTGAGCGCCGAGACCGTGATGAGGTCGCTGCGCCAGATCCATGAACGCGACCAGATGACGGTGCTGTGCAACCTGCACACCCTCGACACCGCCCGTGCCTATTGCGACCGGGTAATCGGGATGCGGCAGGGGGAACTGGTCTTCGATGGTCCGTCAAGTGAACTGAGCGCCGCGACGGTGCGCGACATCTACGGCGCGGATCATGAGATCAACGAATCGATGACATCGACCGCACTGGATGGCCGGGCGGGACAGATGCAGGGGCTCGCGCCCGCTGCCATGCCCGCCTGACTGGCCCTGACATCCAACCACCACGACGACATCTGTCAATTCTCCGGAGGGACAAGACGATGAATTTCACCCGTATCGCTACTCTTGCCGCGGCAGCAACGATGCTGTCCGGCGCCGCGCTTGCCGACAGCGGCATCAGCGAATTCCGCATCGGCATCCTGGGCGGCGAGAACGCCTCTGACCGGCTGCGCAGCAATGAATGCCTGGTCGAGAAGACCGAAGCGCTGTTGGGTGTCGACACCAAGCTGTTCGCCCCCGCTGACTACAATGGCGTGATCGAGGGACTGCTGGGCGGCAATCTGGACATGGCCTGGCTGGGTGCTTCAGCGTATGCCAAGGTCTATCTGACGGACCCGACCGCAGTCGAGCCGGTGCTGACCAAGATCAATGCCGACGGTTCCTTCGGCTATCACTCCATCGGCTTCGCCCGTGTCGACAGCGGCATCACCAACCTGGATGACATGAGGGGCAAGAAGTTCGGCTTCGGCGACCCGAACTCGACTTCCGGCTACCTGATCCCGTCCATCGAGATCCCCGCCGCAGGCTACACGATGCAGTCCGGCGATCACTTCGGTGAAGTTGTCTTCGTTGGCGGACACGAGCAGACCATCGTTGCCGTGCAGAACGGCGACATCGATGCTGGCGTAAGCTGGGCCGACGGTCTGGGCAACTGGGAAGACGGCTACAACAGCGGTGCCTTCCGCAAGGCCGCCGATGCCGGTCTGGTCGACATGACCCAGCTGGTCGAGATCTGGCGCTCCAAGGTCATTCCCGAAGGCCCCATCGTCCTGCGCAAGGACCTGCCGGCGGACGTGAAGGTCAAGATGGTGGCCATGCTGGCCAGCCTGCCCTCGATGGATCCGGAATGCGCCTACGGCTTCATGGCCGGTGAGATCAAGGCCATCGCGCCGATCAGCCATGCCGACTACGAGGTCATCGTCGCGGCTCGCCAGGCGAAGTCCAACTGAGCAGCCTTCGCTGATGCTGTTGGCGGACGGTCCGGATTGTTCCGGGCCGTCCGTTCGCCGTTTCGACACCCTGCCTGCCATCCCTGTCGCGAGTGCCCCGCCTGATGATTGCATCTGCTCACCTGAGAGACGAAATCCTGCAGATGAAGCGCAGGCGACAACTCTACTCGGCAGCGATCCTGGTGCTGCTGGTCGCCATCATGGTGGGGGGCTACGGACAAGCGAATGAAATGAACTCCGGCGGGTTCATCGGCGGCCTGTCGAAGTTCTTCGACTATCCCGGTGAGATCGTCGCGGAAGCCTGGGATGCGGGTGTCGCGTTTCCCGCACTTCTCTGGCGCTTCCTGCCCGCGTTGATCGAGACCCTGAACATAGCCGCAGTCGCGACGATCCTGGGCGGACTCGGGGCCATGGTCTTCGCCTTCCTGGGGGCCAGCAACCTCAACGTCTGGCCGCCCATGGTGCCTGTCGCGCGCCGGATCACGGATGTCATGCGTGCCTTTCCTGAGCTCATCGTCGCGCTGTTCCTGATCTTCGTTCTGGGAACCAGTCCGATCCCTGCCATGATTGCTGTGGCGTTCCATACGACCGGCGCATTGGGAAAACAGTTCTCCGAAGTGAACGAGAACATCGACACCCGTGCGGTCGAGGGGTTGGGTGCCTGCGGCGCAAGCTGGTTCCAGCGGATGCGCTTTGCGGTGCTGCCGCAGGTGCTGCCCAATTACCTCAGCTATTTCATGCTGCGGTTCGAGATCAATGTGCGTGCCTCCGCCATCCTTGGCTTTGTCGGGGCGGGCGGGATCGGGTCCGAACTTCGGCGCACCATCGGCTGGGGGCAGGGGGCGGGTGATGAAACCGCGGCGCTGTTCGTGTTGCTGATCATGTCGATCTTCCTCATCGACCAGCTCTCGTCCTGGATGCGCCAGCGTATCGCGCAGGCGGAGGCGCTGACATGAGTGTCACCGGCCTGGAGATGGATTCCAGTCTGATGCCGCATCGCACCGGTGTCATGCGGTCAGTGCGCCGTACCTCCCGCATCGGATTCACGATCCTGGGTCTCGTGCTGGTCTATCTGACCTACACCTGGTTTGCCTTCGATGTTCCGGCGCTGATCAACAGCGCCAAGCCGGAGCGCGCGGCGCTGCTGGCCACCGATGCCGTGGCCCACAAGGTCCATGTCACCCGGCTGCTGCGCCGTGGCACCACGGCCATCGCCATCGAGGGGGAGCGGACGGCGACCTACGAGACGCCCCCCGACTGGGTTGCCGTAGAAGGGGAAAGGCTGACCATCGATCTGGAGGACGGCTACACCGTCACCATGCTGGCGACCTCCCTGACCTTCGATGTGCCGGACTATGGCCTGATCCGGGTATCTGTTCAGGATGGCCGCGTCATCACCGAACTGCCACCGGGGAAGAAGCCCGACTGGCTGCGGGCAACCGACGCCAAGTTCGACGCGCGCCCCGACCTTGGCCGCCGCGTCCAGGTTTCCCGCGCGAAGATCGAGGTGCATCGCTATTTCCTGGGCTGGGAGAATTTCTTCTTCCCCTTCAGGTCACCCCTGCAGGCCTATTCGGCGGGCGAATTGCTGGACCTGGCCTTGAGTGATGAGGAGATCGAGCCGGGGACATCGAACCTGCGGCTGATCCTGGATACCTTCTGGTCCAATCCGGACTGGCAGCATGGCAATGTCTTCATCGCCCTGCTGGAGACCCTGCTGATGGCGGTGCTGGGGACCTTCACGGCTGCGTTCGTCGCCCTGCCGCTGGCCTTTCTGGCCGCGCGCAACTTCACGCCATCCGGCCCTGTCCGCTTCGTCGTGCGTCGGTTCTTCGACTTCGTGCGTGGGATCGACATGCTGATCTGGTCGCTGATCTTCATCCGGTCCTTCGGGCTGGGGCCGCTGACCGGTGCACTGGCCATTGCCTTCACCGACACAGGCACGCTCGGCAAGCTGTTCTCCGAAGCGCTGGAGAACATCGACAGGCGTCAGGTGGAGGGGGTGAACGCCACGGGGGCTTCCAGGCTGCAGACTTACCGATTCGGGGTGATCCCGCAGATCCTGCCGATCTTCATCTCGCAGGGATTCTACTACCTGGAATCCAACACCCGCTCCGCCACCGTCATCGGCGCATTGGGGGCAGGGGGCATCGGGTTGATGCTGGTGGAGACCATCAAGACCTCCCGCGATTGGGAGAACACGCTCTACATCATCATCCTGACGGTGTTGCTGGTGATCGCGATGGACGCCCTGTCAACGCGGCTGCGCCGACGCCTGACCGGCGACCGCTGACGGTCTGGTACAGCCGACCATTCCCAGGGCAAGCGCGGCATAGGCATCGGCGATGACCTCCGGCGGCTTCGGTCCGTCGGTGCGATACCAGCCCGCAACCGCCGTACACATTGTGACGATGGCCAGCACAGCCTCGTCGCGGTTCGCGGTGGTGAAATGGCCCTGTCGCAGGCCGTCATCCACGACATCCTTGAACAGCCTGCCGATATGGTCACGCAGCGCCACGACCTCCTGTCGCTCCTCGGCCGACAGGCTGCGCAGTTCCGTATTGGCGACAAAGGATTCTGCCTGGCGTTCCGTATGCAGTCGCACGTGGTTGCGCACCAGCGCCGCCAGCCGCTCGACCGGGTCGTCGCCTGCCGCATCCCGCGCTGCCTCCAGCACATGGATCAGATCGGTCGTCACACCGATCATCAGCGTGCGCAGGATCTCGCCCTTGGAGGGGAAGTAATAATAGGCGTGGGAGATTGCCGTGCCCGCACCATCGGCGATCTTGCGCATGGAGGTGTCATGGAACCCATGCACGAAGAACGCCTCGAGCGCGGAGTTCAGCACGGCCTCCCGCCCGGAGCCTTCCGCGCCTGCCTTCGATGCCGAAGTCGTGCGCCGCTTGGTCGTCCGGGCGGTCTGTGCCGTCATGTGGCCTGCTTTCCCTTGCCGCAGCTATTCGGCTGCGATGGCCGCGTCGGCCTGTGTTGCGCCGGTACCGAAGCGCAGCAGCCGGTCGGAATGGACGTTCGTCGGCTGGTCATCGCGGATCGTCACCTCACCGTTCACCAGAACATAGCGATAGCCTGATGCGCGTTGCACGCGCCGCCATTCGCCGGCGGGCAGGTCATGCACGATCTCGGGCTCCAGAACCTCCAGATTCTCGTAGTCATAGACCAGGATGTCTGCCGGGGCACCCTTGCGCAGCACGCCGCGCCCGACGAAGCCCGCCAACTGCGCCGGCAGGGCGGAAAGCCGCCAATGGGCTTCCTCCAGGCTGATCATGGCGTGGTCGCGCACGATCTTCACCAGGGTCTCTGTCGGATAGCGCCCGGCGGTGAGAAACTTCGTGTGTGCGCCGCCATCGGAGACGCCGAACAGCACGTAGGGGTCGTCGACGATCTCCTTCAGGTAGTCGATCCGGCCATTGGGCGGTGCAGCGAAGAACTCGGTTTCCAGATTTTCCTCCACGGCCATGTCGAGCATGACATCGACCGGGTGCTTGCCCATTTTCTCACCCGCAAGGGCCAGGCTGTGGTCCAGCCATTCCTTGTTCTTGTCCAGTTGCGGACCGACGATGACGATCTGGTCCAGCGGACCGGTCGCCGTGCGGGGCATGTTCTCCCGCAGGGCCTTGCGCCGTTCCGGGTCAGCCAGCTTCTGCTTGCGCTCCTCGAACGTGCCGGTGGTGGCCTCGCACCAGGCGTCGATATCGTCGAACAGGTTCCAGTCCTCGAACGTGAAGGTGAACCCGGCGTCCGTTGTCAGGCCCTGACCCACGACCTGGATGCCGCGTTCACGGCAGCTCTGCAGCCATGCCAGGACGCGGCGATGGATCTCCGGGCGATGGTCGAAGGCCTGCACGACATTCATGATCATCGGACGGCCGGAAATCTCCGCCATCTCCTCATAGAACTTCTGGTCCTTGTCGTTGTCGCCGGACACCAGCAGCATCTGCATGAAGCCCTCGTTACGGCGACGCAGCACCTTTGCCAGTTCACGGCAGGTCTCGTCATGCATCACATCGGTCGGCATGGGCGTGCCGTCGAAGTCCCGCTGCACGGCGGCAGGCCCGGTGGGCAGCATCCGCTGCGCCGACCAGCCACAACCACCGGCATCCAGCGACTCCTCCAGCAAGCGGCAGATCTCCGCATGTTCGGCGTCTGTCGGCAGACGGCCGGCCTTGGCATCCTCGAACCCGAGAACCCAGATCAGCAAAGGGCTGATGGGCACATATGGCAGGATGTTCACCGATTTCGGTGCCCTGTCCACGCTGTCCAGGAACTCGGGAAACGTCACCCAGTCCCACGGCAGCCCCGCCTCCATCGACGGCAGCGGAATGGCCTCCACCCGCGTCATCGACATCATCGCCCGCTCCCGCGCCTCCGGCTGCACCGGGGCAAAGCCGAAACCGCAGTTGCCGATCACGACCGAGGTGATGCCGTGCCAGCCCGAAATGGTGCAATAGGGATCCCAGAAAAGCTGTGCATCGTAGTGGGTATGCAGGTCGATGAAGCCCGGCGCGACGATCAGACCGGTCGCGTCGATCACCTCCGCCCCGTCAGCGGCATCAATGTGCCCGATCTCTGCAATCACCCCGTCGCGAATGCCGATATCGCCGCGATAGCGCGGCACCCGCGTACCATCAATGATCATCCCGTTCTTGATGACCCGATCAAACTTCGCCATGTACTTTCCTCCCCGGAACCAATTTGAACGAATGTTCAATCAAGATGCGTCGGGTGTCAAGCGGGGCCTGTTTCAGCCGGTCGCCAGGATACGTTCCACGACAGCCTGAACCTCCAGGGCCTCCGCCACAGTGGCCAGATCATGGGGTTCGCCGCGCGTCATGGCAGCCAGTTTCGTGACCTGGCCCTGCAGGATCAGCGGTCGGGCGACTTCGTGGCTGGGGGCTTCCGGATCACCGACCCAGGTCCCGTCCGCGGTCTGCCGTTCCGCAAACGACCAGTCGCGAAGCCGGATTGCACCTTTCGTTCCCGTCAGGGTCCAGAGATTGTGGTCGGCCTGATCAGTGGTGCCGACGCCGCCCTTCAGTCGAACCGGCAGCGTCCCTGCGGTCAGATCGGCGGCAATGGCGGTTTCAGCCAGGTCGCCGCCGGGAAACCGCGCGGAGGCACTGCCGAGGCGGAGCGGGCCGCAGAGGCGGCGGGTCAGGAACAGGAAATGCGAGATCACTTCGCGGGTGAAGCCGCCCTCCGCCCGGCGCGACAGCCAGCCGTTGGCGTCCATTTGCCAGGGCCTGGGCCACTGCGCGAATTCCGTGCTGATCTGCAGCAGTTCCGGCGTGCCGATCACCCCTTCCGCCAGCCACTTCCTCAGTGATGCGACGGCAGGGGAGGAGGCAAAGATGAAGTTCACTGCCGCCGCGAGTCCCGACCGGTCCACCATCTGCAGGAATGCCTGGCTTTCCTCCATCGAGACGGCCAGCGGCTTCTCCGTGAACACCGCGCGACCGGCACCCAGGGCGATCCGTGCGTGGCTGAGGTGCGTGGCTGGTGGCGACGCGATGTAGATCACGTCCGCCACTGCCGCGACGTCTGGTGCGTGATCGACGAATGGCA
Organism: Minwuia sp.; assembly: GCA_029213165.1. Classification (GTDB taxonomy): domain Bacteria; phylum Pseudomonadota; class Alphaproteobacteria; order Minwuiales; family Minwuiaceae; genus Minwuia. Next base: position 79,742 of record JARGNO010000013.1, read on the forward strand.
GATCCGGCAGGTCGGCTGCCAACCGTGCCCGCGCCTTCGTGTCCGGGTCCCAGAGCGCCGCCAGCGTGATCAGTTCCGGGTCGAGTGAAAGGGTGGCCCGGATGATCCGTTCGCCCATGATGCCGCATCCGATGATGCCGAGCCTGACGCCGCGTCCTGCCATGATGGAAACCCTCCGCCTGTTCCTGATGGGAGCGGGAGCGTAGAGTGTTTGGGTTCAGGATGGCAGAGGGCAAGGGGGACGCCATGGCCGCACCAACCAAGTTTGCCCATGTGGTGTTCAACACCCATCGTTATCAGCAGATGATCGACTGGTACGCCATGGTGTTCGAGGCAAGGGTGCAGCATCAGGGCAAGCGCCTGGCCTTCCTGACCTACGATGACGAGCACCATCGCTTCGCCTTCGCCAATCTTGGCCCGGCGGAGGAGGGCGCGGAACCGCATGGCGGGCGCGCGGCTGCCGGCCTCAATCACCTGGCCTATACCTGGGCCGATCTGGATGGTTTGCTGGACACCTATGGTCGTCTTAAGGCGCAGGGCATCCTGCCGGTACGACCGATCCGGCATGGCTTCACGTTGTCGATGTACTATCGCGACCCGGACGGCAACGGGCTGGAGTTCCAGGTCGATCTGATGACACCGGCGCAGGCGAATGACTTCATGCGCACCGATGCCTTTGCCGCCAATCCGGTGGGGGAGGTGTTCGACCCCGACGCGCTGGTGGACCGCTACCGGTCGGGGGAGCCGGTGGACGACCTGATCTTTCGCTCCGATCAGCCGGAGAGGCTCGGCGCGCAGTTCAGGCGGGCAGTCTGACCCGCAGCAGCGCGATGCCAGTCAGGCCCGACAGCACGGCCATGAAACTGTAGGCCAGTCCGTAGTCCGAGACGGTGACCAGCACGCTGAACAGGCTGGGCAGCACCATGACGCCGAAGAACTGGCTGAAGGCACCCAGCCCCGCCGCCTCGGCCACGTTCTCCTGCCCGCCGATGCGGGCGAACTCGGCGAAGGCCAGCCCGGTGTAGCCGCTGGCCGTGGCCCCGGCGACCACGGCCACCAGCAGGATGCCGCCCCAGGGCCAGTCGGCCGAGAACATGCCCGCGAGAGCCCCCATCGCCGCCATCACCAGCCCCATCAGGGCCAGCATGCGCGGCGCGGGAATCCAGCGGTCCGCGACCACGCCCCAGATCGGGCGGGTGATGACGCCCGAGATCTGGTAGGCGGCGAGCATCTGTCCGGCACCAACCAGATCGAACCCGGGACGACTGGTCAGATGCACGCTCATGAACGACACGAAGCAGAGCTGCATCCCTGCGTAGAAGAAGACAGCCAGGGTCAGGCTGCGGATCTCGGGCAGGCTGCGCAGCAGGCGCAAGGGCCCCAGCAGGCCGGACGCCGTGATGACATGCGCCGGATTGCGCCCCGTGTCATAGGTGCCGCGCACCACCTGCAGCAGCACCAGCATGATCAGGGCCGGGATGATCTGCACGCCAATCGCGGTCTGCCAGTCGAAGCCAAGCACCAGCGGCGGCACGATCAGCCCGCCCAGCACACCCCCCAGCGGCACACCGATCTGACGGATGGAGAAAACAAGGTTGCGGATCGGTGGCGGCGTCCGTTTCATCAGCAGGTGCGAACTGGTGGGCGCCGTCGCGCCATAGCCAAGTCCCAGCAGCACCGCCGACAGCGCCAGCGCCAGCACAGTCCCGCCCAGCGACGCGGCGGCAATCATGGCGATGCCCGCCAGGATGATCACCTGGCTGACCCGGACCGCGCCGTAGCGGTGAATGAAGCTCACTGACAGGATGGCGGAGATCATCCCGACGCCATAGACGATGGAGATGAATACCCCCACACGCTCTCCCGCCACGCCGAGGTCGGCGGCGATGGCAGGCGCGGCTGCAGGCACGGAATAGGCCGCCATGGTGACCAGCGTCTGCACGAACAGGCCGATCAGCAGCGGAACAAGCGGGAAACCGGTCAGGGCGGACAATCCGGTTCAGTCCTCACCCTTCGTCGGCATCGGCGCATTGCCTTGCGCGCGTGGGTCCCTTGGTCCCCATTTGCCCAGTTCCACGGCGTGGAAGAACCGCTCCACCTGATCGTTGAAGGCCGCCGGTTCCTCCAGGTTCATGCCGTGCGCGGTCTTCGGGGCCATCCAGAGGCCGGAGGCGGGGATGGTGCACTTCAGGAACAGGCTGGTCTCGATGCAGGGCTCGTCCTCGTCACCCACCGCGATCAGTACCGGCAGGGTCATGGCGGCCAGTTGCGCGGTGAAATCGGTCAGGGACGGGCGCTGGCCCTGGTAGTTGCGCATGGTGTAGGCGGAACCGAGCGCCGGGTGTTCGCCGAGGTTTCGGCGGAACTCCTCGAACCCGCGCGGGTCCTTGTTCTGCAGGTGGATGCGGGTCGGCCCCTCCGCCACCGCGTCCACCAGCCCCTCGGCACCCTTCGCCTCGATCAGGTCGGCCAGCTTTGCCGTCTGCTCCATGAAGGCCGCGCGCTGGTCGGGCGGGGAGCCGGAGCCGACACCGGCAAGCACCAGCCCGAGCACCCGGTCCGGCTGGCGCAGGCCGAACTGCAGTGCCGCATAGGCCCCCATGCTGAGGCCCACCACATAGGCCTTCCCGATCCCGAGATGGTCCAGCACCACGCCAATGTCGTCGGCGAAATGACCATAGCTGTATAGGCTCTGGTCGGTCGGCACATCCGACCCGGTATAGCCGCGCGCGCTGTAGGCAATGCAGCGATAGTGGCGCCCGAAATGCCGGACCTGCGCCTCCCAGCTGCGCCAGTCAGCCGCGAACTCATGCACGAAGATCACGGGCGTGCCGGTCCCCGTTTCCTCGTAGTAGAGCTTCACGCCATCGGAATCCGCGTAAGGCATCCCGTTCCCCCCCTCTCGCAAAGATCAGTCCCTCGTCTCGATGGAATTGTTGCACAGCCAGGTTGCGAAATCCGACTCCGACATCTGGCCCCCGGCGAGCGCGATTGTGACTGCTGTCGCTTCAGCCTCGTTCGCCGTCATCCGCCAGCCATTCAGCCGCAGGAAGACATATGCCGCCAGGAAGGCCATGCGCTTGTTTCCGTCAAGGAACGGGTGATTTCGCGCGATCCCGAATGCGTATGATGCCGCCAGTACCCTGATGTCCGTTTCGCCATAGCCGTGACTGTTACGCGGGCGGGCAAGCGCGGATTCCAACAGGCCCGGATCGCGCAGGCCGGGTAGACCACCGTGCTCCGACAGCTGTGCGTCGTGAATGGCCTCCACAACGGTGCGCAGCAGCCAGACAGGCTCGGTCACTTCGCCAGTTCGCGCAGGGTATGGCGATAGGCTGCCATACCCTCCCGTGCCGCGCGCATCTGTTCCTCGAACGCCGGGTCATAGGGGGTGATCCGCATTGCCCCATCAGGGGTCTCCGTGACGAAGACGCTGTCGCCTTCTGCCAGGTTCAGTCGGGAAAGCACTTCCTTTGGCAGCACGACACCGAGGGAGTTGCCGATCTGGCGTACTTTCAATGCTGTCATCTGGATATGTCCCATCCATGTTATAACTCTCATGATAACGCACTGTCTGATCCGCGCGCAACGCCCAGGCTGCTTGACGCAAGCGTGGTGCGGGCGTAAAAGCTGCGGCTTCTACGGTAATGGCAGACACCATCCGTGCAGGTTCCGAGGGGTCCGTGAGGATTTCGGAGGACAGGTACCCACTGGCCGACGAGTTTCGTCCGCCGGTGTGCAACGCATTGTGTGGCCGTCTGCGACCGACCATGGACGATGGCTGAACACGGGAAGGGAACCGATGTTCGAATCCTTGAGCGAACGGCTTGGTGGTGTCTTCGATGCCCTGAAGCGCCGCGGATCGCTGACTGAGAGCGACGTGTCGGAGGCGATGCGCGAAGTGCGCGTGGCCCTGCTGGAAGCCGATGTGGCGCTGTCGGTGGTCAAGGACTTCATTGCCGAAGTGAAGAAGCAGGCGGTGGGCCAGGATGTCCTGCGCTCCGTCACGCCGGGCCAGATGGTCATCAAGATCGTTTCCGACCATCTGACCGAAGTGCTGGGCAAGGAATCCGACGGCCTCAGCCTGAATGCCGTACCGCCGGTGCCGATCCTGGTCGTCGGCCTGCAGGGCTCGGGCAAGACCACATCGACCGCGAAGATCGCCTATCGCCTGCGCACGCGGGAAAAGAAGAAGGTGATGATGGCGTCGCTGGACGTGCGCCGCCCCGCGGCGCAGGAACAGCTTCGGGTGCTGGGGGAGCAGGCGGAGGTCACCACCCTGCCGATCGTCTCCGGCCAGCAGCCCGTGGAGATCGCGAAGCGCGCCATGGCCTCGGCCCGTTTGCAGGGCTATGACGTGGTGCTGCTCGATACCGCCGGTCGCCTGCATGTCGATGAACAGTTGATGGCGGAGGTTGCCGCTGTCCGCGATGCCGTGACACCGGGCGAGACCCTGCTGGTGGCGGATGCGCTGACCGGTCAGGACGCGGTGAATGTCGCGAAGCAGTTTGATGAGCGTGTCGGCCTGACCGGCATCATGCTGACCCGTGTCGATGGTGACGGACGCGGTGGCGCGGCCCTGTCGATGCGCGCGGTCACCGGTCGCCCGATCAAGTTGCTGGGTGTCGGCGAGAAGCTCGACGCGCTGGAGGCTTTCCATCCCGACCGTATCGCCAACCGCATTCTCGGCATGGGTGATGTCGTCAGCCTGGTGGAGCGGGCCAGCGAGTCGATGGAGGCCGCCGAGGCCGAGAAGCTCGCGAAGAAGCTGAAGAAGGGCCAGTTCGATCTGGAGGATCTGCGCGGTCAGTTGCAGCAGATGCAGAAGATGGGCGGTCTCGAAGGCCTGGCCGGCATGTTGCCTGGTGCCAAGCAGATGAAGCAGCAACTGGCCCAGGCGAACATTGATCCGAAGATGCTGAAACGGCAGGAGGCGATCATCTCCTCCATGACGCCGAAGGAACGCCGTCGCCCCGACGTGATCAACGGATCACGCAAGAAGCGTATCGCCGCCGGCTCGGGCACCACGGTGCCGGAAGTCAATCGCGTCCTGAAACAGTGGAAGCAGATGTCGGTGATGATGAAGAAGGTCAAGAAGATGGGGAAAGCGGGCATGATGCGTGCCGGTCTCTCCGGAATTCTGCCCAAGATGTAACCCTTTGAAGTTCAACGAATACCTCTACGAAAACGGAGATCAGAGAAAATGGCTGTCAAGATCAGGCTGTCCCGCGGTGGCGCGAAGAAGCGTCCCTTCTACCGTATTGTTGTTGCAGACGTGCGCGCCATGCGTGACGGCAAGTTCATCGAACGCATCGGCACCTATGACCCGATGCAGCCGAAGGATTCCGAGGCACGGGTGAAGATCGACCTGGAACGTGCGAAGCATTGGCTGAGCCATGGCGCACTGCCGACGGACCGTGTCGCCCGGTTCCTCAGCGATGCCGGTCTGATCGAGGCCCGCACGCACAGCAATCCGGAGAAGGCGAAGCCGAAGGCCAAGGCGCAGGAGCGTCTGGAAGCCGCGAAGATGAAGGCCGAGGAAGCGGAGCAGGCCAAGGCTGATGCCGCCGCCGCCGCAGCCGCTGCCGCTGCACCCGCCGAGGAAGAGGCCCCTGCCGAGGAAGCCCCGGCAGAGGAAGCCGCCACCGAGGCGGAAGCGTAAGCAGCGGAGCCTGTCGCCATGTCGTCAGCCAGGGTCATCGTTGCTGCGGTCGCGGGCGCACATGGCGTCAGCGGCCGCGTGAAGCTGAAGACCTTCACGGAGGTTCCGGCGAATGTCGGGACCTTCGGTCCGCTGACTGACGAGAGCGGGGAACGGCAGTTCGACGTGCGCGTCACCGGCTCTACCAAGGGCGGCGTGATCGCGGAGCTTTCGGGCATCCGCAACCGTGACCAGGCGGAGGCGCTGAAAGGCACCACGCTGCATGTGGATCGGGACCGCCTGCCCGCGCTGGACGACGCGGAAGACTACTATCAGGCCGATCTGATCGGGCTGGAGGCGGTGCATGTGGACGGTCAGCGGCTGGGCCGCGTCAAGGCGGTCCATACGCTGGGCGCGGGGGAGGTGCTGGAGATCCAGCCGCCGCTGCGTGCCGGGCGACGGACCCTGCTGATTCCGTTCACGCGGGAGGCAGTGCCGGTGGTCGATCTGGCCGAAGGGCGGCTGACGGTCGACCCGCCGCAGGAGATCGAGGCCCGACCGGAGGATGAGGAAGGCGCCGCTGACGAAGGGGTCGCTGATGCTGACGGTGCGGCGGTTGCGGACGGTGACGGGACCGCGCCGGGATGACCGAAGCCGCCTTCCACGCAACGGTGCTGACGATCTACCCCGATATCTTTCCCGGACCGCTGGGAACGGCCCTGTCGGGGAAGGGGCTGGAGAAGGGACTCTGGTCGCTGAAAGTGGTGGACATCCGCGACTACGCGCGCGATAAGCACCGCGCTGTCGATGATGCCCCTTTCGGCGGCGGTGCGGGCATGGTGATGCGGCCTGATCTTCTGGCTCAGGCGATTGATGCGAACCATGTGGCACCCGCTCCCCTGATCTACTTCAGCCCGCGCGGACGTCCCCTGGACCAGGCGCTGGTGGAGCAGGTGCGGGACGCGGGTGAGGTGACCCTGATCTGCGGTCGCTTCGAAGGGGTGGACGAACGGGTTCTGCAGGCCCGTCCCGTGATGGAAGTCAGCCTCGGCGACTTCGTGCTGTCAGGGGGTGAGTTTGCGGCGCTGGCGATGCTTGATGCCATTGTCCGGCTGGTGCCGGGGGTGACAGGCAACAGCGCCAGTCTGGCGGAAGAGAGCTTTGCGGACGGGCTTCTCGAATATCCGCACTATACGCGTCCGCGTGAATGGGAGGGGCTGACCCCTCCTGACATACTGTTGAGCGGCGATCACGCCCGCATCCATGCCTGGCGGCAGGACCAGTCGATGGCCCTGACCCGGGAACGGAGACCGGACCTATGGCGACGCTACAAGGAAAAAGAAAACAGGTGACCAGATGAACCTGATCGAAGAGATCGAGCGCGAGGAGATCGCGCGTGTGACCGAAGGCAAGGAAATCCCGACCTTCCAGGCCGGTGATACCGTCCGCGTCAACGTGAAGGTGACGGAAGGCAGCCGCGAACGCGTCCAGGCGTTCGAGGGCGTCTGCATCGCGCGCCGGAACCGGGGCCTCAATTCCTCCTTCACCATCCGGAAGATTTCCTACAATGAAGGCGTGGAGCGTGTGTTCCCGCTCTACTCGCCGATCATTGATTCCATCGTCGTCGTGCGCCGCGGTGTCGTGCGCCGGGCGAAGCTGTATTACCTGCGCGGCCGTCGCGGCAAGTCCGCCCGTATCGCCGAGCGCCGGACGGAGCGGGCCAAGAAGTCCGCCTGATCCTGCATCGCAGACCGAAACGGAAAGGCCCGGAGCACATCCTGCTCCGGGCCGTTTTCTTTGGGGGGGGTGCGGCGCTCCTCGGGACGGCC
>JARGNO010000093.1 GCA_029213165.1 Minwuia sp.
GACAGCAATGGCGGAAGAGAAATTCGTCACCGTCGGCACCGGCGGCCAGACCGGTGTCTACTATGTTGTGGGTCAGTCGATCTGCAAGCTGGTGAACCGCGACTCCAAGAAGACCAACCTGAAGTGCACAGCACCGTCGACGGGCGGTTCCATTGCCAACATCAACGCCATCAAGGGCGGTGACATGGACATGGGCGTGGCGCAGTCGGATTGGCAGTTCCACGGCCTGAACGGCACGTCCAAGTTCTCCGAAAGCGGTGCTTTCCCGGCGCTGCGCTCGGTCTTCTCCGTGCATCCGGAGCCGTTCACCGTGATCGCCCGTGCCGATTCCGGCATCAAGTCCTTCGACGACCTGAAGGGCAAGCGCGTCAACATCGGCAACCCGGGTTCGGGCCAGCGCGGCACCATGGAAGTGATCATGGGTGCCAAGGGCTGGACGCTGGATGACTTTGCGCTGGCGTCGGAGTTGAAGTCTTCCGAGCAGTCGCAGGCACTGTGCGACAACAAGGTGGATGCGATCATCTTCACCGTCGGCCATCCGAACGGTTCGATCCAGGAAGCCACCACATCCTGCGAGGCGGTCGTGGTGCCCGTACAGGGTCCGGAGATCGACAAGCTGGTCAACGAGAACCCCTACTACTCCGCAGCATCCATTCCGGGTGGCATGTACAAGGGCTCCGACGCCAGTGTCCCGACATTCGGCGTGCGTGCGACCTTCGTGTCGTCAACCAACACGGATGCGGAAACGATCTACCAGGTGGGCAAGGCTGTCATGGACCACTTCGACCGCGTCAAGCGCCTGCATCCGGCCTTCGCCAATCTCGACATGAAGGAGATGGTGACGGCAGGCAACTCGGCCCCCGTTCATGACGGCGCCGCGCGCTACTACAAGGAAAAGGGCCTGATGAACTGAGTTCAGGTTCCGCGAGAAGCCGCCCGGTACCTTTGGTGCCGGGCGGTTGCGGATCAGTGGACCTGATTGCAGAGGTTTCGGGAATTTCTTGAGGGGGAACAATCACGATGTCGGACTCAACCGATACCCAGAAGACCGGGCCAAGCCAGGCGGAGCTTGACGAACTCGTCGCAGCCTCGGACACCGGTGGCCGCGCGCCAACCGGCATCGCCGCCAAGGCCATCCTGGGCGTGGCACTTGCCTGGTCGCTGTTCCAGCTCTGGTACGCATCCCCCCTTCCGTTCGTCTTCAATTTCGGTGTCTTCAACGATACCGAGGCACGCTCCATCCATCTCGGCTTCGCGATGTTCCTAGCCTTCGCGGCCTATCCCGCGACCCGCTCACCGGTACAGCTTGGTCTGGGTTTCATTGTTCCCATCGTGCTGGCCCTTTCCTTCATGTACGGGGCGGATGGCGATGTCCCGGTCTATGTCTTCCCCATCGTGGCGCTGGCTGTCTGCGCCGCCATCGCGCTGGGTTCGCCAAAGGACCGCATCCCGGCCTGGGAATGGGCGCTGGCGCTGATCGGCACGGCTGCGGGCCTGTACCTGTATGTCTTCTACCGTGACCTGGCGGAGCGGCCTGCCGCGCCGATCATGCAGGACATGATCATTGCCGTGATCGGCCTGACCCTGCTGCTGGAGGCGACGCGCCGCGCGCTGGGTCCGGCACTGATGATCGTGGCGACCGTGTTCCTGGTCTATGCCTTCTTCGGGCGTTCCATGCCGTCCATCATCAGCCATCCGGGCTTTTCCCTGTCAGAGGTCGCGAACCACCAGTGGATCACGACGGAGGGTGTGTTCGGCATCGCGCTGGGGGTCTCGACCTCCTTCGTGTTCCTGTTCGTGCTGTTCGGGTCGCTGCTCGACAAGGCGGGGGCGGGCAACTACTTCATCCAGGTTGCCTTCTCGCTGATGGGCCACCTGCGTGGCGGCCCGGCCAAGGCGGCGGTGGTTTCCTCCGCCATGACCGGGCTGATTTCCGGCTCATCCATCGCCAATGTGGTGACGACCGGAACCTTCACGATACCGCTGATGAAACGCGTCGGTTTCTCCTCTGAGAAGGCGGGCGCGGTCGAGGTGGCATCGTCGGTCAACGGCCAGATCATGCCACCGGTCATGGGCGCCGCAGCTTTCCTGATGGTCGAGTATGTCGGCATTCCCTATTTCGACGTGGTCACCCATGCCTTCCTGCCTGCGGTGATCTCCTACATCGCGCTGGTCTATATCGTGCATCTGGAAGCCATGAAGGCGGGCATGAAGGGCTTGCCGCGCAGCTATGTGCCGAAGCCCATCGTGCAGCGCCTGATCGGCATGAGCTTCACCATCGCCTTCATCTGTGTGCTGTCCCTGGCCGTCTATTACGGCATGGGCTGGATCCGTCCGACCTTCGGTGATGCCGCCGGTTACATCGTCTTCGGCGTGCTGACAGCGGCCTATGTCGGGCTGTTGAAGTTCGCGTCCACCGTGCCGCCGCTGAAGATGGAGGATCCGAATGCTCCGGTGACCAAATTGCCGGTGCCGGGGCCCACCATCCGGTCGGGCCTGCATTACATCCTGCCGGTTGTCGTGCTGGTCTGGGCCCTGATGGTCGACCGCCTGTCGCCGGGCCTGTCCGCCTTCTGGGCCGCGGCCTACATGATCTTCATCCTGGTGACGCAGCGGCCGCTGATGGCCATCTTCCGCAAGGAGGGTACGGCACTGGGCGGCAATATCGTCGCCGGTTTCACCGACCTGATCGAAGGCCTGATCTCCGGCGCCCGCAACATGATCGGCATCGGTATTGCCACGGCCACCGCGGGCATCATCGTCGGTGCCGTCAGCCAGACCAGCGTCGGGTCTTCCCTGGCGGATGTGGTTGAAGTGCTTTCGGGCGGCAATATCATCGCCATCCTGTTCCTGACCGCTGTCCTGTCCCTGATCCTGGGCATGGGCCTGCCGACCACCGCGAACTATATCGTGGTCTCGGCCCTGCTCGCCCCGGTCATCGTGACCCTGGGACAGCAGAACGGCCTGATCGTGCCGCTGATCGCGGTGCATCTGTTCGTGTTCTACTTCGGCATCATGGCCGATGTGACACCACCGGTCGGTCTCGCCTCCTTCGCGGCGGCGGCGGTCTCTGGCGGTGATCCCATACGGACAGGCGTCGTGGCCTTCTTCTATTCACTGCGTACCGCAGCGTTGCCGTTCCTGTTCATCTTCAACACCGAACTGCTGCTGATCGGCGTGGACGTGGTCCAGGGCATCTTCGTCTTCATTGTCGCGACAACAGCGATGCTGCTGTTCGCTGCGGCGACGCAGGGCTGGTTCCTGGCCCGCAACAAGATCTGGGAATCATTGCTGCTGATCCTGATCGCCTTCACCCTGTTCCGTCCCGGTTACTGGCTGGACATGATCTACCCGCCATACCTGGAGCGGGAACCGGCGGCGATCTACGAGGCTGCGGCAGCGACCCCGGTAGGCACGCAGATGCGGATTCGCGTGAAGGGAGTGGACGATATCGGTGACCCGGTCACCTTCGATGCGCTTGTCTCCATTGATGCTGATGGCACGGGCGAGGAAAGGATGCAGGCCGCCGGTCTCGCCTTCGCCGAGCGTGATGGTCAGATGTTCATCGATGACGTCGCCTTCGGCAGCAAGGCCGTGGAGTCAGGTCTCGACTGGGATCAGGAAGTGCTGCAGGTGCTGCAGCCCCTGGAGCAACCGACCAAGTACCTGATGTTCATCCCGGCGCTGTTCGTGTTGCTGCTCGTGATCATGCTGCAGCGCAGGCGCATTCCCGCAACCACATCCACAGCCGAAGCCTGAACGGGAGAGCACCATGTTCAAGAACGTTCTGCTTGCCATCGACCTGAACCACGAAGCCAGCTGGAAGAAGGCATTGCCAACCGCCACGGATCTGGTTCGCCAGTCCGGCGGCACGCTGCACCTGCTCGCGGTCCTGCCTGACTTCGGCATGTCACTTGTCGGATCCTTCTTTCCACCGGGTTTCGAGAAGAACGCGCTGGAAAAGATGCACGCCGACCTGCTTGCCTTCGCCGAGGCCAATGTTTCCGACGACGTTAATTCGGAATGCCATCTTGGGCACGGCCACGTGACCGAACAGATCCTGTCAAAGGCGGCGGGAGTGGGGGCGGACGTCATCGTCATGGCCTCGCATCCGCCGGACGAAGTCCGTGATTTTCTGGTCGGATCAAATGCGTCGGGTGTAGTGCATCGTTCACCGGTCAGCGTGCTGGTCGTGCGCGGCTGAGCGAGCCGATGACGCTGGTGGACAGCGACCTGACAGAGGTATATTGCGGCGATCCTCAGTAGTGTCAGGCCGGTATCACCAGGCCAGTGAATTCAGGAGTTCCCCAGTCCATGACCCCTTTTGCCATCGCCGGTATCCAGATGCATGTCGCTGCGCTGCAGGACAATGTGGAGGGTATGCGGCACCGGCTGGATGTCCTGATGGCCCGGTTTCCGTGGACCCAGATGGTACTGTTCAGTGAACTGGCACCCTTTGGCCCCCTGCCCCGATTTGCCCAGACCTTCCCCAACGCTGTCGAGGATGGGTTCCGCGAGATGGCGCGATCCTATGGCATCTGGCTGATTCCCGGGTCGATGTTCGAGAAGACGGCTGACGGTCGGATCTACAACACGTCCTCCGTCATCAACCCGCAGGGCGAGGTCGTGGCCCGCTATCGCAAGATGTTTCCGTTCCGCCCCTATGAGACCGAGGTCGAGGGCGGCACCGAGTTCTGCATCTTCGATGTGCCGGAGGTCGGGCGTTTCGGCCTGTCGATCTGCTACGATATCTGGTTCCCTGAGACCACCCGCCATCTGACGAGCCAGGGCGTCGAGGTGCTGCTGCATCCGGTGCTGACAGGCACCACGGACCGGGAGGCGGAACTGACCATTGCCCGCGCGACGGCGGCGCAGTTCCAGTGCTATGTCATAGATGTCAACGGCCTGGGTGCCGGTGGTGTCGGCCGGTCGTGCGTCGTCGATCCTTCGGCGACCGTCCTGCACCAGTCCGCGGGACAGGAGGACATGTTTCCGATCGAGATCGATCTGGACCAGGTCCGGCGCCAGCGGGAGAAGGGACTGAAGGGTCTGGGTCAGGTCCTGAAGAGTTTCCGTGACCGGACTGTCGATTTTCCCGTCTATGATCGGGAAAGCGGTGCCGACAGCTATCTGCACACGCTGGGCCCACTGGAAATGCCCAGACAGGAGCGGGGAATCGCCACGGCAGGCGTAATGGCCGACCCCCGCGCCACGCTGGAACCGACCACGGCGCAATTGGCGCCGGATACAATCAATGTAACCCCGCTTGCGGGACGCATCGTGTCGAACTGACGGTCGCGACGGGCACGGTATCGCCCGGGGGCTGCAGCACGCGCGGTGGAACACATGGAGGCAACATGCCCGACACCGGCGACCACGCGAAACAGCAGTCGATCAATGACTACTACAGCGCCGCGCAATTGCGCAGCGACCGCTGGATTGCCCTGCGCGATGCCGTTGAGGCCGCCCAGACCGCAACCGCACGCGAGCGCAAGAAACTGAACAGCGAGATCACGGGGCTGTTCAGCGCGCTGGAACCGATCGAACGCTATTGGGCCTTCCCCGGCGCCGCCGCATTCCAGCAGTTGCAGCGCATGTTCGGCAACGATTCGCTGAACGACCTGATCTTCTCCCTGAAACGCGTGGTCCGCGCGCTGTCGACCGGCGCCTACCGCCGCCGCAATGTCCCCCTGTCGCATGAGGATGGCGACTGGGATGACGTGGAGGATGAATCCACCCTGCCCATAGAGGCGCGGGCACTGACCAAGCCCTATTTCGAGGTGCTGATCGTCGACCGCCTGACAGATCAGCAGGACAAGTGGCTGCGCAACAGCCTGCAGCGGATGCGCCGTTCGGAAGATCCCTTCACCTATGAACCCGTTGTCGTGCCCTCGCTGGAGGATGCGCTGGTCGCCATCCTGTTCAACCACAACATCCAGGCTGTCGTGGTGCGCCCCGGACTGACACTGAAGAGCGATGCCCTGTTGCCACTGCTGAAGCGGCAGTTGAACCGCATTGGCGACTCGGTCGATCTCGACACGCTGAAACCCGAACTCTATGGCCCGGAACTCTGCCGCCTGATTGCGCGGGTCCGGCCGGAACTGGATGTCTATCTGGTGACCGAGCGGGCGGTGGAGAGCGTCGCGGGGCTCGATCTCGGCACCTGTCGGCGGGTGTTCTACAATCAGGAAGACTTCCTGGAACTGCATCTGAACATCATCCGAGGCGTCAATGCGCGCTACAAGACGCCGTTCTTCACGGCACTGAAGGAATATTCCAAGCAGCCGACCGGTGTGTTTCATGCGATGCCGATCAGCCGTGGCAAGTCCATCACCCGCAGCCACTGGATTCAGGACATGGGGGCTTTCTATGGCCCCAATATCTTCCTGGCTGAAACATCCGCCACCAGCGGCGGTCTCGACAGCCTGCTGGAGCCACATGGACCGATCAAGGAAGCACAGGAATACGCCTCGCGCGCCTTCGGTTCGAAACAGACCTTCTTTGCCACGAACGGTACATCGACCTGCAACAAGGTGGTCGTGCAGGCGCTGGTACAGCCTGGCGATATCGTGCTGGTGGACCGCGACTGCCACAAGTCGCACCACTACGGCATGGTGCTGGCGGGGGCACAGGTGGTCTACCTCGACAGCTATCCACTCAGTGAATATTCCATGTACGGCGCGGTGCCACTCAGGGAAATCAAGCACCAGTTGCTGAAGCTGAAGGCGGCGGGGAAGCTTCACCGCGTGCGGATGCTGTTGCTGACCAACTGCACCTTCGATGGCATCGTCTACAATGTGGAACGGGTGATGTCGGAGTGTCTGGCGATCAAACCCGACCTGGTGTTCCTGTGGGACGAAGCCTGGTTCGCCTTCGCCCGTTTCGGCCCCACCTACCGCCAGCGCACGGCGATGAACGCCGCCAACAACATGCGTGCCCGGTTGCGCCGCCCCTCGGCGAAGGAAAGATACGAGGCGCAGCAGGTCGAACTGGCCAATGCAGACGATGAGACACTGCTGGACACGCGTCTGGTGCCACCACCCGACGCGCGAATCCGGGTCTATGCCTGCCAGTCGACACACAAGACACTGACCTCGCTGCGGCAGGGGTCGATGATCCATATCAACGATCAGGACTTCAAGGGCGAGGTTGAGCAGGCATTCCACGAAGCCTACATGACCCATACCTCCACCTCCCCCAATTACCAGATCATCGCATCCCTGGATGTCGGGCGGCGGCAGGTGGAGCTGGAGGGCTTCGAGTTCGTGCAGCGTCAGGTGGAGGCGGCCATGTCGCTGCGCCGCGCCATCTCCACCCATCCGCGCCTGCAGAAATACTTCAAGGTGCTGACGGCCGGTGACATGATCCCTGAGCAGTACCGGGAGAGTGGCGTCACGTCCTACTACGACCCGGAGCAGGGCTGGACGGATATCTGGGAATGCTGGGCCAGTGACGAGTTCGCGCTGGACGCGACCCGCGTCACCCTGGCAGTCGGCGGCACAGGCTGGGACGGCGACACGTTCAAGACCAAGATCCTGATGGACAAGTTCGGCATCCAGATCAACAAGACGTCGCGCAACACGGTCCTGTTCATGACCAATATCGGCACCACCCGGTCATCGGTCGCCTATCTGATCGAGGTCCTGGTGGAGATCGCCAACGATCTGGACGACCTGCTGGATGACGCCTCGAAGATGGAACGGCGCGGGTTCGAGAAGCGGGTGAAGAACCTGATGGAGGACCTGCCGCCCCTGCCCGACTTCAGCCGGTTCCACGATGCCTTCCGCACGCACGACGGTCACGGCACCCCGGAAGGCGACATGCGGTCCGCCTTCTTCCTGTCCTATGACGAGGACAATTGCGACTACCTGGAACTGGATGGCTCGGTAAAGGCGGCGATGGAGACCGGACGCGATGTCGTCTCCGCCTCGTTCATCATCCCCTATCCGCCCGGATTTCCGATCCTCGTGCCCGGCCAGGTCATCAGCAAGGAAATCCTGGCCTTCATGCGCGCGCTGGATGTCAGCGAGATCCATGGCTACCGCCCCGATCTCGGCCTGCGCGTATTCACTGAGGAAGCACTGGAGCGGCACGCAGCGCGGCAGCGCGCGATTGCCGGAATCTGAAACAAGAGGGAGGCTGGAATGCCCAAGAAGGTACTCAAGAACATCTCCGAGATCCGTCGCTACTTCCATCGCAACGAGACCCCGATCTACTTCGTGTCGGCGACCAACTTCAACCTGCTCGGCCTCGATGAATGGGTGAAGAACTTCAAGTATATCAACTACATCGATTGCTTTGACGGTCGCCATCCGAACGTGCTCGTCCCCTCGGAGCAGCCGCACGCCGAGTTCCAGTCCATCGAGGACATCAACAACTACCTGCTGCAGCACAAGGAAGTGACCGACTTTGTCGGCGACCGCCCGGGCAAGCCGCATTTCGTCTTCCTGATGTTCGATGAGGAAACCGAGAAGCTTGCCAAGCGCCTGGGTGCCAAGGTCTGGTTCCCGAAGGCGAAGCTGCGCAACCGGGTCGACAACAAGATCGAGACCGTGCGCATCGGCGACAAGGCCGGTGTGCCTTCCGTGCCCAACACCCTGTCGGTCATCAAGGACTGGGACCACCTGTGCAAGGTGGCCGAGAAGGCGAAACTGGGCACCGACTGGGTGCTGCAGTCGGCCTATGGCGACTCCGGCCACACCACGTTCTTCATCAAGTCCGAAGCCGATTTCCGCCGCCATGAGCACGAGATCGTCGGCCAGGGCGAGATCAAGATCATGAAGCGCATCGTCTGCCGGGGGTCAGCCATCGAGGCCTGTGCCACCAGCCAGGGCACCATCGTCGGGCCGCTGATGACGGAACTCGTCGGCTTCAAGGAACTGACGCCCTATCGCGGCGGCTGGTGCGGCAACGAGATCTTCTCGACGGCCTTCTCCCAGGAGATCCGCGACAAGGCCCGCCAACTGACGTTCCAGTTCGGTGAACAGTTGAAGAAGGAAGGCTATCGCGGCTATTTCGAACTGGATTTCCTGATCGAGGAAAGCACCGGCGAGATCTACCTGGGTGAGTTGAACCCGCGCATCACCGGCGCATCCTCCATGACCAACCACGCCGCCTTCGCCCACGCGGATGCGCCGCTGTTCCTGTTCCATCTGCTGGAATTCTCCGGCAAGGAATTCGAACTGGATGTCGAGGAGCTGAATGCCCGCTGGGCGGATCCGGACATGATCGATTCCTGGAGTCAGATGGTCATCAAGCATACCGAGGACACGGTCGA
>JARGNO010000094.1 GCA_029213165.1 Minwuia sp.
CGGCAGCTGCACCGCGTTCAGATGCTCCCACCAGCTATAGGCCTTGATGGCCCCGGGCACGGTTGAAACCGTATCAATGGTGCCGTTCTGCAGGCCGGTGTAGACCTCCCGCGTTGGCAGGGAGACCATCTTGCCGACCTCCAGTGCCGTCCAGCGGGCGCGGTCGGAGTTGGTCAGCACACGGGCCTTCAGGCCAGCCATCGACGCAACCGTCTCCAGCTTGCTGGCCGAGGAATAGATCGCGGCCGGACCAACCGGATTGTAGGCCAGCACGGCAGTGCGGGTACGGGTCAGGACGTTGTTCCAGACCTCCTTGCCCTTCGGATCATTCTCGAAGAAACCACGCTGGTCCTCGAAGCTGGAGAAATAGCCCGGGAAAGCGGTGACGTTGTAGTTCCGGTTGATCGGCGGAAAGCTGACAATGCCGACCACGGCGCCCATTTCCACGGAACCGGACGCCAGCGCGCCCATGATCTCCCGAATGCCGAAGAGCTGCCCCGCCGGGAACACGTCGATGCGCAACTTACCCTTCAGGCGCTCATTGACCCGGTCGATGTACTTGATCGCCTGAACGGAGGCCGGGTGCTGTGGTCCCCAGTGGGTGGAGAACTTCGCCACCATCTCCTCGGCGCTTGCCGTTCCCGCTGCCAGCGCAATCGTGGTGGCGAGCACTGCCCCCCTGATCATTCCCTTCATCAACTCTCTCCCCTTGCATGTCCTGCTTCTCGTCTGTCGCGGAAGCGTGTTCTTGTTATCAGACCCTGTCGTTCGGCGTCAGGGCTTGAAGAAGGGCCGGTCGCCCTTGATCGTGACCCGGTGCCCCTTGCGCTCCTCCGGCCAGTAGTCCCACAGCGCGCGATGCTGGACGCAACGGTTGTCCCACAGTGCCACGTCATTCTCCGACCAGCGGAAACGGGTCACCATCAACTGCTCCTCCATGTGACGGAACAGGAAATCAAGCAGGTTGCGGCTCTCCGCCTTGGAAAGCTCGTTGATCCGCATGGTGAAGCCCGCATTGACGTAAAGGGCCTTGCGCCCGGTTGCCGGATGGGTGCGCACCACCGGATGCACTGCCGAGGGATAGACCTTGTCGGAATCGTCAACACCCCGATCCGAGTAGCGACCGCGATAGATATGCTCCGATTCATGGCTTGCCGTCAGCCCTTCGAGGAAGGACTGCATGGCAGGCGAGAGCGTGTCGTAGGCCCCGTACATGCTGGCGAACATCGTGTCGCCACCGGCGCTCGGCAGGATGTGCATCTGCAGCATCGTGCCCAGCGGCGGCTCCGTATCGCAGGAAACATCGGTGTGCCAGCCCTCGCCATTGGCGAGCTTCGAGTCCTTGTGGGCGTGAATGACGAAGATCGGCGGATAGCCTTCGAGGTGCGGCGCAGCGGGATGGAAATGCAGCGGACCGAACATCTTGCCGATCTCCACCTGCACTTCCGGCGCGATCCGCGACTGGTCCTTGAAGAAGATGACCTGATTTTCATGGAACGCCCGCTCGACCTCGGCGAACTCCTCCTTGGTCAGACCGTTGGCCAGATCGACCCCGCGGACCTCCGCCCCGATATTGGGCGATGTGCGCCGGACATCCAGGATGGCGTAGCCTGTGCTCATGTCATTCATGCTGGTGCTCCTTCTGGAACGCCGGGCCGACGCTGTGCCGGCACGGAAACGTGTGTCGGTCAGACGGGCCGGTCGCCCTTGACGGTGACCCGAAAGCCGGACCGGACATTCGGAAAATAGTCCCACATCGCATGATGCAGGGTGCAGCGGTTGTCCCACATGGCGATGGAATTCGGCTGCCAGCGGAACCGGCACTGGAACTGCGCCTTCTCAATGTGATTGAACAGGAAACCCAGGATCGCATTGCCCTCGTCACGGGGAATGTCATCCACGTGGGTCGTGAATGCCCGGTTGACGTAGAGCGCCTTGCGACCTGTCTCCGGATGGGTGCGCACGATCGGATGCGAGGATGCCGGGTAGGCCTTGGCCGAGGTATCGACACCCTGCCGTCCGGCACGGTCGCGATAGTTCGGGCCACCGTCATGCGTGGCCGTCAGGTTACTCAGCAACTGTTTCATCGGCTCAGACAGTGCGTCATAGGCGGCATACATGCTTGCGAACAGCGTATCACCGCCCAGCGGCGGCAGTGTATGCAGACGCAAGATGCTCATCATGGGCGGTTCGGCATCGCATGAAACATCGGAATGCCAGCTGTCACCCGCCGTCCGCGTCGTCTTCTCATCGGCATGAATGACCAGGATCTCGGGATGATCCTTCACCCCGTCGTTGTAGTCATTTGCGGCGGGATGAATGTGCAGGTCACCAAAGCGGCGACCGAATGCCTTGTGGGCGTCGATGCTGATGTCCTGATTGCGAAAGAACAACACGCTGTGATCCAGAAATGCCTTCCGGAGTGTCGCGAAACCCTCATCGTCGATCCCGGCCAGATCGACCCCACTGACTTCCGCACCAATGATTGGTGTCAGCGGCGTTACCGTCATGCTTGCGACCATCGCGCCCTCCTCCCCAGGAAAGCAGGCACCCGAAATTCGATACCCGTCACGAATTAATGTAACTGCATCATATCATATCGGCAAATCCGGTCACGGGCAGAATGCAAACATGACTGCCATGCGGCATTTCAGGGAAATGCTGCGTCCGGAACTCAGTGGTTGAGCAGGCGGCCAGCCATCCAGGCGTGGAAGTCGCGGGTTGTCGTCTCCAGCACCGGCGTCAGGACGCCGCCATCGAAGGCCGGCGAGTGTCGTCCTGCCTGCATGCGTTCCACTGGGTCGATATCTTCCGCAAAGACCACCTGCCACAGGCGGGTGTTTGCTTCCCGCAGTGCCGCGAAATCCACACCGGCTGCGGCGTCGTCCGAGAAATATCCAATGCGGATCCGCTCCTGTGTCCGCTCCGGTCCGTCCGGCAGCAGCAGAATGGAGAACCAGTGGTCCGAATGCAGCCCCAGCAGAAGATTGGGATAGAGCGCGATGTACTCCCCCCGCGTTTCCCAGTATGCGTCCAGTCCCCGGACTTTCGGAAAGCCCAGACCATCCGCATCCAGCGCCGGGCGATAGACCAGGCTGATCTGGCCGGCGAAGCCGTCGTCGCCGACCAGCAGTTCGTGATCCTCGATCCTGGAGTAGCTGTTCAGGGTCGGATGCACCGATGGCAGGTGATAGCTTTCCAGGTAATTCTCGACGGCCAGTTTCCAGTTCGCGTTGAGCACCATTTCGAAGGTGCTGTCAGGACCTCCGCTGCAGAACTCTGCGCCAGCGAAGGCGGACCAGCGCGCTTGCAGACCGGACATAGCCGTATCGAATGCGGGGGCCTTGCCGGAGAGATCAACGAAGACCGTGCCGAACCAGACCGCCGACCGGACTTCCATCAGGCCAAGCGTGGTGGGGTCCAGATCGGGATGGGTGTCCTTTCCGACGCCCCCCACATGCGGCGTGCGGTCCAGACTGCCATCCAGCCTGTAGCACCAGGAATGGTAGGGGCATCGGATCACGCGCCCCGTGCGTCCGGGTTCCACCACCAGCTTCATGCCGCGGTGACGACAGACATTGTGAAAGACGCGTACTGCCCCAGCCCGGTCGCGGACCAGCAACAGCGGTGTATCGGTCAGATCGACGGGAAAGACCGTGCCGGGCCGGGGGACATCCGCCTCGAAGGCAATGCCGATCCATGCCTGGCGCAGCACGGCATCGGCCTCCGCCGCCAGCGTGCGCGCATCTGTATAAGCCTCATTGGGCAGGGCCGCGGTCGTATTGGCGCGATCCGCGACATGGCGAAGAGCGCCGATCAAGCGGTCATCAACGGAATTGCGTCCACGTGGGCTGTCCATCGCATCCTCCTGATCCATGATCAGGTGATGATCCGCCCAATGCTTTCAGCGCGGAATGCTCCGTCGCGAACATAGGCTGTTTCGTTCGCGACGCGGCATGGTCACTCACCCGTCGGCAATGCTCACTTCCGCCCTGATCTCGTAGGCTCCCATCGCCTCCCGCACCTTCGTGGCCGCGGTTTCCCGGTCGCCCGGTCCGGATATCGTCGCCGTCGCCAGCGTGCCATGGAGCTTGTCGGTGCGCACCTCGATCGCAATGCTGACCCGCAGTTCCTTCGCCAGTGGTGCGAACTCACGCTCGTAGACACGCCGCGCCGCGTCCAGCCGCAGTTCGGGTTTGAAGATCTTGCCAACACCGGTCAGCGGCATTTCCGCCATCGCGGTGATCTCGACCGGGTTCGCGGCACGCTCCGGAATGCGTTCGGCAACAAAGGCCTTCAGATTTTCCTCGGTCTCGCTCTTGCCGACACCGAACTGCACATAGGCAACCGGAATCTCGCCAACACGCTTGTCCGGGCGCCCGACTGCTGCCGCCAGCTCCACCGCCGGATGCTGGTACAGCACATCCTCGATGGTGGCCGGATCGATGTTGTGGCCGCCGCGGATGATCAGGTCCTTGGCCCGTCCCGTCAGCCAGATGTAGCCATCCGTATCCAATCGTCCCAGATCACCGGTATCGAACCAGCCGCTGTGGCGGTCCCCGTCCAGCCAGGCCTTGGAATCATGGACTTCATCCAGATAGCCACCAAAGACCTGCGGCCCGCGCACGACGACCAGACCGATCTCGTCAGTGTCACAATCCCGCGCGATACCGCCCTTGCCGTCCGGTTCAACGATGCGCA
Source organism: Minwuia sp. (assembly GCA_029213165.1). GTDB lineage: Bacteria > Pseudomonadota > Alphaproteobacteria > Minwuiales > Minwuiaceae > Minwuia. The sequence goes on from JARGNO010000094.1 coordinate 4,702, forward strand.
CCTGCATGTAGGGCTGTCGCAACCCCACCGAGCCGACGCGAATGTCCCCCAGATAGGGATTGATCGTGGCAAAGCCGTGGGTCTCCGTCATGCCCCAGCCCTCGACGAGCGGAATTCCCAGCTTCTTCATCGCCGCATTGGCGACCTCTACGGAAAGTGTCGAACCGCCCACACCGCCATATTCCACCCGACTGAGGTCGTGGTCACCCACCGGCATCTGCAGCAGCATGGACCAGACCGTCGGAACAATCGGGATCTTGGTCCAGCCGAGACGGGCGCAATTGGCGTAGAAGTCCCGCAGGGAGTTCGGGTTGCGATAGCCCTCTGCCCCCAGCATCGTGATGGTCCGCCCCCAAGCGAAGGGCATCAGGCTGTAGCAGGTGCCGCCGCCGACATGAAACAACGGTATCCCAAGGGGATAATGCTGTGGCCCGTGACTGGAATCCTTCGGATCCGGCATGCAGTTGCCGAACGTCCAGCTATGCAGCATCAGTCCCTTCTGGGTGTGTCGTGCCAGTTTCGGCACCCCCGTCGTGCCACCGGTATGGAAATAGGCGGCGACATCATCCAGATGGAAGTCACGGTCGAACGTCAGCCGGTCATCCGCGATGCCGGTGATCGCGTCCTCGTAGGAAACGACATCCGATGTGCTGGCCGATGGACCACCGACGCGAATCAGCGTGATATCGGGGAGTGCCGCCTTCACCGCCTCCGCCTTCGGCCAGGGATCGGGACTGATCGAGGGATCGCAGGCCACCAGCACCTTCGTACCCGCCGCCTTGCAGATGCCGACGATATGATCGACCTCCAGGAACGGGTTGACCGGGTTCGCGATACCTGCCGTTTCGGAACCCCAGAGAAAATACTGCGTCTCCGGAATGATCGGCATCAGCAGCGTCACGACATCCGTGTCACCAATCCCGAGATCACGCAGCAGGTTCGCAGTGGCGGTGATCCGCGCCAGCAGTTCCCGATACAGGACAGTCTGTGGTTCGTCGTCCAACTGGCCGTGCGACAGGAAGTGGATGGCGGGCCGGTCGGGCCAGGCGTTGGCTGACTTCGCGATGGCCGCATAGACGTTGTCCGCCATCAGCCTGTCCTGCCAAGGCGTCTGCTCGACCTCCTCGACTTCGGCGAGCGTCGTTGGAATCTGGCGCACGGTGTTCATCCTCCCCAGGGTGACGTTCCAATTTTCAATCACGATAGCCATCGCTGGGGTGCCGTCCAGAGCGCATGGCACATCCATCCGATTGCAGGCAATTGAAACACGTCTCAGGTCACATCTGATAACATGTCGCGAAGGAGGACCGGAGATGACCAAGCAGGATTTCGAACCGCCGCGCATCTACCTTACCCGCCGCTATCGCGACTGCCCCGCCATGATCGACTGGCTGGTCGATGTGATCGGTTTCAGGCGCCACTTCGTCGTGGAGGACGGCGCGGGAGGCATTGCCCATGCCCAGCTTGCACTGGGTTCGGCGCTGATCATGGTCGGCAGTGCCCGCGACGACGACTTCGGCCGGGCCGTTGGTGAACCGGGCGCTGCCGCAGGCGATGGAACATCCGTCTACATCGCGGTTGATGATGCGGACGCGCTCTGTGCAAGGACCATCGCATCAGGCGTGGAGGTTCCGCGACCGGTTGAGGACACGGACTATGGCAGCAGGGAATTCTCCTGCCGTGATCTGGAGGGGCTGTACTGGAACTTCGGTACCTACTGGCCAAAAGCCAGCGAGACTGTTGCCGGATCGTGACGGCAGGCGTCAGGTCGGACTGTCAGCAGCCTTTCAATCGGCGGCGTCCGCGATGCGGACGTCGTCCCAATCCATGGCTGCGGCATCTTCGATCACATAGGCAGTCGGGTCCGCAAACAGCGCATGCAACAGCTTGTTGTTCAGCGCGTGACCGGCCCGCTCACCGTGGTAGTGGCCGATGATCTGATAGCCTGCGGTGCGCAGGTCGCCGATGGCGTCCAGCAGCTTGTGCCGGACACTCTCATCACCAAAGCGCAGTCCTTCGGGATTCAGGACCTTGTCACCCTGCACGACGACCGCATTGTCGAGGGAGCCACCACGGGCCAGACCCATCGCACGCATCTTCTCGATCTCCTCGAACAGGCAGAACGTGCGCGCGGGCGCGATGTCCTGTTCGAAGTCACCGAAGTCGGGATGGAACTGCGTCGACTGGCTGGCAAGCAGCGGATTGTCGAAGGCAATGTTGAAGCTGAGCCGGAACTCTTCGGAAGGGGTCAGGCGGGCCCAGTAGTCGCCTTCACCGACACGCACTTCCTTCAGCACCCGCAGCACACGGCGCGGTGCATTCTGTTCGACAATGCCGGCTTCGCGGATCATCGCCACGAACGGCCCGGAACTGCCGTCCATGACAGGTGTCTCGGCACCTGAAACATCGACGATGACATTGTCCACCTTCATGCCGGACAATGCCGCCATGACGTGTTCGATGGTCGCCACACTGGCACCATGGGCGTTGGCGATGACCGTGCAGAGCCGCGTGTCGGCCACGTGGTCGTGGCGTGCGGGAATCAGCGCGGCGGCACCGTCCATGTCGGAGCGGCGGAAGACAATGCCCGTGCCCGGCTCGGCAGGCGAAAAGGCAATCGCCACTTCCAGCCCCGAATGAAGGGCCGTTCCGTGACGTTCGACGCGTCGTGCGATGGTCCGTTGCAGGCTCACGCGATGTCCCCTCTGGACAGCCGGCTCCCCGCCGACAAATGAGTTCGATGCCGCTCTCCATACCGGCACTCCACCGGTCAGCATCCACCCGCCCTTCCGAGATCCATCAATCAGACAAACGAATCAACGAAAGATAAGGCGCTGTCAGGGGTTATATGAATCGCCCTGACAGCGCTCAAGTCACTCTTTGTTACCCACTGTTACCCTTCCTGTCAGGCATTGCGAACGGTCAGTTCGCCTGCCTGCGCAGAAAGGCCGGAATGTCCAGATCATCCTCGGAACCCGCAGGTTTCCGCGGCTCCGCCTCTGGCAGGGACAGGCCTGAGAGCATGGGCTCGGCCCGCTCGGCCTCCGACGCCTGTTCACTGCTCCGGTTCGGGAACAGCGGACGCTTCGGCTGTGCACCGGTTACCGCCTCTTCGGCAGGCCGGGACTTGCCGCGCAGCCGGTTCAGGAACCGGCGTGCACCCGTCGGCTTTTCCTCAGCCGATGCCTGGGTCACAGGTGCAGGCGGTGCCGTGTCGATCGTCCGGGCGGTCTGCGCCGTCGGGGCCACGAAACCATCGTCCAACCCGCTTTCGGAGGCCGGAATATGGCGCGGTTCCGGGGCAGAACGCGCCGGATAGGACGGAATCTCGTAGGACCGCTCCAGCGTTCCCTTCGCTTCCGCTTTCTCCTCGGTCGGCTCCTGGAAGATCTCGTGATCGGCCACATCATCGACAACGGGCTGGGTTTCAGCGGTACCGACCACCTCTTCGGTGTCGAAGTCCGCCTCCATTTCCGGCTCGAGCTTGCGGGCCGTTGCGAAATTGCCCCCCGACGGAATCGTTCCGCCAGAGATCGGACGGCTTGCCGTCAATTCAGCCGGCGCACCAACAGGGCGGTCCGCCGTGGCGACAACGCGCGGGGTGAAGCCCTGCGGCACCGCGTTCTCCGCCTGCATCACGTCGATGCCGGTAGCGACGATGGACACACGCATCTTGCCGTCCAGCGACGGATCGAGGATGGAGCCGATGATGATGTTCGCATCCTCGTCCACTTCCTCACGGATCAGGTTCGCGGCCTCATCGACCTCATGCAGGGTCAGGTCCATGCCGCCGGTGACATTGACCAGAACACCACGCGCGGTGCTGAGAGACATGTCCTCCAGCAGCGGATTGGCGATGGCGGCGGAGGCGGCGGCCTGCGCGCGATCCTCGCCCTCGGCCTCGCCCGTGCCCATCATTGCCTTGCCCATCTCGTTCATCACGGTACGGACGTCGGCAAAGTCGAGGTTGATCAGACCGGGTTCCACCATCAGATCGGTGATGGAGCGGACACCGGAGTGCAGCACTTCGTCAGCGATCTTGAAGGCATCGGCAAAGGTGGTCTTGTCGGTCGCCACCTTGAACAGGTTCTGGTTCGGAATGACGATCAGCGTGTCGACACTGGCCTGCAGTTCCTTCACACCGGCATCGGCGATGGCGAGGCGGCGCTTGCCTTCGAACTGGAACGGCTTGGTGACGACGCCGACGGTCAGCACGCCATGCTCGCGCGCGACGCGGGCGATCACCGGTGCCGCGCCCGTACCCGTACCACCACCCATTCCGGCGGTGATGAAGCACATGTGTGCGCCTTCCAGGTTCTCCAGGATCAGCGGCATGGCCTCTTCGGCGGCCTGGCGGCCCACGTCAGGCTGCGCACCCGCACCCAGTCCCTGGGTCAGACCGGCACCAAGCTGGATGCGGTTGGTCGTCTTGGACTTGGCGAGTGCCT
>JARGNO010000095.1 GCA_029213165.1 Minwuia sp.
GATCACTGCGCGCGGCATGGATGCTCCCCTGTCTCAGAAACCGATGTGGCTGCCACCGTCGATGCTCAGGTGCTGACCGGTGATGTAGCTCGCACCGGATGACAGCAGGAAGCAGACCGGAACGGAGACTTCCTCCGGCTTCGAGAACCGCTCCAGCGGGATCTGGCCCAGATAGCGGTCGCGGAATTTCTCACCGCGGATGGTCTCCGTCATCGGCGTCTCGACCAGACCGAAACAGACCGAGTTGACGTTGATGTCGTGGCGACCCCATTCCCGCGCTGCACTCATGCTCAGGCCCAGCACGCCGGATTTCGCCGCCCCGTAGTTGATCTGGCCGATGGTGCCGCGCCGCCCGGCGATGGAGGATACATTGACGATCCGTCCCGGAGCCGTGTCACCGTCCTTGCGGCGTTCGATGATGTGACGCCCCACAGCCTGCAGACACAGGAAGACACCGGTCAGATTGACGTCGATGACCTGCTGCCAGGTCTGGAACGGCATCTTGTCGATCATGGCGGCACGGACGATACCGGCATTGTTCACCAGCCCGTGCAGTGCCCCGGATTCGCGCACGATGTCGTTCACCATCTTCTCGACCGTGCCCGGATCATCGACGGAGCCGACGTGCTGAAGCGTGTCGTCACGACCGACCAGTTCCGCCGTCTCGGCCAGTCCGTCGCCGTTGACATCATTGATCGCCACGCGCGCACCCAGCGATGCCGCCTGGCAGGCCACCGCGCGCCCGATCCCCTGCCCCGCGCCGGTCACCAGCACGGTCATCCCTTCCAAGGTCATTGGATTGGTCATTGTCATCCTCCCCCAAATTCAATTCCTCACCGCCTTCATTCAGGCGATGCGGCGGCGGAGGGTCAATCAGTTATTGATGGTGGCAGGCAGATCGGGAAGGTCGAAGACCTGTCCGGGATAGATCAGGTCCGGATCGCGGATGCGATCACGATTGGCCTCGTAGATCGTTGTGAAACTGATGCCGCGACCGTAGGTACGCCGTGCAATGCGCCACAGCGAGTTGCCGGGCTGCACAACCACCTGATCCTCCGTCACCACCACTTCTGCCGGGGATACCCGCGCGAATGGCAGTTCGATGCGGGCCAGCACGACGCCTGCACTGTCCACGTGATCGACACGCAGCACATGCAGACCCGGCGCAATCTCCGCCTCCGGCATGATGCGCCATTGCCCATCCGCGTCCGCGCGGGCGCGTCCGGCATAGACACCGTCGACATAAGCGCGCAATTCGGCATCCGGCGCACCATTGCCGGACATTTCGAGATTGCCCTGGTCGTCATAATCGACCTTGCCGAGGTTCAGCCCCTGCGGCATGGCGATGCGATCCGCGCGATCCGGTTCCTGCAGGATACGGGTGCCGGTGCGGTTCTTCGGCGTCAGCAGTGCAACTGCCTTGTTGTCAGCCGACAGGTCTGCACAGTCAGGCACCACGAGAACCACGCTCTCGGGGGCTTCCGCCATGCCCGCTGTCGTCTCGGCGGTCAGCGTCAGTTCCACGCCACCGGGCGAGAATGGCTCCGAAACCACATGCGCCCATGACCCGTCACTCTCCGCGCGCAGGGTCGCGATGGTCTGCCCGTTGGCGGCAATGCGCACGATAGCGTTGGACGGCGCCCGCCCGGCGATCACTGCCGTGCAGTCCACATCGCTGATCCGGACAACATCGAAGCTGGGCGGCGCGACGGCACGCCTGGGGATCACGGGAACACCCTTCGTGTTCACCTCAGGTTCGCGCTCTGGCGCCTCGGGCTGCAAGGGTTTCCCGGTCTCTGCCGTGACGGCGGCAACCGCCTGATCCTTGGCTGCATCTAGCTTCTGCCCGACCTTGCGCTCCAGCTTCTCGCGGACCGCATCGGCATCCGGTTTCACTGGGCTGGCCGCGACACTGGCGGTGGCAGCAGCCTTGTCCATGTCCTCTGCGACTTGCGTACCTGCCCCGGTCGCTTCGGCTTTTCCCGGTGCTGTCTCTGGTGAAGCGGTCGGCTCCTCTTGCTTCCCAGCGACCTCCGGCGACGCAGCAGCAGGCGTCGCGGACTTCGGAACTGCAGGGCTCTCCGAAGGCGGAGTCACGCTCCCGGGTGCTCTGGATTTCTCGGGGACCGGGGTGGTCTTGCCGGTGCTTGCCAGCGGCTTGCTTGCCTCTTCAGGCTTGTCCTCACCACCAAGGATGAGAAACCCGGCCGCAGCCAGTGCGGCGATGGCGATCAACAGGAGCAGGATACGATTCAACGCGACAACGCCCGGGCAATTGTGTCAATTCGGTGATACGTAGTCCGAACCACCGGAAACCGCAACGATTCCCTGATTTTGTGCGCAATCGGTGAAGTCGCGCCTTCAGTCAGGCAGACGCACGGTCATCGCTGCCCCGTCAAAGCCATGGACCTTGTCCCCGGCCCTGACGGTCACTTCACGGACTCCCGCCGGAATCTCGACATCGTGGTAGCGGGTGAAAGGTTGCTCGTTCTCGTGCGGGTGAAGCAGGACCCGCGTCCCCAGAACGGTACCATCCGGCCCCAGCACCTGCCATCTGTCCGCATAGTGATCCCAGCCGGTATCTCCATGACGGACCGTGACACGGAATCGGTATATGTTCGGCCCCGACTTCTTCATGTGCAGCACGGTCACGCCGACCACATCGGCACCACCTGCCTGTACGGATACAGGCAGGGCAAGTGCCAATGACAGCATCACAACCGACAGCAGGTTTCTGAACATGTCCCAACTCTCCACTCTGTGCGTCTATTGCGGCTCATCCGACCGGGCGCGACCGGAATTCCTCGACGCGGCAGAGCGGCTCGGCACCATCCTGGCCGAAAACGGCGTCGGCCTGGTCTATGGCGGTGGACGCCTGGGGCTGATGGGCCGTGTCGCGGATGGTGTACTCGCCGGTCAGGGCCACGTTACCGGAATCATCCCCGAACACTTGCACCGTGTCGAGGTCCGGCACGAAGGGGTCACGGAATTGTTGATCGTGACCACCATGCATGAACGGAAGGCAGAGATGTTTCGCAGGTCAGATGCGTTCTGCGTCCTGCCTGGCGGCATCGGCACGCTGGATGAGGTCATCGAGATCCTGACATGGCGGCAGTTGGGCCTGCATGACGACCCCATCGTGATCGTCAATCAGGACGGTTATTTCGATCCGTTCCGCGCAATGCTGGAGCATGTGGTGGCAGAGAACTTCGCCGGGCAGGAGACAATGGCTTTCCTGTCCTGGGTTGATACGGTTGACCAGGTCCTGCCCGCGATTGCCGCCCTGCCTGAACCGCAATTGCCACAGCATCCCGAGAAGGTTTGAGCTGCCCCACGGCCTTACCCTTTTGACCGTCTTTGACCCGGTGCTATAAGTCGCTGGAAATCAAGGTGTCCGTGGTGGCGCACAGCCAGTCATGAAGGGGTCGGAGATGAGCAAGATCAAGGTAGCGAACCCTGTCGTTGAGCTTGATGGGGACGAGATGACCCGGATCATCTGGGATTTCATCAAGCAGAAGCTGATCCTGCCCTATCTGGATATCGACCTGCACTACTACGACCTGAGCGTCGAGGAGCGGGACCGTACCGACGACCAGATCACCATCGATTCGGCCAATGCCATCGCCAAGTACGGCGTCGGCGTGAAGTGCGCCACCATCACCCCCGACGAGGACCGCGTTGCCGAGTTCAACCTGAAGCAGATGTGGCGCAGCCCTAACGGCACCATCCGCAACATCCTGGGCGGCACCATCTTCCGGGAGCCGATCATCTGCCAGAACGTGCCACGGCTCGTGCCCGGCTGGACTGACCCCATCGTCATTGGCCGTCATGCCTTTGGTGATCAGTACCGCGCCACCGACTTCCTGGTTCCCGGCAAGGGCAAGATGACTCTGAAATGGGAAGGCGAGGACGGTCAGGTGATCGAACGGGAGATCTATGACTTCCCGAGCAGCGGCGTCGCCATGTCCATGTACAACCTGGACGATTCCATTCGCGACTTTGCCCGTTCCAGCATGAACTTCGGTCTCGACCGTGGCTGGCCAGTCTACATGTCCACCAAGAACACCATCCTGAAAGCCTATGACGGGCGCTTCAAGGACCTGTTCGAGGAAGTCTACCAGAACGAGTTCAAGGCGGCCTTCGACAAGAAGGGCATCACCTACGAACATCGCCTGATCGACGACATGGTTGCCTGCGCCATGAAGTGGTCCGGCAAGTACGTCTGGGCCTGCAAGAACTACGACGGCGACGTGCAGTCCGACACCGTGGCACAGGGCTTCGGCTCGCTGGGCCTGATGACCTCCGTGCTGATGACGCCGGACGGAAAGACGGTCGAGGCGGAGGCCGCCCACGGCACCGTCACCCGCCATTACCGGATGCACCAGCAGGGCAAGGAGACCTCGACCAACCCGATCGCGTCGATCTTCGCCTGGACCCGTGGCCTGTCCTATCGCGCCAAGATGGACGAGAACACGGCCCTCGGCCAGTTCGCGGAGACACTGGAGAAGGTCTGCGTCTCCACTGTCGAGGCGGGTCAGATGACCAAGGACCTGGCCATCCTGATCGGCCCTGACCAGAACTGGATGACCACCAACCAGTTCCTGGACGCGCTGGACCAGAACCTGCAAAAGGCCCGGGGCTGAACCCAACCCGGACGACGGGAACCACGTCTCCCGTTGCAGAATACGTCATGAGAAAAGCCCCGGATGTCGTTCCGGGGCTTTTTTCGTATGGGGCAGCGGGGCTATCGTCAGCGGACATGAATGCGAAGGGGATTCCGGCGTGATCATCGACTGTCCGGTCTGTGGGCCACGGCATCTGGCCGAATTCAGCTATGGCGGCGAGGCCAGCCGTACCCCGGTGAGCATGGACAATACCGACCGGGAGGACTGGTCAGCCTATGTCTTCGCGCGGCAGAACCCGCGCGGCGCGCATCAGGAACACTGGCAGCATTCAGGTGGCTGCCGGTCATGGATGCAGGTGCGGCGTGACGTGACCACGCACCGGATCGAGGCCGTGCACCTGATCGGCCCCTTCGCGGACCAGGACCGGTCATGAGCGGTTTGCGCCTGCCCGCCGGTGGCAACAGTATCGACCGCAGCAGACCGCTGCGCTTCACCTTCGATGGCCAGGCGATGTCCGGATTTGCCGGAGACAGCGTGGCCTCCGCCTTGCTGGCCAATGGGGTATCCACCGTCGGGCGCAGTTTCAAGCTGCACAGACCACGCGGAATCTTCGCGGCAGGCACGGATGAACCCAACGCCCTGATGACGCTGCGCGAAGGGGGGCGCCGGGAGCCGAACGTGAAGGCGACGGAGGCCGAACTGTTCGACGGCCTGGCGGTGCAGAGCCAGAACCGCTGGCCCAGCCTGGGTCTCGACCTGATGGCCGCCACCGGTCTGGCAGCGCCGTTCTTCTCCGCCGGGTTCTACTACAAGACCTTCATTGGCCCCTCACAGAAGGCCTGGAAGTTCTATGAGCATTTCATCCGTCGCGCCGCCGGTCTGGGTGCCGCATCGCTGGAGCCCGACCCCGACAGCTATGAACACGCCTGGGCCTTCACCGATGTGCTGGTGGTCGGCAGCGGTCCCGCAGGATTGTCCTGCGCCCTGACCCTGGCCCGCAGCGGCGTCCGCGTGCTGCTGCTGGAGCAGGAGCCGGTGATCGGCGGGCATCTGCTGCAGGAACCCGGCACCATCGACGGCAGTCCCGCGGCCCGATGGGCGGCCGGGGCACTGGCCGAACTGGAGAGCCTCGGCGCGACAGTCATGCCACGCACCACCGCCTGGGGATACTACGACGGCAATGTCGTCGCGGCGCTGGAGCGGGTCAGCGACCACTTGCCCGTGCCCCTGCCCCACCAGCCGCGCCAGCGTCACTGGAGCATCCGCGCCGACAGGGTCGTGCTCGCCACCGGCGCCTTCGAACGTCCCATGGCATTCGCGGGCAACGACCTGCCCGGTGTCATGCTCGCAGGCGCCGCAGAGCGCTTCCTGACACGCCACGCTGTGGTTCCCGGACAGAAGGTGGCGCTGTTCGCCAGCAATGACCTGGCCTATGGGGCGGCATTCGCGCTGCATGATGCAGGCGTCGACATCGCCGCCCTGATCGATCCGCGCGAAGCACCCGGCGATACGGTTGTGCAGGGTCTCAGGGCGCGCGGGCTGGAGGTCCGCAGTGGTCAGGCCATCGTCGCGGCGAGAGGCCGACAGCGCGTACGCAGCATCCATGTCGCCCCGTTCGACATTGCGCGGGGCGCGCTGTCCGGAGGCGAGGATCTGACCGTCGATACCGTCCTGGTCTCTGGCGGTTTCAACCCGGTGATCCATCTCGCGTCCCAGGCCGGCGGTCCGGCGGTGTTTGATCGCGCCCTGCAATCCTTCGTCGCGGGTGAACCGCGCGAGGACTGGCTTGCAACAGGCGCTGTGACCGGACAACTGACCCTCGCCGGAGCATTGGGAGATGGCGCCCGGACCGGAGCGGAGATCGCGACCGGACGCGGCCAGCGCACCATTGCCAGCGCGGTTCCTGCCGTTGCCGATGACCGTGGCCCTGGAGAGATGCCGCCGATCTTCGAGATCCGCGACAGGCAGATGAAGCACGGCAAGGCCTTCGTCGACTTCCAGCACGATGTGACCGTTGACGACATTCGCCTCGCCAACCGCGAGGGCTTCCGCTCCGTCGAGCATCTCAAACGCTACACGACACTGGGCATGGGAACCGATCAGGGCAAGTCGTCCAACATCATCGGTCTCGCCCTGATGGCGGACGCGCGCGGGATATCCATCCCCGACGCGGGGACCACCCGCTATCGCCCACCCTTCACGCCCGTCAGCATCGGTGCGCTGGCCGGGCCGGAGGTCGGCGCGGCGCTGCGCCCGAAACGGCTGACACCGATGCACGACTGGCATGTGGCCCATGGTGCGGAGATGATGGAGGCGGGCCTGTGGTACCGCCCGCGCTTCTACCCCGACGGCAACGAACCGCTGGAGGCAGGCTATGTCCGGGAGACGGCCATGGTGCGTGGCGGTGTCGGCATGGTCGACGTCTCGACCCTGGGCAAGATCGACGTACAGGGACCGGACGCGACGGTCTTTCTTGAACGTGTCTATGCCAATGGCTTTGCCAAGCTGCCTGTGGGACGTGCGCGCTATGGGCTGATGCTGCGCGAGGACGGTTTCCTGTTCGATGACGGAACCACCTGGCGGCTGTCGGAGACGCACTATCTGATGACAACCACGACGGCCAACGGCGGGCCGGTGATGCAGCATCTGGAGTTCCTGCTGGCCGCCCACTGGCCGAACCTGCGGGTCAAGCTGACGTCCGTCACCGAGCAATGGGCGGGCCTGGCCATCGCCGGACCGGGATCCCGCGACGTGCTGCGCCGCGCCATCGACGATATCGACTTCGATGATGCGGCCTTTCCCTTCATGGGAGTTCGGTCCGGCACGCTGAACGGCGTGGAGGTTCTGCTGGCGCGGCTGAGTTTCTCCGGCGAGATGGCCTATGAAGTCTATTGCGGCAGTCACGCCGGAACCGCGGTCTGGGAAGCCCTGATGCAGGCCGGAAAGCAGGACGGCATCATCCCCTATGGCATGGAGGCACTGGGCGCCCTGCGCATCGAGAAGGGACATGTGGCAGGTCGGGAACTGGATGGGCGGACGACCGCCGCCGATGTGGGGCTGGGCCGCATGGTCTCGACGCGCAAGAATTTCATCGGCAGCACGCTGGCGGCACGGGAATACCTGCACGGCGAGGATCGCGAGCACCTGGTCGGACTGTCATCCGTCAGCGGCACCAGGATATCTCCCAGCAGCCACCTCATCGCACAAGATGAAGCCGGGAATGGTGAAACCGGTCCAAGCCTGGGCCACGTGACGGCAATGACCTACAGCCCCGAACTCGGCACCTATGTGGCGCTGGCCTTGCTGCAGGGGGGGATGAAACATCTGGGCAAGCGGCTGACCGCGACCGATCCTGTGCGCGGCAAGACGGTCGAGGTCGAGGTCACCGCCCCCTGCTTCATCGACCCGGAAGGGAGCCGGATGCATGGCTGAGAGCATGATCGCATGGCCCCTGGACGGGCATCTGCCGGTCGGACGCCATGGCGCGGGCAGTGGCGAAGCTTCCCTCACCCTCTCGGAACTGCGCCCTGGCAGTATTGTCGAGGTCGGCTGCTGGCCCGACACGCTGAACCGGATGCAGATCGTGCTGCCCCAGCTTGGGCGCGACGCCACGGTCCTGAGTCTGGCACCAGGCCGCTGGTGGCTGGTGTCGGCGCAGCCGGGTCTGGCGCGGGAACTGGAACGCGGCATCGACCCCGGCCTCGGTGCCGTGGTCGATCTGTCGGATGCCCGCGCTGTCCTGCAGGTCTCCGGCACCGCCACCATCGAACTGATGAGCAGGCTGGTTCCGCTGGATTTCGGTGCGGAACGGCTCGCGCCCGGATCATGCGCCGAAACCGTTGCCGGACACATTGGCGTCACCCTGCACCGGACTGGCACGGATTGCGTTGAGCTCTACGTGTTTCGCGGCTTCGCACGGTCGTTCGTTCACAGCGTCCGACAGGCTGCCGCAGCCTTCGGTTATCAGGTCAGATAATTGACGCTTTTCCAGGCAGCAGATCACGCGTCGGCCCGCGACAGCAGCGGAGTACAACGCTGGACTGTTCCACTGTTTGATTGCGGCACCGGCCCGCTCCCCCACC
>JARGNO010000096.1 GCA_029213165.1 Minwuia sp.
TGGTGCCCAGGGGCGGATTCGAACCACCGACACGCGGATTTTCAGTCCACTGCTCTACCAACTGAGCTACCTGGGCGTCGTCGCCTTGGCGGGTGGGAACCGGTCCGGAACCCCCGCAATCGCGAACGGTTCGGAGCATATAGCGGACGGGCGCAGGCCATGCAACAGGCCTTTGCCCGGGTTGTGCTTGATTCTGGTGGGCGATTTCAGCATGTTGCGCGCCAAGCGGTCGGGTCGCGATGACCTGCCGCGCCGGGTTTCCTGAACAGGGTGCAGAATGGCCAAGGAAGAAGTTCTCGAATTTGAAGGGCATGTTGCCGAACTGCTGCCGAATGCGATGTTTCGCGTGCAGCTGGACAACGATCATGAAGTGCTGGCCCACACGTCGGGCAAGATGCGCAAGAACCGCATCCGGGTGCTGGCTGGCGACCGGGTGATGGTGGAAATGACCCCCTATGACCTGAGCAAGGGCCGCATCACCTTCCGCTTCAAGTAAGCGACGGAACAGGGCGGCAGATGCCACGCCTGATCCTTGCCTCCGCGTCGCCGCGTCGGCGCGATCTTCTGCGCCAGATCGGTTTGCAGCCCGATGAGATCAGGGCCGCCGATCTCGACGAAACGCCCTTGCCGGACGAAGCGCCCCAGCGCCTGGCGGAGCGTCTGGCCCGTGCCAAGGCGGGGCATGTCCAACCTGAATTCCCGAATGACTTCGTGCTTGCCGCCGATACGGTGGTGAGTTGCGGTCGCCGTATCCTGCCGAAAGCGGAATCGCGGCAGGTCGCGGCCGATTGCCTGCGCCTGCTGTCGGGGCGGCGTCACCGGGTCACCACAGGCGTTGCCCTCTACGCGCCGGGCGGGCGACTGACCAGTCGACGGGTGACGACGGTTGTGCGTTTCAAGGTCCTCTCAGGGCCGGAGCAGCTGGCCTATCTGGAAAGCGACGAGTGGCAGGGAAAGGCGGGCGGTTATGCCATCCAGGGCCGCGCGGACGCCTTTGTCACCAGTCTCAACGGTTCCTGGTCCAATGTTGTCGGCCTGCCGTTGCATGAGACGGCCAATCTGCTGAACGGTCTCGGCTATCCCGTCTGGAACCGGGCATGAAACAGGGTTTGTTCATTGATCGTGGACCATTCGAGACGCGCGTCGCGCTGATCGAGCGGGAGCGGGTTGTCGAGATTCATGTGGAGCCGACCGACCAGCCACCCGTGGCTGGCGCCATCTGGCGTGGCCGTGTGACTGATCTGATGCCCGAATTGCAGGCGGCTGCCGTCGATCTGGGACAGGGCGTCACCGGGTTTCTCCGGGCGGCTGATGCGCGCGTTCTGGACGGGTCCACGACAGACAAGCGCGTTCCCCTGAAGAAATTGCTGCGGCGCGGCCAGTCCGTGCTGGTGCAGGCGGTGCGTGGCGCGAATGCGGGCAAGCAGGTGCGACTCAGCGCCGATATCGCCTTGCACGGGCGCTATGTCAGCCTGTATCCGCAGCGAGAAGGGACGGAGGTGCCGAAACGCATCGGTGATCCGGACCAGCGGGCGTCCCTGCAGGAGATGTTTGCGGCGCTTGATTCATCCGCCCGTCTCGTCGCCCGTCCTGCCGCGGCCCGGGTCGAGCCCGATCTGGTGCGTGCCGACGCAACCCGCCTGATTGCCGAATGGACTGCGATTGATGGCCTGGATGGCCCGGTTCCAGACCGGCTCAGGGATGCGCCGGGTCTGTTGCATCGTGCGCTGACCGAACTGGCCCCGCCGGCACCGGAGGCCATAGCCGTCTCCGACAGGTCATTGTCGGCGGACCTTCATCCTGTCGCGACCCGGATTGCACCGGACCTGGTGGAACTGGTCAGTCTGGCGCCATCGGGGCAGGGGCTGGAACTGGACCAGGTGCTGGATGAGGCATTGGCACAGGAAGTCAGGTTGCCGGGTGGCGGGCGGATCATCATCGAAGCCACGACGGCCCTGACAGCGATCGACGTCGACAGTGCGGGTGCGCGGGGCACGCCGGTCGACCACAACATGCGCGCGATCCCCGAGATCGCGCATCAGATCCGGCTGCGGCGCATCGGTGGCCCCGTGGTGATCGATTTCATCTCGATGCGCGCGGGCAACGAACGCAAGCGGGTCGAGGCAGCCCTGCGCCGCGCGTTCGAACGTGATCCGGTGATGGTGGACATCGGCCAGATCGACCGGTTCTCGCTGGCCACGCTGGTGCGGGGGCGGGGTGAGAAGGGACTGGCGCAGCAGCTTCTGGTCCGGACATCCCTGCAACACCGGTTGCGGGACACCGCTGCGGCGGCGAGGGTGCTGCGACAGGCCGCCGCCGAACTGGATGGCGTCGGACTGCTGCCGGTGACGCTGACCCTTTCCGAGCAGCTTCGGACCGTCATGGATGCTGACGCGACTGCCCGGGCGAGTGCCTTTCTGGGCCGACCGGTGAGCTTCGTGTTCGAGGCGCGTGATATCGGGTCATTCGCAATCTCACGACAGCGTTGACCCGTCTGACCGTTGTGGCATTTCCTTCGATGTGAGAGAAGGAATGCATGACTGGGGAAGAAGGCAAATCACCGACATTGGCCGACATGGACCCGCGACTGCATCAGTTTCTGGATGTGTGGCGGGCTGCGCGGGGCAATTCGGTTCTGCCCCTGCGCAAGGCTTTCGATCCGACTTCCGTGCCGACCTTGCTTTCCAATATCTACATCTATCGCTTCCATGCGGACGTCGGCGATTATATCTGTGAACTGGCCGGGGAACAGGTGAACGATGCCTATGGGCGCGTGGTCAAGGGCGAGACGCTGCTGCAGATCGTGGGCCCCAGCGACCATCCGGTCATCATGCAGCGCTGGGCCAATATCCTGAGCATACCCTGCATTCACTATGGCACAGCCAACGAAACACTCTCGAACACACGTATGCGACAGGCGGAACGGCTGCTGTTGCCGTTTGTATCTGTCGCAGGCGGTGTCGCCGATACCATCATCGGTGTCGGGCTTTACAGTTCCCGCCGGAAATTTCCGGACCAGCCGCCGCTGATGCCGTCCGACATTGTCCAGATCCCCTGTTCGGAGATATGACTGCCGCAGTTGCCGCGTCGCTTGCTTGTCGCGTCACTCAGGATTGAGAGGCTTCTCGATGACGACCCACTGCCCGATCTGCGCCCGGCCAACGGAACCCGCCATGCGCCCTTTCTGTTCCAGACGCTGTGCTGATGTTGATCTGAAGCGCTGGCTTTCGGAGGACTATGTCCTGCCCGGTACCGAGCCCGCCGACTTCGAGGACCTGGAGCCGGGCGACCTGCGTCACTGAGGCGGCGGCTCCGGCTGCCTGATACGCCACGCCCGGATCCTTTGTCGCCATGAAGCGCACGTCGGGCCAGTCCTGCTGGCCGCGTTCCAGGTGCCAGGCGTTGCGTGCCAGGAAGACCGGATCGCCCTCGTGATCATCGGCGATGGAAGCGCCGTTCTCGTCCCCGAAGCGCTTGATCATGTCCGTGGTGTCGGCGAAGACCCAGCGCGCGGTGAACAGTTCCGTCGTCTCGAACCGGACCGGCAGGTTGTATTCGGTCTTGATCCGTTCCGCCAGGACATCGAACTGCAGCGCCCCCAGCACACCGACCACCCAGTCCGAACCGATACGGGGCCGGAAGACACGGGCGACGCCCTCCTCAGCCAGTTGTTTCAGCGCCTCACCCAGATGCTTGGCGCGCAGCGGATCGGTCGCGCGGACCCGTTGCAGCAGTTCCGGCGCAAAGCTCGGCACGCCACGGAAGCGGATTTCCTCCCCCTCCGTCAGGGTGTCGCCGATGGAGATCTGGCCATGGTTGGGGATGCCGATGATGTCGCCGGGCCAGGCTTCCTCTGCGGTTTCACGGTCCCCGGCCAGGAACATGACCGGGTTGTGGACGGCCAGTTGCTTGCCGGTGCGAACATGTTTCAGGCGCATGCCGCGCTTGAAGTGACCTGAAACCAGCCGCACGAAGGCAACACGGTCACGGTGTTTCGGGTCCATGTTCGCCTGCACCTTGAAGACGAAGCCTGAGACCTTCGGTTCGGTCGGTTCGACAACACGACTGGTCGTGACCTGCGGACGCGGGGCGGGGGCATGGTTGCCCAGTGTCCGCATCAGGTCCTGAACACCGAAGGCATTCACGGCGCTGCCGAAGAACACCGGCGTCATGTTGCCTTCGCGATAGGCCTGACCGTCGAAGGCTGGGCAAAGCTCGCGTGCCATCCCGGCTTCCTCGCGCAACTGCGCCGCGGCACGTGCACCAAGCTGGGTGTCCAGTTCCGGGTCATCCAGCCCCTTCAGTTCGGCGGTGACCTCGCCCTGTTTCTCCCGACTGCGGGCCATCAGCACCAGCCGGTCGCGCATCAGGTCATAGCAGCCCTGGAAATCGCGCCCCATGCCGATGGGCCAGTTGGCGGGTGTCACATCCAGCGCCAGGTCCTGTTCGATCTCGTCCATCAGTTCGAACGGATCACGGGCCTCACGGTCCATCTTGTTGATGAAGGTGATGATGGGAACGTCACGCAGCCGACAGACCTCGAACAGCTTTCGCGTCTGGGCCTGGATGCCGCGGGCACCGTCGATAACCATGATGGCGGAATCGACTGCGGTCAGAACCCGGTATGTATCCTCCGAAAAGTCCTCATGCCCCGGCGTGTCCAGCAGGTTGAAGGTGTGCGGGCCATAGTCGAATGTCATGACGGAGGCGGAGACGGAGATGCCGCGATCCTGTTCGACCTTCATCCAGTCCGACCGCGCCCGGCGCTGATCGCCACGCGCCTTGACCGCGCCGGCCATCTGGATCGCACCGCCGAACAGCAGCAGTTTCTCGGTCAGCGTGGTCTTGCCCGCGTCAGGGTGGGCGATGATGGCGAAAGTCCGTCGCCGCCCGGTTTCTGTCTCCAATGCACTCATGCGCGGGGGATAGCCGAAATGCGCTGGCTTGGGGAGGGGTATTCTGGCTGAGGCGGAGACGCGCGTCTGGAGGGATGCTATCCAGAGCCCGCTGGCAAGGGGAGAGTGACCATGCGGATGATTGATCTGTTCGACCAGGGGGCGCGGCAGTTCCCGGACCGGGACTGCCTTTCGGACGGGCAGAATGGCTGGAGTTATGCCACCGTACGTGACCTGACACAGCGGATTGCCGCCGGGTTGCGGGGGGAAGGAATCGGTATTGGCGCCCGCATCGCCGTCTGGTCACCCAATCACGCGATGGCATACGCCTGTGTGCTGGCCATCAGCCGCCAGAACGGCATCTGGGTGCCGATCAACGCCCGCAATGCGCTGGAGGAGAACATCTACGTCCTGGACAACAACCAGACGGAGATCCTGTTCGTGCATTCCAGCTTCGCCGACCATGTCGCGCGGGTGCGGGCGGAGGTGCCTTCGATCCGGCTGGTGGTGACCACCGATGCGCCGGTCGATGGCCTGCCGTTCCTGGACGACTGGATGCCGGTTGATCCGGCACCTGCGCCGGACCCGCTGCTGCCGCCGGAAACCATCTGCTCGCAGATGTCTTCAGGCGGCACCACAGGGCGACCGAAGGGCGTCATGCTGAGCACGCGGGCCTGGGAGACCATGGTCGCCACCTTCCACGTCATGATGCCGGTGACCTCACCGCCGGTACATCTGATGGTGGCGCCGATGACCCACGCGGCGGGCGGTGTCTCCTTTCCGCTGCTGCCCTATGGGGCGACCAACATCTTCATGACGGAGACGGCACCGGAGAAGATCATGCAGATGATCGAGAAGCACCGGGTCACCCACCTGTTCCTGCCGCCGACGGTGATCTACGTCATGCTGGCCCACCCGAAGGTCCGCGACTACGACTACTCCAGCCTGCAGCACTTCATCTATGCCGCCGCGCCCATGTCCGCCGACAAGCTGAAGGAAGCGATGGAGGTCTTCGGTCCGGTCATGACCCAGACCTATGGCCAGGCGGAGGCTCCGATGATCGCGACCTATCTGTCGCCTGCCGACCATGCCGAGGCGCTGAACACCAACAAGCATCACCGGCTGCTGTCCTGCGGCAAGCCCACGCCCTATACCCGCGTCGAGATCATGGGCGAGGACGGGACGATCCTGCCCCAGGGTGAATCAGGCGAGATCGTGCTGCGTGGCGAGATGGTGATGGAGGGTTACTTCCGGCAACCTGAAGAGACGGCTGCTGCCAGTACCCATGGCTGGCACCACACCGGTGACATTGGCCGGATCGACGAGGACGGCTTCGTCTATATCGTTGATCGCCTGAAGGACATGATCATCACCGGCGGTTTCAACGTCTATCCGTCGGAGGTGGAGCAGGTGATCTGGACCCATGCCGCCGTGCAGGACTGCGCCGTGATCGGCGTGCCGCATGACAAGTGGGGCGAGGCCCTGAAAGCCGTCATCGAACTGAAGCCGGGCGCGGAGGTCGCGGAGGACGAGATCATCGCACTCTGCAAGGAAAAGCTGGGATCAGTGAAGGCGCCGAAGTCCGTGGACTTCTGGCCCGAACTGCCCCGCAGCCCTGTCGGCAAGGTGCTGAAACGCGACATCCGTGCCCCCTATTGGAAGGACAAGGGACGCAGCGTCGGCTGAACTGTCGCGCGCAGGCCGGTCAGGCGGCGTCCAGACCGAAGGCGGTGTGCAGGGCGCGAACAGCGAGTTCCTTGTAGTCGGCGGAGATCAGGACGCTCACCTTGATCTCCGAGGTCGTGATGACCTGGATGTTGATGCCCTTTTCCGCCAGCGCCCGGAACATGGTCTGGGCGACGCCGACATGGCTGCGCATGCCGACACCGACGATGGAAACCTTCACGACATCGGAGGCCGAGACCACTTCGCGCCAGCCCACGTCCGGCTTGATCCCTTCCAGGATCTTCAGCGCACGCTGCAACTGGTCGCGGCCCACGGTGAAGGTCAGGTCGGTGGTCGCGCCATCTTCCGTGATGTTCTGCACGATCATGTCGACATTGATATTCGCATTGGCCAGCGCACCGAAGATTGCCGCGGAAACACCGGGGCGGTCCGCCACCTGGCGCAGGGTCACCTTTGCCTCGTCCGGCGCATAGGTAACGCCGTTCACCATCTGCTGTTCCACGATTTCCTCCTCGTCGACCACCAGGGTCCCTTGCTCGTCTGAAAAGCTTGAGCGCACATGCACCCGCACGCCATGGTTCATCGCCAGTTCGACCGAACGGGTCTGCAGTACCTTCGCACCCAGGGACGCGAGTTCCAGCATCTCCTCATAGGTGATGCGGTCAAGCTTCTGTGCTGCGGAAACAATGCGCGGGTCCGCGGTATAGACACCGTCCACGTCGGTGTAGATATCGCAGCGGTCGGCCTTCAGCGCGGCAGCCAGCGCAACGGCGGAGGTGTCGGAACCACCGCGGCCCAGTGTCGAGATGCGGCCATCACGGGCGATGCCCTGGAAACCGGCAACAACGGCAACCTGGCCCTCGCCGAAGCGGCGGATCAGTTCGTCTGTCTCTATGCGCTCGATCCGGGCGGCGCTGTGCGCGTCGGTGGTATGGACGGGGACCTGCCAGCCGAGCCACGACCGGGCGTTCACTTCGAGGTCCTGCAACGCCATGGCCATCAGGCCGATGGTCACCTGCTCCCCCGCCGCGACAACAGTGTCGTACTCCCGTGCGTCATGCAGCGCGGAGACTTCGCGCGTCAGTCCGACCAGCCGGTTGGTTTCCCCCGACATGGCGGAGACCACGACCGCGACCTCGTTTCCTGCCTCCACCTCCGCCTTCACGCGGCGTGCCGCGTTGCGGATGCGGTCGACATCGCCGACGGAAGTTCCGCCGAATTTCATGACGATGCGCGCCATTTCCTGTCCCGGCCCGGTATCCCCCGGTGCCGCCTCCTGCATGTCCTCAGATCGCGACCAATGTGTCGCGGCCCCTTGCGGGCTCAAGGCCGCACGTCTTAATTAGCGTTGGGACGGGTCGCAAGTCCGCAGCGTGCTGCAATTCGCGGCAAATCGACCGGACAGGCCAGACGATCAGGAGCTTTCATGACCGCCACCACCGTCGATCCGGAAGAAATCAGCCGTTTCAGCGCCATGGCGGAGACCTGGTGGGACCCGGACGGGCCGATGAAACCGCTGCATCAGCTCACCCCCGCACGGATGCGATACCTGAAGGCGCAGATTGTCCGGCATTTCGGCCGTGAGGGACAGGCAGCGGCTCCCCTTAACGGGCTTTCGATCCTGGATATCGGTTGCGGCGGCGGGCTGGTGGCGGAGCCGATGGCGCGGCTCGGCGGCGATGTGACCGGTGTCGATGCGGCAGGCGACAACATCCTGGCCGCCCGCACCCATGCGGCCGGTCTGGGGCTGCAGATCGATTATCGCCATGACACGGCGGAGGCCCTGGTTGAACAGGGCGCACGGTTCGATGTCGTGCTGGCGCTGGAGATCGTCGAGCACGTCGCCGACGTGGGCCTGTTCGTTGCGTCGGTGGCGAAGCTGGTACGGCCAGGTGGTCTGGTCATTTTCTCGACCCTGAACCGGACCCCGAAAGCCTGGGCGCTGGC
>JARGNO010000014.1 GCA_029213165.1 Minwuia sp.
TCCGATCTCTTCACCGTGGCCGGCACGGATCGTGGCATCGACCTGTTCGAGCTGGCGAAGCAGGCTCAGGATCCGGCTAACCTGCCGGAAGGTGAGGAGCCCGGTATCGACAGCGAGCATGATCACACCAACACGGCCCCGACCTTCCCCAACGGCTGTCATGTCTGCGAGCTGGAAGTCGATGCGGCGACCGGCACGGTGGAGATCCAGAACTATACGGTGGTGGACGACTTCGGCGTGACACTGAACCCGATGCTGCTGGAGGGTCAGGTGCATGGCGGCATCGTGCAGGGTCTTGGTCAGGCATGGACGGAGCACACCGTGTTCGATCCGGACTCGGGCCAGCTGCTTTCCGGCAGCCTGATGGACTATCAGATGCCCCGCGCGGCGGAGATGCCCAACGTGAACTTCATCACCCGCAATGTCCGCTGCACGACAAATCCGCTGGGCGTGAAGGGCGCAGGCGAGGCCGGTGCCATCGGTGCCCCACCCGCCTTCGTCAATGCCGTCCTGAATGCCGTGCGGTCCGCGCGCCCGGAGGTCGAGCATCTGGACATGCCGCTGACGCCGCTGCGTGTCTGGCACGCCCTGAACGACTGACGACCGATGACTGAGGAACGGGCCAAGATCGCGGTCGTTGTCCGCGATGACCTGGAGGTGTGGCAGAAGCTGAATGTGGTGGCGTTCCTCGCCTCCGGCATCGCGGCGGCGCATCCGGAGACCATCGGTCAGCCCTATGCGGATGCGGACGGACGGGCCTATACGGCGATCTTCGGCCTGCCGGTGCTGATCTACGGCGCGGCAGGCGAGAAACTCCCCCGCGCGCTCAATCGCGCCAACGAGCGGGGGCTGACGGTCGGTGTCTATGACCGGGGCATGTTCGCCACCGGCAATGACACCGACAATCGCGCGGTCGTCTCAGCCAGTCCGACCGAAGACCTGGATCTGGTCGGCATTGCCGTCCACGGTGGCGCAAAGGAAGTCGACAAGGCCCTGAAGGGGTTGAAGTTTCACCCCTGACACTTGTTGGGGGTCAGAATTCCACGCCGATCTGTGCTTTCACCCCATCACGGAACGGATGCTTCAGCAGGGTCATCTCGGTGGCGAGATCGGCGATTTCCAGCAATTCTTCTTTCGCGTTGCGGCCAGTGATGACAACGTGGGTCATCTCCGGCTTCTCGGTGGTCAGGAACTCGACGATCTCGGCGACCGGTATGTAGTCGTAGCGCAGGGCGATGTTCAGTTCGTCCAGCAGCACCATGCGCACATCCGGGTCGCGGATCAGTTCCTTGGCGCGGTCCCAGGCCTTGCGGGCATTGGCAATGTCACGTTCCCGGTCCTGGGTTTCCCAGGTGAAGCCCTCCCCCATCGTGTCGAAGGTGCAGATGTCGCCGAAGCGTTCCTCGATCAGGCGGCGTTCGCCGGTATCCATGCCGCCCTTGATG
Organism: Minwuia sp.; assembly: GCA_029213165.1. Taxonomy (GTDB): domain Bacteria; phylum Pseudomonadota; class Alphaproteobacteria; order Minwuiales; family Minwuiaceae; genus Minwuia. Next base: position 1,446 of record JARGNO010000014.1, read on the forward strand.
AACTGCACCACGCCGCAGCGCATCCCGTGCGCGATGCAGCGGAAGATCATGCCGAAGGCCGCCGTCGACTTGCCCTTGCCCTTGCCGGTGTGGACAACGATCAGCCCCTTCTCCCCCGTCTTGGCCGCCATGATCTTGTCGCGGGCGGCCTTCTTGCGCGCCATCTTCTCGCTGTGGCGTGCGTTGACGTCCTGTTCCTCGGTCATGCTGTCGTCTCCTCTGCCTCGGCCCCGCCATTCCCGCGAATGGCATCCAGTCGTGAGCGTACATCGTTGGCGCGCGGGTGCCACATGCCCCGGTCCACCGCCTCCTGCATCCGGTCGGCGATCTCCCGCAGCGCCGGGCGGTTGTTGTCCTCCAGGAACGTCCTGACCGCGTCATCCGCCAGATAGGCACGCCAGAGCAGGTCGAAGTGGTGATCGCGCACGGCATTGGTCGTGGCGGCGAAGGCGAACAGGTAGTCCACCGTCGCCGCGATCTCGAAAGCGCCCTTGTAGCCGTGGCGCATGACCCCTTCGAGCCACTTCGGATTGACGGCGCGGGAGCGGACCACGCGTCCGATCTCCTCCTCCAGCGTGCGGATCACCGGTCGTTCGGGGCGGGAGTGGTCGTTGTGATAGACCGTCGGCGCCGCGCCCTTCAGATGCTCGACCGTGGCACTCAGCCCTCCCTCGAACTGGTAATAGTCATCCGAATCCAGCAGGTCATGTTCCCGATTGTCCTGATTCTGGACCACCGCCTCCACCTGTGACAGGCGCGTGCGCATCTGATCCGCCGCGCCCTGTCCGGCCACCCCGGCACCGTAGGCGTGCCCACCCCAGGCGATGAAGGCGTCGGCAAGATCACCGCGACCCTCCCAGAGCCGTTCGTCGATCATGGCTTGCAGGCCTGCGCCATAGGCACCGGGCCGCGCGCCGAAGATCCGGAACCCGGCCCGGCGTTCCGCCTCCACCGCATCAAGCCCGTCCGCCAGCAACGCATCCCGGTCGCGGGCGAAAGCGGCGGCCAACGGGTTCATGTCCTCCGGTTCCTGCTGCCGCATCACTGCACGGACAGCGGAGTCAAACAGCTCGATCTGGGTCGGAAAGGCGTCCCGGAAGAAACCGGAGATGCGCAGGGTCACATCCACCCGTGGCCGGTCGAGAACGGTCAAGGGCAGGATCTCGAACCCCGTGACCCGGCGGGAGGCCGGCTCCCACGTCGGTCGGCATCCAAGCAGCGCCAGCGCCTGCGCGATGTCATCGCCGCCCGTCCGCATGTTGGACGTGCCCCAGGCGGTCAGCGCCATGACGCGCGGCCAGTCACCGTTGTCCTGCAAGTGCCGCTCGATCAGCCGGTTGGCCGACTTCCAGCCCAGCGCCCAGGCGGTCTGTGTCGGCATGGCGCGGCTGTCGATGGAGAAGAAATTGCGCCCGGTGGGCAAAGTGTCGGGCCGCCCCCGCGTCGGCGCACCGGATGGTCCGGGGGCCACGAACCGCCCGGACAGGCCAGTCAGCAGGCCTGCAAGTTCCGCCGGGCCGCACCTGTCGAGATCGGGTGCGAGGCGTTCATGGATCGCAGCCAGGACTTCCCCGCTCGCCGCACCCGGTGGGGCGGTGGCTTCCGGCTGTTCAAGCAGGTTGATGGCGAACAGTTCCAGCCGCTCCACCGTGTCGCCGACCGTGCGCCAGTTCTGTGCATCCACCGCCGCCAGCACTGCGGGCCGCGGGCCGTCCCATGCGTCGCCCATGGTGCAGTCCAGCGGGTCAAAGCCCAGCCCGAGATCATCCGCCATCGCCCGCAGCAGCGAGCCGTTGCCCGAACCACCGCCCCCGCGCGGCACCCGCGCCAGCGCCAGCAGCAGGTCCCGCCGCTGCCGCGCCGCCGGAGAGACCCCAAAGATGTGCAGGCCGTCGCGGATCTGCGCTTCCTTCAGCTCGCAGAGATAGTTGTCCAGCTTGGCAAAGGCAGCGTCCTCGTCATCGTCGTCGGTGATGGAGGCATCCGTTCCCAGGTTCTCCGCCGCCACCAGCGACAGGATCTCCCGGCGAAGCAGGTCCAGCCTGCGCCGGTCCAGCCCGGCAGCGTCATAGTATTCATCAACCAGCGCCTCCAGATCCCGCAGCGCACCATAGGTTTCAGAACGGGTCATCGGCGGCGTCAGGTGGTCGATGATGACCGCCTGCGCCCGACGTTTGGCCTGCGTCCCCTCACCCGGATCATTGACGATGAAGGGATAGAGATGCGGCAGCGGCCCCAGTGCCACCTCCGGGAAGCAGGCATCGGAAAGGGCCAGCGCCTTGCCCGGCAGCCACTCCAGATTGCCATGCTTGCCCAGATGGACGACAGCCTGTGCGCCGAATGTCTCCCGCAGCCAGAGATAGAAGGCGAGGTAGCCGTGCGGCGGCGGCAGGTCGGGGCTGTGATAGGTCTCCTTGGGGTCGATCTGATAGCCTCGGGCGGGCTGGATGCCGACAACCACCCGGCCAAAGGTCAGCACCGACAGGACGAAACCACCCCGCGCAGGATCATGAAACGGATCGCTCTCCGGCATACCCCAGCGTTCGGTCACGGTTGTCCGGACCGGATCCGGCAGGGTCGCGAACCATTTCGCATAGGCCTCCGTCGGCAGCACGACACCGCCGGTCCGGCTGGCACGGTCGGTCAGCCAGTTGGTGGGACCGGCAAGAATCTGCTCCATCAGCGCGGCACCGTCACCAGGCGCACCTTCGACACCGTAGCCTTCATCTTCCAGCGCCCGCAGCACACGGATCGTGCTGGCCGGTGTGTCGAGGCCGACACCGTTTGCCAGCCGCCCGTCCCGGTTGGGATAGTTCGCCAGCACCAGCGCGATCCGGCGTTCCGGCACCGCAGTCCGGCGCAACCCGACCCAGTTCGCGGCGAGTCGGGCGACGAAGGCAACCCGGTCCGGCACCGGTTCCGGACGCACGATGGCGCACTGCACCGCCGGGTCGAACGATGCCTCCGCCTTGAAGGCAATGGCACGGGTCAGGATACGGCCATCCACCTCCGGCAGGGCCACATGCATCGCCACATCGCGCGCACCAAGCCCCTGCATGGACTCCTGCCAGACCGCCGCCGTACTGCCCCCTGAAACAAGTTGCAGCACCGGGCAGTCCGCCTGATCCAGCACCGTGCCCGGCATGGCGGCGGAGCCGTCCGCTTCCCCCGGCTTGCCGACCGCGAATGCCGTCAGGTTGAGCACGATGTCTGGGTTTGCCGCCGTCATGATCCCGCTCAGGATGGCGTTGGAGCCTGCGTCCTTCAGGCTTGAAACAAAGACCGGAACGGCCGCCAGGCCCTCCGCATCCAGTGCCGCGACCAGCGCATCGACAGGTGCCATCGCGCCGCCCTGCACATTGGCCCGATAGAATGTCACCAGGGCGCGGGGACGGGGGTCGTCGGCGGGTACAATGTCGGAAAGGGAAGGCGCGTCCCGCCCCGGCCAGTAAAGCCCGGCCCGCAGCAGGGGGCGCGCCGTTTCCGGCAGTTCGGTGCCATCCAGTATCGACCGGCAGGCGCGCAGGAAATTGCGGCTGTTGCCCGGCCCGCCCTCTGCCAGCCAGCCCCAGAGGGCGTCACGCACCTCCGGTCCGATGGTGGAGACTGCGGCCAGATCGGCGTCCGGTTTCTCGTCCCCCGGCAGGGCCACGAAGGGGATACCGTTCCGGCGGCAAGTGCGGGCAATCTCCTCGATGGCATAGGACCAGTAGCCGACACCGCCCAGGAACCGCCCAACCACCAGCTTCGCGCCCGCGACCGTCTTCTCCGCATACAGATCGACCGACATGGGATGTTTCAGGAATCCCAGTGCCGCAAGGCGCAGCCCCGGTGCGGCATCGCCCAGTTCGGCGCGTGCCGTGGCCAGTGCCGCGATCTCGGTATCGGCGGCGGTCAGGACCAGCACATCCGCCGGTTCCTGCGCCAGATCGACGGCTTCCTCACCGTCCTCGATCGCTCCCGGCTGGGCCTGAAGCAGATGCATGGCTCAAATGGCCGACTGCTGCAGCGCCCCGGTGATCCGCGCCTGATCCAGACCCTTCTCGCCGATCACGACCAGTCGGGTGCAACGTGTTTCGTCGGCGCGCCAGGGTCGGTCGAAATAATGGTCGATGCGCGGCCCCACGGCCTGGATCACCATCCGCATCGGCTTGCCTGAAACAGCAACGAAGCCCTTCAGGCGCAGCACGTTCTCCGCCGCCAGCATGGCCGAGACACTGGCGGAGAAAGCCGCCGGGTCGGTGATTTCCGGCAGATCGACATGAAAGCTGTCGAAGTCATCGTGGTCGTGGTCGATCTCGCCCGCGCGCTCATGATGCGTCGGGCGGTTGGCTATGTCGTCCTCCGCCCCGATCCCCAGACCGATGAGGGCGGACGCGGGCAAGGCCCCCTGTATCGCCGCAACCACCGGCACGCCGGCACGCACGTCGGGGCGAATGAATTCCCGCACCACGTCCAGTCCGCCATCACCCAGCAGGTCGGTCTTGTTGACGATGATCAGGTCGGCACAGCCAAGCTGGTCCTCGAACAGTTCCGACATGGGGGTCTCGTGATCCAGGTTCTCGTCGGCCTGGCGCTGTGCATCCAGCGCCGCCTCGTCATGGGCAAACCGTCCGGCGGCGACAGCGGCACCGTCAACCACGGTCACCACGCCGTCCACTGTCACCCGGGTGCGGATGTCGGGCCAGTTGAATGCCTTTACCAGCGGCTGCGGCAGGGCAAGACCGGAGGTCTCGATGACAATGTGATCCGGCGGATTGTCCCGGTCCAGCAGGGCCGTCATGGTCGGCACGAAGTCATCGGCGACAGTGCAGCAGATGCAGCCGTTGGCCAGTTCCACCACGTCGTCCTCGCTGCAGGTTTCCTCACCGCAGCCCTTCAGGACTTCGCCGTCGACGCCCAGGTCACCGAATTCGTTGATGATCAGGGCAATGCGCCGCCCCCCCGCATTCTGCAGCAGGTGCCGGATCAGGGTGGTCTTGCCCGCGCCAAGGAACCCCGTGACCACGGTTGCCGGAATTCTGGACGTTCCCAGCTTTGGTGCTGTCTGTGTCATCGGTTGCCTTCCCTCTGTGCCGCATGATCCATGCGATGCCATACGTTGCCCGCGATCGCGCCAAGTACACACCAGAAAACCGCGGCCATGGCCAGCGAGGCCGTGACGAACCGGGCCGCGAGTTCCGGTGGTACGCCACCACCGCCGCCATGGTGCGGATGCGGCGCACCGATCACATGCGGAATGATCAGGGCGATGATGCCGATGCCCATAAGTACCTGTCGCTCCGACAGGAAGATGAACCAAAGTCCCAAGCCGGTGAGCACGACCGTCAGAAACCACCAGATCTGGCGTGCCTGTACCTCTGCCGCCAGCATTCCCGGCAGTTCCGGCGGCAGCCCGAGCCCTGGTGCCAGCGCCGTGGTGACAAAACCCGCCGCGCCCCAGAGGACACCCCTGCGCGCCGTCATCCGCCGACCGCTGAAGGCAATCAGTGCCACCAGCACGAAGGCGTATCCAAGACCGATCAGCACGGTCATCAGGGAAGTATAGAAGATCCGCTCCACGCCATCCTGCGGCATCCAGCCATCACCATGGTCATGCCCGCCATGGCCGCCATCCGCAGGCGCAGCGGCACCATGGTCGCCAGATCCGTGGTCGTGCGATCCATGATCATGGGTACTGTGATCGTGGGAACTGTGATCGTGTCCATCACCATGCCCGGCTGGTGCGGCAGGTGCGGCACCCCCTTCAAGGGCCTCGGCGGCGACCACCAACGGGACCGTCACCGCCTGCTGCAGCACAGCGGCGACCAGTCCGGCGAGCACCCCGGCAATCAGGGCGCACGCGAATATGCGTTTGAACATTCCGTTCAGGGATGATCGGTCAGTGACACGGCATGGCGAAGCTGTGGCGGCCATCATGCGCGGCATTGTGCAGGGTGTCGGACTGGGCCATGCCCGCCGCGAACACCAGGAACGTGCCAAGCAGCAGCGCCGTCACGACCGCAGGCAGCGCAGCCATGCGCACACCGGTCGAGCCAGCTTCGGTTGTCTGATCCATCGTCTGGTTGAATTCGTTCATTGTCTCATTCTCCCTGTCGCCCCGCCGGCGACCATAGCGGGTTTCACACATGCGGGCGGCAGGTTTCCTGGCTTGCGTCTGGTGCGGCTGTCCGGCCTTCCCGGCCAATCAGGGCCAGTGGCATGTTCGAACATCCTCGACGCATACAGTTGCGGGGGCAGCCACGGATTTGGTCCCTGATGGGTACGCCGAACCGTGTTCCCTTTTCTCATCCGCCCTTCCCTTGTGGGTCAGACGGAACCGTCACGCAGGATTGACCTTACAGTTGCCCCCTGCATGGCGCAACAACGCGATCAGGATTTCACCGGGCACAACGCCGTGTTGCGACTCTCCGGTGGCCGTGGTCAAGATGCCCCGGAATGATGATCCGGAGCGGCATTGATGAAACCCGACAACCTAGACCACCTGCGCCAGTTGATCGCCGATCTGCCGCCCGCGGATGATGCGGCGGCGCGGGACGCCGCGGCGCGGCAGGACAACCTGGTGAAACCCGCAGGCTCCCTGGGTCGTCTGGAGCAGATTGCCATCCACATGGCCCGCTGGCAGGGCAATGTACGCCCGACCATGGACAGCGCCCGCACCATCATCTTCGCGGGCAGCCACGGCATGACGAAGCACGGTGTTTCAGCGTTCCCCGATGAAGTGAACGCACAGATGCTTGCCGGATTCGGTGCGGGATTCGCCGCGATCTGCCAGCTGACCGAAGCCTTTGGCGCGGAGCTCTCCGTGGTGGACTGTGGCATCGCAACGCCGACAGCCGACTTCACGGAACAGCCTGCCATGGATGAAGCCGGTTTCCTGACGGCAGTCGGCATGGGCATGGATGCGGTGCGCGGGACGGAGGATCTGCTGGTCTTCGGCGAGATGGGGATCGGCAACACGACCGCCGCTGCTGCCGTGGCGCTGGCCCTGTTCGGTGGCGATCCGCGCGACTGGGTCGGACCAGGAACCGGCGTCGATGATGCTGGCATCGCGCGCAAGGCAGGGGTGATCGAGCGTGCGCGTGCAACCCATGGCGCCGCCCTGGATGACCCCCTGCTGGCGCTGGCGCATGTCGGCGGACGCGAACTGGCGGCGATCTTTGGTGCCTGCCTGGCCGCGCGACGCAATCGGATACCCGTTCTGCTGGACGGCTTCATCGTCACAGCCGCCGTTGCTCCGCTGCAGAGGATCGCAGGCGCGGACGGTCTGGCTCATGTGCTGGCGGCGCATCAGTCGGGGGAGCCCGGCCACCAGCGGCTGCTGGCGGCATTGTGCCTCGACCCGTTGCTGGCGCTGGGAATGCGGTTGGGTGAAGGATCGGGCGCGGCGACGGCGCTTGGCCTCGTCCGTGCGGCACTTGCCTGCCACAATGGCATGGCAACCTTTGCCGAAGCCGCCGTGGCTGGCAGCACACAGGACGCCTGAAACATTGAGCGGCTATCGCACCATCCTCGGCCCTGACGCCGCGCTGCCATGGACGACGCTGGTGCTGGGTGGCGCGCGGTCAGGCAAGAGCAGACTGGGGGAGCGACTGGTGCGCGATCACGCCGGTGCGACAGTGCCGGTCTATCTCGCCACGGCTGAGGCCTTCGACAGCGAGATGCGGTTACGGATCGAACAGCACAAGGCTGACAGGGGCCGCGACTGGGTCACGGTCGAGGCCCCGCGTGATCTGCCTGACCAGCTGGAGGCCTGTGGCGAGCAGCCTGTGCTGGTGGACTGCCTGACGCTCTGGCTGAGCAATCTGATGCTGGCCGATATCGCGCCGGATGCGGAGATCGCCAATCTGATCGATGTCCTGGCGGAACGAACGGCCCCGACGGTCCTGGTCTCCAACGAGGTCGGACTTGGCCTGGTGCCAGAGACACCGCTGGGACGACAGTTCCGGGACTGGCAGGGGCTGGCGAATCAGCGGGTGGCACTCAGCGCCGATTGCGTGCTGTTCGTTGCTGCCGGTCTTCCTCTGGTCATGAAACGCCCCGACTGATGCACCCGCGTCTTCTCAGACTGAACACCGATCTGGCCATCGCCCTTGGCTGGCTGACCCGTCTGCCGACGCGCTTTCCCGACGATGCCGCCGACCGCAAGCTGGCCGAGACGCGTTGGGCCTGTCCGGTTGTGGGCGCCATGCTCGCCGCAGCACTGGCCGCCACCTTCACAGCCATGACCGGGCTCGGTGCGAACGGTCTGCTCGCCGCTGCGGTGACCGTGGCACTCTCGGTGCTGCTGACCGGCGCGCTGCACGAGGACGGGCTGGCCGACATGCTGGATGGTCTGGGGGCACGTGGCGGTCGTGACGCCCGCCTCACCGCCATGCGCGACAGCCGCATCGGCACCTTTGGCACCCTTGGACTGATCCTCATCTTGCTGGTCCGGGTCGCGGCGCTCTCGTCACTCGACCTGCTCGATGCCCTGGCAGCACTGCTGGCAGCACTCGCGCTCGGCCGGGCCGGCATGTCGGTGGTCATGGCACGCCTGCCGCTCGCCCGCGCTGATGGAGCCGCGGCGGGTGCCGGGAAGGCAGGCAGCAGCGACGCGCGACAGGCCTGTGGCGTCGCGCTGCTGATCGCGCTGCTGGCAAGTGTCATTGGCGGCGCCCCAATCATGCTCATGCTGCTGGTGGCCCTGCTGGCGATGGCCGCAGCGCTCGCCCTCGCGGAACTCGCCCTGCGCACCTTCGGCGGCTATACCGGCGATGTGCTGGGTGCCACCTGCATGGCAGTCGAGACTGTCGTCCTGCTGGCATGGAGCATGGGCGCAGGCTAGGCTCCCCCGCATGTGACAATCTGGGGAGGACAGCATGACAGGACGGCTTGAGGGACGCGCGGCAATCGTGACGGGCGCGGCGAGCGGCATTGGACGGGCAACGGCGGATCTCTTTGCCCGCGAAGGGGCGATGGTTCTGGCCGTCGACCTGCCCGGCAAGGGGTTGGCGGAGGCCCATGACCATGCCTATGTGACGCCGTTCGAGGCGGACGTGGCGGCGGAGGGTGCAGCGGAGCGCATCATCGGCAAGGCCATCGAGACCTTCGGCAAGCTGGATATCCTCTACAACAACGCCGGGGTCAGCCGGAACGCGCTGGCCGAGGTCATGACCGACGACCAGTGGGACATCACACTCGCTGTCAATCTGACCGGTCCCTACAAGTTGTGCCGCGCCGCAATCCCGCATCTGAAGGAAAGCCCGGCACCGCGCATCATCTCCACCGCATCGGTCATGGCCCGCATGACCGATTACGGTCTGACCGCCTATTGCGCATCAAAGGCCGGCGTCGCGGGCATGACCCGGACGCTGGCGCTGGAACTCGGCAAGTTCGGCATCACCTGCAACTACATCGAACCCGGCGCGATCCACACCGGCATGACCGGTGCCAGCTTTGCCGACGAGAACATCGCGACGATCTGGGCCAAGAAGTCCGCGCTGCGGCGGCTGGGACAGCCCATCGACATTGCCCGTGGCGCCCTGTTCCTGGCTTCCGACGATGCCGGATTCGTCTCGGGTCACGGTTTGACGGTTGATGGCGGCCTGACGCTGCGGACCTGACCGGACCGTGATCGGGGAGCGAGGAATGCGCGCTCCCCTTTTCGGCGGACTGCGATAGATGTTCTTCTCCCGATTGCTGTGGAGAGAACCGGATGGACCGCCCGTCAAGTGACATTGCCTTCACCCCTGCCGTCAAGGCGGCCCAGCAGCGGCTGGGCTCACGCGATACCTACCGGCGCATGGAGGAGAAGGGTGGGTTCCGCACCGCGTTGAGCGACGATCTGCTGGCCTTCATCGCCGAGCGGGATTCATTCTATCTCGGCACCGTCAGTTCGGAGGGCCAGCCCTATATCCAGCACCGTGGCGGGCCGAAGGGCTTCCTGCGACCGGTCGATGAAACCACGCTTGGCATCGCGGATTTCGGCGGCAATCGCCAATATGTGACACTCGGCAATCTGGCCGGAAATCCGAAGGCCTTCATCTTCCTGATGGACTATGCCAACCGCCGCCGGATCAAGGTCTGGGGCGAGGCACGTGTGGTCGAGGACGATCCGGAACTCATGGCACGCCTGTCATTGCCGGATTATCCGGCAGGCAAGGTGGAGCGTGCCATCCTGTTTCAGGTCACAGCCTGGGACATCAATTGCCCGCAGCACATCACGCCGCGCCATGACGTCGATGCCTTCGCGGAGGCAAACCGTCAGATCCTGCAACAGCTCGCCGACCTGGAGACCGAAAACGCCGAACTGAAACGTCTGCTGGCCGAGGCCAAGACCCGCTCCAACTGAAATGTGTCCACGACGCCAGGCCGTTCCACTGTTTGATTGCGGCACCGGCCCGCTCCCCACCCGGCCAGCCTGCGACATAGCGCCAATCCGCAACATCGGACTGGAGGGTGCAGCGGGAATACGGCAGGAAACAGGCATGCGTCCGACCGGATGGGCAGAAAGGTTCGTGCAATGACTGACGATCTTCCGAACATCGTGCCCGAGGCACTGCACGCCATCAGTACATCGCACCTCGCCGCCGCTGGTGCCCCGACACATCCGCCGCGTATCCTGCTGCTCTATGGCTCCCTGCGTGAACGATCCTATTCCCGGCTGATGACGGAGGAAGCGGCTCGCGTTCTGACGGCGCTGGGGGCCGAGCCACGGATCTACAGTCCGGCGGGCCTGCCATTGGTGGACGACGCGGCGGACACGCACCCGAAAGTGGCTGAACTACGCGAACTCTCCCTCTGGTCGGAAGCGCATGTCTGGTGCTCCCCCGAACGTCACGGCGCCATGACCGGGATCATGAAGACCCAGATCGACTGGCTGCCACTGGCCCCCATCGGCGGGGTTCGCCCGACCCAGGGCCGCACGCTGGCGGTGATGCAGGTCTGTGGCGGTTCGCAGAGCTTCAACGCAGTCAACCAGATGCGCATTCTCGGACGCTGGATGCGCATGATCACGATCCCCAACCAGTCCTCCGTCCCGAAGGCGTTCCTGGAATTCGAGGAAGATGGCCGCATGAAGCCATCACCGTTCTACAACCGCATGGTGGACGTGATGGAAGAACTGGTGAAGTTCACCTGGCTGACGCGCGGGCACGCTGCCTATCTGGTGGACCGCTATTCGGAACGCGTGGAAAGCGTCGAGGAGTTGTCGCAACGGGTCAACCGGAAGAGCTGACCGGGCATCGCAGCATCCGAATGCTGCACCAGACAGACTCAGCCCTTCGCGATCCTGTCGGCGGCGGCGATCAGGAAGTCGGTCAGGTCGTCGGTGACATGATGGATGTGTTCACCTTCCGATTCCTCATGGCTCCATTCGCTGATGCCGGGAATCCAAACCGTCGTCATGCCGATGGCATGGGCCGGCACCAGATTGCGGGCCATGTCCTCGAACATCGCCGCGCTGGCAGGCGTCACGTTGTGGGTCGCGATGAAGCGGTGATAGGGCTCGACACTCTTCTTCGGAATGAACTCGGAATGAACGATATCGAAGATGGCCTCGAAGCAATCGCCAATTCCGATCTTGCCCATCACGTTCTCGGCGTGACTGACCGACCCATTGGTGAAGACGAGCTTCCGGCCCGGCAGCCGTTTCAGCACGTCGGCAAGCTGCGGATTGGCATCGACCGGCGACAGGTCGATGTCATGCACGTAGTCCAGAAAATCCTCCGGCCTGACGCCGTGGTGATCGATCAACCCCTTCAGCGTCGTGCCATGGGAGAGGAAATATCCCTTCTGCAGCCGATGCGCCTCTGCCTCGTCCACCTGCAGGAAATCGCAGATGAAGAACCGCATGCGGTCACTGACCTGGTCGAACAGGTTGCTGCGTGCCGGATAGAGCGTGTTGTCCAGGTCGAAGACCCATGTATCGACATGGCGCAGGTCGGGGGCGGCCTGATCACCGCGATGCTCGGAATGTGTCATGCCCTCTTATCACCGCCAGCCACGCGCCCCGCAAGTCCATTCACATCTGGCCCGTTAACGTGGCGTTAGCTGACTTGGCAGATGATGGAACGGTGATCCGCGACCGGGGACTGATCAAGATGGCCGACGACAAGCGCAACACCGACATGATTGCCTACCAGAAACAGATTGCTGCCCTGAAGAGCACCAATCAGGGCACACGCCTGGCGCTGGCGAAGGATGCCGACTCGCGCCCCGAGGTCCTCTATTATCTGGCAGAGGATCAGGACAAGGATGTCCGCAGTGCCGTTGCCGGCAACCCCTCCACACCCGGCCAGGCTGACCTGAAACTGTCGGAGGACGTGGACCCCTACGTCCGCACCGAACTGGCGCGCAAGATCGGCAGGCTGCTGCCCGGCATCGGTGGCGCGAAGCAGGAACGGCTGCGCGACCTGACCGAGCAGGCACTGGACCACCTTTCCGCCGACCGGCTTGTGGATGTTCGCGCTGCCCTCGCCGATGCAATCCGGGATTCCGAGATCGTGCCGAAGCCCATCGTCATGAAACTGGCGCAGGATGTGGAGGAGATCGTCGCCGCCCCGATCCTGGAATACTCGCCACTGCTGAATGATGCCGACCTGGTAGAGATCATTGCCGCCGGTGTCACCATCGGTGCCCTGCCCTCCATCGCCCGCCGCCGCGGCATTGGCCCGGACGTGGCCGACGCGGTTGTCGCAACCACCGACCTGCCTGCCGTCGCGGCGCTGCTGCACAACAAGTCCGCGAAGGTCCGCGCAGATACCCTGGATGAACTGGCGGAAGACGCCCGCGATACCGACATGCTGCACGAACCGCTGGTGATGCGCCCGGAACTGTCACAGCGCGCCATCCGTCGCATTTCCACCTTCGTTGCCCGGTCACTGCTGGACCGGCTGGCGGAGCGGGGTGACCTTGACAACCGGACCCGTCAGGCGCTGGCGGAGGCCGTCGGCGAAAAGTTGTCGGAGGACAAGGACGCCGACCAGAAGCTGGATTCCGACTTCGCCGAACACCTGCACGGACGCGGCAAGCTGGACGATGAGGTCATGCAGAAGGCGATGGAGAAGAACCGCCGCAGTTTCGTCATCCGCGCCCTGGCCCTGAAGGCCGGTCGCAAGGAAGAAGCCGTGGAACGCATCATGGCCATGCGCAACGGCAAGGCGACGACGGCCCTTGTGCATCAGGCCGGTCTGTCGATGCGCACGGCCCTGCTGGTCCAGCAGCGCATCGCCCGCGTGCCACCGCACGAGTTGCTCGCCGCCCGCAACGGCGTCGACTACCCGATGACGGCGGAAGAACTGGAAATGCAGATCGCCCACATCGGGTAGGAAGCCGGGTGCTACCCACGCTGTCCTCCGACCAGATTACCGGCCTGGCCTGCGCCCGGTCATGATCGTCAGGATCTCGAACAGCATCTGGCCACCGACCTGCGCGGTATTGGTGGTGGCGTCATATTGCGGTGCCACCTCCACCACGTCTCCGCCGACGATGTCCAGCCCGTCGAGGCCACGGAAAATCTGCTGCACCTCACGCGGGGTCAGGCCACCGACTTCCGGTGTGCCGGTGCCGGGGGCGAAGCCGGGATCGATGCCGTCGATGTCGAAGGTGACATAGACCGGTCCGTCACCGAGCACACGACGCGCAGCCGCGATCACCGCCGGGATGCCCTGCTCCATCACCTTCTCGATGTGGAAGACCGTCATCCCGGCGTCCTGCGAGAACTCCCAGATGTATTCCGAAGCACCACGGATGCCGATCTGGATGCAGCGTTCCGGATCCAGCACGCCGTCCAGCACCGCCATGCGAAAAGGACCACCGTGATGGAACTTGCTGTGATCGAACTCGCCACCCGTATCGCAATGGGCGTCGATATGGATCATGCCGAGCGGGCGGTCGCGCCCCAGCGCCTTCATGATCGGATAGGTGATGGAATGGTCTCCGCCCACGGACAGGGGACGCACCCCGGCATCACGGATCGTGTTGTAGTAGGCCTCGATGTCTTCCATTGCCATGTCGAGGCTGAAGCGGCTGCGGAACGGCACATCGCCCACGTCACCAACCTTCGCCTCCAGGAACGGCGCGCGGGCCAGGATATGGTGCCAGGGGCCGATCCGCTCGATCGTGCGCACGGCGCGGGGGCCAAAACGGGCACCGGGCCGGTTGGTGACGCCCAGATCCATCGGCACGCCGACCAGCGCGATATCCAGGCCGTCCAGCCCCTCCACCGCCGGTGCCCCCAGAAAAGTCGGTATTCCGGCAAAGGGCGCATGGCGACGCCCGCCATCCTCGAACTGTGAATCCGTGATGGCGCGATAGCGCTCGTCATGGGTGGTGCCGGGCTCCACATCGCCATATCTGGCGCGCAGCCGCTTCAGGTTTTCCTGATCCATCTCACCCGGCCTCCTGTTGTTGCGTGGACCGTGCCGCCCCTCGCCCCCTCCCGGCCACCCACGGGATTATCCTGAAATGGGTCGCCAGGAGGCGGGGGCGGCACGGTCCACCAAGAATCAATCCGCTACTTGCCGCTGAACTTCGGTGCGCGGCGTTCGACGAAATGTGCCACGCCTTCCTTGAAGTCCTCCGAATCGAAGCTGCCCGGCATTTCCGAGTTCGCTGTCAGGGTGGCGTGCTCCAGCGACTGCAGCATGGCCTTGTAGACCTGCGACTTCATCACCCGGATGGAACGCGGCGAGACCATCGTTGCCAGTTCATCGGCATAGGCGTGACACTGGTCGGCGAAGTCCGCCATCTCGATCACCCGGTTGACCAGCCCCATCGACTGCGCCTCGGCGGCACCGAACTTGCGGCCCGACAACAGCAGGTCCAGCGCGTTGGCGTGGCCCACCAGCATCGGCAGCATCCAGGAAATGCCATGCTCCGCGATCAGGCCACGGCGGGAGAAGGCGGTGGTGAAGACAGCCGCGTCGGAGGCGAAGCGCATGTCGCAATACAGCGCCATGACCATGCCCAGCCCGGCACACGGCCCGTTGATCGCCCCCAGCACCGGCTTCGGCACCGTCGGGAAATAGCTGTAGCGCATGGTGTAGTCCGTCGGCAGGTCCAGCCCGCCCGGAATGGCATTGTTCACCGCACTGAGCGACTGGATGCGGGACTTCGCGGAGGCCGCCTCGTCCTGGATATCCCCCAGCAGGTTCATGTCTGCCCCGGCGCAGAAGCCACGGCCCGCGCCGGTCAGCACGATGGCGCGCACGGCGTCGTCATTCGATGCCTCCAGCATCGCCTCCCGCACCTCCGCCTCCATCTTCCGGGTCCAGGCGTTGAGCTGGTCGGGACGGTTCAGGGTGATGGTGGCAACCGCGCCGTTGCGGTCATAGAGCACTTCCGAAAGGTTCATGGTTTCCCTCCCCAGGATCACGCTGCCGACAGGGGCCAGCACATTGACTGGCCACAGGATAGCGCCATGGTAGGGCATGGTCATCAGGGAGGATGATGGAATGCCCGGCTCACTTCGCCCCTTCACGGTTCAGGTCCCGGACGCGGACATTGCTGATGTTCAGGCCCGCCTGCGCGAGACCCGCTGGCCGCGGGAGGAACCGGAGGCTGAGCCCTGGGCGCTGGGTGCGGACATGGCGCATGTGCGCGCCCTCTGCGACCACTGGGCGGACGGGTTCGACTGGCGCGCGGTGGAACGGCAGATCAACCGCTTCGACAACTTCCACGCCACCGTCGACGGCCTCGACATCCATTTCATCCGGGAGAAGGGGTCGGGCAGCAATCCCCTGCCCCTGATCCTGACCCATGGCTGGCCCGGCTCCATCGTCGAGTTCCTGGAAGTGATCGAGCCGCTGGCCCACCCGGAGCGCTTCGGCGGACAGGCGGAAGACGGCTTCGACGTCATCGTCCCCAGCCTGCCCGGCTATGGTTTCAGTGCCGCACCGCCGAAACCCGTCGACTGTCGGGAGACCGCGCGGCTCTGGCGGCACCTGATGGTCGATGTGCTGGGCCATGAGCGCTTCATGGCACAGGGCGGCGACTGGGGCAGCCTGGTGACCTCATGGCTCGGCCTGGCGCATTCGGACGTCTGCTGCGGCATTCACCAGAACATGTGGATCCCCCGCCCGGCCACCATCGATCCGACCCCGGATGCGGAAGAACAGGCATGGCTGAAACAGCGCCAGCGCGACCTGCGTTTCGAGACCGCCTATCAGGCGATCCAGTCCACCAGACCGCAGACGCTGAGCTATGGGCTGACCGATTCCCCTGCCGGCCTTGCCGCCTGGATCACGGAGAAATTCCACACCTGGGGCGATACGCATGGCGATCTGCACAGCCGTTTCAGCGCCGACCGGCTGCTCGCCAATATCGCGCTCTACTGGCACACCGGCACCATCAACAGCTCCACCTGGATGTATACGTCCATCGTGGAGAGCGACAACTTCCTGGTTCCGGACGGCCAGCGGATCAGGGTGCCGGTCGGCATCGCGCGCTTCCCCGCCGACAGCTTCTCCATGCCCCCGCGCCAGTGGGTGGAACGCATGGCCAATGTGGTGCACTGGACGGAGATGCCCGCAGGCGGCCACTTCGCGGCGATGGAGGAACCGGCCCCCTTCATCGACGACCTTCGCGCCTTCGCCCGGATGGTCAGGTAGGGGCGTTCTGTCTTCCGACCCCGGCCGGGCCCCAAGGCAAAATCCGACTGCTACCGCTTCATCGCCGCGCGAATCCGGTCCGCCATCTCTTCGATCGCCATCTGGCCGTTGAAGATATCCACGTTCTGCCCGTCCGGCCCCATGAAGTAGATGAAGTTGGAGTGGTCCATCAGGTAGTAGGGATCGTCCGGGTCATCGCTCGGTGCCTTTGCGTAATAGACGCGGTAGGCCTTTGCGGCGGTCGTGATCTCCGCCTCCGTGCCCGTCAGCCCGATCATGCGGGGGTGGAACGCCTCCACATAGGCATGCATCTGGGCCACATCGTCCCGCGCCGGATCGACCGTGATGAAGACCGGCATGACCTGCGCCGCGTCCGCGCCCAGCTCGTCCATCACCGCCGCCATGTCCTGCAGTTCCGTCGGGCAGACATCGGGACAGAAGGTGTAGCCGAAATAGATCATCGACCAGGTATCCGTCAGCGCCGCCTCCGTCACCCGCTCCCCGTCGTCATTGGTCAGGGCAAAGGGGCCACCGATGGAGACCGTACCGCTGGTCTGCACCCCACCCGCCCGCTGCGCAGGGTCACGAAGGCCATCGACAATCACTGCCGCGCCGCCAATCAGCGCCGCGAGCACCAGGACCGAAATCCCGAAAATGCGTGTGCGTTTCATGCCTCACGATTTAGGCCCCGCCACGCTCATCGCCTTCGTGGCATGCCGTCGCAGGACAGCACCGGAGAGGTCGAACCGGATCACCCCCGCGTGAACAACCGGAAATCGGACAAGGTACGATCCACCCGGCGTGAGACCGATTGCACCGCCCCCGCTTTTCCGCTATCAGGACGCCTGCGGTCCGCACACGCGAACCACCAAGGATCCGTAGCTCAGCTGGATAGAGCGCTGCCCTCCGAAGGCAGAGGTCACAGGTTCGAATCCTGTCGGGTCCGCCATTTCACAACGACAAGAATTTGAACCCATCGCGTAATTGCGCATCACCCCTCCCGCACTCCCACAATTTTCACCCCGTTCCGACAGGGGTGGCGATAGCGAAACACCCCACCACAAGCGTCAGTGCCCGGCATCGCTCCGCCGCCTGCTCTGCTTCTTCAGCCATTCGAATCCCGGATGACTGATGGTCCATGATCACCGATTGGCGCGCATGCTCTCGCGTGCTGAAATGGCTCCGGGGAGGACTATCACACATGACATACGAACAGATCGAATACAGGACCGAAGGCAATGTCGGGATCCTGACACTGAACCGGCCGGAAAAACTGAACGCCTGGACGTACCGGATGCGGGAGGAGATGCATGACGTCATCACCTCCGCCAACAATGACCCCGCGATCGGCGCGATCATCGTGACGGGTGCCGGTCGGGGCTTCTGTTCCGGTGCGGACATGAAGGACACGTTCCGGGCCCGGATGGACAAGGCGGAATCCGGAGGCAAGGAATCCGCGCCGATCCAGTGGGTGAAGTTCGTTCGCGAATCCAAGCCCCTGATCGCCGCGGTCAATGGCGTTGCTGTCGGGGTGGGCCTGAGCCAGATCCTGTCGTTCGATGTCATCCTGATCGCCCGGTCAGCCAGGGTCGCCGTGCCTTTCGTGAAGGTCGGCGTTGTGCCCGAACTGGCCAGTTCGCACCTTCTGGTGCAACGCATGGGCTTCGGCGCGGCGAGCGAGTTCGCGCTGACGGGCCGCTTCATGGACGGGGAGGAGGCCGCCGCCAGCGGTCTCGCCAACCGGGTTGTTGATGATGACGACCTGATGGCCGCGGCAATGGAG
Organism: Minwuia sp.; assembly: GCA_029213165.1. Classification (GTDB taxonomy): domain Bacteria; phylum Pseudomonadota; class Alphaproteobacteria; order Minwuiales; family Minwuiaceae; genus Minwuia. Next base: position 19,821 of record JARGNO010000014.1, read on the forward strand.
GTGGCCAACGCCATCGCCGCCAATCCGGACCGGCATCTGGCATGGACGAAGGAATTGCTGACACAGAATGGCTCCGAGACAGATCTCGAGCTGGTGCAGGCGCGGGAGCAGGCCAGGTTGAAAGAGGCCTATGAAAGCGCAGAGCACAAGGAAGCCGTCGACGCCTTCCTCAACAAGCGCAAGCCGGTGTTCAGATAGCGCCGCGGCTTTCCTGCCGATGTTCGAATTGGCAGATCAATGCGTGCCCCACACATTCCCCCTCCTCCCCCATTCCCGTGTATGGTCCAACCCACAGGCTGACGCAGGGCGGTCGTCGTTGGGGAGAGGTACATTCGCATGACCAGGCTGTTGGCCCTGATCGACGGATCGGTTTATTCGCGCAGTGTCTGTGACCATGCCGCTTGGGCGGCGGAGCGGACTTCGGCTTCGGTGGAACTGTTGCAGGTGCTGGGGCGGCGGAATACGTCGAGCGCGCCGACAGACCTGAGCGGCAGCATCAATGCCGATGCCAAGGAGCACCTGCTGTCCGAACTGGCGACGCTGGATCAGGAGCAGGCGCGGCTGACGCAGAAGCGGGCGCGGCTGGTGCTGGAAGAGGCGAAGCAGCGGCTGCAGCAGGCGGGCGTTGCCGATGTCACGGCGCGGCTGCGCCATGGCGACCTGATCGAGAACCTGCAGGAGGCCGAATCCGACGCCGATCTGGTGATCATCGGCAAGCGCGGCGAGGGCGCCGACTTTGCCAGGCTGCACCTGGGATCGAACCTGGAGCGGGTGGTGCGGGCAAGTCACAAGCCGGTACTGGTGACATCCCGCGCATTCCGGCCCATCAACAGCCTGCTGATCGCCTTCGACGGCGGCGAAAGCGCGATGAAGGCGGTGCGCCACATCGCCCACGGATCCCTTTTCCCCGGCACCGTCTGTCACCTGCTGACCGTCGGCAACCGCACCGACGAGGCCGAACGCAACCTGGAGAATGCCGCCGGGATGCTGCTCAAGGCGGGCTATGAGGTGGAGACCGGCATCCGCCCGGGTCAGGCCGACAGCGTCATCGCCGCCAAGGTGGAGATCGACAGGATTGATCTGCTGGTCATGGGCGCCTATGGCCATTCCCGCATCCGCAGCCTGATCATCGGCAGCACCACCAGCGAGATGATCCGGTCCTGCCTGATCCCGGTGATGCTGTTCCGCTGATCCGGGTTCCGAAACGACCGCCGAGACGACCGGAGACACAATGGAACTGACAACCGCATTGATCCCGCTTGCCGCCATTCTGGTGGGAACCGGATGTGTTGCCGGTGTGCTGGCCGGGCTGCTGGGCGTCGGCGGCGGCATCGTTGTCGTGCCGGTGCTCTACACCATGCTCGGGCAGCTGGAGATCGACCCGTCGGTGCGGATGCATGTTGCCGTTGGAACATCACTCGCCAGCATCGTGCTGACTTCCATCGGTTCGGCGCGGGCGCATCACCGGCGGGGTGCGGTGGACGTGGATCTGCTGCGGCGCTGGGGGCCGTTCATCTTCGTCGGTTCTGTCTCGGGCGTGCTGATCGCCAGCCTGGTCAGCGGCGCGACACTGACCCTGGTCTTCGCCATCGTCGCGTTGATCGTCGCCGCCTACATGGCCTTCAGCCCGGCAGATTTCCGCCTGCGGGAGAAACTGCCGACCGGGCCGGCGGGCGCAGTATCAGGTTTCACCATCGGCGGCACCTCGGCCATGATGGGCATCGGCGGCGGCACGCTGTGCGTGCCCTATTTCAACATCTTCGGCTATCCGGTGCACCGGGCCGTGGGCACGGCCTCCGCCATCGGCCTGATCATCGCGCTGCCGGGTGCGGTGGGCTTCATCGTCTCCGGATGGGGCGTCGCCGCCCTGCCGCAGGCGAGCGCGGGTCACGTCAACCTGCTGGGCCTGGTGCTGATCGCGCCCTTCGCCAGCCTGACGGCTCCGCTTGGTGCAAGGCTGGCACATGGCATGAAACCCCGCGCGCTGAAGCTCGCCTTCGCACTGTTCCTTTTCGCGACGGCAGTTCGGATGCTGGCGTAGAACGGGCGGTCACCTGAACGCGCGCGCCTTCGCCCCTTACCCCTGATGGTCGGCGATGGCCTGCAGGAAGGCTGCGGCGAACTTCTCCACCTTGCTGGCACCCACCCCATGCGTCTCGGAGAAGGCTTCCACGTCGCGCGGGCGGCGGGCGGCAAGTTCGATCAGGGTGGCATCGTGGAAGATGACATAGGGCGGCACGCCGCGTTCGCGTGCCAGGTTCAGGCGCACTTCCTTCAGGCTCTGCAACAGGTCCTGCCCCGTCTCGTCCAGCGCCGTCTCCGCTGGCTTGCGCGACTTGCGGCTGGTCTTCTTCCCCGCGCCCGAGGCCGTCAGGATGTCGGTGCGCAGGCGCAGGGTTTCCTGCCCCTTCAGCAGACCGTGGCCCTGGCGCGTCACTGTCAGTCCCCCGAAGCGGTCGGCATCGATCTCCAGAAATCCGGCGGCGACAAGCTGGCGGATGATGGCCCGCCATTCCCCCACCTTGCGGTCCTTGCCGATGCCGAAGGTCGGCAGCTGGTCATGCCCGAAGGAAGTGATCTTCGGCGTTGACTTGCCCATCAGGCTGTCCGCGATGTGGACGGCGCCGAACCGTTCCCCCGTGCGGACCACTGTGGACAGTACCTTCTGCCCCAGTTCCGTGCCGTCGATCAGGGTCGGTGGATTCAGGCAGATGTCGCAGTTGCCGCACGGCTCCGCCTTCTCCGCGAAATAGGCGAGCAGCAGCACCCGGCGGCATTCCACCGCCTCGCAGAGGCCGACCAGCGCATCCAGCCGCTGCCGCTCCACCCGTTTCACCATGTCATCAGCGTCACTCTGTTCGATGAACTGGCGGCGCCTCCGGATGTCGTTCAGGCCGAAGAAGAGCTGCGCCTCCGCCGGTGCGCCATCGCGCCCGGCGCGCCCGATCTCCTGATAATAGGCCTCGATGGTGGCGGGCAGATCGGCATGGACGACGAAGCGCACATCCGGCTTGTCGATGCCCATGCCGAAGGCGATGGTGGCGACGACGATGATCCCCGGCTCCGTCATGAAGCGGTCCAGCCAGCGGGCGCGGGTGTCGGGGTCCAGCCCGGCGTGATAGGCCAGCGCATTGTGGCCCGCATCGCACAGTGCCTGCGCCATGTCCTCCGTCCCCTGCCGCGACAGGCAGTAGACGATGCCGGACTGGCCCTGGCGATCCGCCACGAAGGCCGCCACCTGCTTCTCGACGCTGGACTTCACCGTGATGCCGAGGCGGATGTTGGGGCGGTCGAATCCGGCGACGTGGACGGAAGCGGAGCCGCCGAACAGCCGCTCTATGATGTCGGTCCGAGTCTCCGCATCCGCCGTCGCGGTGAAGGCTCCGATGGGAATGTCGGGGAACCGGCTGTGCAACTGGTCAAGGTCGCGGTACTCGGGCCGGAAACTGTGTCCCCATTGGGAAATGCAGTGCGATTCATCTACGACGAACAGCCCCACCGGCAGGTCGGAAAGCGCGCGCAGCATCCGCTCCGTCATCAGCCGTTCCGGCGACATGTAAAGCAGGCTGGCGCGTCCGTCCCTGACCTTCAGCCAGGCATCGACGTTTTCCTGCCGACTGCGGCTGGAATTGATCGTCACCGCCGCGACACCTGCAAGCTGCAACGCAGCGACCTGGTTCTCCATCAGGGCCACCAGTGGAGAGACCACCACGGTCAGACCGGGCCGCGCCAGTGCCGGCACCTGAAAGCACAGCGACTTGCCCGCCCCCGTGGGCATGACCGCCAGCGTGTGCCGCCCGGCGATCAGGTCATCCACCACGGCCTCCTGTCCGGGGCGGAAGCTGTCGAAGCCGAAGACATCCTTCAGGATGCGGTGCTTCTCGGGCAGGTCGGCGGTGGCGGCGATGCTCATGGCCCTGTCTTGCACGATTCGCGCGGCCACTGCACCTGATGCCGTCCAACAGGCCTGTGCTGACGGAACGGCTGATGTAGATTGGCCCCGAACGAGCGGGAGGAGCCGGATCATGCAATCACCCCTGAGCCATGCCGAACAGGACCTGCGCGCCCGCGCACGCGACCTGGCGCAAGGTGTCATCGCGGCGCGCGCCGCCGGGGTGGATCGCAGTGAACAATATCCCTGGGACAATGTGACGGCCCTGAAGGACGCCGGTTTCATGGGCATGACCGTGCCGAAGCAGCTTGGCGGGCCGGGCCTGAGCTATCTCGACGCCGCGCTGGTGATCGAGGAGATGGCGCGGGTCTGCGGCGTTACCGGGCGCATCGCGGTGGAGGCCAACATGGGCGCGATCTCCGCCATCCTGCAGTACGGCACCGAGGTCCAGCGCAAGATGGCGGCTGACTTCGTGCTGAACGGCGACAAGCCCGCCATCTGCATCACCGAACCGGAGGCGGGCAGCGCCGCGACGGAGATGACCACGACAGCAGTGAAACACGGCGACCGCTTTGTGCTGAACGGCAAGAAGCACTGGATCACCGGCGGCGGCGTGTCGCGCCTGCATCTGGTCTTCGCGCGCGTTCTCGATACGCAGGGCAACCGGCTGGGCATCGGCGGTTTCATCGCCATCCGTGACCAGGATCCGGGCCTGAGAATCGGGGAGCGGGAACCGACCATGGGCCTGCGCGGCATCCCGGAAGCGGAGGTCTTCTTCGAGGATCTGGAACTGGCGGAGGATCGCGTCCTGCTGCCACCATCAGGTTTCGGGCGCGGCTTTGCCGACCTGATGAACGCCTACAACAGCCAGCGCGTCGGCGCGGGAACCGTGGCGCTGGGACTGGCCGCAGGCGCGATGGATCTCGCCCGTGACCATGCGATCGACCGCCATCAGTTCGGACGCCCCATCGCGGAATTTCAGGGTCTGCAATGGATGCTGGCCGACATGGCGACACAGGTGGATGCGGCGCGGCTGATGATCCACACCGCTGCCCGCTCGCGCGGTCCCGACAGCAGCCCCTTCCCCGACCCCTATTCAGCCGCTCAGGCCAAGGTCTTCGCCTCGGAGATGGCGATCAGGGTCACAAACGATGCCCTGCAGGTCTTCGGCGCGAAGGGCTATTCGCGCAACACACCGGTGGAGCGCATCCTGCGCGACGCCCGCATGTTCACCATCGGCGGCGGCACCGCACAGATCCTGCGTACCGTCATCGCGTCCCGGCTGCTGGGCATGAAGTTCCCGCAGACCCGCGACGGATACGTTGGTCGCAACAGCCCCCCGCCAGCAAACGCAGCAGAGTAGCGACCAAGACAGATCAGCCCATGTGTCCCCGCCGTTTGGCGCGCTGACGGAAGATGGTGAAGACGACGAAGATCAGGCAGATGCCCGTCATCACCCATGAATATCCATTGGGATCGTCCAGATCCATCGCGACCCCGGTCATGGCGGGCCCGAGCAGCGAGCCGACGCCATAGAGGACGCCGAAGGCAGCGTTCGCGGTGACCAGGTCTGCACCGGAGAACCGTTCCCCCTGCAAGGCCATGGCGATGGTATAGAGCGACGCCCCGGCCCCGCCCCAGATGAACAGGATGCTGTAGCAGAGCCAGAGGTTCTGGACCGTGAAGGGCACAGCGACGGCACCGACCACACCGATCATGCCCAGGATCATCATCAGCCGGATCTTGTCGTAGCGGTCGGCCAGCCAGCCGACCGGCCAGGCAAAGAACATTCCGCCGACAACAACCGCGCTCAACATGATCAGCGCGTCCTGGTCGGCCAGTCCTGACCGGCGGCCGAAGACGGAGATCATCGAACTGGTCGAGTTCTCGATCATCGCGTAGAGCAGGATCGCGCCAACCAGCGTCGGCGCGACCTTCACATAGGTCAGCACGTTGAAGCTGGGGGTGCCATCAAAGCGCGGTGCCGCGACAGGCACGAAGATCATCGGGATTGCCGCCACGAACATGATGGCCGCGCCGATGACAAACGGTGCCCAACCCTGGACGCCGACGAATCCCAGCAGCACCGGACCCAGCGCAAATCCGGCGGACAGCGAGATATTGTAGATCGCCATGACCTGTGCACGCTGCTCACTGCGTGCGACCTGGTTGATCCAGCTCTCCGACGCGACGAACAGTCCGGCCACGGCCACACCGCTCAACAGGCGCAGAACCAGCCAGACGGCATACCAGTCCAGGACCTTGAACAGGATCATGGTGATGCCGTTGCCCAGCACGCACATCACGATGAAACGCCTGGCGCCGAACCGGGCAATCCATCGCGGCACGAAGGCAGATGACAGCAGGATGGCAAGCGGTCCCATCGCGCTGTTGATGCCGATGGCGGTGCCGCTGAATCCCTTGCCCTCCAGCAGCAGGGCCAGCAACGGGAAGGTCAGGCCGATGGCAAGCGCCGCCACCGCGATGCACAGGATCGAGATACCCAGTCCGGCCCGTCGCTGACTGTCTGTCAGTTCAGGCCCGACGGTCATGAGAAATGGGTCATGGCATGGGTCTCAATCGGCTTCGAAACGGTGGTAGCGTATGATGGGCGCGTTGTTCTGATAGCTGAACAGCGGGATCGCCTCAATCGCCGTGCCCCTGACCCGGCGGGACACTTCCTCCAGCACGAACTCGGTCACGTCGGCGATAGGCATCTTCATCGCCTCGCCCAGGGGCCGCCAGTCCAGATCAAGCAATTCACCCGAACCGGTGAGCGGAGCATCGCCCCCCCCATCGGCACGGTCTGCATGGGTGATGAAGAAGCGGGCATGGAACCGGATCGGGCTGGGCGGCGGCGTGATGGCGCGGGCCAGATAATCGATGCCCGACAGGCGCGGCAGGAACCTGTCTCCCTGCATCTCACCGAAGCGCAGCCCGGTTTCCTCCCAGGTCTCGCGCACCGCGGCGACGGCCAGACCATGTGCGGTTTCGCCGCCGAACTGTGCGGCCAGCCTGCGCAACGGACGCTCATCCAGACTGTCCAGCGTGGGTGCGGTCAGATCAACGCGATCCAGGCGCCCACCGGGAAAGACATACATGTGCGGCATGAAGCGATGGCGTCCGGCGCGACGGCCCAGCAGCACCTCTGTCCCGTCACCTTCCCCACGCAGAATGACGAGGCTGGCAGCATCTCGCGGGCGTACCGGGCGCGGCGTCCCCTTGACCTGATCAATGGTGCTCATTCGAACGTATCCGTGTGCTTGCCGTGGACATATTTGTAGAGAGGCAGCTTGTGGGCGGCGCTGGCAGGTGGCGGCGTCTCCACGAACTCCTCGACGAACTTCAGCATCACCCCGGTGATGCGCGGGATCTCCAGGTTCAGGGCCTTGTCGATGGTCACCCAGTGGATGTCCAGCAGTTCCCCATCGCTCTCGATCACCTCGTTCGCAAGACGGTTCGCATCCGCCATGAAGAAGCGCGCATTGAAGCGGCGCGGACGAAAGGGCGGCGTGACCGCGCGGGCAACGAAATCCAGCGCATCGAAATCCGGGGCGAAACCGGTATCGAAGAATCCCTTCCAGTTGCGCGGAACGCTGCGTCCCGGCTCAGGGTCCGGCTTGCCGAGAATCAGCCCTGTCTCCTCGAACGTTTCGCGGATGGCGGCAGCGGCCAGCGCACGGGCACGCGCAGGTGAGGCGGCCTTCGTCAGATGCCCGCCGACATGTTGCCTGAGTTCGGTTGCCCCGCGGACGCGGGAGTCCGTCGGATCGACCCGACCGCCGGGGAAGACCCAGCGATTTGGCATGAAGGCATGCTTGCCATGCCGTTCCCCCATCACGACCTCCACCCCGCGCGCCGACTTGCGCCAGAGCACCAGGGTCGCCGCGTCGCGCGGCCTCAGCGCCTTCTGGCCCTCCGGCCGCAAGTGGGTATCGTTCGGGTCATGTGGATTCTCGGCCATGGTGCGCGTCCGGTCTTCTGTGCAGGTTGCGCGCAAGATGGCCCGTGACGGACACACCTGTCCAGTCCGGGGCCGCGCATGGCAGTCCCCATGAACAGTCAGTCAGGGCGTTACCGGTTCGTCCTCTTCCTCCAGCCCGAAGCCGTGCATGCGGTTGGCCCACTGCAGACCGATGACCGCACCCTTCAGACGGGGCAGGAAATAGAGCGAAAGCAGCACGACCAGCGGCAGCCAGATGGCCATGTGCAACCAGAGCACCGGATGCCAGGTCTGCTCCACGATCAGGACCAGCGGCACGATGATGTGGCCCACGATCATGATCGAGAGATAGGGCGGCAGGTCGTCGGAGCGATGATGATGCAGCTCCAGCCCGCAGGACGGGCATTCATCGTTCACCTTCGTATAGCCGTCAAAGACGCGGCCTTCCCCGCAGGACGGGCAGCGCCGCCGCCAGCCCTTGCGCATCGCGGTCCAGACGGAGCGCGGTTCCAGTTCCTGGTAATCTGCGTGTTTCATGATTGCACAGATAGCACCTGTTGTTTGCCGGACCATGTGTCCGGCGGTCGCAGATGCCCGACTGCGACGATCAGACCCCGAAGACCACCCGCTCGAACGTCCAGTAGAGACCGACAGCGGCAATGCAGAGCGATCCGGGAATGATCACGGTCCGGCGATAGGTCAATTCAGACATCTGCCACAGGGCCAGCAACAGCCAGGCCACCAGAATGACGCTCAACTGGCCGAACTCGACACCGACATTGAAGCCGACCAGCGCGGTCACGAACTGGTCCTGGGGCAACCCCAACCCGGTCAGCACGCCCGCGAAGCCAAGTCCATGCAGCAGGCCGAAGGCAAAGACCACGATCGGTCGCCAGGGACTGAGGCCGCGCATGAAGAGGTTCTCGATCGCGACATAGGCAATGGACAGCGCGATCAGCGGCTCGACGATGGATGCCGGCAACTCAACAATGCCGTAAAGGGAAAGGGCCAGCGTGATCGAATGCGCCACCGTGAAACAGGTGACCTGGATCAGCAGGGGCCGCATCCGGGTGCTGAGCAGGAACAGGCCGAGCACGAACAGGATGTGGTCCAGTCCGCGCGGCACGATGTGGATGTATCCAAGCTCGACGTAGTCCACCAGGGTCTCGACCGTGCCACGGTCCGGTACCAGCCCCTGCATCGGAAATGGATCGGACCTTTCCCCGGCCTGCAGCCAGGCAGAGGTGAAATCCCTGTCCCCGGCACGTCGCAACTTCACCGCGACCGCGCCATAACTGGCCGGGTAGTCCCAGACAAACTGATCGGCGCCCGGCGGTATCGCACCGGTCAGCACGACCTTCGAATTGCGCGAGACCCGCACGTCGCCCAACGGCGCCACAGCAACCCCTGCAACCGTCAGCGGGGCAACCTGCCCGTCGAACGTCAGGCTGAAGCCTTCGGCAAAGGCCTCATGCTCACTGGCAAACCGGGCCTCCAGTTCTGCGGGCGGCAGTTCCCGAAGCTGGTCGTAGAGCGCCGCGTTGGCACTGTCATCGGTATCGGCCAGCCCAGCCTCCACCTTCGCCATCGATGCTTCGAGGATGATGTCCAGCGAAACCGTCAGGCGACCATCGGCGGCAAACTCCACCTCCGCCACCATCGGCCGGATCTCATGCGCCCGCGCGCCGCCATCACCGGCAAGTGTCAGCGTGAACAGCATGACGACCGACAGGCCAAACGCTATAAGGGCTCGCATCATCACGCTCCAGCAGGCAGGTTCAGAAGTGAAGATGGCATATCGGATTTCAGGCCTGATCGCCATGCTGATGGCGATCACGTCAGCGTCGGCCCACGAATACTGGCTCGAACCGCAGAACAGTCGCGCGGAAGCGGGCGAGACCGTTCCCGTGACCATGGCCGTTGGCCAGGATTTTGTGGGCAGCACGCAGATCTACATCCCTGACAACACGGTGCGTTTCGATGTCATCGGTCCGGAGGGAACGGTTTCCGCCGCGGCAGGATTCGCCGCCGACCCGGCCGGAAAGGTCGCGATCGGTGCGCCCGGTCTCTACACCGTGGTCTTTCAGAACGCGGGCAATCTGATCGAACTCGATCCAGAGACTTTCGAGACCTACGTGCGCCGCGACGGACTGGAGCATGCTCTCGCCGCGCGCAAGGCCGCTGGGCGTCAGGACACCCGGGCGCGCGAGCGCTACACCAGGTTCCCGAAGACCTGGGTGCTTTCGGGCGATGTGTCGGCAGGCGAGGCTGCGACCCGCCCTGTCAACATGACCTTCGAGCTGGTTCCGCAACGCAATCCATTCGCGCTTTCGGCTGGCGACCCCTTGCGGGTACAGGCGCTCTACAGGGGGCTGCCCCTGCGTGGCGTGCTGGTGCAGGCGTTCCACAAGCAGACGGAACGCCGCGTCGGCACCATGCGCACGGATGGCAATGGCATGGCTGTTCTGGAACTGCCCCTTGCGGGGCGCTGGATGATCAGCGCGGTTCACATGATCCCCGCCGACACTGACCCGGATCTCGATTGGGAGAGTTTCTGGGCCTCATTCGTCTTCGACCTGCCCTGACGATATCGACCGCGGTGCAGAATGTGACCCGCGCCAGGCGCGCGTCTGATCAACGGGTGTCGAAAACCATCATCACGTGATTGCCGTCACGCTCCCGGGTGTAGCGCATCTCCCGCGAAAGGTTGATCGCGAGACGCACACCCACGCCGCCGACTGCTCCGGCGACCGGATCACCGGTTACCCGTTCCGCATCCAGAACAGGGTCGAAGTAGATGCCATTGTCCCGGAAATCCATCCGGACGCTGCCATCCTTCTGCTGCTCCAGACCGATGCGCACCTTGGCATCCTTGCCGACATTGCCATGATGAATGCTGTTGGCAAAAAGCTCCTCGAACGCAACAGCCATGCGGGTTGCAGCCGCCGCACTCAAGCCCAGTTCGCCACCCTGAAGCTCCACCCAGCGCGCTGCGCTGCGCACTTCACGCAAGTCACAGGCGAATGTACCGAAGCGGGACTTGGGACTGGCAGGCACTTGGCTTATTCTCCACGGTCTTCTGACCAATTCGGCGTCGATGTCTCGGAAGCTTACGGATGGAACTGTCATGCGCAAAGTGACCTCAATCGCAGTACTGCTTTTTGCAGCCGTCCTGGCATTTGCAGTTTCCATGCCCAATGCAGGGGCGCTTGCTGCGGAGACCATCGCCGTGGTTGAGAGGGTCGCTGGCCAGGTCAGCATCGATCGCGATGGCGCCCGGAGTACCGCGACCGAAGGACTGGCAATCGAGGCGCAGGACACCGTGATCACCGCTGCGGAAGGTGCGGTCGGGCTTCGTTTCACTGATGGTGCCGAGATCGCACTGGGACCGGAAACGACATTTCGCATTCAGGAGTATCGATACGACAGGACGCGGGATGAAGGCGCGTTCAAGGGGCGCCTGAGCCGCGGTACGCTCTCGGCCCGGTCGGGACGCATCGCAAAGCGCGGGAGGGACCGCATGCTGGTGGAAACCCCGTCCACCATCCTCGGTGTCCGGGGAACGCGCTTCATGGTGAAGGTCGACGACTGACACCTGATCGCCGCAGGCCTGTCAGGTCCTGGGACCAAAGCGGATGTGATCCGTCCACCCGCGCTCCAGCGCCGTCATCCGGCTCACCATCTCGGTGAAGGCGTGTCCGCTGTCATCGAAGCCGGTTGCAAAGCGTTCCTCCGATGCATCCAGACTCTCGCACAGATCAAGTCCGGCGCTTGTCAGTCTGACAATCGTCGCACGCCGGTCATGGCTGGACCGGAACTGCTCGATATAACCTGCTTCAACGAGCTTCTTCAGGTTGTAGCTGGCGTTGGAACCCTGGTAATAGCCCCGCTCCATCAGCGTCTTCACGTTGACTTCGGCCGTACCGATGTTCGACAGCAACAGTGCCTGAACAGCGGACAGGTCATCGATACCCATACGGTCGAGTTCCGCCCTGATGACATCCAGATAAAGCCGGTGCAGGCGCTCGATCAACCGGGTCGCGGACCGGTAGTTCTCTGTCTCTTGTGACAACGATGGTGTGCTGCGTGCGGAATCTGCCATGGCGTCCTACCTGTGTCTCCTGCGGTTACCTCCCGATTGTCGCTGAACTTCGTTAACGTTCCTTTTCATGTTGCCATGGCAAGACAGGCTCCAGCGCATTGGCTGGAGACAGGATCACAAGAGGCATGGCCAAGGGGAGACAGGAAGGTGGTGGGGGACACCTGTCGGTATTGGTTATCGACGACGACATCGTCGGCGCGGAGACGGTCGTCAGCTACCTGCGCCATGGCGGTCTGACCGCACGCGCCGAGTCAAATGGCTTCGCTGGCGTCAACACCGCGAAGCGCTTGCGCCCGCATATCGTCCTGCTGGATGTCCAGATGCCCGGGCTTGATGGGCTGGAAACCGCCCGACTGATCAAGCGCGCCGTTCCCTCCACACGGATCATTCTGGTTTCCGGCCACCCGGCCTCCCTGGTCGAAGCCAATCGGGACGCCTCGGTCGCCTTCGCCGTGCTTGAGAAACCACTGCCACTGCCCGCCATCCTCGACTTCGTGCGCCGCGCACTTGGCTGAATCTTGCATTCCGTCACATGTCGTAGCGTAAGGCTTGGTCGAATTTCCCAACGCAAACACATTGTTAACTTCGATGTCGATAATGGCAGGCGTATTTCCTTCGAGGAGCGTCATGATGGCTGATACCGCAGCAGCTGCAGAGCCAAAGTCCGGCATTGCCAATCTGTTTGACCTCGCGCAGCGCAAGAGCCGTGAGGGCCGGGCGCAGCTGTATGAAGACATCTGGAACCTGTTCGAGACCGAAGGTGAAACACTGACGGGCAGCGAACGCAAGCTGATGACCGATATCCTGCGTCGGCTGAGCCATGACGTCGAGATGAGCGTGCGCAAGCGTCTGGCCGTCCGGCTGAACGAGATGACGGACGCACCGATCGAACTTGCAGCCATGCTGGCCAATGACCAGATCGAAGTCGCCTATCCGATCCTGATGGACAACAGGGCCCTGCGCGATGCCGATCTGATCGAGGTCGTGCGCCATCGCACACTGCAGCATCAGCTGGCCACAGCGATGCGCGCCAACATTTCCGAGGCCGTGGCCGGTGCGCTGGTCGAGACCGGTAACGAGGATGTGGTCGAGGCCCTGCTGGAAAACGACACCGCGCAGATTTCCGATGCCCTGCTGGAACATCTGGTGGCGGAATCGCAGCGGGTGGACCGTTACCAGAAGCCCCTGCTGCGTCGTCCGGACCTGCCGAAAGCACTTGCCAAGCGGATGTTCGCCTGGGTTTCGGCAGCGCTCCGCCAGTACATTGTCGACAACTACACCTTCGATGCGTCGGAGCTGGACGACACGATGCTGAACGCCATGCGCGACGCCGTGCAGGAAACCACCGGCGAGGTGGAGGTGACCGATCCGTCCCAGCGACTGGTCGAGAAGCTTCATGCCGCCGGTCAGCTCAACGCCGCATTTTCCGTGAAAGCCCTGCGTCAGGGCGAGATCAGCCTGTTCGAATTCTCCCTCGCACGGATCGCCGGGATGCGGCCTGAACTGATGCGGCGGATGATCTATGAACCGGGTGGAGAGGCGCTCGCGATCGTCTGTCGTGCACTGGATTTCGACCGCCAGATCTTTCTCACGATCTACGAACTGACCAGGGTCGCGCGGGGCATGCTCGCGCGCCAGATAGCGAACGACCGGGTGCGGCTGCAGAATTTCTATGAAGGCATGACGCCTGACGATGCCTTGGCGGTCGTGCGCCGCTGGCGGCAGGATCCCGAGTATCTCGCAGCCCTGAATCAGCTTGGTGCCAAGGGCTGAGCCCGACAGTTCTTCCTTTACTCGACCGTTCACGCGCGCAATATCTCAGTTCCAACCTGGAACCGGGACAAGTTTGCCGTGATTGATCCATTCGGGCGCGCCGTGACCTACCTGCGAGTCTCCGTGACGGACCGCTGCGACTTCCGCTGTGTCTACTGCATGTCGGAACACATGACATTCCTGCCGAAATCGGACCTGCTCTCGCTTGAGGAACTGGACCGCGTCTGCACGGCCTTCGTCGCCAAGGGTGTGCGGAAGCTGCGTGTGACCGGCGGCGAACCCCTGGTGCGCAAGAACGTGATGGAGCTGTTTCACGGGCTGGGGCGGCACCTGAAGACCGGCGATCTGGAAGAACTGACGCTGACGACGAACGGCAGCCAGCTCCCCCGCTTCGCCGACGACCTGCGCCGGGCCGGTGTGCGTCGCATCAATGTCTCCATCGATACGCTTGATCCGGAGAACTTCCAGCGCATCACACGCTGGGGCAGCCTGGAGAAGGTACAGGAAGGCCTGCGCGCCGCGAAGGAAGCGGGTCTGCACGTCAAGGTCAATGCCGTGGCGCTGAAGGGCGTCAACGAGGATGAGATCAGCGACATGGTTGCCTGGTGCGGCTCACAGGGCTTCGACCTCTGCCTGATCGAAACCATGCCGCTTGGCGACATCGACGGCGACCGCACGGACCAGTACCTGCCGCTGTCGCTGGTCAGGGCACGGCTGCAGAGCAAATGGACACTGCGCGATACCGACTATTCGACCGGCGGTCCGGCCCGTTACACCATTGTCGAGGAAACGGGCCAGCGGCTCGGCTTCATCACGCCGATGACCCACAATTTCTGCGAAAGCTGCAACCGGGTGCGACTGACCTGTACCGGCACGCTCTACATGTGCCTGGGGCAGGAGGATGCGGCAGACCTTCGCACGGCACTGCGGACCGATCCAAGCGGGGCGCTGCTGGACGCAACCATCGACGAAGCCATTGGCCGAAAGCCCAAGGGGCATGACTTCATCATCGACCGTCGACAGAAGCAGCCTGCCGTGACCCGTCACATGAGTGTCACCGGAGGCTGACCGCTGTGGATGGGAGACGCGGTGCATGTCCCGGATGACGTGAAGTCAGGGGCACGCTATTTGCTTGATCGGACTACAGGTTGGCGAAAGGAATCGCGTAACCTCCTGATCTGATGCAATTCGGAACGAAAGCACCCCGAACTTTCCCATGATCGCACGGCGCGCCATACCGATATTCCTGAGTTTCGGCGAGAACATCAGCCGTGGAACGGCCGTGGCCATGGTCAGTCACGCCGCATTGCTGGCAGGTCTGGCAATCGCATCGCCGCAGCTGTTCGACAGCAAGCCGGATGACATCGGCGGCTTTCCGATCTCGATCCAGATATTTCCCGACGTCTACCGTGAACCGGTGACGGTGGAACTGGTCGATGAGAAGGACCTGTTGCCCGATCCGGAACCCGTCGCCGAGACTCCGCCCGCGCCGGAACCGGAGCCCGTCGTCGCCGAACCTGAACCTGAGCCAACCCAAGTGCTGGTGCCGGAACCGAAGACGGTCGAGGCCCCGAAGGACGCCCCCAAGATCGCCCTGCCCGATGTGCGCCAGGCCGCGATCGAGGCGGCACGGCGCTCGGAACGACCGGTCTCCGCCGGTCCTGCGCCCATTGCCCCGAACGCCGGTGATGTGGCCCTGATCTACGAGAAGGGACCGGCGCTGACACCCAAAGAGGAATCCGGTGTCGCCGAGGTGCCTGCCAATCTGCGGCGCGGCGCCATCGAACCGGTCCGTGACATCCCGAGCGACCCGCAGGAGATCGAACGCGATATCCGCCGCACGGAAGCCCTGAAGGCTCAGGCAGAGCTCGCCGCGAAAACGGCATCGACAGATGCGGAGGCACAGGCCGCGGCCGAGCGTGCGGCGGAGTTGCAGCAACGACTGATGGACCTGGACCTTGAACTGGCACGACTGACCCCGGACGCCGCGATCGCCGCCGCCACGCTGGAGGCTGACGGCGCGGTCGCCG
The DNA here is from genome assembly GCA_029213165.1 of Minwuia sp. Classification (GTDB taxonomy): domain Bacteria; phylum Pseudomonadota; class Alphaproteobacteria; order Minwuiales; family Minwuiaceae; genus Minwuia. The sequence goes on from JARGNO010000014.1 coordinate 35,561, forward strand.
CTGCCGACAAGGCACTGAAGATCGCGCAGGAGACCACGGCAGCCGTCCTGCGGGCCCGTGCCGAGACGCCGGTGACATCGCAACCGGCCCGCAAGGCGCTGGCGGACGCATCCAGGGCCGCACAGGCCGTGGCTGCCGCTGCGGAGCGGGCACAGGCGGCGGCTGAAACGGCACAGCGTGCCGCGGCAGCCGGCGCCACTGACAAGGCGCGGGAGAGCCGGTCTGCTGCCGAGACGGCGCTGTCGGATGCGGAAAAGTCCCGCAAGGTCGCGGTGGCGGCCCTGGACCAGTTGATCGAGGCGGCTGAGACTGCTGTCGCCCGCGCCGGTCCGACAGCCGAGCCGCCCGCTGCCACTGACAAGGTCGAGAGCGGGAAAAAGCCCCCGGAGCCGGAGGCCCCGCTTTCCGATGCCGAGCAGGAGCGTCTGAAGTCGGCGGTCGAACGCTACAGGAAAGCCGCAGATGCAGGCTATGCCCACGCGGAGTACAACCTTGCCAAGGCTATCGACGAAGGCAAGGGAACGAAGAAGGACCCGCAAAAATCCGCTGCCATCCTGGAGCGGCTGGCGAAACGCGGCTATCAGCCCGCCCAGGTCCGGTTGGCGGAAAAGCATCTGACCGGCGATGGTGTCGAGAAGGACCGCAAGCGCGCCTTCGTCCTGCTGAAGATGGCTGCGGACGAAGGCAATCGCACCGCGAAACGCGCTGTGAAGGATCTGAACAAGGAAATGTCGACGGAGGAACGCCAGCAGGCCGAGATCGAGGCCGGGCGCTGGCGACGCTTCATCGAGAAGGAAAAGACGGACAGGGCCATCGCGCCGGCACAGCAGCGCCAGCTCGACGGCGATCTGAGGCAGGCCGTGACCACAGGGAACGTGCAGCAGATTGAGGTGCTTCTCCGCTCCGGCGCCGACCCCAACGCAATTGATGCCGCCGGACGCGATGCGATCATCGCCGCATCATGGCGCGGGCGGGAGATGGTCGTGGAGTTCCTGATCGAGCGTGGCGTCGATATCGACACCAGGGATTTCGAGGGACGGACCCCCCTGGCCTGGGCCGCGATCAACGGCTATGCATCGATCACCGAGGATCTGTTGAGCCAGCGCGCCAATCCGAACGCCGCCGATGAAGACGGTGTGACACCGCTGATGCGCGCCGCATGGAACGGGCATGAGGATGTGGTGATGGCGCTGCTGAAGCAGGGTGCGAGCCCCGATGTCCGTGACGTCGAAGGCAAGACAGCACGTGACCGCGCCCTTGAGGAACGCTGGGACCGTGTGGCCCGCATTCTGGAACGGCAATCAAGCTCAGCCAACTGATCCGATACCGTTCAGACGGATAGTGGCATCGCAGGCCAGGCCCACGATGCCACTATCGTCAGTTGACAAGGCAGTCTTCCCGTTGGAACGGGGCGAGAGCCGGTCTCAGTCGGCAGCGTCCTTGATCATGTGGATGGCACGCTGCGGGAACGGGATCTCGATACCCAGCTCGTCCATCTTCTCCTTCATCGCCTGGGTGAAATCGAATTTCAGGCCCCAGTAGTCACCGGCGTTGCACCAGAGACGGATGGTGATGTCGACGGAACTGTCGCCCAGGTTGGAAACGACGATCTGCGGTGCCGGCTCCTTCAGCACCCGTGCGTCGGCCCCGGCCATCGCATTCAGGGCCTTCATGGCCTCCACATGACTGGAGCCATAGCCAATGCCAAGCACGAAGTCGCACCGGCGCGTGGCATGGTGGCTGTAGTTCTTGATCGCCGTGTTCCAGAGCGAACCGTTCGGCACGATGATGTGGACATTGTCAGCCGTGTGCATCTCGGTCACGAACAGCGACACGGAATCGACCGTTCCGGAAACACCGCCCCCTTCGATGAAATGCCCCTGACGGAAGGGACGGAAGGCCAGGATCATCACGCCGGCGGCAAGATTGCCCAGCGTGCCCTGGAACGCCAGGCCGATGGCGAGGCCTGCGGCACCCATGACCGCGACAAAGCTGGTGGTTTCGACACCGAACTGGTCCAGCGCGGCGATGATGGTGAAGGCAATAACGCCATAGCGGGCAACGGCAGCAACAAAGTTGGTGATCAGCGGATCCGTCTTCTTCGACCGGCCCAGCATGCTGCGCACGGCGCGGCCCACCCAGCCAGCGGCGATGAAGCCGACCACCAGGATGACGATGACACCAACCACCGCAATGGCATATTCCGCTGCGTAAGTGACCAGAAAATCCACTGTTTCCGAGGCTTTCTCAGAGTCCATTTCTTGTATCCTTGTTTTCTTGACAGAGCGGGTCAGTCAGTACCGAACAGCCCCTTGAGTTTCTTCGCTGCGCCCTCGACCGGATTGGCGGATTCCTTTGCCGACCCATCTGCAGATGCGCCTTCGTCGTTCGCGGCCTTGCCTCCGCCGGTCACACTGTCGAGCAATCCCTTGACGGCACTTCCGCCGCCTTCGGTCACGCCCTTCACCACGCCACCAGCGCCATCGATGACACCTTTCACGGCATCGCCCGGGGCTTCAATGACGCCGCGGACAACACCTTCCAGATCCGGCTGGATCGACGGATCATCCAGGCTGCCCTTGATCAGGATCGGCACGCCAAGGCCACCCGCGCTCTTGGCCCCCTGCCCTGCAAGGCTGGCCACCAGCTTTGGCAGCACGCGATAGTCGATCTGGCGTGGCGGCAGGGACACGGTGCCCTTGCCGGTCACGCGCAGCAGCGGTGCGTTCATCATCAGGTCCGGATTGTTGATGACACCGTTCTTCGCGGTCCAGGTCGCCGAGATCTCGGCGAAGTCGGTCTTCTCGGCCTTGTCGTAGTCAAGATCGAGACTGGCGGTGGAGATGCCACGTACCGCTGCCGCCAGGTTGTAGCCGATGATCGCGCCATCCCGCACGGTCAGCCCGCCGGTACCATTCAGTGCGGAAACGATCTGCCTCTCCGAAGCGCCGACCGTTGTCATGTCGACAGCCATCTCGACCGTGCCCAGGAAATCACCGAAGTCGGCGAACTGCTGCAGCATCGGCTGGGCCTGAATGCCCTGTCCGTTCAGCTTCATGGCGAACTTCGGCGCAGCACCACGGCGGTCAATGCTGACCGCACCGGTTGCGTCGCCGTCATAGAGACCAAGCTTCGCAATCGTCAGATTGGTCCGCTTGCCTTCCGATACCAGCTTGATATCGGTTGCCGCCGTATCGACGATCCCGGTCTTGATCGAGTCTGCCGCGATGTGCAGATCGACATCCGCAGCGTCCAGACCCGAAAGATCAATGGGATCATCGGACCAGTCCCTGGAACCACCAGCAGGGGCTGCGGCACTGTCGGACGAACCGACACCTTCCTTGGCCTCTGCCGGCATGTAGGGCCGCAGGTCCAGGTCGCCACCGGCAAGATCCGCGAACAGGGACGGACGGGCACCGGCAAGTCCGGCACGGATCGCACCGGTCAGGCGGTTCCCGTCAAACCCGATTGCGGCATCGCTCAACGCCACCGCTGTCGGGCTGCCGGTCACATTTGCATCGAGAGAGATGGAGGACGGCAGCTTGACCTCCGGCCCCATGGCCGCGCCGACCCAGGCAAGCAACTCACCCAGCTTGTCAGCCGTCACCGTCAGTCGGCCAGCGCCCTTGGGTGCGGTTCCGGCCGACGCGGTGCCATTGAAATCGACCTTGAACAGGTCGCCGCTCTCCGCCGTCAGCCGCAGGGCCGTTTCCTGTCCGGCGGCAATCGCCTGAGGCTTGTCGACATGGGCGACAACCGTGACCTGACGGCCCTGCCATTCGGCACTGGCTTCCATGTCGAAGGGACCGGCAAAGTCAGGCAGTGACAGCTTCGCATTCACGCCTTTCAGTTCCTGGCGCTGACCGGTCTGGGCATCCAGGTAGACGAAGGTCGCATTCTCCAGGCGCACGTCATCCAGCCGCAGGGCAAGGTCCCCACCGCCACCACCGCCACCGGAACCACCGCCGGAACTGTCCGACGTGGCAGGGGCCACAGCACCCGCTGGCGGGTCGAATTCAAAGTTGAAACGGCCCTTGGCATCCTTCTCGACCGCGATCACCGGCTCCACCAGAACGAACCGCTTGATCACCACGTCTCCGGAGATTGCCGCCATCAGGTCAACCTGAATATCGGCGGACTTGATGCGAATCAGATCCTCCGCCTCTCCACCCGGCGCATTGCTCAGGGCGACTTCAGGCAAGGTCAGTGCAACATCGGGGAAGATCGAGAAACTGGGGTCGCCATTGACCGTGAGCTTTCGCCCGGTGGCTCCCTCCACCTCTTCCTTGACGTAATCGACAAGGGTGGAGGTCGGCACGACAAACGGCACGATGATGACAATTGCCACCAGCAGAACCAGAATGACTCCGATAGCGATAAGGACGCGTTTCATCGGTTTCCCCTAATTTGGAACTCGTTTCACTTTTTCGACTGCCATTTCGCACCTGTCAAACCTTCGCGCAGCCTGTCACAGGCTTCACACAGGGCGAAGGCTCGCATTTCCACAGTTCTGTGACGACATTAGCAGAATGTGTGCCGACATTCGCATGATGCCTGCCGACGCGCCCCATCCCTTCCGCTTCTGCGCTTCCGGTTGATGAACGGCTGGCTTATGGTCGCCGCTGGCCGAGACAACCCTGGGGAGGACAAGATGTCGAAAGGCAATGTACTGGCAAGCGGCGCGGATCTGAGCGGCAAATACGCGGATGTCGTGCCGCGCCCGGCCAGCAGCATCCTGCTCATCCGGGATACCGAAGCCGGGCTGGAAGTCTTCATGGTGAAACGCCACCACAAGATCGACTTCGCTTCCGGCGCGATGGTGTTTCCCGGCGGCAAGGTGGATCCTGAGGACAGCGATGCGGAAGCGCGCGCCGCAACCATCGGCGCCGAGCATTTCGACGACACGCAACTGGGCTTTCGTGTGTCTGCGATCCGGGAAGCGTTCGAGGAAACGGGTGTGCTGATTGCCACCCAGAAGGATGGCAGTGAACTCACCGCCGCACGGACCAATGAACTGAAGGACCGCTACGCCGCCCGCCTGGAGAAGAACCAGGTCACCATGGGCCAGATGGCGACAGCGGAGGGTCTGGCGATCCGGGTTGATCGTCTGGAAGCCTTCGCCCACTGGATCACGCCGCCGGTGATGCCGAAGCGTTTCGACACGCCCTTCTTCATCGCCGAAGCACCTGAGGCCCAGATCGACGGAGCCCTGCATGATGGCAAGGAGGCCGTGGAGAGCGTCTGGACCACACCGGCTGCTGTCATGGAACAGGTTGACCGTGGTGAAGTCACCATGGTCTTCGCGACCCGGTTGAACCTGCAACTGCTTGGGGAAGCATCAAACGTTGCCGAGGCGATGGCCGCCGCCGCGCGGCGCACGCCGGTCATTGTCACGCCGCATGTCTATGTGAAGGACGGCCGACGGATGATCGACATTCCCGCCGACGCCGGTTTCGGCAAGGCAACCTGGGATGTGGGCGAAGGCTGAAACCGGCGCGGGCCGATCAGCCCGGCGCATTCCACAATACATAAAAAAGAGCCGCGCCCTTTCGGAGACGGCTCTTTCTCAGCTTGTTCTGCGTACAGGAGCGGTGCTCTTGAACGGCTCCGTCTCCCTGCGCCCCTCCCAAGACTCGGGCAAAGCTGATGAAACGTTACCCGCATAGAATGCGTGACGCAACGTCAAGATACTTGTCGATGCACAAATATCTATCGCACTGCCTCAACTTCAGGCAGCCAGCTTGTCGAGTTCCTTGAGCAGCGCGTCTGACATGGTTGCCGTCGAGACCTGAGCCATGCCCTGGGCCATGATGTCGGCAGTGCGGAGGCCACGCGCGAGCACGTTGTTCACCGCCGTCTCGATCAGGTCCGCATCCTCCGGCAGGTCGAAGGTGTAGCGCAGCGACATGGCATAGGACAGCAGGGTGGCCAGCGGGTTGGCCTTGCCCTGTCCGGCAATGTCCGGCGCGGAGCCATGCACCGGTTCGTAGAGGGACTTGCGGCGACCGGTCTCGTCAACATCACCCAGCGAGGCGGAGGGCAACATGCCGAGCGAGCCCGTCAGCATCGCCGCCGTGTCGGACAGCATGTCGCCGAACAGGTTGTCGGTGACGATGACATCGAACTGCTTCGGCGCGCGGACCAGCTGCATCGAGCAATTGTCCGCATACATGTGGCTGAGTTCGACATCGGAGAAGGATTCCGCATGCAGCTTCGTCACTTCCTCGCGCCAGAGCACGCCGGATTCCATGACGTTGGCCTTCTCGACGGAGCAGACCTTGTTGCCCCGCTTGCGCGCCAGGTCGAAGGCGACGGCGGCAACGCGGCGGATCTCGGAGGTCGTGTAGACCTGCGTGTTGATCCCGCGGCGCTCTCCGTTCGGCAGATCCTCGATCCCGCGCGGTTCGCCGAAATACACACCACCCGTCAATTCGCGGATGATCATGATGTCCAGCCCTTCGATCACGTCCCGCTTCAGGGTCGAGGCATCGACCAGCGGCGCGAAGCAGAGTGCGGGACGCAGGTTGGCGTAGAGGCCCAGATCCTTGCGCAGGCGCAGCAGACCGCGTTCCGGTTTCTGCGCGAACGGCAGGTCATCCCACTTCGGGCCGCCGACAGCACCCAGCAGGACCGCGTCCGAATTCATGGCGGTATCCACCACCTTGTCGGTCACGGGGATGCCGTGCTTGTCGATCGACGCACCGCCGACCAGATCCTCGGTCACGTCGAAGCTGACGGCGCGACGGTGATCCATCCAGTCGATCACCTTGCGCACGACACTCATCACTTCAGGTCCGATACCGTCGCCGGGCAGCATCAGCAGCTTGCGGTTGGATGCCATGGTCTCAATTCCTCCAGTATGGTCGTGCGTCAGGATGCGGCGCGATAAAGCCAGGGCGCGCTGCTCTTCTGCTGGGCCTCGAAGCCATCAATGGCTTCGCCGCGCTGCATCGTCAGGCCGATGTCGTCCAGGCCATTGAGCAGGCAATGCTTGCGGAACGGATCAATCTCGAAGCGGAAGGTCTTGCCATTGGAGGCGAAGACGGTCTGGCTTTCCAGATCGACCTCGATCTCCAGGCCTTCTGCCGCGTCGGCCAGCAGATACTCGATGGCATCCTTCGGCAGCGGCACGGCCAGAATGCCGTTCTTCGAGCAGTTGTTGTAGAAGATGTCGGCAAAGCTCTCCGCGATCACGCAGCGGATGCCGAAATCGAGCAGCGCCCAGGGCGCGTGTTCACGGCTGGAACCGCAGCCGAAATTGTCGCCCGCGACCAGGATCTCGGCCTTCCGGTAGGGTTCCCTGTTCAGCACGAAATCAGGGATCTCGGTCACACCATCGGTATAGCGCATCTCGTCGAACAGGTGCTTGCCCAGTCCCGAACGCTTGATCGTCTTCAGGAACTGCTTCGGAATGATCATGTCGGTATCGATGTTGGCAATCTTCATCGGCGCCGCAGTCGCCTTCAGGCGGTCGAATTTCTGCATGGTTCGGGCTCCCTCTCCGTTCGCGCGTTGTCATAGCGCCAGCCAGTGCATAGTTAAAGTGCCAAGCAACACGGGAGAAGCCTGCCATGTCACAACCTGACGCCGAATTCCCCGGAGGCCACGACACCGCAACGGCCCGATATCAGGCCAATGCCCGGTCAACGCTGATCGCCTATCTGCTCTGGTTCTTCCTCGGCTGGCTTGGCCTGCATCGTTTCTATCTCGGCCGGGTGTTCTCAGGAATCATCATGCTGCTGCTCTGGGGTGCCGGAACCGGCCTTGCCGTGGTCTTCATCGGCTACCTGCTGCTGGTACCCTGGGCCATCTGGTGGTGCCTCGACGCCCTGCTGATCCCCGGCATGGTCCGCGCGGAGAACAACGCCGTCGTGGACCGGATCGAACGCGGGAACTGACTGATTGCGGATCGTTCCACCCCTCTCCCCCTCCTGGCCACCCATTTCAGGATACTTGCGTGGGTGGCCGGGACGGGGAGAGGGGTGGAACGGCCAGCGCAAAGCCTCTTACTGCCGCGCCATCTCCGCGTTGGCGATCATCTCCCCGTCCAGACCGCGCGCCTGATGCAGCCGGACACTCACCCGGTGCAACTCGCCCGTGAAGCTGTAGGGCGCTTCATAGGCACCGACCGGGCTGCCCCGGTCCCGTCCGATATCAAGACCTGACCAGGAAATGAACGGGCCGAAGGTCAGGGGGGTATGCAGTGATCCGGCCTCCTGCCCGTCGATCAGCAGCCGGTAGGTGATGCCGTCGCCGTCCGTGTCGTTGCGGGCGGTCAGACCGAGTTCCTTCGTTCCCGAAGGGATCGCCGCTGGCGACCGCAGCACCGTCATCTCACCGCCGATATTGGTGGCATGAACCAGGTGACCGTCGGCGTCGATGTAGAGGGAATAGCCGGACGTGGCATCGCCATGGGCCAGCAGTATCCCCTCCGGCACCGCATCGCCGATCCGCACGTGTGCGGTAATGTCATAGTCGCGGCTGCGGATATCCGGGGCGACTTCGGTCGGAATGTGTCCCATGCCCCAGTGGAAGTCGAAACGGGTCCGCGCGCCCTGATGACGCTCCGCGTTCTCCGCGAAGCGGGCGGCAAAGCGGTCATCCAGCGGCAGAACGTTCTTCTCTGCCGCCTCCTGCCACCAGCGATCGATCATCGCCTGCAACTTCTCGGGATGCGCCCCTGCAACATCGGCGCTCTCCGAGAAATCCGCGTCCAGGTGATAGAGTTCCCAGACATCATCGTCGAACGGCGTGCCCGGCGGATGGAACGCCACCGCCTTCCAGCCACCCAGCCAGAGACCACGGTGGCCGAACATCTCGAAATACTGCGGCCTATCGCGTGACGGTGCCTCGGCATCCTTCAGGCTGGCGGCGAAACTGACGCCCTCAAGCGGCATCTGCGGCACGCCATTGACCTCATCCGGCGGCGCGATACCGACAATCTCCAGCAGGGTCGGCACCAGATCGCTGACATGGGCGAACTGGTGACGCAGGCCACCTTCCCGACCCAGACCGTTCGGCCATGAGATCACCAGCGGGTCGCGGATGCCCCCGCCATGGGTGTTCTGCTTGTAGCGTTTCAGCGGCGTGTTGGCCGCCATCGCCCAGCCGAAGGGGAAGTTGGAATGGGTATCCGGGCCGCCGATGTCGTCGATGCGCGCCAGCTTTTCCGCCACCGGTTCCTTGCGCCCGTTGTAGGGACCCATGGCATTGACGAAGCCGAAGGGCCCGCCCTCCTGACTCGCGCCATTGTCGGACATGACGATGATGATGGTGTCATCGCGCACGCCCGCCTTCTCCAGAAACCCGACCAGGCGGGCGAGGTGCTGGTCGGCATGGTCCAGCATCGCGGCATAGGCGGACTGCAGCCGGGTGAAGACCTTCTGCTCATCCGCACTGTGCTGGTCCCAGGGGCGGACATTGTCGTTGATCGGCGGCAGCACGGTATCCTGCGGCACCAGCCCCAGTTCCTTCTGCCGCGCCAGCCTGCGCTCCCGCTCCACATCCCAGCCGCCGCTGAACATGGCATCATAGGACTTGATCAGGTCGAAGGGCGCCTGATGCGGCGCGTGGCAGGCACCGAACGACAGCAGGGTCATCCAGGGCACGCCGGGCTGCTCCGCGATGTGGCCGGACAGGTATCGGATGGCCTGATCCACCAGATCGGACGTCAGGTGATAGCCGTCGGCAAAGGTGCCGGGCGGGTCGATGTGGGAATTGTCCTGCACCAGTTCCGGCGCGTACTGGTCAGTCTCCGCATCCATGAAACCGTAGAACCGGTCGAACCCCCGCCCCAGCGGCCAGCCATCGAACGGCCCCGTCGCCCCGGTTTCCGTCAGCGGCGTGACATGCCACTTGCCCAGCATGTAATTGCGATAGCCCTGCCCCCGCAGCATTTCCGCAATGGTGCCTGCCTGCTTCGAGATCTTGCCGGTATAGCCGGGATAGCCGCTGTCGAAGTTCGCCAGACTGCCGACACCGACGGAGTGATGGTTCCGCCCGGTCAGCAGCGCGGCACGGGTCGTGGAACACATGGCTGTCGTATGGAATCCCGAATAACGCAGCCCTTCACCCGCCAGCGCATCAATGGTCGGGGTGCGGATCGTCGAGCCGTAGCAGCCGAAGTCGGAAAATCCGACATCGTCGAACAGCACCATCAGGATGTTCGGCGCCCCCTTCGGTGCGGCCACGCGATCCGGCCACCAGGGCTCCGATTCCGAAATCGTCCGTCCGATCTTCCCCGGAAACACCTTGTTGTCTTCCGTCATCCTGCTGCTCCCCCCAATATCATGTCTCGCCGTCGAAATTCCTGCGCCCGACCAGTTCAGCCCTCGAACCAGTCGAAACCCGGCCCGGCCAACTGGCGCAGGCGGGCGTAGTCCTCGGCGAGGATTTCCCGCAGGTGTGCCCGTGTTTCCGGCGGAATGCGGTCGTCGTAGCCGCCGACATTCTGTGGCGCATAGTCGATGCCATGGGCCGGTTCCAGTTCCAGGAAGCCGAAGACGCGCTCGGTCTCGGTCTCCGGGTCTGCAAAAAAGGCCTCCGACTTGATCAGGCAGACATTCTCCGCCCCCAGCACGGTCTGCAGACGCTCGACCTGGGGCGCATAGCGGCTGCGGTCGACGTAGGAGAAATGCTGGTGCGCCCAGGACTGGTAATCCGGATCCTGGCGCATCTTCTCCGCCTCCCCCGCCAGCCGCTCGGGCTCCTGCGCGATGGCTTCCTCCAGCGAGAGGCTGTCCTGATCCTTCTTCCTCTCATGCCAGTAATGGGAGAAGGTCCGGTCAATGGGATCGCGCAGCATGGCGATGACCCGCACGCCGGGCAGGTCCGCCGCCATCCGCTCGATCGCCAGCGGGTGGTACATGTAATAGGGGCTGGCCTCGAACGTCAGCACGGCTGCACCAAGCTGCTTCTCCAGTTCCAGCTTTTCCGAAGTACGCGCGAAGTGGCCCCGATACCAGTTCTCGCCACGGGTATAGCCATAGTCGAAGTAATGCACTTCCTTCGACGACGGCGGCAGGACCAGCGGGTGCTGCTGCAGGTAGTGGTGCAACGACGTGGTTCCGGCCTTCTGCGCGCCGACGATGATGAAGTCCGGCAGCACCCGGTCATGCGCCGAGACCGCAACCTTCGCCCGGTGCCCGGCGTTGCGTATCAGATCCTTGGTCCGCTGCCACATCGTCTGCGTCGCCCCTCGTTTGTTTCAGCGACGCGAAGATGCACCAGTGCGGTACGCACCGCAAACCCAAGTCCGTTCCGCAGGTTCATTGGAAGGTTTGCAGATGGCCACATCGGGTTCAGACTGTGCCGGTCAAACGGTAGGGGAGGACCGGATCATGAGTTACAGGCACCCGGCAGAGCCGAACTTCGGCGGCAAGATTGGACGGACCTTTTCGGAATCGGAGGCCTGGTGGCCCGAACCGCAATTGCCGAAGGGCAAGCCCAATGTCCTGCTCATCGTGCTGGACGACACCGGTTTCTCCCATTTCGGCAGCTATGGCTCCACCATCGAGACACCGAACGTGGACAGGCTGGCGGCGAACGGGCTGCGCTATTCCAGTTTCCACACCACGTCGCTCTGCTCACCGACGCGGGCCTGCGTCATGACCGGGCGGAACCATCACACGGTTCGGATGCGCGCCATTTCCAACATGGACAGCGGCTTTCCCAACATGCGCGGGGCCATGCCCCGGTCGGCGGCCACGGTGGCAGAGGTCCTGCGGGAATCGGGCTATGCCACCTTTGCCACCGGCAAGTGGCATCTGGCCCCGATGGTCGAGTGTTCCGCCGCCGGACCGTTCCACAACTGGCCGCTGCAGCGGGGCTTCAACCGCTATTACGGCTTCATGCAGGGGGAAACGGACCAGTTCAGCCCGGAGATCACCTGCGACAATCACCTGATGTCGCCTCCGGGCACGCCGCAGGATGGCTATCACTTCTCGGAAGACAGGGTGGATCAGGCCATGGGCATGATCCGCGACACCACCTCGCTGGTGCCGGAGCGGCCGTTCTTCATGTACATGGCCTTTGGTGCAACGCATTCGCCGCACCAGGCGCCGCAGGCTTACCTGGACAAGTATCGTGGCCGTTTCGATGACGGCTGGGATGCGACGCGGGAGGAGTGGTATGCACGCCAGAAGGCGTCCGGCATCATTCCCGCCAACACGAAGCTCGCGCCGCGCAACCGGGGTGTCGAGGCCTGGGATGACCTGTCGCCCAATCATCAGGCCTTCGCCAACCGGCTGCAGGAAGCCTTTGCCGGGATGCTGGACCATACCGACCACCAGATCGGGCGCATGGTGGATTTCCTGGCCGAGATCGGTCGGCTGGACGACACGATGATCGTCGTCATGTCCGACAATGGTGCCAGCCAGGAAGGCCAGTCGACCGGCGTTTTCGACGAGATGCGCTACTTCAACCAGCTTCCGGAGAATGTCGACGATGCGGTGAAGCATCTGGACCTGATCGGCGGCCCGCGCAGCCATTCGAATATCCCCTGGGGCTGGGCGCAGGCGGGCAATGCGCCGCTGAAATGGTACAAGCAGAACACCCATGGCGGCGGCACGCGCGATCCCCTGATCATCCACTGGCCCGAGAAGCTGAAGGGACAGGAAGGACAGATCCGTCGTCCCTTCGCCTATGCCACTGACATTGCCGCCACGATTCTCGACGTTGCTGGCGTGGGGATGCCGGAGGAAGTGGCTGGGGTGCCGCAGATTCCAATGACCGGCATCAGCCTGAAGGAGACTCTGACCGACCCGGACGCGAAGCCAGACCGGGATGTGCAGTACATGGAAATGCTTGGCCATCGCGGCATCTGGATGGATGGTTGGAAGGCTGTGACCCTGCACCGGCGAGGCAAGAACTTCGCAGACGACAAGTGGGAACTCTACAATCTCGACGAAGATTTCTCCGAATGCGATGACCTGGCGGAGCGTGAACCGGCAAAGCTGAAGGAGATGACGGACCGCTGGTGGGTGGAGGCGGAGCGTCACGGAGTGCTGCCGCTGGACGACCGTGGCGCGGGGATGCTCTTCGGCGCCTCCCGCCAGCCGGGCACACCGACCGCCCGGCGCCGCTATGTCTACTATCCGCCGGTGAGTCACATCGTCGCCGATGCCTGTCCCAGCCCGGCGCGCAGCTTCACCATCACCGCCAGCATCAATCACCCTTCAGGCAACAGCGACGGCGCGATCCTGGCGCGCGGCACCATCAACAGCGGGCTGGCATTGTATGTCACTGGTGGCAGGCTGGTGTTCGACTACAACTGCTTCCGTGATCACAGTCGGGTGGAGATGCCGGAACCGCTTGCGCCTGGTGCGCATGAGATCGTGGTGCAGGTGGACCGCAAGGCTGACCAGTCTGCGGACGTCAGCCTGTCGGTGGATGGAACGGCTGTTGGCACCACCCGGATTCCGCTGCTCGTGCGCATTCTCTCCTCGACCGGCATGGACTTCGGCAGGTCGAACGCGCCCATCACCGACGACTACCTGGCCCCCTTTGTCTATCCCGGGACGATCAGGCAGGTCGTCATCCAGTTGCCGGAAGTGGCAACGGCGAAGGACCGCAAGGCGGAAGTGGAGGCAGAAGCCCGTGCGGCGATGACCCGGCAGTAGGCCGTTCGCAAGCTGCCCGAGTTCGTGGCTGCATGAACGAGGCAGGTCAGGCTATAACCGCCCGCATGATTGATTTTGACCCCGATCTCGATTTCACGGGCGAGGACCTGCCGCCGACGCTTCGCGCCGTGGGCATGTTCGCGCAGACCCTGACCCAGGTGCGCTGGTTCCACCGTGTAGGTGAACTGCTGAGCGCGGAGGAGGCTGACGCCGCCCATGCCTATCTCTCCGCGCTGGGCTTCCCGGAGGCCGGACCGGCAGAGATCGGCGACTGGATGGAGGCGGAGGAAGCCGCAGGCAACCGGGACTGGAACAGTACAGGCTGGGAGGCGGAGGAGCAGCTGCGCGCCGCCCTGTCCGTGCAAGCCGTGGAAATCATCGGGGACGAGCAGGCCGTGCTGGTTGCACTGACGCATGTCACCAGTACCGCGTCGGATGCGGTACATGCCGCGGCGGCACAGGCCGCATCCCGCTTCGGCATTGATGACGAGGGACTGATCCGCGCTGCCGCCGGTTCCGCGACCCAGGCGGCCTACCTCGCGGCCCTGGTGCTCGCCGCCGGCGAAGACGAGGAACACGCCTTTGCCCACAAGTTCCGGCTGTATGAATCCGGGCGCTGGCCTCTGGGGGTGACAGGTGCCACGCTGAATATCTTCTGATCCGATTCTCGCCGTTTACCGCCCCTGATTCCCCGCCCTGCCCGCCCGCCAACGAACACAGGCTGCCCCATGTCGACCACCCGTATTGCCACCTGGAACATCAACTCTGTGCGCCTGCGCCTGCCCATCGTGCGGCGTTTCGTGCAGACCTATCGTCCCGACGTGCTCTGCCTGCAGGAGATCAAGTGCGAGGATTCGAAGTTCCCCTATCAGGACTTCCGGGAGATGGGCTATCCGCACATCGAGGTCTTCGGCCAGAAGGGCTACCACGGCGTTGCAACCGTTTCCCGCGTGCCGATGAAGGGGGCGGAGCGGCTGAAATGGGCGGGCAAGGACGACACCCGCCATCTGCTGACCCTCCTGCCCGGCGATGTGGAAGTGCACAATTTCTACGTCCCTGCCGGTGGTGACGAACCGGACCCGGCAGTGAACGAGAAGTTCGATCACAAGCTGCGTTTCCTCGACGAGGTGACGGCCTGGTTCACTGAACGCCGCGCGGACAACAACCGCTCCATCCTTGTCGGCGACCTGAACATTGCGCCGCACGAGAATGACGTCTGGTCGCACAAGAAGCTGCTGAAGGTCGTGAGCCATACCCCCATCGAGGTGGCGCGCATGGCGGACTGGATCGCATCCCATGGATTCCATGACGTGGTGCGCCAGTTCGTGCCGGATACCGAACATCTCTACAGCTGGTGGAGCTACCGCGCCAAGGACTGGGACGCCGCCGACAAGGGCCGCCGCCTTGACCACATCTGGGTCACGCCTGCGCTGGTCGGTGCGCCGAAAGGCAGGGAAGTGGTGCGCGAAGCCCGCGGCTGGGGCGACAAGCCCTCCGACCACGAGCCGATCTGGATGGACATCGACCTGGGCTGAGCCCGCAGCGGCCATCGGTTGCGACGAAAGGTCGTTCCCAGGAAAATCGCGTTCTGGGCGATCATTGTCGCCTCTCTCCGACCGGAACGCTGACGTACCTGCGCGATGAAGCCCAAGCTGCTGACAACCCTTCCGACCTATACATCACGACTGCTGATGGCGGATGTGATTGCGGGTCTTACCGTGGCAATGGTGGCGCTGCCCCTGTCCATCGCCATCGCCATCGCGTCGGGCGCGGATCCAGCAGCCGGGCTTGTGACTGCAGTCGTCGCTGGCTTTCTCATTTCTCTGCTCGGCGGCAGCCGGGTGCAGATCGGCGGCCCAACCGGTGCGTTCATCGTTGTCGTCTACGGCGTTATCGCAAATCACGGATACGACGGTCTTGTGCTGGCCACGATGATGGCAGGGCTGATCCTGCTCGTGGCAAGTCTGCTCCGGGCCGGATCCCTGATCGCGCATGTGCCGGAGGCAGTGATCAACGGCTTCACCATCGGGATCGCGATCATCATTGCCGCCAGTCAGTTGAAGGATTTTCTGGGCCTGCAGTTGGTCAATGTCCCGGCAGACTTCCTGCCGAAAGTTGCGGCACTGCTGTCCGTCCGCGACAGCTTCAGTCCGGCGGCGCTGGTCATCGGAATCGTGACAGTCTTGCTGATCGTGGCCCTGCGAAGGATTGCGCCCCGGTTTCCAGGGTTGATCGTGGCCGTTGCGGCGACCTCTGCGGCGGTCGCCCTGCTGAACCTGCCCGTTGAAACGATTGCGTCACGCTTCGGCCCTCTGCCGACTGGGCTCCCTGTGCCCGAATTGCCGGAGATCACGCTGGCGAAGGTGAGCGAACTGTTGCCCTCAGCCTTCATCATCGCCTTCCTGGCCGGTGTTGAATCCCTGCTCTCAGCCATTGTTGCCGATCGTCTGATCGACGGTCACTATCGACCGAACGCGGAGCTGATAGCACAAGGTACTGCAAACATCGGCTCCGCATTGTTCGGCGGTCTGCCCGCGACAGGGGCCATTGCCCGCACGGCGACCAACGTGCGTGCCGGTGGCCGGACCCCGGTATCCGGCATGGTTCACGCCATCGCGGTACTCGCCATGATGATGATCGCTGCACCGCTTGTGGGGCACCTCGCGCTGCCTGCTCTGGCCGCGCTGCTGATCATCACCGCATGGAACATGAGCGAGCCGGAGAAATGGGGCACCTGGCTCAGAGGCGAAATCCCGGACAGGGTCCTGATGCTGGTGACACTGGGCCTGACTGTAGTCGCCGACCTGAGCATCGCTATCGGTGTCGGCGTCGCGGCAGGCCTGGCACTTCGATTGTATCGCCGGAACATCAGGCCCGCCAGATGGACGCCGCGCGATCGCTAGAGAGCCGGAACTCTGTTCCTGACCCTCCCGGATGGACAACCTGATGAATCCTCACACCCAGTGATTCAGTTCGCGCCACTGTTCTCCAACAACCACGCCTTCATGCGTGCCATCGCTTCCTCGATATTTCCGATGGAGCTGGCGCAACTGAAGCGCAGGTAGCCCTCGCCGAAGCGGCCGAAACTGGTCCCTGCGATGGCCGCGACACCTGTTTCCTGCAGCAACCTGTCCTGCATCGTGGCGCTGTCGAGGCCGGTGCCGGTGATGTTCGGGAAGGCGTAGAACGCGCCCTTGGGCATCACGCAGGACACGCCCGGCATGTCGTTCAGCAGGGCGACCATCCGGGTGCGGCGGGTATCGAAGGCGGCCACCATCTCCTGCACCGCATCCTGCAGCCCCTGCAGCGCCGCAATCCCGGCGAACTGGGTGGCGGCATTGACGCAGGAATGGGTGTTGACCGCCAGCTTGCCGGCCAGCGGTGCCAGATTGGCGGGCCACAGGCCCCAGCCCAGCCGCCAGCCGGTCATGGCATAGGTCTTGGACCAGCCATCCAGCACGATCAGCCGGTCACGGATCGACGGATAATCCAGCAACGTGACGTGATCCAGCCCGTCGTAGGTCATGCAGGAATAGATCTCGTCAGACATGATGGCGACATCCGGGTGCCGTTCCAGCCCCTCCACCAACCGGTCGATCTCACTCCGGGGCACCACGCCACCGGTCGGGTTCGCGGGTGAATTCAGAATGATCAGCCGGGTGCGACCGGTGATCTGGGCAAGCACTTCATCCGCCGAGAAGCTGAAACCATTCGCCTCATGCAAGCGGATCGGCACGGCGGTGGCGCCCGAGAACTCGATCATGGACCGGTAGATCGGAAAGCCGGGATCCGGATACATGATCTCGGCCCCGGCCTCCCCGAACATCAGCATCGCAAAGGCCATGGTGACCTTGCCGCCAGGCACGCACACAATGTGATCAGGATCGACGTCCGCGCCGTGGCGACGATGGATGTCGGCAGCGACAGCGGCGCGCAGTTCGGGGATGCCATTGGCGGGCGTGTAGCCGTGATAGCCATCAGCCAGCGCCTGGCGCCCGGCCTCGACAATATGTCCGGGCGTCGGAAAGTCCGGCTGTCCGATGCCAAGGTTGATGACGGACTTGCCCTGCGCCGCCAGCGCATTTGCCCGCGCCAGTACCTCGAAAGCCGTTTCCGTCCCGAGTTGCGCCATCCGGCCACTGAGTTTCATCACGCACCCTCCCTGCATCATTCGTTTTGCGTTCTCATAGAGGGATTGGTGCGCGTTCGGAAGCGCTGCGTCGTATGACGCACCGTTTCAAGCTTCTCCCATTCCACGGATTGTGGTCAGCTTGCACCACAAGAAAACGCCAAGGGGAGAAGCACGGCATGCAGGATCTGGCGGGGAAGGTGGCGTTCGTCACCGGCGCGGCGAGTGGTATCGGGCTGGCAATCGCACGGTCGATGCATCAGGCGGGCATGAAGGTGATGCTGGCCGACATCGACGCCGGCGGGCTGGCCCGTGTCGCGGCGGAACTGGGCACCGGCACCGCGACCGTGCTCTGCGATGTGCGTGATCCGAATTCCGTGCAGGCCGCTGCAGACGCCACCATCGAGACCTTCGGCAAGGTCCACGCAGTGGTGAACAATGCCGGTGTCGGGCTGGGCGGCGCGCCGGGCACGATCCCGCTGGAGGACTGGCGCTGGGTCGTCGATATCAACCTGATGGGCGTCGTGCATGGTGTCGAGATATTCACCCCCCTGATCAAGTCACACGGGGAAGGCGGGCACTTCATCAACACGGCCTCGATGGCCGGTCACTGGACCAATGCCAACATGGGTCCCTATTGCGCCACGAAATTCGCCGTCGTCGGCTATTCCGAATGCCTGAACGAGGCGCTGGCCCCGGAAGGCATCGGCGTATCGGTACTGTGCCCGGGTTTCGTCCAGACCAGCATCGCCACCAGCGGCACGGCACGCCCGTCGGGCAATATCCCCACCCGACCCGCCACCGCCCCGAACAGTGACACGCCACCGATCCCCGACGCCTCGGAACTGGTGGCGAACGGCATGCCGCCGGAGGTACTGGGTGACTGGGTCGTGGAATGCATCCAGCGCGACGCGCGCTACATCTTCACGCATCCCGACATGGCCCCGCTGATCGACATGCGCCATGCCGCGATCAAGGAAGAGTTCGCCCGCAGCGAAGCCAATGCCACACTGAAGGCCAACCAGACAGCACACGGCTAAGGGGGGACGACACGGCCATGGCGGATCTGATCGAACTGAGTTCGCGCATCATCGACCAGGGCGACGAGCAGGCACCGGGGATGCTGAACCGCGTCACCCGTGAACTGTCGGAAGTGGCCGACGGTGTCGCGGTGGTCGAGGCCTTCAGCCATGTCGTCAGCTTTCGCACCGGCGATGGCCTGGTGCTGTTCGACACCAGCCTGCAGGCCCATGCGCCTGCGATCATCAAGGCCCTGCGTGGCTGGTCGAAGGATCCGGTCAATTCCATTGCCTTCACGCATGGACACGTCGATCACATCGGGGGCACGCAGGCCTTTCTGGATGAGGCTGCGGACAGCGGCAACCCGCGCCCGCGGATCATCGGGCATGAGAACGTCGCCCCGCGCATCGACCGCTACATCCAGACCAATGGCTACAACGGCCATATCAATGCCCGGCAGTTCGGCCCCAACCGGCCGGGAGGCCAGCCGAAGGTGGAGCGTGACGGTCCGCCGCCCTTTGGTCCGAAGTCCTGGGTGAAACCCGACACCACCTTCGTCGACCGGATGAGCATCCGCGTCGGCGACGAGCATGTGGAACTGTTTCACGACAAGGGCGAGACAGACGACCACCTCTGGGCCTGGTGGCCGGAGCGGAAGGCGATCTGTGCCGGGGACTTCATCATCTGGATGTTTCCCAATGCCGGAAACCCGCAGAAGGTCCAGCGCTATCCACTGGAATGGGCGCGGGCGCTGCGCCAGATGCGGGCGATGAAGCCGGAACTGATCCTGCCCGCCCACGGCCTGCCCTTCGCCGGGCAGAAGCGCATCGCCACCGTCCTGGACGACATGGCCTGCGCGCTGGAGGGACTGGTGGAGGACACGCTGTCGATGATGAACGACGGTGCCCGGCTGAATGACATCATCCACAGTGTCCGGGTGCCCGACGACCTGCTTTCCAAGCCCTATCTGCGCCCGTTCTATGACGAACCGGAATTCGTGGTGCGCAACATCTGGCGGCTCTACGGTGGCTGGCACGATGGCAACCCGGCCAACCTGAAACCCGCACCCGACGCGGCGCTGGCATCGGAGCTGGCGCGGCTGGCAGGCGGCGCCCCGGCCCTGGCGTACCGGGCGCGGGAACTTGCGGAGGCGGGCGAGCATCGCCTTGCCTGCCATCTGGCCGAGTTCGCGGCGCAGGCTGCACCGGACACCGCGTCTGTCCATGCCGCACGCGCATTTGTCTATCAGAAGCGCCGCGAGACGGAGTTGTCGCTGATGGCGAAGGGCATCTATGGCGCCGCGGCGCGCGATTCGGAGGACAAGGTCCAGGTGGACACATGACTGTCAGGATCGAAAGGGATGGCCACGTCTGGACCGTGATTCATGCCAGGCCGGAGGCCCGGAACGCCATGGACCCGGAGAGCTCCATCGCCCTGAACGATGCCTTTCTGGCGTTCGAGCGCGATGAGCAGGCACGCGTGGCCGTGTTCTATGGCGATGGTGGCGCCTTCTGTTCCGGCTGGGATCTGAAGCACGCGGCGGCGCTGGAAGCGCGGGAGCCCGGACAGCAGGCACTCGACGAACTGGATTTCACGGCGGATGGCCCTGCCCCCGGACCGGGGGATGACATTCCGCGCGGACCGATGGGACCAAGCCGTCTGGAACTGGACAAGCCTGTCATCGGTGCCATCGCCGGTCCCGCCGTTGCCGGTGGCATGGAACTGGCCATGTGGTGCGACTTCCGGGTTATGGAACAGAGTGCCTACATGGGTGTCTACTGTCGTCGCTGGGGTGTGCCGCTGATCGACGGTGGAACTGTGCGCCTGCCCCGTCTGGTGGGCCAGGGACGCGCGATGGAGATCATCCTGACCGGACGCAAGGTCCCGGCGGACGAATGCCTGAGGATCGGGCTCTGCGAACATGTCGTGGCCGATGGGGCGTCACGACAGAAGGCCGAGGAACTGGCGCATCAGATCGCGGCGTTTCCGCAGAACTGCATGCGCGCCGACAGACGCTCCACAATCCGCCAGCATGGCCTTTCGGTGCGGGAGGCACTGGCGCAGGAATGGCGGAACAGCCGTGCGGAACTGGCACGCGAAGGCATTGCCGGCGCGGCGCGGTTCAGGGACGGCAAGGGTCGCGGCGGCGATTTCAACGACATCTGAAGACCGGCTGGGGAGGCCGAAACATGAGCTTGTTCAAGAAGGTGCTGATCGCAAACCGCGGAGAGATCGCCTGCCGTGTCGCCAGGACACTGCAGGAGATGGGAATCCGATCCGTCGGCATATATCACGCCGCTGACCGCCTTTCGGCGCATGTCAGTGCGGTGGATGAGGCGGTGCTGATTGCGGGTGAAACGCCTGTCGCGGCCCACCTGGACGTCGACCAGATCCTGAAGGTGGCAAGGGAATGCGGTGCCGACGCCATCCATCCCGGCTACGGTTTCCTGTCGGAGAATGCGGCTTTCGCCGAAGCGGTGAAGGGCGCCGGGCTGGCGTTCATCGGACCGGATCCGGACTGCATCCGCCTGATGGGCGACAAGATTGAATCGCGGAAGTTCGCTGAGGTGCATGGTGTGCCCGTGGCGCCTTCCGTCCTGCCGACAGGCGATATCGACGGCTTCATCGCGGAGGCCGCGAGCATAGGTTTTCCCCTGCTTGTGAAGGCATCGGCGGGTGGCGGCGGCAAGGGCATGAGCATTGTCCGTGACCCCGCTGATCTGGCCGATCAGGCCCGTCGCGCGGCAAGCGAGGCCCAGCGCTACTTTGCCGATGGCCGGGTCTATGCCGAGCGCTATGTCGAGCGTCCGCGCCATATCGAGGTCCAGGTGCTCGGCGACGGGACGGGCAAGGTCATTCACCTGCATGAGCGCGAATGCTCGATCCAGCGACGGTTCCAGAAGATTGTCGAGGAAGCCCCCTCCGCCGGGCTGCCCGACACCCTGCGCGCGGAGATCTGCGAGGCGGCTGTGCGACTGGCCAGTGCCGCGAACTATCTCAATGCGGGCACCGTGGAATTCATTCTGGCACCCGATGGCGCGTTCTATTTCCTGGAGATGAACACCCGTCTGCAGGTCGAACATCCGGTGACCGAGATGGTGACAGGCATCGATCTGGTGCGGAAGCAGGTGGAGATCGCGGCCGGTCAGGGCCTCAACCTGGAACAGGACGAAGTGGCGCTGAACGGCCATGCCATCGAATGCCGCATCTGCGCCGAGGATCCGACCAATGGCTTCCTGCCGGAAACCGGCCGGGTGCTGCTGCTCGATCCGCCAATGGATGATCACACGCGCTTCGAGAACGGGCTGACCCAGGGCCAGTCCGTCACCAGCGATTTCGATCCGATGCTGGCCAAGCTGGTGGTGCATGGGCCGGACCGGCCAGGTGCTGCGGATCTGATGCGCAAGGCGCTGCGGGACACGACCCTGCTCGGCGTTGGCACCAACATCGACTATCTGGCCGACATCGTGGCCCATCCCGCGTTCCGGTCAGGGGACCTGCATACGGGCTTCGTCGAGGAGCACGCGGAAAGCCTGACCCCGGCGGTGGCCGATGACCAGACCATCGACACCGTTCTGGTAGCCGCCCTGACGGGCCACGACAGCTTCCGCCGCCAGCACGACAATTATCCCGAACCCTATGCCAGCATGGGGCACTGGCGGAACTGAGTTTCGGCTTGGCGCCGGATCAGCCGATGGCGCCGCCGGATCGCATGGCGGCGATCTCGGCTTCCGAATAGCCCCATTCGCCGAGGATCAGGTCGGAATGTTCGCCGATGGACGGCGCATGGGTCATTGCGTCCGCGCCGGCAATGCGTGGCAGGCCGGGGATATGCGGCATGGGTACGGTGCCGGTCTCCGCATGCTCGACATAGGCAATCGCCTCCACGGCCTTCGTGTGCGGGTGATCCATCAGTTCGCGGTAGGTCTGCACCGGTGCATTCATGACCCCCGCCGCCGTCAGCGCCTCGGCCCAGTCCTGCGTGGAACGGGTGCTGAAGACCTCCCGGATCATGGGCATCAGTTCAGCCTCGTTCTTCAGCCGCAGCTCGCCGGAGCAGAAGCGAGGATCATCCTTCCATTCCGGCTTGCCCATGACATCGCACAGCGTCTGGTAATGGGCTTCCCGCATCGCGGTGATGTTGATGAAACCATCCGTGGTCGGCATGGTTCCCACCGGAACATAGAGTGGCTGGCTCTGGCCCTTCTCCAGATAGAACTCCATCACCTTCGCGGCCTGGAACGCCGCTGCGCTCTGCATCAGGTTGTTGTCCACATAGCACCCGGTCCCATAGCGGAATTTCCGCATCAGTGCCGTGGAAAGCGCCTGGAAGGCATAGAGGCCCGTCGTGACATCTATGGGAATCATGTTCAGCCGCTGCGGTATGCCGTCCTTGTCACGATTGACCGTCATCAGGCCCGAATAGGCCTGAATGACCGCGTCGGTCACCGGACGGTTGGAGTTCGGACCGGACTGGCCGAAGCCAGTGACCGAAAGGTAGATGACATTCGGATTGATGGCCTTCACCTGGTCGTAGGACAGGCCGAACTTTGCCATCACGCCGGGGCGGAAGGCTTCGACAACCACATCGGCCTTCTCCGCGATCCGCCGCGCAACCGCCAGGGCATCCGGGTTCTTCATGTCCATGGCCAGCGATCGCTTGCCGCGGTTGAAGGCGATGGAATGCGCGCAGTGGTCATTGTAGACCGCCCCGAGTGCCCGGCCCCAGTCGCCCGCCAGCGGCTCGACCTTCATGACATTGGCGCCATGCTGGGCCAGCAGCATCGTCGCGTGCGGCCCGGCCACACCCTGTGAGAAATCCAGCACGTTGATCCCGTCAAAGGCACGCTGTTCGTCGGTCATTCTGGTCTCCCCAGCTCTCGATCATCTCCGCTGGCGCAACCCGAACATGCCGGACACCGTGCGGCCCTCCTCCCCGGAAAGCAGAACCCTTCTAGCAAAGTTGCCATCGCCGTCCAGAGCCTAGATTGGCAATGCAGTCATTCAGCGCGCTGCGGCACCGGCGCGGCAAGCAATTCCGACAGCAACCCCGACAGTGCCTCAACCGATGGCGAGGCCCTGCTGCCGCTGGCATGGAACAGGAATGTCTTCAGATCCGGCAAATCCGGAAAGCCGTCCTCAAGCACGCGCAGCTTCCCCGCAACCCCGTCGATGGGCAGCACTGTCACTGCCAGACCGGCCTCCACGACGCAGTCCAATCCGGCGCGGCTGGTGCTTTCATAGGCAAAGCGGAAGGGCACGCCATGGTCATCCAGTGCCTGGACCGCCGCCTTCCGATAGATGCAGTCCGGCGCGAAGATGGCGAGCGGCAGCGGGTCCACATCGGGCACGTCGGAATGGCGCGCCGCGGCCCAGACCAGCCTTCGCTGCATGATCTGCTGTCCGCCAGACCGGCCACAACGCTGGGTCACGAAGGCCAGGTCGGCATCACCGGCCTCCAGCAGTTCCAGCGCTTCCCAACTGCGGCTGCAACTGAGTTCCACCTGGACCAAGGGGAAACGCCTCCCGAACTCGGTCAGGACCGGCGGCAGGAAGCACATGGACATGTCTGTGGCGGCGAGCCTGACGCGCCCCGGCTCCACCCGCTGTCCAAGCTCCATCATCGCGTCCGCCGTCAGTCGCATGACCCGATGCGCATACCGCAGCACGATCTCGCCTTCCCGCGTCAGGCGAACTTCCCGGCTTGTCCTGTTCAGGACGCGGACCTGCAACATTTCCTCAAGCCGCTTGATCTGCATGCTGACCGCTGACTGCACGCAATTGAGCCGCTCAGCCGCCCGGGTGAAATTCCGGGTCTCGGCGACAGTCACGAAGGCCCGCAACAACGCGGCATCTATCGACTGGGCAGGATCCAGCATCAATTTTCCTGATGATCAGATCAATTCTATTCGTTTCACGGATTTCACTACAGGAACTACCGTCCGTTCACAACCTGAACCCCGGACGTGGCGAGACCTGAACATGAACCGAAAACTCTGGACTGCCCTGATCTGCGCCGGCTGCATCCTCGGCCTGTCCGTCGGCTTTCGCCAGGCGCTGGGCCTGTTCCTGACACCGGTCTCGGAATACCTGTCCACGGGGCGGGAGACCTTTGCGCTCGGCATGGGCCTGATGAACCTGTTCTGGGGACTGGGCGCGCCCTTCGCCGGGGCGCTTGCCGACCGATTCGGAGCCGCCTGGATCATCGCGCTGGGCGGTCTGGCCTATGGCACCGGTCTGGCCATCATGACGCTTCCCGGGGCCGGAGAACAAATGCTGGTCGGCGGAGTCCTGATCGGGCTGGGTCTGAGCGGTTCCGGATTTACTGTCATCCTGGGCACCATTGGCCGCATCACACCGGAGAAGCATCGCAGCACCGCCCTCGGCCTGGCATCGGTCGGCGGCTCCATCGGACAGTTCATGGCCCTGCCCTATACCCATGTCATCATCGATGGTTTCGGGTGGTCGAACGCCCTGCTGATCCTGGGCGCCAGTGCCTGCCTGATCGTGCCGCTGGCCTATGGCCTGGCCAGCAAGCCGGTCGCGGTCGACAGCGCCCCGGAGCAGAAGATCGGGGAAGCCCTGCGCGCGGCCTTCGCGATCCCGAGCTTCTGGCTGCTGAATGCCGGATTCTTTGTCTGTGGCTTTCACCTGGCATTCGTCGGTGTCCATCTGCCCGGATTCCTCAGCGACCGGGGTTTCGACCCTTGGCTGGCCACGGTCTCCCTGACGATTGTGGGCCTGACGAATATCGCGGGCAGCTATGCCTGCGGCGTGCTGGGTGGCAAGTATTCCAAGAAGAACCTGCTCAGCCTGCTCTACCTCGCCCGGGCCGGGATCTTCCTGCTGTTCATCGTGACGCCGGTGACGGAAATGACCGTCATGATCTTTTCCGCCGCCATCGGGCTGCTGTGGCTCGGCACTGTCCCGCTGACCAGCGGGCTGGTCGGCCACATCTTCGGAACCCGCTACATGTCGATGCTGTTCGGCATTGTCTTCATGGGCCACCAGTTCGGCGGATTCCTCGGCGCGTGGATCGGTGGCTATGCCTATGACACCTTCGGGTCCTATGACGCGATGTGGTGGCTCAGCATTGCGCTCGGCGTCGCCTCCGCTGCGATCCACTGGCCGATATCAGAGAAACCGGTTGCCGTTGCAGCGGCCTGAACGGGCGAGTTCAGGCGGCACCCGGTATCATTGATATTGATATTGCGAGTCAGTTGCATTATCAGGAATTCCTGTCGCCTGTTGCGGTCGTATCCGCAGCATTGTCCGAAACGTCAGGAATGTCTGACCCATGAAATCCATCCGCACCGCGCTGGTCGGCCTGTTGCTTCTCGCGTCTCCTGTCCCGGTCGGGGCCGAGGCGCGTGATCCGGGAATCGGTCTGGAACTGAACAAGCTGGAAGCAGTGGAGGGCGCATGCCGCGCCTATGTCGTGTTGCAGAACGATACCGACGCGGCCTTCTCCGCGCTGCGCTATGACCTCGTCGTCTTCGACGCAGACGGCATCGTTGCCCGGCGACTGGCGCTGGAGACCGCACCGCTGGTCGCGGGCAAGACCAGCCTGAAGGTCTTCGATCTGGCGCAGATCGACTGCGACGGCATCGGACGCATCCTGGTCAACAGCATCCTGGAGTGCGCCGACCAGACCGGCGGGCGCGACGACTGCCTGTCTCTGGTGCGGACGACATCCCGCAGCGACGTTTCCCTGATCAAGTAAGGGCCGAACAGATGCAGAGCGAATTGATCACCCCGCCCATCCAGACCGCGTCTGGAGGCCCGTTGGCCGACCTGCTGGCCATGCTCCAGTCCGGGGGCCCTGTGGTGGCCCTGCTGATCGCCATGTCGGTTGCGGCAACGGCCATTGTGCTTGCCAAGGCCTGGCAGTTGCGCGGCATACGGTCTGCGGATGCAAACCTGACCCGTGAGGCCCTGTCGGTGTGGCAGGCAGGCCGGACAGGCGAGGCCCTGTCGCGGCTGGAGCATGCGACCGGCCCGCTCGCCATGGTGATCGCCGCCGCCATGCGCGGCATGCGCCAGGGCATGGACGCGGACATGGTGCGCGCGGAGACCCTGCGTTTCGCCAGCGATATTCTTGAATCCTGCCGGTCCGGTCTGAGACCGCTGGAAGTCATCGCCTCCCTCGCCCCGCTGCTTGGCCTGTTCGGCACCGTTCTGGGCATGATCGAGGCGTTTCGGCAGTTGGAGGCCGCAGGCAACCAGGTGAACCCGGCCATCCTGTCCGGCGGGATCTGGGAGGCTCTGCTGACAACGGCAGTGGGCCTGGCCGTCGCAATTCCATCAGTCGTGGCCCTGAACTGGCTGGAACGCCGGATCGAGCGACTGACGCATGCGGCGGACAGCGCCATCATCCGCCTGTTCACCCAGAACCTTCCCCCGGCACGCAATGCGGAGGCTTCCCATGTCGGCGATTTCCACCCCGCCGCCGTCGCTCAGGGCGGCGACTGACGGACGCCGACGGACATTGATCAGCCTGACACCGCTGATTGATGTCGTCTTCATCCTGCTGGTCTTCTTCATGCTCGCCTCCTCCTTCCTCGACTGGCGCGCCATCGACCTCGACCCGCCGGCGACGGCGGGCGCGGCCAACAGGCTGACCGGCGCCATGCTGGTAGATGTCCGCAGCGATGACCTGCGGCTGTCCGGGGAAAACCTGTCCCTGAACCTGATCGTGGATCGGCTGAAGCAGGTCGCCCGGGACCACCCGGACCGGGCCATCGTCGTGCGCCCGACCGAAGGTGTCTCCCTGCAGCGCACGATCGAGGTGCTGGACCGGCTGGCGGAGAGCGGAATGCAGAACATCTCCCTGAACCGGGGCGGGCAAACCAGATGAGCCTTGCCAGTGAAAGCCAGAAGCGCCCGCGCAACGACGACGACCGCATCCTGCCGCTGATCAATGTCGTCTTCCTGCTGCTGATCTTCTTCATGATTGCGGGCCATCTCACGGCCACCGACCCATTCGCCGTGACGCCGCCGCATTCCGCGACCGAGACCACACCCGATGCGGACAGTCACCTGATCCTGATCGACCGGAACGGCCGCCTGGCCCTGGATGGTCGCCCCCTGCCGGAGGCCGCTGTGCTGGCCGCGTTCGGGTCCGGTCCGGCGAACATGGTCAGGATCAAGGCCGATGGTGCCGTGGACGCGGTCACCGTGATTGCCCTGATGGAACGTCTCCGCGCGGCTGGCCTATCGGAACTGCAACTGTTGACTGTCCCGGCAGCAGAATGAGCCAGATCGCTCGTCCTGTCTGGTTCCCGGCACTGGTTGTGGCTGTCCTGCTGCATGTCGGACTGGCCGTTGCCATGCTGATGCAGGCACCGACCAAGGGCACGGCCCTGCCCGGCATTTCCGGAATGCAGGTCGGCCTTGCCGCCTCGGGCGGCGCAGCAGGCGACGTGGCCGAGATCGAGGCCGACCCGGCAGAGGCAGGAAACCTGTCAACCGAAGCGGAAGAAGCAGTACCTGTCGAACCTGTCACAGAGCCGTTGTCCGACCCGACACAGGTTTCGGAAGTGTCGGAGATGACACCGGATACCCCACCGGTCGAAACCACAGCCACGGCAGATGTCCTGCCGCCCGATACAATGCCTGCGCCGCTACCCCAGGCGGACGCGGTGGCTCCAGTCCATGAAACCGTCCCGCCCGCCACACCACCGGTGGAGACAGTCGTTGCAGATGACGCACCGGATCCCCAGGCAGCAACCGAGCCCGTAGAGCTTGTGACGCAGCAGGTTCTGACCACAGCCTCCACCGCTCCGGCAGATACGGTTCCCGAACCCGCCACGCCTGCAAGGGTCGAGGCGGTGGAGAAAGTCGAAGCCGTCGAACCTGAAGTCGTCAGGCCAGCCAGTCCGGCTCCACTGCTGGAACCTGACATGGTGCAGGCCTCGGCTCCAATAGCGGCAGCAGAACCAGCAACCGCCGACTCGCCACCGCCCATCCCCGTCCCACGCCCGGTGCGGACGCCCCGCCAAACGGTCGGGACTCCGCCTGAGGAACCGGCTGTCGAGCCGCAGGTGGTTGCCAATCTCGACACAGCGATAACAGCTTCCAAAACGACTGATACGCCAGAGGACGAAGCGGAAGCTGCGGTTGAAGTGATCAAACCGACCGGACCCGGCAATGCCGTGCAGCAGGCCGCGCTGGTGACAGGCAGCGACGGCCAGTCAGGCAACCGGACTGGCAAGGGCTCTGCCAGCCAGAAAGGCGACCGGTCCGGCGGCGGCACCCCTGGTGAGCAGGCGGACTACATGACCCGCCTGCTGAACTGGCTGGAACGCCACAAGGAATATCCCCGCCGGGCGCAGCGGCGGCGCCAGGAAGGCACGGCAATGCTGTTCTTCCGCATGGATCGGGATGGCCTGGTGATGGATTACAAGATCGAACAGGGCTCTGGTCACGCCCTGCTGGACGCCGAAGTCGAAGCCATGCTGCAGCGCGCCCAGCCCCTGCCCGCCATGCCGGACTTCATGCCACAGAACCAGCTGGAACTGGTCGTGCCCGTGAACTTCGCCTTGCGCTGAAACAGGTCGCGCCGGTGCGCGCACCATGCCTGCCGAAATGACCGGCATAAATGGTGGACCCGGACGAAGCGTCGTTGAAATTGCCTGCAGGCCGCGACTTCAGTCCGGCCACCGTCCTCCACCCCTTCGGAGGCGCGCGCGGAGCGCGCTGCCGCAAGATCAAGAAAAATGGGGAAAGTTGGTGGAGCCGAGGGGAATCGAACCCCTGACCTTCGCATTGCGAACGCGACGCTCTCCCATCTGAGCTACGGCCCCACAACAGCAGCGGACACGCGGTCCGAAGCCGCGCTTTCTTAGGTGCCTGTGGCCTGCCAAGTCAAGCGGGAAAGCGGCTTTCGCGGCTCACCCCCTTGCCCTGCTGACACATCGGTTGCAGAATCACAATCAAGATCATAATTTCAATGACTCTTTTCTTCAGGCATCCATGATGGTCAACCAGCGACTCGATCTTCTGACCGATTACCCGTTTCAGCGGCTGCGTGATCTGCTGGGCGATGCACCGGCGGGCGGACCGGACGGCGCGGAACCGATCAGCATGGCACTGGGGGAACCCCAGCTTGGCGCGCCGCCATTGCTGATGGAGGCGCTGGCGGACGCCGCAGCGGATTTCGGCAAGTATCCCGCGGTCAACGGCACCCCGGGCCTGCGCCGGGCCATCGCCGGGTGGCTGGACCGTCGCTATGGGCTTGGCACCGGACAGCGGATCGATCCGGAGACGGAAGTCATCCCCCTTAACGGCACGCGGGAGGGGCTGTTCGCCTTGGCGCAGATCGCGGTGCCTGCCGTGCGCGCGGCCACCCGGCCCCTGGTCCTGACGCCCAACCCGTTCTACCAGTGCTACCTGGGTGCCGCGACAATGGCGGGCGCTGAGATCCGGCTGATGCCGGCGATCCGGGAGAACGGCTTCCTGCCGGATCTGGACCGTCTCGACGCGGAGACCCTTTCGCGGGCCGCACTCATGTATCTCTGTTCCCCCGGCAATCCGCAGGGCGCGATTGCCGACCGGGCCTATCTGACCCGGGCGGTCGATCTGGCGAAGGCGAACGGTTTCGTGCTGGCGCTGGATGAATGCTACGCGGAGATCTACGACGAAGCACCGCCCGTCGGCGGGCTGGAAATCGCCGCCGCGACAGCCGACCGGTTCCGCAGTGTCGTGGTCTTCCATTCCCTGTCGAAGCGATCCAGCGCACCGGGTCTGAGGTCAGGTTTCATGGCGGGCGACCCGGAGATGGTGAAACGCTTCGCCAAGCTGCGCAGTTTCGGCGGCGCCCCCCTGCCCGGTCCGATCGCCGCGGCCTCTGAGGCGCTGTGGCGCGATGAAGCCCATGTCGAGAAGACACGCCAGCACTATCGCGCCCTGTTTGATCTGGCAGACCGGATACTGGGCAATCGCCCCGGCTACTACCGCCCCGCCGGCGGCTTCTTCATCTGGCTGGATGTCGGCGACGGCGCCGCCTTCGCCCACCGCGCCTGGACGGAGGCAGGGGTGCGCGTGCTGCCCGGCGGCTATCTGGCGCGCGAGGAACCGGACGGCAGCAACCCGGGGGAGCGCTATGTGCGGCTGGCCCTGGTACAGGATCACGCAACGACCGGTGAGGCGCTGACCCGCCTCGCCGCTTTGATGGACAGTTGAGGACAGCATCATGGCAGGAACCGCCCGTGCCCGAATGGGATTCGCACCGCCGGAACTGAAGCGTTTCCTGCGTCGGCGCTTGCAGGAGATTGCCGGACTGCTGGTGGTGGCACTGTCAGCCGTCGCCCTGGCTGCGGTCGCGAGCCACAATCCCGCCGACCCGAGCTGGAATGTCGCAACCGGCACTCCGGCCACCAATCTGCTCGGCCTGCCAGGTGCAATCCTCGCCGACATGGCCCTGCAGGTCCTGGGCCCGGTCTCGCTGCTGCTGTTCGCGATACCGCTCTGCCATGGCGTGCGGGAGATCGTGCACCAGCGCGCCAGCCGTTTGCGGCTGCGCGCGCTCGCATGGGTCACAGGCGGTATTCTGGCGGCAAGCGGCTTCGCACTGGCGGCATCGGACATGGCACTGGCCCCGCTGGTCGCGGGCGGCCTGACCGGCACCTGGGTCGCGACACTGGTCCTGATGATCCCTGAATTGCCGCCGCTGGGCCATAGCGCGATTGCCGCCGGACTTGCGGTGCTGGGCCTTGGTCTGCTGGTCGCGGCCTCGGCAATTCCGCTGCACTGGTTCGGCGCACCGTTCGGCTGGGCATTCGCAAGGGTCTTCGCCCGCAGCAGCAGGCCTGCCACACCGCGCAAGACACGGTCCTGGTCGCTGCCGCGCCTGCCCCGGGTTCACCTGCCCCGGATCAGCCTGCCCCGTCTGCGGCGGGCACCGCAGGACGATGCGGAGGAACGGGCCGAGCCAAGGATCAGGCCATCCGCCGACAGTCCGAAGCAGGCTCCCGCCCCGGCGGCGAAACCGAAACGGAAATCGCCGCCAAAGCCGGTGCAGAAGGATCGCAAGGCGGAACCGGAGCTTGATCTGGAGCCCGAACCGGATCTGGAGGACGAGGGCGATCTGCTGCCGCCGCTTTCCCTGCTGTATGAACCCACCGCCGCCGACTATCCGGAGCGGGAGAGCGATGAGGAACTGCAGGCCAATGCGCGGATGCTGGAAAGCGTCCTCGACGATTTCGGCGTCAAGGGCGAGATCACCGATGTGCGCGCCGGACCCGTTGTCACCCTTTACGAACTGAAACCCGCACCGGGCACCAAGTCATCGCGTGTCATTGGCCTTGCCGATGACATTGCGCGCTCCATGAGCGCCATTTCCGCCCGTGTTGCGGTGGTGCCGGGCCGCGATGCGCTGGGCATCGAACTGCCCAACAGCACCCGGGAAGTTGTCTATTTCCGGGAGATGCTGACCGGCGAGAAGTTCCATACCGGCCCCGGTACCCTGACCATGGCGCTGGGCAAGGACATCGGCGGGTCGCCGGTCTTCGCCGATCTGGCGCGGATGCCGCATCTGCTGATCGCGGGCACCACAGGCTCCGGCAAGTCGGTGGCCGTGAACACCATGATCCTGTCCCTGCTCTACCGCCTGCGCCCCGAACAGTGCCGCATGATCATGATCGATCCGAAGATGCTGGAACTGTCCGTCTACGAAGGCATTCCGCATCTGCTGACCCCGGTGGTCACCGATCCGAAAAAGGCGGTTGTCGCCCTGAAATGGGCGGTGAAGGAGATGGAGCAGCGCTATCGCCGCATGTCGGAACTGAATGTGCGCAACATCGCCGCCTTCAACGACCGGCTGGCCAAGGCCACCGCGGCAGGCGAGAGCCTGACCAAGCGGGTGCAGACCGGCTTCGACCCGGAGAGCAGCGAGGCGGTGTTCGAGGATGTGGAACTCGACTCCTCGCCCATGCCGCAGATCGTCATCATCGTCGACGAGATGGCCGACCTGATGCTGGTCGCGGGCAAGGACATCGAAGGCGCGATCCAGCGCCTTGCCCAGATGGCCCGTGCCGCCGGCATTCACCTGATCATGGCAACGCAGCGCCCCTCCGTCGATGTCATCACCGGCACGATCAAGGCCAACTTCCCCACCCGCATCAGCTTCTCCGTCACCTCCAAGATCGACAGCCGGACGATCCTGGGCGAACAGGGCGCGGAGCAACTGCTGGGGCAGGGCGACATGCTCTATCAGCCGAACGGCACCAAGCTGCTGCGCGTGCATGGTCCCTTCGTCTCCGACAGTGACGTGGAGCGCATCGCCAAGTGGATCGCCAAGACAGGCCGCCCGGAATACCTGGAGGAAGTCACCCGCGACGACGAGGAAGACGAAGGCTTCACGGCCAGCGGCGGCTCCATCGACGAGCCCATGTTCGACGAGGCCGTGGAGATCGTCGCCCGCGCCGGCAAGGCCTCCACCAGCTTCATCCAGCGCCAGCTCAAGATCGGCTACAACCGTGCCGCCGGCATCATCGACGAGATGGAGGCCCAGGGCATGGTCTCGGAGCCGGACCACAAGGGCAAGCGCGAGGTCCTGCTGCGGAACCCGGACGAGGAGTAGGTCCGGCTGCGCTTAAGGTCTGCACGGTGCTCGCGAGAATGGAAGCGGGCAGGATGGTGCAAGAATAGTGATCCTGCTGAACGGTGGAACGAAGCGCCGCCAACAAACCGGCATTTCCCGCGCACGGGCATTCTGGTCGGATTATCTGGCGCGACGGGACAGGAAATAGGTAGCCATGCCTCTTGCGAGAGATTTTCGCACCACAGTCATGGCGCGCACATCGCGTGACCCTGAATTTCGTGTTGGCCTGCTGCGCGAGGCTGTGGATGCGTTCCTTGCCGGTGACGTTGATGCCGGAAAGATCGTCCTGCGAGACTATGTCAATGCAACTGTCGGATTCGAAGCATTGGGGCAAGGGGTTCAGCGCAATCCGAAGAGTCTGATGCGGATGCTCGGCCCCGACGGGAATCCCCGTGCCGACAACCTGTTCGCGGTCCTTTCATATCTCGAATCCAAGGAGGGCATCAGCCTTCATGTCTCCGCGAAGCGTACCGGGTAGATCGTCCCGTCCGGTCAGGGAGCCGCACCCGCCCACTGCAACGTGAACAGGCAGAAGGACCCCATTTCCGTTCCTGGAAAGGAGGCCCTTCAATCACTGTCGCCGGGAACCGATCAGCCCTTGCGGGGCATGTCGTCCCGGTCAACACCATCGTCGCCATGGCCATGGTGGCCGCGGCGGTGGCGGGTCAGGCGTTCCAGGGTGGCCTTCTGGTCTTCATCCAGCACCGCGTAGAGCGGATCGAAGGAGGTACGGATCTGCTTCAGCGAGCCCAGCGCCTTTTCCATCAGCTCTTCCATTTCGGCCAGCCGCTCCGGCGCGGTGCCGCCACGCAGCACGTCCATCCTGTCACAAGTGGTCAGCAGTTCCTTGCCACCGTCACGGACCGACGCGGCGAAGGTATCCCATGCGGCCTGCTGGTCGTCGCGGATGCCGAGGCGGATGTCGGCGAAGGTGATGACATCTTCCAGCCGGTCCTCGCCCTGGGTGCAGACGAACTGCATCCCGCCGTGGTGGCCGCCCATGCGGGCGTGATGACGGAAGCCATCGCTCGACTGGGCGTGCAGTACAGCCGCACCACCCGTGACACCCAGGGCCGCCACAGCGCTGACCAGCATGATCTTGAGACGCTTGTTCATTTCCTCTTCTCCTTGTCCGAGGCCGTTGATCTTTCTGCCGGATCATCCCGGCGCCCCCCAGACATGGGCCATTGGCGCACCGCATTCGACCCGTCAGGTGCAACGTTGGGTAACGGTCGGTAACACCGGGGCGGATGGTTACAAGCGGTTACGAAAAGCTGCCGGACCACGGGCTTCAGGCCTTATATTGAAAGGCATGCAACGGACACCTCACCTGCTGATCATTGATGACGACCGGGAGATCCGCGACCTGCTGGCGCGGTTTCTGGTGCGTCACGAACTGCGCGTCGATACGGCCCGTGACGGGCGGGAAATGGATCAGCGACTTGCCGCCGGACGCTTCGACCTGCTGGTCCTGGACCTGATGATGCCCGGGGAAGACGGCCTGGCAATCTGCCGCCGATTGCGCGGCAACGGCGTGAAGACGCCCATCATCATGCTGACCGCACTGGGGGAGGAAGCGGACAGGATCGTGGGGCTGGAGGTCGGTGCCGACGACTATCTGCCCAAGCCGTTCAACCCGCGCGAACTGCTGGCCCGCATCCGGGCCGTACTGCGCCGGTCCGGTGACACGGCAGAGCAGGAGGGCGGCAGCGGCGACCGCCCGCGTGTGCTGACATTCGAGGGCTGGCAGATCGACCTCGCCGCGCGGGAACTGCGCGATCCGGAGGGAACCTTGGTAACGCTGACATCCGGGGAGTTCGACATGCTGGAAGCATTCGCGGAACGTCCGCAGCAGATCCTCAGCCGTGACCAGCTGGCCGACCTGACCACCGGCCGGTCACTTGGCCCGTTCGACCGCTCCATCGATGTCGCCCTCAGCCGTCTGCGCCGCAAGCTGGGTGAGGATCCGAAGTCCCCCCGCATGTTCAAGACAGTTCGGCACGGAGGCTATTACTTTTCATGCGACGTCACCGCCTCCTGAACCGGCTGCATGTCGGCGGCGTCGCGGGACGGCTTGCCCTGGTGCTGATGCTGCTGCTGGCCATCGCGCTCGCCATCACCATCGGCTGGTATGCGAAGGACCGCGCCGATACAGCCCGCCGCCTGCTGGATCACACCGCCCGCCGGACTGAGCAGATCGTGATCCTGCTAGACCGCACCACACCGGCGGACAGACCGGATCTGGCGCGGGTCATCTCGGGCCCGACACTGGGTGTGCGCATCCGCCCCGGACCACCACCCGGCGCGGATCATGATCACGACCTTCACGACGACATGCAGCGTGGTATCCGCCGCTTCGTCGACCGGAACCTGCCCGCCCTGCGCGGTCGCCCGATGGTGATCGTGCCGCCGCGCGATGACGACGACCATGACCACAGCCGACATCGCGACGACAGCTCCGGGTTCGGGCGCGGCGAACAGGATCGCGCAGGCTCGATGGAGCATCCGCCCGAGCCGGACCTGTTGCCGAGCCGCCGCAAACTGATCTTCGCCACCACGCTGAAGGACGGCACCTGGGTACACTTCCTGGTCTCGACCGACCGCCTCGCCTTCCGCTGGGCCGTCCGGGGGACCTTCTGGATCGGCTTCACCTGCCTGCTGATCATCGTCTTTGCGATCTGGGCCGCGCGCCGGGCGACACGTCCGCTGCGGGAACTTGCCCAGGCCGCGGACCGGCTCGGCCTCGACGTGGACGCTCCGCCCTTGCCGGAGAGCGGGTCGCGGGAATTGCGCAAGACCGCCGTGGCATTCAACCGGATGCAGACCCGGATCAAGCGGCTGATCGACGACCGGACACTGATGCTTGCGGCACTCAGCCACGACCTGAAGACAATCCTGACGCGGTTGCGCCTGCGGGCGGAATTCATTGACGACCCCGACCAGCAGCACCGCGCGGTCAGTGATATCGACGACATGCAGCAGATGGTGGACCAGGCACTCGGTTTCATTCGCGGGGACCAGGCGACCGAGGCCATCCGGCGCATCGACCTGGCCGGACTGTTGCGCGACCTGTCGGAAGATGCGGCGGCCCAGGGCGGGCAGGTCAGTTTCGACGGGCCGGAGCGCCTGCCCGTGGACGGTCGCCCGGTGGCGCTGAAACGCGCGGTGGGCAACCTGATCGAGAACGCGCTGCGATATGGTGGCGGCGAAGTCGCACTCAGCCTGTCGAAACAGGATGGCCGCGCGATCCTGATCCTGGCCGACAATGGTCCCGGGCTGCCGGAGACCGAACTCGACAAGGTCTTCCAGCCGTTCTACCGGCTGGAAACATCGCGGAACCGGGAAACCGGCGGCTCCGGGCTGGGTCTGGCGCTGGCCCGCGACGTCTTCCGCCGGCTGGGCGGCGACCTGGCACTGGCCAACAGGCCTGAGGGCGGGCTTGCGGCAACCGCCTGGCTGCCCATCGACAGCACCTGAGCCCCCCCTGGCCAACCGGCATCCTCATGATGGCCATGACGGCTCCACAGGTGACCTGTCCCTGCGGATGAACCAGAATGCCAGCGCGATTCAATTACAGGGGAGGACCGGCAATGGCTGGATGGACGGAGACTTTTCGGGGAACGATCTATCCGTGGCACTGCGATCACATGGGCCACATGAACGTCATGTACTACATCCATTTCTTCGATCAGGCAGCGGGACACCTGCTGTCCGCCTGCGGCTACAAGTGGGCGGAGATGGGGGAGCAGCGGCTGGGCTTTGTCGATGTGAAACATGTCATCGAATACAAGGCGGAACAGGTCGTGGGCAGCCTTCTGGCCATCGAGAGCGGTATCGTCAAGCGCGGGCGCACATCCCTGGTTGGAATGCACCGGATGACAAATACCGAGACCGGTGCACTGGCAGCGACCCTGGAGGTCACGACCATCCATTTCGACCTGGAGGCCCGCAAGTCCCTGCCGCTGCGCGAGGATACGTGGCCCCTTATCGACGCGCTGCTCGTGGAGCCCTGAGCGAAGGATCAGCGTATCGGGGCGAAGGCTTCCACTTCGGCCTCGATACCCTTCAGCGGATGGTGGCCGACGGAGCGGAAATCGCCGTCGGCCGCCTCCGCGAAGGCTGAAGTGACCAGAATTGGCTCGGCCATGTCGGCGGACAGCTTTTCCAGGCGCGCCGCGCGGTTCACTGCGGGGCCGATCACCGTGAAATCCAGCCGGCCCGAGGCACCGATATTGCCGTAGAAGACATCCCCGACGTGCAGCCCGAAACTGCTGACCAGATCCGCCTTGCCCTCCGCGTTCCGTCGTGTGTTGACCTTCTCCAGCGCCGCGATGGCGGCAAGGGCGGCATCCAGCGCCCGGTTGCACGCCCCTGTCGTGCTGTCGGCCTCACCCACCGGAAAGATGGCGAGTGCGGCATCGCCGATGAATTTCAGGATCTCGCCGCCGGCTGCCTCGATGGCGCCGCCGACGGCTTCGAAATAGTCATTCAGGACATGGATGATGAAGTCACGCGGCAACCTCTCCGACATCGCCGTGAAACCGCGCAGGTCGCAGAAGAAGACCGCCGCCGGAATGCGCCGGGCGAAGCCCCGGCGGATCGCGCCCTCCAGCACCCGCTCCCCCGTGCCATGGCCTAGGTAGACATCCAGCAGGTTGCTTGCCAGTTGTCTGCTGCTGTGGATCTCGCTCAACAGGCCGAAGACCGGCAGGAAGCTGCGGATGTCGGCAATATCCGCATCGGTGAACCCGCCTGCCCGTTGAATGGCAAAGGAAATCGGGTTGCGCCTGCCATCAGTCAGCGGCACCGGCAGGGCAATGTAGTCGGTGAACCCCTCCCCCATCAGACGCTCCAGAAAGGCGTACTCCAGATCAGGGTCGTCGCCTTCCAGACGGCATCGGACCTGTTCCCCACCGTCCAGGATGACCCGCACCGGGCTGACAAGGTAATCCACGGTCTGATGCAGCTCATGCCCGACATTGCGGATCTGGACTTCGTCCTCGTCAGCGTTCCAGGAATAACCAACGGCGGCAATTTCGGGGTGCAGGGTACGCTGCCCCAGGGTCATGCGCGCGACAGGTATCCCGACCGCCTGCATCTGCCGGATCAGGCCGCGCAGCAGCGCAACCATGTCTTCCGCCATGCGCCCCTGTTCCAGCAGCCAGGCCGATATCTGGTTTCCCCTGGCCATCATTCCCCGATCAGATGCAGGACGACCCGTCGCCGATGCGGATGGGTTCGATGCTCCCAGACATAAAGCCCCTGCCAGGTTCCGAAAAGGGGGCGTCCGTCAGCGACGGGAATGTTCAGGCTGGTCGCGGTCAGCGCACTGCGGATATGGGCAGGCATGTCGTCCGCCCCTTCGGAGACATGGCGATAGAGTGACACGTCGTCCGGCACCAGCCGGTCGAGGAAGCGGTTGAGGTCATGCAGCACATCCCGGTCCGCATTCTCCTGAATGGTCAGCGATGCGGATGTGTGACGGATGAAGACCGTCAGCAGACCTTCTGCGATACCCGTCTGGCGACACCAGTCGGTGACGGTCCGCGTGATTTCCTGCAGTCCCCGCCCCTTCGTTTCGACGGTCAGTTCCGTACGCGCCTGCCGCATCATTCACCCTCCCGCCACCAGCTCGTCAGCAGCGGCCCGTAAACAGGGACCACCGTGGGGCGACGCAGGTCGGCACTGACGGCCATGCGTGTGGTCGGCTGCCAGTACAGCGGCACGACCAGATGGCTCGCCCGCAGCAATCGGTCCAGCGCCCGTGCAGCAGTCCGCAGCTCGTTCCGGCTTCTGGCTGCTGTCAGGGCGCCCACCATCGCATCGACTGCGGGCAGGCTGACACCGGCATAGTTGCGGCTTCCCGGCTGCTCCGCCGCCGCCTGCCCCCAATAATACCACTGCTCGGAACCCGGACTGAGCGACTGGTACCAGTGATTGACGATCATGTCGTAGTCGAAGCTCTGGCGTCGTCGTTCGTATTGCGAGGGGTCGACAGTGCGTGCAGTTGCGACAACTCCCAGACGTTTCAGCCCCCGCGCAAAGTTCAGCGCAACCTTCTCGTCCGTCGGGTCATGCAACAGGATCTCGAACGCGAAGGCAGTACCGTCCGCGTCACGCAGCACCTGATCCGGGCCGACCGACCAGCCTGCCTCCGCCAGCAGCTTCTGGGCCAGGCGCAGGTTGCGGCGCAAGCCGCTCCGGCCATCTGTCTGCTGCGGCGTGACTGCCGGACCGAAGACAGCTTCAGGCACCTCTCCGGCAAAGGGTTTCAACAGCGCCAGTTCCGCCGGCGTCGGCGGTCCTTCTGCGGCGAGATCGCTGTTCTGGAAGTAGCTGACATTGCGCGCGTAGGAGCCGTGAAACAGGTTCCTGTTGACCCAGTCGAAATCGAAGGCCAGTCCCAGGGCCTTTCGGACACGGCGGTCCGCAAACAGGGGTCTGCGGCTGTTGAAGACCAGGCCCCGCATACCGACAGGCCGCTCCAGCGGCAGTTCCAGCTTCTTCAGGTCCCCGTCCCGCACTGCGGGAAAGTCGTACGCTTCCGCCCACAGCGCCGGATCAAGCTCGAAGCGGACATCGTAGAGCCCGCCTTTCAGGGCCTCGAACCGGGCCGTCTGGTCACGGAAGAATTCATAGGTGACCAGGTCGAAGTTGTTGTCGCCGCGATTGACCGCCAGATCTTGCCCCCAATAGTCATCACGGCGGGCATAGGTGATGGTGCGTCCCTGTTCCAGTTCGGCCACACGATAGGGACCGCTGCCGGGAATGGCGTCCAGGGTCGTCCGCTCGAAGCCATTCGCCTCGAACCAGTGCTTCGGCAGGATCGGCATGAAGGCCATCAGCAGGGGCAGTTCGCGGTTCTCCCCGCTGCCGAGATGAAACGTGACCTTGCGACCATCCACTTCCGTCCGCGCCACCTGCCGGTAGTAGAGCCGGTGGTTGGGACGCCCCTTGTCACGCAGGGTCTGCCATGACCAGAGCAGAACATCCGCCGTGATCGGCTCCCCGTCCGCGAAGCGGGCATCCGGGTGCAGCGTGAAGGCGATGCTGCGCCGTGACGGATCCATGTCGATGGTCTCCGCCACCAGGCCATAGAGCGAGAAGGGCTCGTCCTGCGATCGCTTGGTCAGGGCCTCGAAAACCAGACGCCAGCCCTCCGCCGCCTGTCCCTTGAAGATGAAGGGGTTCAGGCTGTCGAACGTTCCTTGCGTCGCGGCAAGCCGCAGGGCGCCGCCCCTGGGCGCGGCTGGATTGACATAGCCGAAATGACTGAAGCCCTTCGGATACCTTGGCTGGTCATGCATTGAAATCGCATGTGCCGGCTCGGCAACCGACGGGGCGATGCCGGCCCAGCAAGAGAACAGAAGTGTCAGGAATCCCAGTCGGCAAAGTTCCTGTCCTCGTCGCCGAGGGCTGCGTTGATGCGCACCTTCAACTGCTCCAGATCGGCGCGCGACATGCTGCGGGAGATGACAACATCCTCGTTCACCATCACGGCCAGACGAAACCCCGCCTCGGTTTCCGTGATCAGTACCGGCAGATCGAACATGTCCTGAGCCCTCCCCTCTGGTGGCGTGCGGACGAGAGGATAGCACCCGCACCGTTAACGGATGGTCATGCCCGCCGGTTCGCAGGATACCGCACAGACGGTCGATCATCGGGGCAAGGGCACGAATCATGACCGCATCGTAGGCTGCCGCGACAATCAGGAGAACCACGTGATAAGAACGCGCATCACTCAATCGAACGGAGACAGCAAACATGCAGCATCTGGTGCCGGACGGGTTCGTTCAGGTTACGGGTCAGGGTCCTTTCAGCGGTCACATCGGCCCGACCTGGGTCCGTGACGAGGCTGGCGGAGACTCCACATACGGTGTCCTGATCGCGGAGAAGCACCTGAACAAGCGCGGTGTGGTGCACGGCGGCATGCTGATGAGCTTCATGGACCACCTGCTTGGCCGCACCATCCACCATGCCATCGGCGGCGCCACCACGGCGACCATCCAGCTGGACAACCAGTTCCTTTCCGGCGTGCGCGAAGGGGTCTGGATGCAGGGCAAGGGCGACATCGTGCGCCAGACCCGCAGCCTGGTCTTCGTGACTGGCAGGCTTTGGGTTGATGAAACACCAGTGCTGCAATCTTCCGGCGTCTGGAAGATACTTGGGGCCTGAACGGATACCGGCCATCGGAAAACCACATTTGATGTTGCATTGAAGGAGTGGGACAAGCATCAGACGCCAGCGACTGAAATGACCGTTATGTGCGGACAGTCCATGGCCGCGTGACAGCCCGTGGGGGGCAATCGGATGAAACGTGATGCGGCAGCGCAGTCACGACAGCTTCTTAGTGACTTCAGAACCATCATGCAGTCGGCGGAGCCGCCCGAGGCCCGCCTGGCGGAGGTGGTGCGGCTGGTCGCGCGCAACATGGTGGCAGAAGTCTGCTCCGTTTACATTCGCCGTGCAGACGGGGCGCTGGAACTCTTTGAAACAGAAGGGCTGAGGCGCGAGGCAATCCGCATCACCCGGATGGAGGCCGGTGTCGGTCTTGTCGGACACGTGGCCGAAACCAGCCTGCCAGTGCGGTTGCGCGACGCGCGATCCAGCCCCGCTTTCGAACCGCGACCGGAAACCGGCGAAGACGCCTACATGTCCTTCATGGGCGTGCCGATCCTCTATGCCGACCGGGTGCTGGGCGTGCTTGTGGTGCAGAACGTCAGCGCACGTGACTACCAGGACGAGGAACAGGAAGCGCTGGAGATGCTGGCGCTGGTCTTCGGCCAGATGATCGCTTCCGGCGCGCTTGTCCCACCTGAGACAGCCGCAGAATCCGTGGCCGGCAACAGCCGCCCCACGCGCCTGGCCGGGCACAGTCTGGCGGATGGGTTCGCCAAGGGATACGCCGTCCTGCACACTCCGCACATCACGGTACGGCAGACTGTCGCCGATGACCCGGAGGAGGAACTCGTCCGGCTGGACAATGCCATTCGTGATGTCCACGACCAGATTGACGAGATGCTGTCCCAGCCAGCCATTGCGGCAGGCGAGTCCCGCACGGTGATGGAGGCGTTTCGCCTGTTCGCGCATGATCCCGGCTGGCAGCGCCGGATGCGGGAAGCCGTGGACACCGGCCTGACCGCGGAGGCGGCTGTCAAGCGCACCCACGACCAGACACGGGCGCGATTCCGCAAGATCCCGGACCCGTATATCCGCGCGCGCCTGGCGGACATGGATGACCTGGCCAACCGCCTGTTCAATCGCCTGAATGCAGATGCGAACGCGCTGGATCAGGATCTGCCGGACGATGTGGTGCTGGTGGCACGGGACATGGGCCCGGCGGAGCTGCTGGACTTCGACGAGACCAAACTGCGGGCCGTGATACTGGAGCAGGGCAGCGTCGGTTCCCACATGTCGATTGTCGCCCGGGCATTGGACATTCCCGTAATCGGCGGCTGTACAGGGGCGACGGACCGGATCAACTCAGGCGATCTGGTCATCGTCGACGGAGACCACGAACAGGTCTTCGTCCGCCCCGATCAGGATGTCATCGACGCCTTCGGCGAGACCGAGGCGATGCAGCAGGAAGTGCAGGCCCGCCGCCG
>JARGNO010000015.1:0-23199 GCA_029213165.1 Minwuia sp.
GGGGGTGGCCGGGGGGGGGAGCGGGCCGGTGCGATTCCATCATTTGATGGAAAGATCTAGCCCACGTTCCGGACAGGGTATCCGGCGGTTCCGCATCACCCCTGCCTGCCATTCATCGCGCACACAGAGCAGAAATTCCGGTCCCGGAGGTGTAAATCCGGGTCGCCTGATCGTCTATCGCTCAAGGGCACTGCGCCCTGCGTGCAACAGATCGGGAGCGAGAGGCTTGTCGGCCACTGAAGAGACCGAACCCGCCGGACCACAGGCCCGGACCCAGGGCTTGCAATCATATATCGCGCGAACCGGCGCGGCCATCGACAGGCACCCCGTGCTGACCCGCACGATTCTGGCTGGTCCGGGGGCCTTGCTGGTCGCCTTCGTTTTTCTCGCCGGAATGCCTGTCTGGGTGCCGGTCGGTGCTGCCGGTGTCGACAATATCGTCTTCCCGCTGGTCCTCGCGCCGCTCTTCTGGGCAGTCGCATTCACCTATTCATGCATCGAAGAGAACCTGACGCGCGGGACGGCGGTCATGTCAGCCGTCTTGCTGGCAAATGCCGCATTGATCGCAACCGCGTTGGCGGGCTGAGCGCATCACCGCCAGGTCGGACAAGGGAGCCCGGATAATCATGAGATCTCTGTCGCAAGGCCAACTCAA
This sequence comes from Minwuia sp., assembly GCA_029213165.1. GTDB lineage: Bacteria > Pseudomonadota > Alphaproteobacteria > Minwuiales > Minwuiaceae > Minwuia. Next base: position 656 of record JARGNO010000015.1, read on the forward strand.
GCGCCTCAATGCCATTCACGGCTGGTCCGGAACGCTTCTGGGACTGCTGCTCTATGCGGTGATCGTCACCGGCACCATGGTCGTCTTCGCTCACGAGATCGCGGTCTGGTCGATGGGGGGCGCGCGCGGTCCGACACACCTCACACCAGGCATCGACGAACCTGTACGCACCGCCCTTCGCCCGATCACGAAGGGCTATCTCGAAGAGGTGCTGATTGCCACAACGCCCCGTGGAGACCTGACCGTCTTTCCCCACACCCATGCCAAGCACCCAGAGACCGGCGAAATTGCCGAACTTGGCACTGTCTTCGTGCTCGACCGGCAGACCGGTGATGTGACCAGTCGCAGTGACGGATTCGTGGTTGATGAACCCCAATCGTTTGGCGAAAGCGCACTGGAGCATTTCCTGGTTGATCTGCACGTCCAGCTTTATCTGCCCGCACCGTGGGGGCGGATCCTCACCGGTCTGCTGGGGCTCGCCATAATGGGTGCCGGCGTGACCGGGCTCATCATTCACCGGCACGTGCTGCGCGACCTGTTCGTTGCGGAGCGCCCCGGCGGACGCCTGGCATCGGCGCGCGACCGGCATGTCCTGGCGGGAAGCTGGGCCCTGCCATTTGCCTTCCTGCTCGGCTTCACCGGCGCATTCTTCAGCTTTGCCGGAAGTGTCGGTTTCCCGATACTGACCAAGGTGGCGTTCGGTGGCGATCAGGAGGCCATGCTGCGGACACTGGTCGATCAGCCCGCAACACATGACGAACGGAAGGCGCCCGTGGCCGATCTGAACGCCGTGATAGCCGATTCGGAAGCACGGGCAGGTACGCCCGTCTCCCTGATGACCATCGCCAACTACGGTCAGGCCAATGCCGAGATCAGGACGTTCCACGAAGCCCCCGCCGGCCAGTTGCACCGGATGCAGATCCGCTATGGCGGTGTCGATGGTGCCTTCATCAAGGTCGCCCCCATCGTCGGCAAGCAGCCGTCCCTCGGCGCGGATCTCGTCGGACTGATGTTCCCGCTGCATTTCGGCCATTTTGCCGGTCCCCTGTCGAAGTCGGCATGGGTCGGCCTCGGCACCACCCTCGCCTTTGTCGTGGTGGCGGGCATGCGGCTCTGGGTCCGCCGCCGGGAAGGCAGCAGAATGTGGCGTCGTTTCGGACGGGCGGTCACGGTCACCAGTTACGGACTGCCACTGGCAATGCTGACGTCGGCCTACGCCTTCTTCCTGACCCATGCAGCCCTGGATGCGTTCTGGTGGACACCGGCCGGTTTCGTGATCGGCGCGGCGGGGGCCGTCGCTCTCGGGCTTGTACTGGGTGACGACATGCGGCTCCGCCGGTTGCTCGGGACAGGAATCGCCTTTGGCTGTCTCGCGCTGCCCTTCGTGCGCATGGCGACCGGGGGTACGGCCTGGGCCGAGGCGCTGTCGCGTGGCTATGGCACGGTGCTCGCGATTGATCTTGTCCTGCTCGCGCTTGGCCTCGGGCTGCTGTTCTGGTCCCGGCAGGTACGGGTGGCCCGGACCGCCCTGATGCAAGGCGCAGCCGAATGAGCATGTCCGGTGTCTTCCTCGCCATCATGGCGAGTTTCGCAGCCCTGGTCTGGCGGGCCTCGACCGACCCCAAGCGCAGACGGGTATTCGACCTTCCACCGACTGCACGACGCCACAGGCCACGTCTGGCGCTTGTTGCCTTTGTCGTGCCGGGGATCCTGCTGGTGGCGACGGGCGCATGGGCGGGGCTGGTCGTGTGGATGGCTGCCCTGACCGTACTGGGCTGGCGGCTGGCAGCAATTTCCCCGATCTGGCTGACCCGGACTGCCGATGCCCTGCGCACCTCCACCGCCCGGCTGGCCGCTGGCGCCGCCGCCTTCGTCTCCCGTCTGCGGACCACTTTGGCGCGCCTTACCGGCGAAGGCGACGTCGCCGACGCCGAGACTGCCCGGCGGCTGGCCGCTCTCGAAGACCGTGTTGCTGCACTGGAGGCCAGAGCAAGCGGACCTGCAGTGCCGGTCTCCACGGACAAGAGCAGCCAGCGGGTGGATGTGGAAGTGATCCCGACACCGGCCAGTCGCCTGGCCTGAACACGGACTTGCGGTATGACAGGCTGGGGCCGCATCGTTTCGCTGTCAGGCCCGCGACAGTCGCATTGGGTGGAAATGGGCTGTGCACAGATGTTGCCCATCCCCCGCCGTCACGACGGATGATGCGAGGTCCTGGAGACGATGTGCGGGCCGGAGACTGATGCGAAGGCATGGCGGAGACGGTAGAGGCCTGCACGCGGCTGATCAGTGGCAGTCACTGTTCCGGATCATGCCATTCCCGTCTGCCGGTGATCCGGCAGGGGCCGTCCAGGCAAGGCGATCCAGATCGGCATGTCGGGCAGAGATTGGGCTGACGGCAGCAGTCACACGACCCGGTCCATGCCGCGACTGGTCCAGTTCTCAGATCCGGCTGCCCAGCGGGATATCCCCCATGGGTGCCCAATCGGCAGGATGGACCTCTGCGATGTCCGCATGACGACGGAATGTTCCGGATCGTTCCATCGAATGATGGAATCACACCGGCCCGCTCCCCGCCCGGCAACCCACGGGATCATGCTGAATGGGTGGTCGGGCGGAGATGCGGGCCGGTGCCGCAATCAAACAGCGGTACGGTCTAGAACCTTGCCTTGATGCCGACCCCGAACTCCCGTGGCGTCACGACAGTACCAACCGTCCCGCCACCCAGGTTGACCTTGGAAGTCGGCCCCACCGTGTTGAAGGCATTGTCGAGATAGGTATAGAGCTCGACGCCCCCGATCTCGTATCTCGCGACGAAGTCGAAGACAGCCTGCGAATTGACCTTGAACTGGTCCGTATTGGCGGCGTCGCTGAAATGCCCGCTGGAGAACCGGGCTCGGGCACCTAGCGTGAGATCCCGAACGGCTTCGTAATCCGCGCCGAGCGCCAGGGTGAGGTGGGGTGCGCGGGGAAACTCCCTGCCGACAACATTTGGATCGACTGCGTTGTCGAACTCCGTGATCTCCGTATCCAGCAGTCCCAGGCCACCGAACAGCCGCAGTTCATCTATCGGCCGGTATTGCGCACTCAGTTCCAGACCATAGCTGCGCGCCCTGTCGGCGTTGGCGATCTCGAGCTGTGGCTGTGCGCCGACCAGAACGATCTCGCTTCGCTGAAAGTCGTAATAGTCCGCATAGAACAGGTTGGCGTTCAACTGCAGGCGATCATCCAGAAAACTGGAACGCATGAAGAGTTCATAGTTCCAGACAGTCTCCTCATCGAATGTATCCGCAGCGCCTGTGACGAATGAAATCGTCACCCCACCGGGATTGAAGCCGCGTGATACCTGGGCACCCACCCGGATGTTGTCCTGAACATCGTAGCCGACCGCCAGCTTGGGCAGGAACGCATCGAAAGCCCCGTCGAAATCGAGCGCGAATGCACCGATCGACCCTACCCGGCGCTGATGATCGTACTGATATCGCAGCCCGGCGGTGACATCCAGACGCGGGGTCACCGCGTAGGTGGCCTCACCGAAGACTCCGACGCTCTCGTGGTCGTCCTCGAAAGCGCCAAGACCCAGGAATGCCGTCAGGTCGATCTCGTCCTCGCCATCAGTCACCAGAAGCGACGTGCCCAGCACACCGGAAAGCCGACCGTCCAGACCATTCAGGTGAAGGGTCGCCTCCTCGATGTACTCCTTCTGCTTGATCAGGGCCGCACCCGCTGCCGGGTTGTCGGCAAAACGTTCGATGTTCGTGTCGGCGAATGTGAGCCGGTTGCTGAACGTCAGGTTCCGGGAGAAATCGAAACTGGCATCATGCGTCACCGCAAGTATGTCTGAGGTGAAACCGGAAGATGTTCCCGACCCGAACTGCAGGTCCTCGAACGGCGGCGCAATGAACTCGACCTGTGGCTCCGAGATCGAGCTGTAGCTCACCGTCAGCATCGTCGACAGTTCCCCGACGGCCAGTGGCTCCCAAAGCACCTTGCCGCGCAGTGTCAGGTACTTGAATTCATCTTCGTCAAAATTCTGGATCGGCGGTATTCCCTCGGCAAACGACTTCCTGGACTGGAAGTCAGCAGCGAACCGGACGGCAAGTTCATCGTCGATCACCGGTCCGGAGGCCGCAGCGGAAAGTCGCCGGTTCTCGAAGGTGCCGTACTCCGCCTGACCGTGGGCTTCCGTCTCGAAGGTCGGGTTCGCGGTCACGACATGCGTGGCACCTGCGATCGAGTTCACGCCCTGGGATGTCGTCTGTGGTCCGTTGAAGACCTCCACCCGCTCGACGTCGAAAAGTGAGGCCGTGCCGTTCGTGTATTCGAAATAGCTCAACGGGCGACCATCGACAGTGATCGTGGCACGGGGTCGCGACCCGCCCAGAAAGGCATTCGCGCCGATCAGTGGTCCGGTCGTGTCGATGCCCCGGATCGTCGGACCATCGCTGGCGGTTCCAGTCTCGGTGACATTCGGAATGCCGTGGTAGATATCCTCCACGTCACGCATGGTCGGGTCGGCTTCCATGTCCGCTGCGGTCGTGACGGAGACGAAACTGGGGGTCTCGAAAACCGAACGCTCGACACGCTCACCCGTCACCAGGATCGGACCCAGCCGCAAGGGACCGCTCTGGCCCTGATCGGCAGACGCGACAATCAGAACAGTGTCCTCATCGGCGAAGCGAAAGGCCAGACCGGTCCCGGCCAGCAGTTGGCGCAGCGCTGTCGCCGGTGCCAGGTCACCGGTGACCCCCCCGGTATTCCGGTTCTCCACGACCTCTGTGTCAGCAACGACCTGCAGGCCTGACTGTTGCCCGAAAGCGGCAAGCCGGTCCGCGAGTTCCCCCGGCAGGATATTGAACGGGTGCGTTGTCGCATGGCCCGTCCCGTTCCGCGACGCATCCTCCGCGGAACGCCTTGCCTCGGCGGCATTCGCGCCTTGCTGATTCTGGGCGGATGTGCCGGGCTGATCCTGGGCGGATGTGCCGGCGACAGGTGCCATGGCAACAAGGCATGTGGTTGCCAGCAGCATTGCGCGATGACGCAGACGCTGCACCTCGCCCTGCGCACAGGCCGTCACCCATGCGGGCATTCCCTTGTCAATTTTCAAGACCGCTCTCCATCCGGTACGCGCGCCAATATCTGCGAATGCGTTTCATTCGCATTTTTAGAAGAGACGAGCGGTCCGACCGATTTTTAAGGAGAGATCTGAAATTTGGAGAGCCGCGGTCATTCAGGCTCAACGACCAAGAGATACGGCGTTACCTCGCGAACCCGCGCACCGGTCGCAAGTGCTGCGGCGCGGAGTGCGGCAGACGGGTCAGAGGTATTGAACACACCGGATATCCGCTTGCCACTGTCCTGCGGGACACGGAGCCAGATCAGGCCCTTGTAATGTCGCCCAATGGCCGCAGCGACCTGCGCCAGCGTCTCCCCACGGACGATCAGGCGATGTTCCCGCCAGGCAGCAATATCGGCCGCAGCGACCCGATCATGGCGAATTGTACCGTCGGTCGATGACAGCCGGATCCGGTCCCCCTGCCCCAGTTGGAAACTCTTCTCCTGACCGTCGATCCTGACTGAGACCTTGCCGGACCGCACGGCAACCACTGTTTCCTGCCCGACGGCGCCGACGACATATCCGGTTCCGAGCGCCGTCGCTGTCAGGTCACCGCTCGTCACGGAAAACGGTACGGACGAGGGAGTGACGTCAAAGAACGCCTGACCGCCCAGCAGCCGTATCCGACGCTGTTCCTGGTCGAATTCGATCGCCACCGCGCTCCCGGAATCCAGAAAGGCCCTGCTCCCGTCCGGCAGCGGGACCTGTCGGGTTTCGCCCGTTGCCGTGACATGATCGGCCCTCAACTGCCAGGAAAGCGAGGGAACCAGACTGAAGACCAGCAGCAGACAGGCTGCAAGGGCCGAGGCGACTGCCAGCAGCCGACGCGGGCGCCTGTGCCGTGCCACCGGCGCAGCAGACAGGGGCAAGGCGGACAGGGGCAAGGCGGACAGGGGCACACCGGAAACATCCCAGGCCCGCGCGATACTCCGCCATGCGGCTTCGTGCCGGTCACTCTGCCCACGCCACGACGCGATCTGCGCATTCAATCTTGCGTCGTCTGGTGCCGATTGATGGTACAGGAACCAGTCTGCGGCTTCCTCCAGCAACGGATCGTCGTTGAGACGTTCTGCGGACATTGATCGAATCGCGATTCCGTTGGGGATTGGGGCCAGGTGCTCTTCGTCTCTAATGCTCTTGTTCAGATAGACGATTCAGCAGGCTGAAGGTTAATGCTTTCGGGTTGCGAAATGTAGATGCTCAGGTCTCATCGTCCAGTCGCCGGGCACAATGGCGCAGCGCCTCCTTCACCAGTTGGTGCGCGCGGACACCGGAAACGCCCAGATGTTTCCCGATCTGTTGCAACGTCAGCCCCTCGATCCGATGCAGTCGCAATGCGATCTGGTTCCGCTCCGGCAGTTCCGAGAGCGCCCGGGCGAACACCTGCAGTTCCGCCCGCCCGACGGCAAATGCCTCCGGCGACGGATGCACGGCTGCCACACCGGCAACGGTATCGTCATCTGCATCCGGGCCGGCGCGGCGTCGCTCCCGCTCCGTTCGGCGATGACCATCCAGCGAAAGATTGCGCACGATGCGGTAAAGATAGGCCAGCGGCTCCACGATCAGGCGCTGTTCAGGGCTCCGGTCGAGTCGAAGATAGGCTTCCTGAACCACATCCTCGGCATCTGCGCGGTTCCCGACAATGCGGTAGGCGTAGCCGACAAGATCATCGCGGTTCGCAAGGTACAATGTCCGGATGTCGCTATCACTTTGCACTCTCGATCTCCGCAGTGCCAATACAGTGAATGGCCCTACAACGACCTTCGCATGGGGTGGACCATAGAGTTGTTGTGAATAATTCGCAATCCTAACTAGCGAGGCCCACGCGTCACGCAGCGGCCCCGGGTCGGAGCGCCGGTAAGGAGATGGCCTTCCGATGACATTCTTCGTGCGGACGTGTCGGTGACCGGTCCTGTCACCCCAGGCGATCTGGCAATCCTCCGCCTAACCCTGCGCGACCTGTACACCCGGCACCTTGTCGCCGGGCTCACCGATACGCATATCTGTCGGGCGAAGTGAACTCCCCGCCGCGACAGCTCCAGCCATCCGGCTGACCCAGCCTCCGGCACACAGAAGAAGTCATTGAAATGTCCAAGGGCAACAAGACGCGTGGCAACAAGGAAGCGAAGAAACCGAAGCAGGAAAAGCCGAAGGTTCTCGCCACCGCCAACTCCAACGCAGGCAAACCCCTGATCTCCCCTGGCAAGCAGGGCAAGTAGTGACACGAATGGACCAGCGCGGTGACGGGCCGCGCTGGTTCAGTCACTGGATCGAGACATCGCCGATCCGGGAAAGTCGAACACCAGCACTTTCAAGGAAAAATGGTAGCGGGAGAGGGACTTGAACCCCCGACACGCGGATTATGATTCTTCCTGATGATCCAATCAAGGCGCCTCATACTTACCCATTTTGCCCATAGATCATTGGTATCGTTAAACTTCATGCTTCGCACGTTGCATCGACACCTCTCACGCCAAAACGTTCAAGCACATACCAATTGCTACCCGAGCGATACCCGCAGGACCGCGCGATATCACTGCTTTCTCATTCCTCCTCCGCGCGCTCCAGTTCCCTACAAACGAGCTAGGATTGTCCCTGACGAAGCGAGATCGCCCGTCTTATCGTGGACACATGAAACGGAAACTGACTGCCAAATTCATCGAGAACCAGAAGCCAGACCCAGCGAAGCGCCTCGATTTCCGCGATGAGCTGATGCCGGGTTTGGTCCTGAGAGTGAGCACTTCCGGGACCAAAACCTTCTGCCTCCACAAACGCCTCAACGGGAAGATGCGGCGACTGACCATCGGACGGTACGGTGTGTTCTCATTGTCGGAGGCGCGCGAACGCGTTCGCCAGATTCTCTACGAGGTTGAGACCGGGCGGTTCGAGGATCGCAGCGAGATCGAAGCGCTGAGCAAACCAACGCTCGGAGAACTGATCCCGGAGTATATCGAGAAGCACGCCAAGGTTCACAACCGAGACTGGAGAAACAAGGCGCGACTGCTGGGCAAGTTCACCACTCTGCACAGTAAGCCGATTGATCAGATCCATCGGAAGGATGTCGTTCGAGCCTGTGACAGTATCCAAGTGACCGCGCCCGTTAGCGCCAACCGGGCATTGGCACACCTCAAGCACCTGCTGGGCTGGTGTGTGAACCGGGGATTGATCGATAGCTCTCCCATCGTGGGCCTCAAGCCGCTGACGAAGGAAAATTCACGTGAACGGGTGCTGTCCGACGACGAGCTGCAGGCACTGTGGGCGGCCTGTGATGCCGAGGGCTATCCTTTCGGGCACTGCATGAAGCTTCTGATCCTGAGCGGCCAGAGACGCACCGAGGTCGCCGAGATGCGCTGGTCAGAACTCGACATCGAGAAACGCCTTTGGACGCTGCCTTCGCAGCGCGCCAAGAACGGGCGCCAGCACACCGTACCAATCACGGACGAGATGCTTGCCGTTCTGCGTGGGGTGCCGAGGTTCCTTGGATCAGATTTCGTCTTCACAACAACAGGCAAATCGCCCGTCTCTGGGTTCGGTCGCCTGAAGGATCGGCTCGACAAGGCGCTGCCCGCAGATACGGCACCTTGGATCATCCATGATCTTCGGCGCACGATGTCCACCAACATGGCCATGCTGGGCGTCCCCCAGCCGGTCACAGAAGCACTGTTGAACCACAAGACGGGTGTGGTCTCGGGCGTGGCCGCTATCTACAATGTCTACTCGTACGCCGACGAGAAGCGCGAGGCACTGGGGAAGTGGGCCGACCACCTGAAAGCGATGCGCCGGAACCATTCGGAACAGACTGCCGAAATGAAATCGGCAACATTCTCCGCCTGAACAGCAATCCAAAATTTCCAGAATTCTGGGACAGGATCAGTGCATCTGGAAAATCGAAGCGCCAAATCCTAGAGCTCACGCCGACTGCATTCACCGTTTCGCCATTCGACATGTCAGCGACACAGCGGATCACTTGGTTGGAACGCAACATCCTGCACCCCGCAGAAAGGCTGGAACAAGCGCTGGGGGATGAGAACAAGCCACATTTCGTCCACTGGGAGAGTGAACTTCTGGACCGTCGCGGACCGTACCTGCCACAAGATATAGACGACTTCTCGTCCAGCCTGAACGCATTGAGAGATCAGGTTGAAGGACTCATCAAGACGCTGGAAACTGATGTGGACCAAGGGATCAAGTCCACAGACGAGTTCCGGTTTTCAATCGTATTTGATGCACTCCACGACCTGCATGAATTCTTCCCGGACTTCCCATTGTCGCGCGGAAACTGGGACCCCGAACTAAGAGAGATGATCGGCATTGTCCCCGAGTTCGTGCGTCGCATTTTTCTCGAGACGACGGGTGAACACGAACAACTCGATAGCCCAATCAAGATCGCTATCGATGACATCAGAAAATCCCGAACCAAATCGAACTGAGGCTTTCAGGACCTTCGCTCGCAACGCGAAACGATCTGCCCCATCTTCATTCCTGTCGGAGCGCTCCTTCGCAAACCCAACTTGCAGAAGGAATAGACAAATGAACATTTCGAGCGGGCAAAAGACCCTTGCTACACGCACTGATCTGAAGTGCCTGGGCATCAACGTCAGCAATACGACCCTGCTGCGCTGGGAGGCCCGTGGGCGCTTCCCAAGGCGTATCAGGATGGGCGGGACCAGCGTTGCCTGGTTTCTACCCGAAATCGAGGACTGGCTCGCTGAACGCGCCTCAGAGCGCGCTCGCACCCATTACGCCGACTACTGATCGGCACCCCTCCCAAACGGCCACCACTTGTCATTCACGCGCGTCAGCGCGCGCATCGTGGTGCGCCAATCCGAAAGCCAAAACGATGAGAAGACAAATGAAAAGAACCGAGTTTCCAGCTCTTCGAAACGATGACGCTACTGAGCGCGCCATCAGGCAAGATCAGCATGAATTCCTGTGTCACCTCTGGTTGGCGCCGGCGACGACCAATCTTGAGTTTTTCGGGAACCTCTGCTTCAGGCGCAAAGGGACCTCAAAAATGGTCGACCGGTTCATCGTCCTACGCGGTGACAGCAAGATCGAGAGGCTCCTCGGGCGCTACGACCGTCATCACTACGACCAGTATTTCAGCCCCAACATCTATGCGAAGCCTAGCAGGAAACTGGATGGTGTTCAGACGACCCGTCTCGGCTGGTGCGACGTGGACGAAGCTGACCCATTCGCGTTCGTTCCGAAGCCGTCTGTCGTTTGGCAAACCTCGCCGGGTCGCACACAGGCCCTGTGGTTCTGGGACCGCCCGCACACGCCCATACAGGCTTCGGCTTTCTCAAAGTCACTTACCTATCGGCATGGTGGCGACAAAGGCGGCAGCGCGGCCAACAAGCTGCTGCGGTTGCCGGGATCGTTCAACCACAAGCCAGAGCGAGGGATGCCGTTCATTCCATTGTTGCATTTCGACCCACGACCGATCACGGCCCGCCCTCATGCTCTTGCCGGGAAAGATTCAAGCGAAGCCTATGTACCTCGGGCAATGGAAATGAACCCTCTCGCGCACGACCGCTTCGCTATTTGGAAGAAATATCGGTCAAAACTGACCGTCTCAACAAGCCAACTGGTTAGGCACAACGAAGTTCGGGCAGTTGATCGATCCAGTCGGATCTTTGCCATGGTTGCGGGCCTGCACGAGGCCGGAGCGACGCTTGACGAGATCGCCAGCGTGATCTGGACCAGCCCGTACTTCCGCGACAAGTACGGCGACGACCAGAACGCGCTGGAAACCGAGATATCCCGCATAATTGCGAGAGTGGGGGCAGCACAATGACACACAGAACCTTGCTTCCCAGCACAGCATCCAAGCACTTGAAGACCACACGAAACCCATCCAAACGCAGAAAATACTCAGCTCGGCCGCCTAAGAATGACCAATCTCGCAAATCCATTTGGACTATCAGCGCGAGCGTGCTGCGCAGGAAGAACTTTCCCCCACTCCGCTATGCCATTGAGGGCTATCTCTCCGAGGGCGTTTCGCTGCTAGGGGGTAAGCCGAAAATTGGAAAATCCTTCATGGCATTGGATTTTGCGATGGCTGTGGCAAGTGGGGGCCGTGCCTTGGGTGTCGTAGAATGTCAGCAAGGCGCTGTCCTCTACTGTGCATTGGAGGACAATCATCGTCGGTTGCAACGGCGTATGCAGCAACTTTATGGATCTGAAGCTACCTGGCCTCGAGATCTATACTTCGCAACAAGTGCGCCGCGGTTAGATGAAGGTCTGATTGGCCTGCTACGCGAGTGGATCAAAGCCAAAGATGCGAAGCTGGTTATTATCGATACATTTGCTGGCGTACGTCCTCAAGGACGGCGCGAGGGTTATGATGCCGATTACGCTGCTTTGTCGCCTCTCCAGGAAATGGCGGGGGAACTCGAGATTGCGATCCTTGTCATTCACCACCTTCGCAAAATGCAGGGCGACGAACCGTTTGACATGATCTCCGGCACTACCGGGCTTACGGGTGCGGTCGATGCTGCTTTCGTTTTGCAACGGGGGAAGCAAGGCGTCACGCTCTACGGGCGAGGGCGCGAGATCGAAGAAATGGAGCAAGCCGTCGAGTTCGTGGCCGGGAGATGGAAGGTCCTGGGTAATGCTGCCGATGTGCGACGGTCAGAGGAACGCAGGGCAATCCTCAGTATTATGGAGAGCGCAGATGAACCGTTGGGACCAAAGAAAATCGCTGACACCTTGGGCAAACCGCAGAACAACGTGAAGCAACTGCTGCTCAAGATGCAAAGGGCAGGCGAAATCAATAAGCAGGCTCGAGGGCGGTACGTCACCGCTGACAAAGCCCGACACCAGCGATAACTTCGATAACCAGATAACCAATGTCTCTCTGCTAGGTTACTGAGTTACCGAAGTTATCGATGGTCAGCATTCATGTGAATGACGGCTGATCGCCAACAACCTCGGTAGTCGATATGCGCCCTCGCCCGTCCACAGGGCGCGCGCCGTCAAAAAAACGTCTCCCGCCTCCCCCCGTGGTCGTCCTGTGACAGTTCCACCGTGGACGATGCCGCGAGGTCTCGGAATGACACGCGGACTATCTAACAGTCTGTCGGGTGCGAGCCGGACCCAAATTGCTGAGTCTTTTCATGCGGTCCGCGCTCGCACTCGATTTGGGCATGGCGCGCCGGGTTCCACTCGGGTGGCAAACTGCTCAGGCAGTCATACCTGGACCCAACCCTTGCGGTGGTAGTGACGCAGCACGATTGCGCGATTGACCAGCGGGAAGCCGATCCAAAGACCGTTCAAGGTGAAGAACGAGAAGACCGACCAAAGGATCATGCCCTTGAACAGGTAATAGAATGGTCCGAACAGCAGGCACCAAAGCCTGTGCCAGTTGCCCAGGATGATCTTCGTCTGGCCATCAAACGCCCACGTTGCGCGAATTGTCATGTCTTGCCTCCTCACTGGCTGGATCAACACCAACGCAATAAGGCTGGGGACAATCAGCCGTCAGGGTTTTCTGGCCGGACCACGTGAACCTGTGCAGGCACTCCCTTCGACCCATCCGGCTGCGCGGTTGACCGCAAGCGTCAGCCAGCGGACGAACACTTGCATCGTCAGTGACCGCCTACGCAGCCCACAGCGCGCCAGACAGCGAATCGCTGGTATGACTGCGCCGTGGCACCCACCGGCATTCCTGGCTCAATGCAACGCGGCCGCGCACGCGTATAGCTCTCGACCTTCGGGGTTAATTGCAGGATCAATCAATCTCGGCCTAGTGCGCGTCGAAGGTCGGTCAACGTCGATCTGAATGGATGTCCGGACATGCTGAGATTGAGGGGCAATGGTGACCCTTTCCTGATCAGCGTTTCCTCAATGCTCCAAGGCTCGTCATGATGCATCACCGAAATCGCGGCATGCTTATCGATCCAGTCTGTCAGCTTGGCCTCGTGGTGCCGGTCCATGCGTACGCGGTTCCGCTTGTCTCGCCAGAACACCAATCGAAGTTCCTGCTCCAAAAGGGCCGCGAGTGTCAGTCGCAGGGTCGAAATGCGCACCGTTCCTCGCAGGTGATTCCGCCAAAGACGCCTTCGCATCGGTGTGACCGTCCCCCGCCGTTCTGGTCGATCCTTGGGAGGCGCAATACCGATATAGAGAAGGTGCTTGCCCTGATGCTGAATACATCTCTGCCTTGGCACCACGGGAAGGCAATCGTCAAACCACCATCCATACACACCATGGGATATAGACTGCCGGTCGAGGGAATCCAGAATTGCATCGGGACGAAGGAGATCCGGCGGAGACAGGACCGCTTTTGCACTGTCTAACAGACTATGAGTCAAGTCTGAGGACGCACGCTCTCCTGTTTCCAAACTCATTGCTCGGTATCGCCAGTGGGTTCAGTCCCTCCAGCAGCCTAAGTCGAATATGACTTATAGTCTATGGTTTGGGCGGTGACCGCCATGCGCGATGCTGCGCATGTCTGTCCAATCGCGCGTGTCGAGAAACATCCAAAGAATCCGAAGGGAGAAGGAACTCTCGCAGGAGGAGGTCGCCCATCGCGCGCGCGTCCACCAGACCTACCTGAGCGGTGTCGAGACCGGAAAGCGTAACCCGTCAATCCTGGTGGTCGAACGCATCGCCGAAGCCCTGAGCGTGGACATTTCCGAATTGTTCAAGCCCAACTAGGATTATCCCTGACACGCCTCCGGCCCGCGTCTTATCGATCTCCATCGGCAACCAAGGAGATCGAAATGACCGACATCGTGACGCTCAAGACCATCTGTGAAGAACTGAAAATCGACCCACGCGAGGCCCGTGAACGCCTGCGCGCCGCAGTCAGCGACGCCAAGGCCAACCCCGAACTGGCGAAGGCAAGGAAGCCGCGCACTCCGTGGCAGTGGGTGAAGGGGTCTGCTGCTGAGAGGGAGGCCAGAGCTGCAATCACTGGTACAGCCGAACCCAAAAAGTGACTTTGAAAATCAGGCTAGGATGCCAGCCACAGTAAGTGTGTGCATTGCTGCTCAAGACGACCTCTTACGCGGACTGTACGATCCATGTGGTCAACGCAAGGCTGAACACCGCAGTTTGATCGCCCGTCTGTACCGCAACACGAATCGCGGAAAAACGTGGCTGGCACCCACCTTCTAAATATCCTAGGCGTAGACGCTGCTCAATTCTTTCTTTTCGATCATGTTCAATAGGTCGATACCATCCCAGCGAACAAACCAATGCTGCTGTTGGATTTCGTCAATTAGCGCTTCGGCCTTGGCACCAGTGATTTTTCCGGAGTTCGCACCGATCTTGTTCCATGAAGCCCGAAGCAACTTAGCTCTCTTGGCCCTGTCCAAATAGGGACAAGCAAGGGAATCCAGAAACAAATGCACTGCTTCAGAATCCCGATTCAGGTACTTCTCTGACGAAACTCGCTTACAGATAAAGTCCCAAATTTCGTTCCTCTGGTCAGTAAACTCCGGCCGATCCCCATAGATGAATAGCTTTACGACCAACTCGAAGTAACCTTGGCTCTGTCTGTCAAGTTTGGCGAGCGCAATCAGCTCGTGCTCCAATTGCCCATCGCCCCCAAATTGTTGAAGACTAACCAGAATATTGAGTATCTCGATTGGGATCACAGAATTCTTTGAGAACAAGCCTTCGAAGCTAGGTGCCCTCGCTAATTGTGACGCCCAACGAAGGGAGGCTTCCTTGAGAATCGCAAAACCTTCGGGATCATGATCTTGTAGATGCTGCGCAGCGCGCACGATGGCGTGAGACAGGCGAAGCGAGGATGCAACAGTCGGGTGAAGCGTAAAAAAGTAAAACCCAACATCTAGCAGAAAAAAGAACATTTGACGATAGTCCCGATCAACAACAGGACTGTCTTTCAACGCGACAAGATCAATGTACCCGTCAGCTATATCAATAGCCTTCCGGCGCACGGCCCCAATAACATAGTTTGCGACCGCATCGTAACCAAGATCGGAGGAGAAACATGCTGCCTTAACCTCTCTTGTGAACTTTCCAAACAATGACCGATATTTGTAAATGTACTTCGGAAGCAACGCCCTCGTGCCGCCCGCTGACAGGGGAACAGCTTCAAAGAGCTTTTCCCAATGAGCGCCGAGGGATTTATTAATCTCGTCGATTACCAAAGATTTTTTCGAGTAGAATGGTCGTTTCTCGAACTCTCTTTTCCCAGTGTTCAGGTGCAGATTGTACTCTCGCAACGCGATTGATAGCTCGTGCTCCACCTGCTCAGCAGTCGCAGGGTCATTGGAGAAGACATAGTAGTTGTCCACGTACCGCCTGCACTCGTAGTCGACGCCATCACGTACGGGAGGGTTTTTATCTTCAAGGTTTTGGCGTGCGTTTTGATCTACCTTGGAAAGAATAATTTCTGCAAAGATGCGACTGGCCTCCGGGCCAATGCAAATACCACTAGTTTCGTTGTGGTTAAGCCTCTGCATTACCTTGTCAAACTGATTGCCAAAACTCAGCGCGAACGTATTTTCTTTGGCCTCTTCCTTGCTTTTAGTCGCCCAAGCCATGGAGTGAGTGTAAATGCTGTCAAAACACTTGCTAATGTCTAACGACAACTGGTATCGAAATTTTTTTTCTAAACGAATGTGATCACTCGAAGCGAAGAACTTGTAAAGGCGTTCAAATCCTGAATATGCAAAATAGCTTGCGGGGTTTCGCACCAGTTTGTCCAACTCCGCCGTATCGACGGTAGCATTCTTGTATTGGTTCTTATCCTGTACTGACGATGGTACAAAAAACGAACTCCCAACTTTCTTTGGCGCACGTATGGAGAACGATCCGCGTCCTGAATATTCGCAGATCAACTCCTCGTACTTATGATAGAAATCAGCCAATATGACCTGACCCTTCGGATGCAAGAGGCTCAGGGTTCTGACGCTTCGAGAATCTTTGACGATATTGTACCTTAGCGGAACGGTGTAGCTCTTGCCGTCGTCCATCAGCAATAGGGCGTTTACCATTTCTTGGAAGTGCGCTGATTTATTGGCCATACCATGAAGATTTTTGTAGAAACCATCGTTGCTGACAATTATCGGCACCTCGAAAGGTGACGTGTCTGTGAGTACCACACGCCACCTATCATCTCGGTTTAGGTTGACCCGTGACTTCCTCTTCCTAGACATACTTCCAGCACTCCATTAGGTCGGCCAACCGATCAGCACTGAATCGGAAGTGAACGCGATTGGCGAACCCGCTGACGAAAGAGTGCTTGAGAAGCTCTTTTCTTTGACTGTTTGTCAGAGCCAGCGCGAGCCTCCCTCCAATCGCCCCTGAACGGCACAGAACCATCCCCGAGAAAAACTTATCAAGCTCGGCGAGTGCCGGTGCGTTTCTGTTGATAAGACTGTATGTGTGCTGCAGCCCCGCGCTCCGCTTCTTTTGTTGCCTTTCATCAAAGAACTGATAGCCACAGGTCAAAATGCGAACGCGATCTGTAAGATCATCATAGTTCCCATCTGACAAATATTGCAGGAGGGACTTCACAATTCGAGTCTTGTTTTTTCGTATTTTTGAAGGCGCTATATCTAATTCAACTCGACGAGAAACAGGCCTGTCTTTGTCAGTATTAAAGACACTGAACTTGAACCCAAGGTAGTCGAAGCAGTGCTCAACATTTGGCGTCTTCATCTTTGCATTACTGAATTGATAAATTCTCGATTTTGAAAAATTCAATTTCAGCCCCGCAGGCAAAGCGTCTTCGATCTTCACCTTAAGCGAATTCGGATTGTCCAATTCCGGTAAGATCAGTACTATGTCGTCAACATACCGGGCAAAGTAGTGTGCGTTTAGTTGTTCCCGCATTTGTTGGTCAAAATCTTGCATGTAAAATTCACTAAGTTCCGCGCTTATTGCCAAACCCGGGGGCAAGCCGTTCACCGAGTTGACTTTGCATTGCTCGATCAACGACCTGACAACAGACCTCGTG
Source organism: Minwuia sp. (assembly GCA_029213165.1). Lineage (GTDB taxonomy): Bacteria > Pseudomonadota > Alphaproteobacteria > Minwuiales > Minwuiaceae > Minwuia. The sequence goes on from JARGNO010000015.1 coordinate 17,710, forward strand.
CTTGGAGCAGTCATAAGCCTATTTCTTAGTTGGCTTGATAGAAAATCCTGATCAACGGACGGGTAAAAATTTTTTACGTCCATCTTTGCAACAGTAAACGGCAATCCTTCTTCACAGAGTAACTTTAGGCGACGCACTATCTCGACCCGACTTCCCTGTTTTGATGCTGTAATTTTTCGAATGTTCTGAGCAGCCTTTCGTAGCACCAGATCGCACGCCAGATCACTTACCTGATAGATGGTCCGGCCAGCCATGTTATTGGGCGTCAATGGCAGAGAGGAAAAACCATTTCGTGCTGTAGTGACAGCCTGAGTAACTACAGCTTCCTTGTGGGCCTCGTTCTTCAATGCAGGCTGCTTTAGGAAATCACTTTTGTTCAGGTGCCTTGCAAGTGCCGCGCTGCCAAATGTGGGATCGTACATACATTCTGCTCGTGAGTTACTATTTTGAAATTCACCTCAGATTAGAGCGAGACGTAGTCATGGGCTAGCCAGATTTGCATCGTTGCTGTTTACACAATGCGATATAAGCGAATTTGGCACCCATAGGACGCCCAGCCAAAGACTAGGAGCAACGCTCAAACCGATCTTTGAACTAAGAATCTGATTGTATTGGGTTTTATGGTGAACGGGGGCGGAATCGGACCACCGGCACGAGGATTTTCAAACCACGCATCCAGCCATGTAATTGAGAGAGTTTCCAGAGACTTGCCCGATTGTTTTGATACCCGTGCGATACCCATGAAAAGCCGAGTGTCGGATAGGGCACATAGTCGCTTTCTAAGACATTCAAGAATATAGGAAAAATGGTAGCGGGAGAGGGACTTGAACCCCCGACACGCGGATTATGATTCCGCTGCTCTAACCAGCTGAGCTACCCCGCCACGGCGGCGCGGATATTGGTCAGGGCAGGGCGGGATGTCAAGCGGGGGATTGGGGGTTTTCCGGACTTTGTCGGACTGTGGTGAAACCGTGGCCTGCGACCCGGTTTGACGCCTTCGAGACCGAGGCGCCCCCGGCACCGTGCGCCTGCGGTCAGAGGCATTCCTGGAAGCGGACGGGCTGGCCGATCTTCGGGCCGGTCAGGGCGCCGTCCCGCATCACGGTATGGCCGCGCACCAGGGTCATGACGGGCCAGCCGGTGACGGACTTGCCGTCGAAGGGGGTCCAGCCGGAGATGTTCGCCATCCGGGCATGGGTGATGGTTTCGGTCCGTTTCAGGTCCACCAGGGTGAAGTCGGCGTCATAGCCCATGGCCAAGCGCCCCTTCCCCGCCATGCCGAAGACCCGTGACGGCCCGGCGCTGGTCAGATCCATGAAACGGGTGAGGCTGAGCCGTCCGGCGTTCACATGGTCCAGCATGATCGGCACCAGGGTCTGCACGCCGGGCATACCGGAGGGGCTGGCGGGATAGGGCTTTGCCTTCTCCTCCCGCGTGTGCGGCGCGTGGTCGGAGCCGATGACATCGACAACCCCCTGCGCCAGCCCGCGCCAGAGACCGGCCCGGTGGGCGGCATCGCGGATCGGCGGGTTCATCTGCGCCAGGGTACCGAGGGCGGGATAGGCTTCCTCTCCGGCCAGGGTCAGGTGCTGCGGTGTCGCCTCGACGGTGGCAATGTCCTTGTGGGCGGCGAGCAGCACCATTTCTTCCGCCGTGGTGACATGCAGCACATGGATGCGCCGCCCCGCCTGCCGTGCCAGCGCGAGCAGGCGGCTGGTGGCGCGGATGGCGCTTTCGGCATCGCGCCAGACCGGATGGCTGGACGGATCGCCGGTGACGCGCAGCCCCTCGCGCTCGTTCATGCGCAGTTCATCCTCGCAATGCACGGCGACGCGGCGACGACCGCTCTTCAGCACGGCCAGAATGGACGGGTCGTCGGGCACCAGCAGATTGCCGGTGGACGCGCCCATGAAGATCTTCACCCCGGAGACACCGGGCAGCAGTTCCAGTTCCGCCAGTTCCCGCGTGTTCTCGGCGGCGGCACCCACATAGAAGGCATGATCGACAGCCGCGCGCCCCTTTGCCCGGTCCAGCTTGTCCTGAATGGCATCGGCGGTCGTGGTGGATGGCTTCGTGTTCGGCATCTCGAAGATCGCCGTGACACCCCCCAGCGCCGCCCCGGCCATGCCGGCCTCCAGGTTCTCCTTGTGCTCCGCCCCCGGCTCCCGGAAATGCACCTGGCTGTCGATGACACCGGGCAGCACGTGCAGCCCGGTGGCGTCGATCACTTCCCCGGCGTCGGCCTGACCCAGGTCGCCGATGAAGGCAGTGCGCCCGTCGCGGACACCCACGTCCGTCTGGCCGATGCCGTCGTGGTTGACGACAGTGCCGCCGCGGATGATCAGGTCGTAGGTCTCGGGCATGGGTACTTCGGCTCCGGGTCTGGTGTCAGGTCGCGGGTTTCTGGCGGCAGATCAGATCAGCGGGACATGAAGGGCGCGGCGACCAGCACCTGATTGCGCTGGGCCGTGATGTAACCTGCGTCCCGCGACGCCTTCAGAAAAGCGCCCCAGGCCGGGTCGGCCTGCATGGCGGCGCGCTTCGTCTCCCGGTCCGCATGGCTGTCATAGGCCCAGACGTGGACGTAGGTGTTCAACTCGCCGACCTCCGGCGCGCCATACATCACCGGCTCCCCCAGATGCTTCTTCTGCACAGCCATGCCGTGTTCCATCCACAGCTTCATCTGCAGCGGGACAGTACCGGGCAGGCAGGTATAGGTGCGCATGTCGTAGATCATCAGGTCTCTCCCCATCTGTGGCGGCAAGGCTCCGGCATCGGGCCGGATCCTGGCCGCACTATGGAACCAATTGACGGTCAGGGGAACCACTCGCCATTTACTTGGCGGCAGGCTTGTACGATGAATGGCCCCGAAACATCTGGGGGAGACAGAAGCATGATCGATTTCGCGCTGACAGATGCGCAGCAGGAACTGAAGGATCGCGTGACACGGTTCGTCGCCGAGCAGGTGATCCCGTTCGAGAAGGACAGCCGACGCGGGGCGCACGGGCCGTCCGAGGACCTGCGTGACGAACTTGTGGCCCTGGCGAAGGCGGAGGGGCTTCTCAGTTCCCACGTCTCCACCGAATGGGGCGGCATGGGCGCCGACCACCGGACAAAGGCGGTGATCTTCGAGGCTGCGGGCTACTCCATGCTGGGTCCGGTGGCGCTGAACATCGCTGCGCCGGACGAAGGCAACATGCACCTGCTGGATCACGTGGGGACGCAGGCGCAGAAACAGCAGTACCTGAAGCCGCTGGCTGACGGTTCGGCGCGCTCCATCTTCCTTATGACGGAGCCGTCGCCCGGTGCGGGTTCCGACCCCTCCGCCATGCAGACGGTGGCACGGCCCGACGGCAATGGCTGGCGCATCTCCGGCCGGAAGTGGCTGATCACCGGGGCGGAAGGTGCCTCCATCGGCATCGTCATGGCCAATACGGTCGACGAGAACGGGGAGAACATCGGCGCATCCATGTTCATGACCCCGCTGCCGAACCCGGCGGTGAAGATCGTTCGCGTGCTCGACACGATGGATTCCAGCTTCACCGGTGGCCATGCTGAGGTCGACATAGATGACCTGCGGGTGGACGGTGATGCCGTGCTGGGGGAGATCGGCAAGGGCTTTCGCTACGCGCAGGTCCGTCTGGCACCGGCCCGGCTGACCCACTGCATGCGCTGGCTGGGTGCCGCGCGGCGGGCGCATGACATTGCGACCGCTTACGCCCGCGAGCGCATGGCCTTCGGCAAGCCGCTGATCGACCATGAAGGCGTCGGATTCCAGTTGGCCGACAACGAGATGGATATCCTGCAGTCCCGCCTCACCATCTGGCACACCGCATGGGTGCTGGACCAGGGCGAACGTGGCGGGCGCGAGAGTTCCATGGCCAAGGTCATCTGCTCCGAAGCGATCTACCGTACCGTCGACCGCTCATTGCAGGTGCTGGGCGGGCTCGGCCTCACACGGGATACGGAGGTGGAGCGCATCTTCCGCGACGTCCGCGCCTTCCGCGTCTATGACGGCCCGTCGGAAGTGCATCGCTGGTCCCTGGCCAAGCAGCTGAAACGCGGCTGATGATGAGATGATTGCTGACCCCGGCCTGCCCTCTCCCGACCACCCATTGAGGTTACTGCCGTGGGTGGCCGGAAGGGACCGGCCGGGGTCAGCAGCAAACCTAATGCGTCTCGTCCTGGGCTTCCTTGAGGGCCTTGTTGTGGGCCTCCAGCAGATCGCGGAAATAGACGACACCGACCAGTTCCCGGTCGTCCGGGTGACGGACAACGGGCAGGAACCGGAATGACGTGCCCCGGAACGCCTTCAGCGCATCGTCCAGCGGCATGTCCTGATGCAGCACAACGGTTGTCGGCGTCGAGATGTCGACCGCCCGGCCAATCTCGTTCAGGTGCGGGTCCAGCAATGCGTACTTGATGTCGTTCGGTTGCAGGCAGCCGAGCAGATTGCCCTCGGCATCCACCATGAAATGCGCCAGCGCCTCGCTGTCACGGTACAGATCGCGCAACTGGGCAAAAGTGGTCTCGGGGGTGATGGCGAGGAAGTCGTCTGCAGCCACGCGCCGGACGGTCTGCGCGTGCATCAGCACCTCGTCGGCATAGACCAGATCCACGGCCCGGCGGGCCAGCTGCCAGTGGAAGAAGCTGATGTAGCGGAACTGGCGCGAGACCACCGTGGCCAGCACGACACCAACCATCAGTGCGATGGTGACCCGATAGTCACCGGTCAGCTCGAACACGATCAGCGTGGTGGAAATCGGCGCCCCCAGGATCGCCGCCGCGACCGCACCCATGCCGACCATGGCGTAGAGGCCGTGCTCTGCTGCCAGTTCGGGAAAGATACGGGCCGCGATCAGTCCGAACGCGCCACCGGTCATGGCCCCGATGAACAGCGCGGGCGAGAAGACGCCACCGCCAAAGCCACCCGCGATCGTGATCGACGTGGCCGCCATCTTGGCCGCAACCAGCAGGATCAGCAGGGACAACGGATAGAGCTGTTTCAGGGCATTGTCTGTCGCCTCGTACCCGACGCCCAGAACCTCCGGGTACAGCAGGGCGATGGAACCTACGGCCAGACCCGCAATGGGCGGACGCCAGAACACTGGAATCTTCAGCACGTCTTCGATCACGTCGCGCGTGAACCCGACGGACCAGAAGAAGATCAGGGTCATGATTCCACAGACGACGCCCAGCAGCATGAAGGCCGGAAACTCCCAGAAACTCAGGATGTCGTATTGCGGGATCAGGAACGCCGGGAAGTCGCCGATGTGAATGCGGGTCACGACGGTACCGATGACGGACGCCACGACGACCGGTGCGAGTGCCCGCAGCGCATAATGCCCCAGCACCACCTCATGCGCGAAGATGACCCCGGCGATGGGAGCGTTGAAGGAAGCCGCGACGCCGGTGGCCACGCCGCAGGCCAGCAGGGTGTGGCCGTCCAGCCGATCCATCTTCAGCAGTTTTCCGACCGAGCCGGAAATG
>JARGNO010000015.1:23214-76814 GCA_029213165.1 Minwuia sp.
CCCAGATGCACCAACGGTCCCTCACGCCCCGTCGAGGCACCTGCACCGATGGAGATGACGCTGGCGACCGCCGCGCCGAGGCCAGTACGGAACGACATGCGTCCTTCGTTGTAGACACCCGCCTCGATCACATCAGGCACCCCCTGCGGGCGCCCGCCCGGCATGATGTAGCGCAGGAACAGCGCCAGGATGACCCCACCAACAGCCGGCGCCAGCACGACGTGCCACCAGGGAAGTGCCTGTACTGCGGCTACCAGATATTCCGATGTCTCGCCAAAGAAGACGAACTGCGTTGCGCTGAGCGCCAGGCGAAACAGGATCGCGGCATAGCCGACGGCAAGACCGACGATCACGGCTATGCCGATCAGATAGAATTGGTGCCGCGGAACGAAATCACGGAAGGGGCGAAAATCGCGGAACGAATTGCGAAACAGGGGACCAAGCATCAGTTCCTGTCCGGCGCGCGTGGGGTCATGCCGCCGGTCCCTGCATCAGGACTTGCGACGGATACGCATGCCCTGACCTGCCTGTTCCGGCCAGGCAAGATCCTTCTGCGTTTTGGCCAGACGGGCCACGTTCTGCTGAATGGCGTCGGGCATCTCGGCTGAACGGCGCGTACCGAGATCCACGTGCAGGCACATCTGTTCGGATGTGGCGGACAGGAATCCCTCCGTCGCATGGTACATGCGGAAGAAGGCATGGATCCGTTTCGCGTCATGGTCCAGCAACTGCACATCATAGCGCAGCGGCGCACCCTCCAGCACCTCACCCATGTAATGGACATGGGTTTCCAGCGTGAAGAAGGACTTGTTGGTCTGGCGTACATAGTCGATGCCGATGCCCAGATGATCGAACAGGGCGTCCGTCGCCTTGTCGAAGGCAACGTTGTAGTAGCCGACATTCATGTGGCCGTTGTAGTCGATCCAGTCGCTCAGAACGGTGGCATCGAGGATATGCAAGGGTTCGGAATTGCTCATGATTCGATCCTACCGCGAACGCGGCGACAGGCAAGCGCCGTTGACGGCATGGCACATGATCTCCAACTATGAATGCAACGGAGACATCACACCCACTCGCGATGCCGTGGATTGACACGCCAGACCGTCTGGCGAGCGAAGGAGGCGTCGACATGATTGGCCTGCAACGTTCGGCGGTGAGACTGCCCGATGGAACGGAACGGGTGATCCTGCGCAGCGAGAACAGCAGCGGGCATCCCCTGCTGCATGTTCATGGTGTGGATGGCGCGGATGCGGAAATGGCGCTGCTCTCGGCCTTGTCAGCCGATTTCGCTGTCACGGCACCGGTCATGAATGAGTTCAGGTCCATCAACGATGTCCCGCTGATCCAGCGGCTGGTCGCGGAACTGCTGAGCGTTTCGGCGCTGAAGTCGCCGATGCTGTCAGGCCATGCCGCCGGCGCCGCTGTGGCCGCCGAACTGGCAGCCGCGCTGCCCGGCAGTTTCAGTCATCTCTTCCTGCTGTCCCCGACCGGTCTGGATGCCGGGCATCGCCCCGTGTCCGGAGAGGGCGTCGGCAACCGGCTGGCACATATCGGCTGCCGCACGACACTTGTATGGGGCAAGCAGGATGCGAATGTCAGCATGGAATCGATCCTAGGCCTCGCGCGCGTGATCCCGTCCGCCGGGATCACGACCGTGCCGCAGGGCACCAGCGACATGGTCTCCGCCCTGCCCGCCAATGTCGCCCGCGCGATGCGGCACGGGCTTCGTATCCGCGGTTAGGCCGTTCCATCAGATGACGGACCAGCGCCGCAATCAAACAGTGGAACGGTCCGGGCGGAAGCGCTGTCTCAGCCCTTTGCCGGTTTCACGTCCAGCCGGATGACCTTGCCTTCCTGCCCCTCGACTGCCGGATAGCGGTCGAAGACCCTTGGATCATGGCCGGGGACGATGCAGTCCGGGTCGTCTGCCAGACGGCGCATGGTACGGAAGGCGTCGAGCATCTCGCCCTGGTTGAAGACAATGACGAACGGTCTGTCGGCCTCCATGTTCTCGTAGTAATGGCTGGCGTCGGAGGCGAGGACGATCCAGCCCACCTGCGTCCAGACCCGCACGACCTGCAGCCCCTGGGTATGGCCACCGACATGATGGATCGACAGGCCGGGTTCCAGTTCCATGTCCCCGTCATGAAACTCCACGCGGCCCTGGAACACGTGATGCACCAGATCAGCGATATGATCGGCGGTATAGGCGTGGCTGATCGCCGGGCGGGTCATCTGGCGACCGGTGGCATAGGACATCTCGCTGTCCTGCAGGTGAAACCGGGCCTTCGGGAAGTGTGCATGACCACCGATATGGTCGTAGTGCAGATGGGTGACGATGACGTCCCGGACGTCGTGGCTTTCGATGCCGATCAGGGCCAGCCCCTCCCTGACGGTTCTGACCAGACGACGGTTTCGCCGTTCCGCGTCCAGCACGTCGAAGCCGGTATCGACGACCCAGACCCTGTCCCCGCGCACCAGGGCCCAGACAAAATAATCCATGTCCATGGGGGCGTCGTGCGGATCGCCGCCGATGAAGTGATCGCCCCGACGTGCCTCCCGTTCAGCATACTTGATGGCATAGACCTGGAATGGTTCGGCACTGGTCATCGCTGTCTCCCCCTGCGTCACGGTCGCGTTTTCCGCATGGGCTATCGTCACCAGCCGTCCGGCCCTTGCAAGCCCTTTGACCTTCCCCTATCGCTGGGCCAACCTGAATTCCCCTTGAGGAGGATGCGGAAACATGGGCGCTCTCGACGGTCTTCGGATCATTGACCTGACGCGGGTCCTGGGTGGACCATATTGCGCCCAGATCCTGGCCGATCACGGGGCGGATGTGGTCAAGCTGGAGCCCCCGCAGGGGGACGAGGTCCGCGACTGGGGTCCGCCGTTCCAGGACGGACTCTCAGCCTATTTCTCCGGCGTCAATCGCAACAAGCGCAGCCTCGGCCTTGATCTGGCACAGGCGGAAGGCCGCGAGGTCCTGATGACGCTGCTGGAAGGCGCGGATGTGCTGATGGAGAACTTCAAGCCCGGCACGCTGGAGAAATGGGGCATCGGATACGAGGAGGTGCTGTCGAAGCGTTTCCCGAAGCTGGTGCACTGCCGGATCTCCGGTTTCGGGGCCGATGGCCCATTCGGGGGCCTGCCCGGATATGATGCCGCAATCCAGGCGTGGACCGGTCTCATCTCGGTCAATGGCTCCCCCGACAGCGGTGCGGTTCGCCTTGGCATTCCGCTTGTTGACCTGGGTACCGGGCTCTATTCCGCCATTGGAATCCTTGCGGCCTTGCAGGAACGCAGCCGCTCCGGCAAGGGCCAGTATGTCGATGTCAGCCTGTTCGACTGCGGTGTGGCGATGCAGCATCCGCACGCGCCGAACTTCTTCCAGTCAGGCAATGCGCCAAAGCTGACCGGCAATGCGCATCCCAACATCTATCCCTACGATCTGTTCCGAACCCGGGGCGCCGACCTGTTCCTGGCAGTGGGCAACGACAGGCAGTTCCAGCGCCTGATGGAAATTCTTGGCCGACCCGAAGTCGCGAAGGACGCACGCTTCCTGCACAATCCCGACCGCAGCGTGAACCGCGCCGAACTGGATGCAATCCTGGAGCCGCTGTGTGCGGAATGGGACGGGCTGGAACTGGCGACGAAGCTGCTTTCCAGCGGCGTGCCCGCCGGTGCCGCCCTCACCGTCCCGGAGGTTGCCGTGCATCCGCATACGCTGGCGCGGGAAATGGTGGTGTCGAAGGGCAACTACCGGGGCACCGGCATTCCCGTGAAACTGTCCCGGACACCAGGCTCGGTACGCTCGACACCACCAGACTTCGGCGTGGACGGGCGTGCCATCCTGCGCGAAGCCGGTCTGGATGACGATGCGATCGACAAGCTCTACGCCGCCGGCATCACGCTGGAAGAACGGCGGAACTGAAACCCAACCGGGGGAGACACGATGGACAAGGACCTGTTCGAGACCGGACTCGGAATCCGGAAGTCGGTGGTGGGGGCCGAGTATGTCGACCGCGCCATGGCCGCCGCCGACGCCTTCAACCAGGACTTCCAGAACATGGTGACAGAGTACTGCTGGGGTGGAGCCTGGGGTCGCGAGGGGCTGAGCCGCCGGGACCGCAGCCTGCTCAACCTGGCAATGCTGTCGGCGCTGAACCGTCCGCAGGAATTCAAGCTGCATTTCAAGGGCGCGCTGAAGAATGGTGCGAGCCTGGTGGAGATTCGCGAAGTGCTGCTGCAGGTCGCGGTCTATTGCGGCATCCCGGCTGGCGTGGAGGCGTTTCGACTGGCCCGGCAGGTGCTGGAGGAAGAAGGCATCGACCCTGATGTGGAGATGAAACCCGAATGACGGACCAGAAGCCGATGACCGTACCCGGTATCCGGGCGCGCAAGGGTGGCACGCCGATTGTTTCGCTGACCGCCTATGACTGTCCGACAGCCAGCGCCATTGACGATCTCGTGGACTTCATTCTCGTGGGCGACAGCCTCGGCATGGTGGTCCATGGCCTGCCGACCACGCAGGGCGTGACCATGGAGATGATGATCATGCACGGCCAGGCCGTGATGCGTGGCGCGAAACGGGCGCTGGTGGTCATCGACATGCCTTTCGGATCTTTCGAGGAAAGCCCGGAGGTGGCCTGCCGCAACGCAGTGCGCCTGATGAAGGAAACCGGTTGCGCCGCCGTGAAGCTGGAAGGCGGGCAGGAAATGGCGGAGACCATCCGTTTCCTGACGGAGCGTGGCATTCCAGTGCTGGCTCATGTCGGTCTGATGCCGCAGAAGGTCGCGATGATGGGCGGGTTCCGCACGCAGGGCAGAAAATCGGAGATGGCCCTGAAGGTCATGGCGGATGCACAGGCCGTCAATGACGCCGGTGCCTTCGCCATGGTGATCGAGGGGACGGTGGAGCCGCTGGCGCGGGAGATCACGGAGACCGTCGCCATTCCCACCATCGGCATCGGTGCCTCACCGGCCTGTGACGGTCAGATCCTGGTCGTGAACGATCTGATCGGTCTGGCCAGTGACTACATGCCGAAGTTCGTCAAGCGCTACGCCGAAACCTCCGACACCATCCGCACCGCCGTCAGCGCCTACGCCGACGAAGTCCGCGCCCGCACCTTCCCCGGCCCTGAGCACTGCTTCGGGATGCCGAAGGCATAGTCACTGATCAGCGCGAAACCGGCGCATAGGGGGCCGGGTCGATCTTCGGGAGCTGGCCGTCGATCAGGTGAGCAAGCAGGTCGGCGGAACCGGCGGCCATGGTCCAGCCCAGGGAGCCGTGACCTGTGTTGAGATACAGGCCTTCCATGTCGCTCGCCCCGATCAGTGGAATGCCGCTGGGCGTCATGGGTCGCAGGCCGGACCAGACCGTGGCGCGGCTGCGGTCGCCCGCTTCCGGGAACAGGCCGAACAGGTCATCGAGGACATTCTCGGCCCGATGCGGATCAATGGCGCGGTCGTGTCCAACAATGTCCGCCTTGCCCGCGACCCGCAGGTTGTCCCCCAACCGACTGACCACGAAGCGGTTGCCCTGATCGGTGATGCTGACCCGTGGCGCCCGGTTGGAACCGGACACTGGCACGGTGGCGGAGTAGCCTTTCACCGGATAGATCGGCAGGGACACGCCGAGGCTGCGCATCAGATCAACCGAGGCCATGCCCAGCGCCACAACCACACGCTCGGCACGGATCTCGTCCCTGTCCGTCCGGACCCCCGTGACATGATCACAGAATGACCGGATCGACCTGACCCGTTCCCCGTAGCGGAAACGGACACCGGCTTCTGCCGCATGACGCGCCAGTTCGATGGCAAACTGATGCGCATCGCCGGTTTCATCCGTCGGTGCCAGAATACCGGCCCCGACCCGTCCACTGGCCACGGCATCGGCCAGGGCCGGCTCCAGCGCGGCGCAACCGTCCGGGTCAAGCAACTGCAGCGGCACGTCGTGATCTTCCATGACATGACCGATGTGAGCCAGTTCGGCCCGCGCCTTCTCCGGTCCATCATAGACGCGCAGGATTCCGCGCTGTTCGCGGTGGTAGTTCAGGTCATGGCTCTCGTTCAGCGTCTGCAGGCAGTGACGGCTGTGCTCCGCCAGCCGGACCATTGGCGGTGCATTGGCTTGCCAGCGACCGTCCGTGCAATTGCGGGCGAACTGCGCCAGCCAGGCCCATTGCTTCGGGTCTGCCCGCAGGTTCAGCCGGAACGGCGCATTGGCGCTCGCCATCCAGCGCAGCGCCAGGTGCAGCGATCCGGGTGAGGCCCAGGGCACGGCCTCCGACGGGCTGATCTGCGCACCATTGGCAAGACTGGTTCCGTTCGCCGGTCCCGCCTCGGCATCGACCACGGTGACTGCATGGCCACGGGCTGCAAGGGCATGGGCTGTCGTCACACCAATGATTCCCGCGCCGAGTACGACGATCCGCAACGACTCGCCTCCTGTCACCTGTGATCGGGTCCAGCGACGGCTTGCCGGGGCCAGCCGTCTGGTCCAACATCCGTCGCATGAAAGTCATATACAGTCCGAAACAGGAACTGCACGCGCCGGAGTCGTTCATCTCCAGCGGACGTGTCCTCCCCAGTCCCGAATGTCCAGAACGGGCCGACCGGCTTTTTGCCGCAGTGCGTGGCGCTGGGCATGAGATCGTCGCCCCCGAACCTGCCCCCGACAGCGCAATCGCCGCCATTCACAGCGTCGATTACCTGCGGTTCCTCGCAACGGCCCACACACGCTGGCAGGCGCTGCCCAACCCCTCACCGTCGGTCATTCCCAACATGCATCCGGGGCGGCACATGGAACACTATCCGGCGCATGTCATCGGGCAGGCGGGCTGGCACATGGCCGACACGGCCTGCCCCATCGGGGCCGGAACGTGGGAGGCGGCACGGGCCGCTGCGGACTGTGCGGTGACCGCCGCCGCGGATGTTCTCAGCACCGGTTCACCCAGCTACGCGCTCTGCCGCCCGCCGGGACACCACGCCTATCATGATCAGGCTGGTGGCTTCTGCTTCCTGAACAATGTCGCGATCGCGGCCGACTGGGTGCGGGAACAGGGCCACCGCGCGGCGATCCTGGACATCGACGTTCACCATGGCAACGGCACGCAGGGCATCTTCTATCACCGCAAGGACATCTACTTCGTTTCGATCCACGCGGACCCGAGCAACTTCTATCCCTTCTTCGCGGGCTACGCAGGGGAGCGGGGCGCCGGTGAAGGCCTGGGATACAATCTCAACCTGCCGCAGGCGCCCGGCACCGGCGACGAAGGCTGGCTGCAGACCATCGACCACGCCCTGACAGAGCTGCAGCGGAACGGGACCGAAGTCCTGCTGTTGTCACTTGGCCTTGATCCGCAGGAGAATGATCCACTCGGCGTGCTGAAGATCACGACGGAGGGGTTCCGGCGCGCGGGCGCTGCGATCTCCGCCTTCCCCGGTCCGGTGGCGATCATTCAGGAAGGCGGCTATCTGTGCGAGGAACTGGGCGCCAATCTGGCGGCCTTTCTGGACGGCTTCGAAAACGGCTGAGGGTCACAGGACGAAAGCAGCCTACTCGAAAGGAATGTGCCATTCCCGCATCGGGCACTTGTCCTGTTCCGCACGATAGGCGCTGCGGGTATCAAGCGCTCCGTTCTGTCGCGTTGCCTCTGCATCGACGCGTCGCCGCGCATCGCCGACCAGCACATTGATGGCCTGCCGGAACCGTTCGACGGCGACCTGGATGGTCTCCGCCGGAATCGCCTGGCGCATTGACGGCACGCGCATGTCGTTCTCCAGCTCGGCAAGCAGGTTCTCCGCTGCTTCGCGGAACACCTCGACGTGCTTGTCCTCATGCGCCAAGGTCACGCGATAGGGGCAACTGTCCGGGTCCAGTTCGCTGGCAACAAAAATCCTGACCGGACCCGCCACAATGTTGACCACCAGTCTCGACAGGGCATAGCAGCCGCGATCTGCCGCAAGTTCCGAAACCACAAGGCTTGTCCGCACGTGCAGCGATGATTCGGTGGAGCCAAGCTTGCGCCGGTTGGCGCCGGGAAACCCCTGGCCACGCCGACGGCTGGCAGGCAGCGCGGCGGATGCCTGGTCCTGGATCAGTTCAGGCTCCAGCCATTCGATACTGGCGCTGAAATCCGCGGCATCGGCCACCGGACAATCAGCGGCATGACCGGTACCCGTCATCAGCAACATGGCCAGAATGGCAAGGACAATTCTCGACATGGACGCAGCATTTCAGCAGGCCAGTACACGTGCAACTGCTTCCCGCAGATGATCAAGGATTGACGGTTCCGCAGTGACCGCTATCTCGACATCCGGACAACACGGAGCAGATCAATGGTGAAAGAGGTCGAGTTCTGGTTCGATTTCTCCTCCCCCTATGCCTATCTGGCGTCGGAGCGGGTCGAGGACATGGCCGCGAAGCATGGGCACCGCGTTGCATGGCGGCCCTTCCTGCTGGGGATCGCGTTCCGCGCGGAGGGTACCAAGCCCCTCACCCACTATGATGCCAAGGGACGCTATTCCACGCATGACTTCGCCCGCTCGGCCCGTCTGTGGAACATTCCCTTCACAATGCCAGACCCCTTCCCCGCAGCGGCGCAGGACGCATCCCGGCTGTTCATCTGGCTGGACCGGCACCAGCCAGCACGTGCGGTGGCGTTCCTGCATGCCATCTATCGCGCCTATTTCGTGGACAACCGCTTCATCGGCGACAAGGCGGTCGTGCTGCAGGTCGCAGGCGAACTCGGCATCGACACGGGTCAGGCCGCATTGGCAATCGCCGATCAGGGCATCAGGGACCGGCTGCGGGAACTGACGCAGGAAGCGGTGGGCGACAAGGGTGTCTTTGGTGCCCCGACCATGATTGTCGATGGGGAGCTCTTCTGGGGCGCTGACCGCATCGACATGCTGGACCAGTGGATGACCCGCGGCGGCTGGTAAGGCTCAGTCGCCTTTGGTCAACCCGAGACGCCCATGCCAGTCGGCGATTGATTCATCGGGATATCCGCCATGCTGGCGATCCCCCGGATCAGGTCGGAACATGACCCAGTCCGGCCTGAAATCGGTCATGAGGTGGGTATGCTCCGGCGGAACCGGCAGCGGTGTATCGATCGCGCTGGCCAGCGGGTGGATCAGGTCCGGCCATCTGGAATCGAACAGCCACAGGTGGCTGCCGCAGGTTCCGCAGAATCGCCGCTCCGCATTGCTCCGCACAACGGCTCCATCCTCACCTTCAATGCGCGCGTGATAGCTGCGCAGGTACTCTTCCCCCTGGAGGATGTCGAGACTGTCAGCCTCCGCGCCGATATTGATCGCGGAACCGCCGCCGCCGCCGGTCTTTCGGCAGATGCCGCAGTAACAGACATTGAAGGGGTAGGGATGCGGGCAGCGAACCTGGAACCGAACTGCCTGACAATGGCATGAACCCTCAAGCAACATGCTTCTGATCTCCCTGCGCCGGGTCCGGCGGCGGAGGCGCAGCCTGACCATGGGGGATTCTAGACCGGTATTTCGGATGATGGAAACTTGCCGGTCGGAAACAGGTCCGTACAATCTTTGCGCGCAGTCTTCGCATTCGGAATTCAGGCGTCCGGCTTCTTCCCCAGACCGCTCTTCCGGGCAAATTCGGAACGCTGCCGAGAATAGGCCGGGGCGACCATCGGGTAATCGGGCGGCAGCAGCCACTTTGCCCTGTATTGCTCAGGTGTCATGCCATATGCCGCATGCAGATGCCGCCTGAGTGTCTTCAGCTTGCGCCCGTCCTCAAGACAGATCAGGTACTGGTCCTTGACCGACTGTTCTATCGGCACGGCCGGTTGCTGAACCACCTGTCGTGACGGCGCTTCGCCGCCTTCGATCTCGGCAAGCACCGACTGGGTGTTGTTTATCAGGGAAATGAGGCCATCAACTCCGATCTCGTTCTTCTCGACATAGGCAGTCACGATCTGAACGGTCATGTTCATGATACGCGCAAGTGACCCATATTCATTGTCACTGCTCACCCAATTTCCCCCAGATCCCGTTCCGAAGCCTTGCCAGCGTTTCAGACAGTTGAATTAAGTTGTTGCTTTCAAACAATATGCTGATCGGGCGCAAGCAGAAATGCAACCCCAAAACAGCAGTACTGCAGACAACGCCATCAAGAGTGGAAATTGCCGTCCGCAAAAATGACTGAAGCGCACCGACCACGGCAATGCAACGGGCGGGTGCATCCGCAGAACCGGGTCAGAAAGTGGCCAGTTCACCAGCGATGTCGGCCACTGTGCGGATTTCGGCCAGCACCTGCATGGCCGAAAGGGAGGCAGTGTGCTGAACCTCTGTCGCCATCGAGCGGGCGTCTGTGGCGACGGTGACATGGTAGCCGATATCACAGCCGTGCCGTACCGTCGATTAGACCGCATAGGCGGTCGACACACCGCAACAGATGATATCCCGGACTTCCAGAGCCAGCAGCACTTCCTGCAGGGTCGAATTGTGGAAACCACTGTTGCGGGTATGGGACACGACGGCTTCACCGGCGACGGGTTCAAGCCATCGGGAAAGCCGACGCCCCAGGCACCTGCGCGCCAGGCCCCGAGATCGATCCATTCCCGTATCAGTTGCGTCTTGGCCACCACGCCCAGAAAGTCAGATGGCACCGCAAGCCGGACATGCACGATCGGCACGGATGCGCTGCGTGCGGCGGCAAACAGGTGCCGGGCATTTGCCGATCACTGCCCACGCGTGGCGCTGTCGTCGGCGATACCGACCCTGATCTTTCCGTCGGGATGGCAATTCCCGTTCTGGTAATGCAGCGCAACAACCGCTGGCCGCCGCGCCTGCCGGCGGGACAGTCCGCTCATGCCCTGATCAACCATCAAATCCGACAAAGGTGGCAACTTCCGAAACCGGACGCCGGACCGACTTCACCGTATTTGCAGCGAATTCCTCATCCGGATATCCCATGGCGACGCAGGTCATGATCACCTGATCGTCGGGTATCTGCGCATGTTCACGCACCACCGCCGACTGCATGATGCCCTGCCCGTTGATGACCGCACCCAGGCCGCGGGTCCAGGCGGCCAGCACCAGTCCGTAGGTCACCGCACCCAGATCGAAATGCGCGATCGTGGCGCCGGGGTCCAGATCCTTGTCGTAGGTCACGACAATCGAGACAGGGGCATCGAACTGGCGGAAGCCCCGCATCACCCAGTCCTGCCGCCGTTCCTTGTCATAGCGGTCAATCCCCATCGCCTCGAACAGTTGCACGGCGATGTCGATCTGGCGCTGGCGGTGCACGCCCTCATACTCCCCATGTGTCGGGATCTCGCGTTGCGGCTTGATGCCGGCCAGCATCCGCTCGCTGTTGCCCTGCCGGATCCGGTCCAGCGGCTCCCCTGTGACGACATGCAGATGCCAGGGCTGGGTGTTCATGGAAGACGGCGCACCGGTCGCCAGTTCGATGATTTCCTCGATCAGCGCCTGCGGCACCGGATCGGCCTTGTAGCCACGGATACTGCGGCGCGCGCGCACCAATTCGTCGAATTGCATCATCTACCCCAAGACATCTGACCAGGGGCGATGCCCCGACAAGCCAGGACGATACAACGCAACGCCGGGCGGGCAAAGTTCGCCGCCGCCAATGTCATGCCGGTATGGCATGTCCTATACGCAACATTAACAAAAACCGCCGAGAATGGATGGTCGAGCCGTGCCGAGGGCACGCATTCAAACCAGGGACATGATTGCCAGCGATGCAGCGGCCGGGAAACAGCGACATAGCTGCGCACAACTTCTGGACGGGTGAGTTCCGCGACCGCGCCTGGGAAGAGCGGTTCAGGCAGGCCAGCATCACTGCCCAGCGCAGGCAGACCATCCTGCTCGGCGCAATCATCATGATCGCGTCCTGGCCAATCATCATTTTCGACTATCTGGCCGCCACTTCACATCCGGATATCATCTGGGTCACGGCCACGCGTTCCCTGATCGCCATTTCTCCGGTTGTCTGGTTCATGCTGGTGCGCCTGAAAGCATCCTGTCGGACGATGGATCATTGCCTGTTCTGGTACGCCATCTACGTCGTCGCCGATCTGGTGTTGCTCACCCATTTGTTTCATGCGGACATCACCGTGATCGCTGCCCGCGCCCCGCTGTATGTCATGATCGCCAACGTCATGTTGCCAATGGCGGCAAGACTGCGTGTCGTCCTGAACCTTGTTGGCATCACCTGCATCACCGGTGGTTTCTGGCTGCTGGCGAATGCGCCGGTCGAGACACTGGGCACCGTCAGTTCGATCCTGATGACTGCGCACCTGTTCGGGTTCGCAGCCGGAAGCTGGCTCGCGAGGCTGCGACGGGCCGAGTTCGCGCGGGCATCGGAACTGGAGGAGGCCAACACGGCGCTGCGCCTGTCGCATCAGCAGATGGAAGAGGCCAATGCCGCCAAGAGCATCTTCCTCTCCAATGTCAGTCACGAACTCCGCACCCCCCTGAACGCGATCATCGGCTTCTCGGAGATGCTGGACCACAAGGTATTCGGCCCCCTGGGTGATCGACGCTACGAAGGATATGCCCACGACATCAGCAAGAGCGGACGCCTGTTGCTTGACCTGATCAATGACCTGCTTGACCTGAACAAGGTGGAGGCAGGCAAGTTCGACCTGGACCCTGAATGGGTCAATATCCGGGAATCAGCGAAGGACTGGATGACGATGATCCGCATGGCGGAACGTCTCAAGGGGGCTGACAGGATCGTCGTGGCCGAATTGCCCGATGTGGATGCGCTGGTCGATATTCGGGCGCTGCAGCAGATCATCCTCAACCTTCTCACAAACGCGCTGAAATATGCGGGAGACAACGCCAGGATCACGCTCATTGCCGAGGTCGATGGTCAGGGCCGCCTGCATTTCGGTGTGGCCGACACGGGTGTGGGCATGCCTGCAACGACTGTCGCCCGTCTGCTGCGCCCCTTCGAGCAGGAAGATGCACGGATTTCGCGCAGGGCCGAAGGCTGGGGACTGGGCCTGCCCCTCGCCAATGGCCTGGCGACAGCGATCGGCGGAGAACTGTCGATCGAGAGCACGCCGGGCAAGGGTACGCGGGCCGTCATTGTCCTGCCGGCAGCACTGTTACGTCAGCACGGAAAGGCCGACGCAGCCTGATCCGGACAGGCCGATCCAGATTGCTCAGAGTCTGCAGAGAAGAAATGGTGGAGCCAGGCGGAATCGAACCGCCGACCTCTTGAATGCCATTCAAGCGCTCTCCCAACTGAGCTATGGCCCCACCGGTCTTGTGGCGGGTCCGGCAATGCGCCCCGCGACGGAGGCGGAAACTAGGCAAAGCCGATGCGGATTGCAAGTGCTCAATACGCCCCGACAGCGACGGGCGAACGGACGGTCATTCAGCGGCGGCCGATACACTTTCCGGGGACCGCGAGATGCCGCGCAGGGTCAGCCAGCCCAGGGCAAGAACCGGCACGAAACCCGCGAAGACCCAGAACCCGACCGCAGCGGTATCCACGGCGTCGATCCCGTCCGCGAAACCGGCCATGTTGGCAAACAGACCCGCAAGCGCGGCACCCAGGCCATAGCCGATCATCTGTGTCGTTGGCACGGCCGCGGAAGCCCGCTCACGATCCCCCTCCAGGGCTGACGCGATGATGCGGCGCAACACGAAGGCCCATGCCGCACCGAACCCGGCGCCCAGGCAGAAGGTCAGGGGCAGCAGGCTCCATATCGATCCCTGCGGCAGGGCCACCGCCATCCCCAGGACACCCACGGTCATCAGTGCCGCGCCGCAGCGGATGACCCGCATCTCATGGCGCTCGGACAGGCCTGAAACCGCCAGCGCCGCAAGCGTCCATGCGACCGACTCGGAGGCCACGAGGTAGCCGCCGACCAGCGGCGAGACGCCGAAACGCATCTGCGCCAGCAGCGGCCCGTAGAGCGTGAAGGAGATTGTTCCTGTCGCGAAGAACAGCACGAAGAGGATACCCCCGCCGACGGGTGTGCCGATCAAGATGGTATTGCGCGGAAACAGCCGGACAACGCCCTGACGGTCGATCCGGAAGAAAGCCACGAGCATAAGCAAGCCGACGAGGATCAGGCTGACCGAGGCAAGGCCCGATGCCAGTGTGCCTGCTGTCGCGATGGCGACAATGGCCAGCAACAGCAAGAGCAGGCGCAACCAGGGAACCGCCGGGGCCCCGGTGGATGCCGCGTTGTCCCGCCTTGGCTTGTCGCCGCGCAGCAACAGAAGGGCCAGCAACACCAGCAGGAAGGCCTGCACCGCGAAGGCCACGAAACCCATGCGCCAGAGACCGGCATTGGCGAAGACACCGCCGATCAATGGGCCACAGAAGGCGGATGCACCCCATATGGCAGAGATGAGTGCCATCACCACGGGCAGCAGCCGGTCCGGGAACATCCGGTCTGCCGCGACGAAGACGATGGCGACAAGCGCCCCGCCGCCCAGCCCCTGCGCCAGCCGACCGATCAGGATCACCGCCATGTCGGGGGCTGCCGCGCTTGCCAGGCAGCCAAGCGCGAACAGGCTGGCGGAACCGCACATGGCCAGCCGCAATCCGATCCGGACGGCCAGAAGGCCCGTGGCTGCACCGGCCACGACAGAACCGATTTCGTAGAGCGCCAGCGTCCAGCCCAGCCAGGGGGCACCCCCGACCTCGATCACTGCACTCGGCATCAGGGTCGCGACCATCAGCGCATCCGCTGCATGCAGCCAGACGCCCAGACAAAGCACGATGAACCGCGGCAGATGCCCGCCGCGCAGCAGCTCCTGCCAAGGGGCATGACCGATCGGGCGCGGTGCTTGTGTCGGAATGGTCATGGCCTCGACAATCTGGGGCAGCGGTGGTGCGGCGACAAGCTGACCGAGCCACGAAGCCTGCATCGACAACGTGGTATCGCGATGCAGCACGTATTGGCAATCATTGGTGCGCCTCAGTCGAAGCATGCCCGGCCAGCATGCCCGTAAGCTTTCACCCACAAGCACATGAACGGATGGAGAGCACCTTGGCCTATCGCATTTCCGTGGATACCGGGGGAACATTTACCGACGTGGTCGTGACCGACGCGCAGGGACACATGACCATCGGCAAGGCGCTGACGACGCGGGACCGGATTTCCGTCGGCATGAAGGAAGCCATCTCGGCAGCGGCAAGCGAACTCGGGATCACCTTCGCCGAACTGCTGGCACAGGCCGACCTGCTGATCTATGGCACCACGCGGGCAACCAATGCCATTGTCACCAAGACCGTGGCCAAGACCGCCTTTGTCACCACGGAGGGCTTTCCCGATATCCTGCTGCTGAAGGAAGGCGGCAAGTTCAATCCTCATGACTTCACGGAGGAATATCCCGACCCCTACATCCCGCGCCGCCACACGTTCGAGATGTCGGAGCGTATCGGCGCACAGGGGCAGGTGACGACCCCACTGAACGAGACACAGGCCCGCGCCACGCTGGAAACCATCAGGGATCGCGGTTTCGAGGCGATTGCCGTCTGCCTGATCTGGTCCATCGCCAATCCGGAGCATGAGCTTGCCATCGGCGCGATGATCCAGGAGATCATGCCCGACGTGCCGTTCACCCTGTCGCATGAGCTGATCCCCATCGTGCGCGAATATCGCCGCGCCTCCGCCACCGCCATCGACGCCTCCCTGAAGCCGTTGATGCAGTCACATCTGCGCGGCCTGGAGCAGGACCTGCGCGAAGCCGGCTATGCAGGTGAGATCCTGGTCAGCACCACGGCGGGTGGCTGCAACCATGTCGAGGCACTGGTACAGAAGCCGATCTATACCATCGGCTCCGGCCCCGCGATGGCACCCATTGCCGGTCTCACCTTCTCCCAGGCAGAGGCCATGGGCGACAATGTCATCATCTGCGATACCGGCGGCACGACGTTCGATGTCGGGCTGGTGCGCGACGGTCGACTGACCTTCAGCCGCGATACCTGGCTGGGTGGTCTCTATACCGGAGACCTGCTGGGGGTTTCCTCGGTCGACATGCGCTCCATCGGTGCGGGTGGCGGGTCCATCGCCTGGGTCGACGAGGGCGGGTTGATGCGTGTCGGCCCGCAGTCGGCCGGCGCCGATCCGGGTCCCGCCTGCTACGGCAACGGTGGTGAGGATCCGACGGTGTCCGATGCCGCCGTGGTGCTTGGGTACTTCGATCCGGATTACTTCCTTGGCGGCCGCATGACACTGGATGTGGAGGCCGCGCGCCGAGCCGTGAAACGGGTGGCAGACCAGGCGGGCTATACTGTCGAGGAAACCGCCTTCCGCATCATGGGACTGGCAAGTGACCTGATGATGCGCGCGATCAGCGACATCACCATCAACGAAGGCTTCAACCCCCGTGAGAGCACCATCGTCGCCGGCGGCGGCGCTGCAGGGGTCAACATCATGACCATTGCCAGCGAGCTTGGCTGCAACCGGGTGATCCTGCCCAAGGTTGCCTCCGCGCTTTCCGCATCGGGCATGCAGTTCGCCGATATTGTGGCGGAGGAGGCGACAAGCCTTGTCACCCTCTCCAACCGCTTCGACATGGCGGCGGTCAATGCGACGCTGGAGGAACTGGAGAACCGGCTTGAGGCGTTCCGGCGCACCTTGCCCGGCGGCGGGGACCGCTATCGGCTGGAACATGTCGCGGAGGCCAGGTATCTGGCGCAGGTCTGGGAACTGGACACCCCCATCGGCACCTCGCGGTTCGGGTCGCAACAGGATCTCGACAACTTCGTGGAGGCTTTCCATCAGGTTCATGAACGGGTCTTCGCGGTGCGCGACGAAGGCAGCCCGGTGGAGGTCGTGACCTGGAAGGTCCGGCTGGTGGTGCAGATTTCCGAGCCGCCGGTCATCGCCGGGGCCATCGACAGCACGACCGAGGCGGGAAAGCCGACCGTCAGTCGCCAGTGCTACTTCGGTGATGCGACCCCGGTGACCACCCCGATCTTCAAGGCATCGGACATCGAACCCGGCAACCGCATCAGCGGACCTGCGATCATCGAGGAGCCGACGACCACGCTTGTCGTCTATCCCGGAATGTCGGCAACGGTCAGCGCCGCTGGCAATTATCGTCTCGACGTGGCCTGAAAGGAGTCCCTCCCATGACTGAAGCCAAGAACGAGAAATTCGATTCCTACATGACTGCCATCATCGCCAACCGCGTTGACGGGATCATCCGGGAAATGACCAACACCCTGCTTCGGGCGGCGCGATCCGCGGTCATCAACAGCGCGCGGGATTTCAGTTGCTCCATCTGTACCGGCGACAACCAGTTGCTCGCCGCGGCTGAGGGTCTGCCGATCCACATCTTTGGCAGCCACATGCAGTCCAAGGCCATGACGGACTTCAATGATGATATCCGTGAAGGCGACTGCTACCTGCACAACGATCCATATTCCGGCAATACCCATGCGGCGGACCATACCTTCCTGGTGCCCGTGTTCTTCGAAGGCGAGCACCTGTTCACAGCCGTTGCCAAGGCGCATCAGGCCGACATCGGCAATTCGCTGCCCACTACCTACATGGCCAGCGCCAAGGACCAGTATGAGGAAGGCGCCCTGATCTTCCCTGCTGTCCGCATCCAGCGCGACTACACCAACATCGATGACGTGGTGCGCATGTGCCGGTCCCGCATCCGCGTGCCGGGACAGTGGTACGGTGACTATCTGGCAGGCATCGGCTCGGCCCGGATCGGCGAACGCCGCCTGAAGGAACTCTGCGAGAAATACGGCAAGGAGACCATCAAGGCCTTCATCCGCGACTGGTTCGACTATTCGGAGGAGCGGATGGCCCAGGCCATCGCCAAGCTGCCGAAATCGACCCTGAAGAACTCCGGTGCCCATGACCCCTACGGCGATCTGCTGCCGGAGGGTATTCCGCTGAATGTGGAGGTCCGGATTGATCCCGACGACCGCATGATCGACGTGGATCTGACCGACAACATCGACAATGTCGATTGCGGCCTGAACGAGAGCGAGGCCTGTGCCTCCGCCTCCACCATCGCCGGTGTCTTCAACTCGCTGGACCCGACGGTGCCGCGCAATTCCGGCTCCTTCCGCCGTATCCGGCTGCACCTGAAGGAAGGCGCCATCGCCGGACGACCGAAGTTCCCGCACAGTTGCTCCGTCTCCACCACCAATGTCGCCGACCGGCTGATCAACATCGTCCAGTCGGCCTTTGCGGAGATCGGTGACGGGCCTGGCGGAAGGCGGTGTCGGCATGGGGGCTGGCTTCGCCGTTGTCTCTGGCAAGGACGACCGGGCCGAGGACGAGCCTTACGTGAACCAGCTCATCATCGCCAGTTCCGGTGGCCCGGCCAGTCCCGTGGCGGACGGCTGGATCACCTATGGCATTCCGGTGGTCGCAGGGCTGATGTATCGCGACTCCGTGGAAATCGACGAACTGAAACATCCGCTGCAGTTCCAGTACCTGCGCATCGTGACGGGCAGCGGCGGTGCCGGGCGGCTGCGTGGGGCTCCGGCAATGGAACTCTCCTACGGCCCGACCGAACTGCCGATGGATGTGCTCTGGCCCTGCGACGGCACTGTCTATGCGCCCAAGGGCGTCCGGGGCGGGGATGCCGGGTCCGCCTGCCAGCATTTCAAGGTCAGCGCCAACGGGCTGGAAGAGGAACTGCCGAGCATCGTCGAGGTGCAACTGCAGAAGGGCGAGCGGGTGCGGGGCAACCATTCCGGCGGCGGCGGCTACGGCAGTCCCATGGACCGCGACCCGCGCAAGGTGCTGCGGGACGTTCTGGAACGCTACGAAACCCCGGAACGGGCACGCGACGTCTATGGCGTGGTGCTGACAGGATCCGGTGACGATGAGTCACTGGCCCTGGACGTTGCCGCGACCGAGAAACTGCGCGCGGAACGCACCGCCGCATGACCTGAAACCATCACAGTCCACAAAGAACGAACGCCCCTTCCCCCGCAGGAGGGAGGCAAGCAGTGACGGTTCAGTCTTAGCCGTGAGTCACGCTCGGTTACGCCGACCGCTCCCCGCGATGATGATCTCGCGCGGGTAGTCGGTCAGGTAGTCGCAGCCATCCGCCGTCACCACGATGGAATCGCCGATGCGTCCGCCCAGGCTGCCGTCCAGGCTGATGCCCCCGTCAACGGCGAAGGTCATGCCGGGCTGCAGGATGGTCCTGTCCCCTGCCTTCAGTTCCGGGGCCTCCAGGTACGACATGCCTATGGAGCGACCTGTCCGGTAGCCGGTGACATAGCCGCGCTCGCTGTAGACGGCGTTGGCCGCTTCTGCGACGGACTCTGCCGTCACGCCGGGCCGGATCGCCGCAATCGCGGCCTGTTGCGCGTCGATGGCGGCCTGCTGCACGCGGGCCGCATCATCGCTCACCTCATCGACGAAGAACATGCGGTCAAAGCCCAGCTTGTAGAGCTTGAACTGCGCCATGTTGCAGAAACAGAAATAGACCGGATCCCCCACCGCGAGCGGCTTCACACTGGCCCGCCGGTGGACCATCGACGTGTCGCGGCCGGACTGCATGACCTGCAGATTGTGGATCATGGGGGAGACGAAGGCCTCCCATCCCCGCGCGGTCAGGAAACCGGCTGCCTTCCGTGTCCCCGCATTGATGACGGCCAGCGCGGCCTCGTATTCCGGCGCACCGGCCGCCAGCGCCCCTTCAGCCGCCGCCATCATCGCCCCGGCAATCTCGCCCGCCTGACGCATGACGCTGATCTCTTCCGGTGACTTGATCATCCGCATCGGTCCCAGCACCGGCGCAATGTCGGCCAGATGGGTGTCCGGCAGGCTTTGATCGAACCAGTTGCGCACGATGGCGGGCAGGGTCGCCGCCTCCACAGCCACAGACCGGTGCCGGTCCCCCAGCACCCGCGCCAGCACATTCTCCCAGCGATTGCCGCCCGCATCCTCCCAGGTCTCGATCCGGCTGACCCAGGTCATGGCCCCGACCATCTCGCTCTCCATCAGCGGGGTCAGAACCGTCGGTTCCTCGTCCGGGCGAATGATCAGGAATGTCGGCCGCCCGAATTCCACCGAAAGATAGCCCCAGAACCCGGCGAGCCAGGCAATCGAGCTTTCGTCGGTCAGGACCGCAACCCCGATCCCCTCCTCCCGCATCCGCTGCTGAAACGCGATGGTCCGCTGACGTGCCTGCTCCAGCATCGGTGCTTCTCCCTCAGGTCTTCCGCGCGATCGGCCTTCCGCCGACACCAGCGGTCGCAATCGGAACTGGCAAGGCGATCAGGCACATGGAACTCTTGCAACAGGTTGGGAGAGCGATACGGATGACGCAATATCCATCAGCGACACGGAATGTCCGGTTCGACGCCGGTCGCCATCCGCGCGCCAAGATCGGCTTCGTGCTGCTGGCGACGGAGCAGACGATCGAAGAGGACATGATGCGGCACGCCCCGGACGGGGTCGGCATGCATTTCACCCGTGCGGCAATCCCCGATTCCATCACCAATGCCACGCTCTCCGCCCAGGCCGACCTGCTGGCCGACGCGGCAGCGACCCTGTTGCCGGACGGATCACTGGATGTCGCCTGCTATGCCTGCACGTCCGGCAGTCTGGTGATCGGGGAGGAACGGGTCTTCGCCGAACTGCAACGCGGTGCGCCGGACGCGACGCCCACATCGCTGATCACCGGCGTCATCCGCGCCCTGCGCGCCGTTCGCGCGCGCCGGATTGTCGTCGCAACCCCATATCTGGACGAGATCAACAGTCGGGAAGCCGAATACCTGGCACAGGCGGGCTTCACCGTGCTCGACATCCAGGGACTCAACCTCGAGAAGGACAGCGACATGATACGGGTCGACCCCGGCTTCATTCGGGAGTTTGCCCTGTCCCTGGACCGGCCCGACGCGGACGCGGACGCGATCTTCGTTTCCTGTGGTGCCCTGCGCACAATGGATGTGCTGCAACAGATGGAGGAACAGGCGGGCAAGCCGGTCATCGCCAGCAATCAGGCGATGCTGTGGGACACCTTGCGGCTGGGCGGCGTCAATGACCGGCTGGACGGGCTGGGTCGCCTGCTGCATCTGCCATGAAGGTCGCTGTGTTCCAGTGTGATCTGGCCGGGGCAACGGCGCAGACCAGGCTCACCAGACTGCATCAGGTGATGCAGCAGACAGAGGCCAGCCTGGTGCTTTGTCCGGAACTGTTCATGTCCGGCTATCACATCGCTGACCGTATCCCGGATCTGGCGGAGAGCCGCGACGGGCCCTTTGCCCGGCGGGTGGCGGAGATTGCGCGGGCCACGGATACCGCGGTTGCCTATGGCTACCCTGAAATGACGGAGGGCCGGATCTACAACAGCGCAGTCTGTATCGGACGCGATGGCGCCATGATCGCCAATCATCGAAAGCTCGTTGTTCCGCCCGGTCCGGAAATCCGGTACTTCACAGCCGGAGACCGCCTGACCCTGTTCGATCTCGACGGCATCCGCATGGCCCTGCTGATCTGCTACGACATCGAGTTTCCGGAGGCAGCACGCGCGGCCTCCCTGGCGGGTGCGGAGGTGATCCTGGCACCCACTGCCCTTGCCGCGCAGTGGTCCGTGGTCGCCGAACGGGTGATTCCGGCACGGGCTTTCGAGAATGGCGCCCATATTGTCTATGCCAATCATGCGGGAATCGAGAATGGTCTCGAATATGCCGGATCAAGCGTGATTCTTGACCCGATCGGGGGTGATCAGGCTCGTGCAGGCGCGTCAGAGACTGTAATCACTGAAGTTCTTGATATTCAGAGAGTCCATCGCGCGCGCACCAGATTGCCGTATCTGAAGGATGTAGCTGCACTGCACGACCGGCTGCGGTGAGGCGGATCAGTTCTGACGCAGCAGTTGCTCCGCCCGCCCGAAACGTTCCGTCTCGATCAGCATGGCGACATAGTCTGCAAGCAGTGACCGGTCAGATGGACGCTCCGCCACAAGTCCCTCATAGACCGCTATCGCTTCCTCGTCTGCGCCGATTGCGGTGAGGCCGGTTGCCTTCCTGCGCCGGGTCTCGAAGTCGTTCTCCTGCTTCGCGGCGATGCGTTTCAGCATCTCGCGATAGGCCGCCCGCCCCTCCTGCGGGCGATTCATGGCGGACAGGGACTGCCCGTAGTAGTACCAGGGGCGATGGTCAGCGCGTCGCTCGGCATCGGCGACGCGGAAGTATCTGTCCAGAACCTCCACCGCCTTCTCTGCCCGGCCCGCGAACGTGAAGCTGCGACCTGCCTGCAGCAGACGGTCCGGGTCATCGCCGATGCGATCCAGCAGCTTGTCCCAGGCCTGAACAGCCACATCCGGCTTTGCCGCCTGCTCCGCCCAATCGGCCATCTGCAACAGGGGCCGGGTATCGTCGGTCGATGGAATCAGGCGACCGAGCAACTGTCCGACCTCGTCGAAACCACGTTCCACGATCAGCGCATTCACATAGGGCGCGAGCACCGGATCGGCCCCCGACACCGGTGGCTTGGGGGCAACAAGTGCAATGGTCCGCGCCGTGGCACCAACATCGTTCAGCAATTGCAGCCATGCCGCACGATCCTGGTCCGTCCCGGCGGAGCGCGCCCGGCGGGAAAGCCATTCGAGCCCACGTTCGGGCGGGCGTGGCCCCCAGAGGAACACCAGTTGCTGCACATCGGGCGAATCCGGGCGCGCATCCTGTGCGAGCAGGCTGAAGGCCTGTTCCGCTTCCGGCTTGGCCCCCAGATCAAGCAGACGGAAGGCGGCATTGCGCCGATCCTGTGCCTTCAGGCGCTTGTCGATGGACCGGCGTGTGACCCAGACAATCAGGTCATCCCGCCGTCCGGCAGTGGCCAGGGCTTCCTCATAGACCGGGGGCCATGGGCCAGTGGGTTCGGCCCGCGCAACCGTCTCAAGGAAAGGCAGGGCACGGGTCGGCCCGGCAACTTCCAGCAATTCATACAGCAACGCGTCACGCTGGGCCTTCGGGAGACCGGATCGCAGGCGCCGGACCAGAACGTCGGCACGCTCCTTGTCCGCCTTTGCCAGGCGCAGTGCCTGGACATAGGCTTCCTCCCACCGCGCCGGGTCCGACCGTGCCAGATCGCGCAGGGTCGGCAATGCCACATCCCCAAGCCCGGCATCAAGCAGGGCGAACAGCAGGCCTTCGCGCGTCGCGGCATCCATGGTCGGGTCAGCCAGGGCGGACTCCGCGAAACTGCGCAGATCAGCCGGATCACCGCCCCGCCCCAATGCCGCGACATAGGCACTGCGGACCTCCGCCGTCCCGGGCAGCAGCGCGCGCAGGATCGGCACGGCCTCCTCTGCCCGTCCGGCATTGGTCAGCGCCTGCCCCCAGACCAGCGATGCCTCGTTTCCGGGATACAGGGCTTGCAGCTTCTCTGCCGCCGCGAAAGCCAGGTCCGGCTTCGCGCTCTGTGTGGCAAGGTAATAGATATCGGAGAGCACCTGGCGTCCCGGCTGCGGCGTGGACTTCAGCCATGCAAGCACCGGCCCGGCTTCGCCAGCCTGTGTCTCCAGCCGGGCCCATCCCTCCTGCACCTGCGGTGCGTCACGTTGCGCCCGCAAGGTACGCAACAGGGGCAATCCGTCCTTCGCCTTGCCCAGTTCGAGGTAGAGGTTGGCGAGATTGGCTATGGCAAAGGGCGGTGTCGCCGGATCACGGGCCACCGTCTCCAGCAATGCCAACGCGCGCGTGTTCTCCCCCAGATCGGTCAGGGTCCGCGCGATCGAAAGACGCGTCGCAAGCGGCGGATCGGCGACAGCCAGAGCTTTCTCCACCCATTCCCGCGCGGCCTTGTTGTCGCCACGCGCCACCGCGATGCGGGCGGCCATGGCAGGTCGCTTCGCCAGGAATTCGGGTCCGGTTTCCGCCAGCAGCCAGTCGATCAGCGCGAAGTCACCTTCCTCAGCCGCGTTCTCGGCGAGTGATGCAACTGTATCCTCCGGCAGCAGGCGCGGATTCTGCCGCCGCGCCTCGGCAAAGGCGATCTGCGGCTGGTCCAGTTCTATGGCCAGCGCCATCAGGTCGTCAGCAAGCAACAGGGGTTGCGGCTCACCGGCTGAGCGGGCCTGCAGGTAGGCCAGCGCCTGCGGCTTCCGCCCCGCCGCAGACAAGGCGGCGACATAGACCTCTGCGTCCTCCGGCGTGCCGGGCAGCAACTCCTTCAGGATCGGCAGCGCCTCCTCCGCCCGCCCACGTCCGATCAGGGAATTGGCATAGATGCGCCGGGTGCGTTCATCCTGTTCAAGCTGGTACAGGCGTGCCGCGGCATCGAAGGCCAGCGGTTCGGCCCCGCTCTCCGCAGCCAGGAAATGGATATCCTCCAGCAATTGCCGGTTCGTGACGCGGTTTCGCTTCAGCCAGTCCTGCACCCGCCTCGGATCACCGGCCCGGGTTTCCAGCCGCGCCCATCCAGCCTGGACCTGAGGCTCTGCCCGTTGCTCGGCCAGGGATCGCATGAGCGCCAGACCATCGCGGGCGCGGTCCAGTTCCAGATAGAGTGCGGCAAGGTTGCCAATCGCCCAGGCGGGCGTATCAGGATCGCGCGCCAGACCCTCCAGCCGTTTCAGCGCCCCGGCCTGATCACCAAGTTCGGCCTGCACCCGTGCGAGATCGATCCGGTCATTCAGCCGCAAGTCGGGCAAGGCACTGGCCCTGGCCAACCACTCGGCCGCCGCCTTCCGGTCACCGCGGGCAATGGCGATCCGTGCGGCGGTCACGGGGCGTGCGGCCAGAAACGCCGGGCCAAGCGTGGAAAGCATGTTGTCGATCAGTTCAAATCGCCCCTCCAGCGCTGCGGTCTCCGCCAGGTAGGCGACGGTGTCGCCCGGCAACCGGGTCGGGTCCTGGCGTTGCAGCTCTGCGTACGCGACGGCTGACTGCCCCTGATCAATGGCCAGTGTGATCAGATCATCGGCAATTTGTGGCGGCAGCGCTGCGTCGGCACTGCGTTCCTGCAGGAACGCCAGGGCATCCGCTTTCCTGTCGGCGGCGATCAGGGCCTCCACCCACGTCTCGGCATCCTCGGCATTGCCTGGCAACAGGACCTCGAGAACCGCAAGAGCCTGACCGGCACGCCCATTGGCGGTCAGCGCCTGGCCATAGAGGCGACGGGATTCCCGGTCCGGATGGTCGCGGAACAACCGCTCTGCGGCAAACAGGGCCGAGACCGGTGCCAGTCCCGGCGTGGAAAGCGCGACGATATCCGTCAGCACATCCCGGTCGACCAGTCCCTGTTGCTGCAACCAGGCGAGCAGGGCCTTGTCCCTGCCCGATTTCGCCGCGAGCCGGGCCCAACCCGCTTCCGCTTCGGGAGAAGGATTGTCTCGCCGCAGGCTGCTGAAAGCCGCCAGTCCGGCTTGCAGTCGCTCGGTACCGATGTAGAGCTGTGCCAGCGACCGGATCATCGGCGCATCAAGATCAGGACGTGACGCGATCTGATCCAGCAGACGCGCTGCCTTCGGGTCCTCGCCCAGCTTCAGCCAGGCGCGCGCCAGGCGGAACTGTTCGTGCGTCGGCAATTCCGCCTCGTCTGCGGCCCGCTGCGCTTCGGCCATGGCATCATCGCGGCGGCCAACGCCGAGCAGCAGTTCAGCCATCAGCGCCGGGTGCCCGGCACGGAACGGCGCCTGCAACTCCTGCAACAGCCTCTGCATCAGGGCCTGGCGGCGGAATGCCACCGCGACGTCACCGAGAGCACGCAACCGGAAATCCGTCAGGCCGGAGAGGTCGCGCCGCAGGGCCACCTGTTCCAGCAGATCAACTTCCTGGCCCTGCAAGGCGAGGTCGATGAAGACCGGAAATGCAAGGTCCGGCAGCTTGTCTTGCCTGTCCAGCGCCACAAGACGCTCCAGCGCCACGGTCGTGCGATCCAGGCCGTCCTGCATCCGCGCCCAGAACACAAGCAGTTGCGGCGAAAGGTGAAGCTGCTGTTCGAATGCGCTCAGCAGGCGGATACCCAGAGCATTCTGCTCACGCTCAGCGGCTTCGCGAATGATCGGGATGATCGCACCCTGGCTGCCCTTGGCCTCCGCGAAGCGGGCAACGATGTCCGCGGCCCTGTCCTCTTCGCCATAGGAACCTGCGATCATTGCGTAGAGCTTGACGGAGCGGACTTCAAACGAGGTCGGATTGCTGCGCCACATGCGTTCCAGAAACGCCAGAGCCTTCTGCGGCTCCTGATCCGCCGCCGCGAGTTCCGCCGCCTCCAGGAAGTCCGGGGGACGGGCATTGCCGTCGTCAATCAGCTGCGCAAGACTGCCCCGCAGCTTCGCGTAATCACCGCGATAGCGGTACAGATCGACAAGTTGCCGCTCCTCCTCCGGCTTGTGCTGCGCCTCCACAACCTCTGCCAGCGTCCGCACGAAATCGTCCTGGCGTTGCGCGAAACGATAGAATTCGGCCAGTTTCCGTTTCGCCCCGACGTCCTTCGGTCGCCGGGTGAGATAGGCTTCCATCACCCGGATCGCCTTGTCGATATCGCCATCATGCAAGGCAATATCGGCGAGCGAAGCCACGACCACGACAGACGTGTCGCCTGCGTCCATTCTTTCCTGCAACGTGTCCCGCGCCAGATCCACCTTGTCCGAGCGCAGTTGCAGCAGCGCCACGTCTTTCTGGCTGGGGATCAGCAACAGGCTGAGTCCCACACCCAGAATGACAACAACGACCAGCAGGATCAGGTTCAGGCGCACGGTTCCGTCAGCCCGCTTCCGCCGGGCGGATCACGATGTCGACCGGTTCGTAGGCATGGGTCGGCAGGTCCGTGATCAGCACACCATCCGAGCCGACGGTCTGTTCATCGCTGACTGAGGTCCCGTCCGGCAGGGTTGCCACGGCCTGCCACTGGCCCGGGCGCAGTCCACGCCATTGCATGGCACCATGGCCAAAACCCTGCCCCTTCATGCGCAACGCTTCGCCGTCGCGGGTCAGAGCCCAGAGATGCCAGCGCGCATCCACCAGTGACGGCTTCGCCTGGGGCTCGGCGCGTGCGATCAGACGATACTCCGGCTCGGCAACCGCTTCATCCAGGGCGACATAGAGATTGCCCTGAAACCGGGTATAGCCCAGAACCCCGATGGCAGATGCCATATCCACCGCCCGATCATCAGCATTGTCATGGCGGATGGTCTGCATCCGACCCCGGTCCAGCACACGCCAGTGGTCAGGTCCCAGCACGTCGAACCGGGTGGTGTAGAACCCCTCCCCGATCCGCGCGTAGTGAGTCGCCTTGACCGGCGCGATACGCTGACTGCGCGCGAATTCGAGGTTCTTGAGCAGGGCCTGCAGCGCCGCAGGACGCTCTGCCGAATACATGTGGTAATAGACGTTGATGCCCTTCAGCCGCCGCGGGCTCTCGGTATTGCGCAGGGTCAGGATCAGGTCCTGGTAACCGAAATAGCGGCCTGTCCAGAGGTCGGTATAGGTATTCTCGTTGCTGTTGACGGCGAAGATCTGCACCTGCCCGCCGAAGGTCCGGCCCACTGGCGGAACATAGCTGACGGAGGGGAATTCCGGGTCAAAACGCGAGTCCCCGCCGTTCAGGTTCAGCAGCCCCGCCTGCCGTGAGGCCGCGATCATGCGTGGTGTGGGCGATGTATTGCCTGACCAGAGAACGATCTCCGCCTTCTTGCCCGGCGGCGCGAACTGCTCCACATACCGCGAGGCCTCACCGAACTCCCGCGCCAGGACAAACGGCTTGCTGCCGAATCCACGCGGCACGTCATAGGCGTCAGACAGCAGCCCGGACGGCTTGGCCGCGTCACTGTCAAGTACATCCTCCCCCCACGCGGCCCGGTCGAGGTGATTGTAGAGGGTAACGAATGGCGCTTCCTTCTCGGTCGTGTACGCGTCGAAGAAACCCCACTGGAACGGATGGCTGTAGGTATGGTGCCCGACCTCCACCTGCGGCAGTGCGAAAATCTCCCGGGCGATCTGCTGTGCCTCCGGATCACCTGACCATTCCGGGTCCAGGTCGGCGGCGATCGGCCCGACCGTGATCGGCAGGTCGGGATAGGGCGCGATGGCCCGTTCCAGCACGACTCGTGACGAATAGATCTGGTCCTTCCGGTAGCCCTTCACCAGAGAGACATTGCGCCAGCCGTCACCATCGATGTGGCTGAAATAGATGCGGCGCCCGCTCAGCGTCGTCGTGTCCGGCTTCGGCAGGCTGTCCGTGCCGAAGATCCTGCGCACAAAGGCAAACGGATTGATGTACCACTGCGTGCGGAAGAACACCGGGTCGCGATAGAACGCCCAGCC
Organism: Minwuia sp.; assembly: GCA_029213165.1. Classification (GTDB taxonomy): domain Bacteria; phylum Pseudomonadota; class Alphaproteobacteria; order Minwuiales; family Minwuiaceae; genus Minwuia. Next base: position 51,443 of record JARGNO010000015.1, read on the forward strand.
GATCTCGACGAAACCGCCACGGGGTGACGTGATCACCACATCGCTGGTCGATCCATCCTGCTGACGCCGGACACGCAGGTGAGATGTACCGACACCCGCCACGGCCTCATAGCGTTCGTGTGGCGGCAGCTTCCCCGCCATTGGCCGTTCGAAATCCACCATGTCGGGATCCCGTTTCACGACCTTGGTGTCAAACGTGACATTCGTCCATTCGCCCAGGATGCGCAGACCGACATGTTCCAGAAAGCGGTTGGTGCGCGCACGCGTTGGTACTGGCGAGCCATCCGAAGAACCCAGAAAGCCCATGTCGCCGAAGGACGCGTACTTCTTGCCTGCGAGGACCATGTCCTCCAGCCAGTCCAGGAATGCTGCCGGGCGCGGGATCGCGCCATTGTCGAACCAGGTGATCACACCTGCCACGGTGGGATCTGTCACCGCATCCAGAGGCAGCGGATCGGCGATATTGTGAAACGACAACTTCAGACCCAGGTGGTTGAACGGCATCTCGACCAGTACGTGCAGCGGGTTGGCGCGCAGTTCATCGCCATTGTCGTTGTAGAAGGCGAGCACGATGCGCGGCGCCTCCACCGCGTTGGCGGCGTTGGCAACGAACACAATCAGAAACATGAGGATGAAACGCAACGAACTCTCCCCCGTCACCAATGCGTGACGGCACCGTATTTCTGCCCGCAGGCGAATCAGGATAACACAGGTCAATCAAGCAATTGCCATGCCGCGCATGATCTGTTTGTGTGCCCCTCTGTCAGTTCTGGAAGGAACGAACCATGCTGCGCGCCCTTGCCCCTGTAGCAGCCCTGTTGCTCAGTGTCGCTTTCATGCTGATGGGCAATGGCCTGCAATCGACCCTGCTGCCCATGCGCGCGCAGCTCGAAGCCTACAGTTCCGTCGAGATCGGCGTGCTGGGTTCGGCCTATTTCGTCGGCTTTGCGCTGGGTTGCTGGCGGGGCGCGATCCTGATCCGGCGGGTCGGCCATATCCGCACCTTTGCCGCCGTTGTGGCCATTTCCTCGACCTCCGCCCTTGTCCACGCGCTGGTCGTCGAGCCGATGGTGTGGTGGGCCGTCCGGCTGCTTTCCGGCGCCTGCGTCGCTATCCTGTTCATGGTCATCGAGAGCTGGCTGAACGAGAAGTCCACCAATGAAACACGTGGCCTGGTCTTCTCGGTCTATACCGCCATCAACCTGACGGTGATCTCGATCGGCCAGTTGATGATCGCCTTTGGCAGTCCCGAAGGGTTTCCGCTGTTCCTGCTGGCCTCGATCCTCATCTCCTGGGCCGCTGTTCCCGTGGCCATGACCAAGTCGGAAAGTCCCGAGCCGCCAGAGCAGATCGGGGTCCGCATCGGGTATCTGCTGCGCCTGTCACCGGTCGGGTTCGTTGGCAGTTTCGTGGTCGGCGTCACCAACGGCGCCTTCTGGGCACTGGCACCTGTGGTGGCGCAGGGCGGCACCAGCAATACGGCACTTGCGGCGATCTTCATCGCGGTGGCGGTCATTGGCGGCGCAGTCGGCCAGTATCCGCTGGGCAAGATTTCCGACCGGATGGACCGCAGACGCTTGATCGTTGTCGTCACGGGGCTGGCGGCATTGTCCGGGCTGGGCCTTGGTTTCTTCGGTGCAAGTGGCGAGACACTGCTGATGCTCATCGGCTTCATCTTCGGCGTCTTTGCCTTCCCGCTCTATTCCCTGTGTGTCGCCCACGCGAATGACTTCGTCGAAGGCAAGAGCTTCGTCGAGGCGGCGAGCGGTCTGTTGCTGACCTATGCCGCTGGCGCTGTCGTTGGCCCGATCATGGCGTCCATCGTGATTTCCCAGGCAGGGACAGGCGGGCTGTTCTACTTCACGGCAGCCGTCCATCTGATCTTTGCCATGTTCGTCATCTTCCGCATCCGCCGACGCGACCCGGTTCCGGAGACAGAAAGAGGTGACTTCGTGGAGGCCGCCAATGCAGGCATGACCATTTTGCCAGTGGATACCGGTCTCTCGACGCATGACGAACGGACGGCGGAAGATGCCCATGCGGCAGAAGCCGGGGCCGCGTCAGGGGAACAGGCTGAAACAGCAGGAGAACCAGCCAGTCCCGCGTCCGAACCGGGGGACGACGGGCCGGACACCCGGGACGACAAGCCGAAACCCTGACGCTTCAGGCAGCAGCCGGAGCCGCCGCCTGTGAACGCTTGCGCCCCCTGACCATGTGCCAGGCACCGAACAGCGCAATCAGGAAACTGAAGGCGCTGGCCTGAAATGAGACGTGGAACCCCTGCTGACTGGCCTGCAGCAGCACTGCGCGGCTCAGATGCTCGGTCGCGACAGCCGCCTGCTGCACATCGGACAGGCCTGCGGCGGCGGCCATCTCGGCGATCTGCGCCAGATAGGCCTCCGTCACGTGATTGGAGGGATCCTGCGTCGCCGCCAGCAGGTCCTGGAAAAACCCTGTCTGCTGGTCCAGCAGGATGGCGAGCAGATTGACGCCGAATGCACCACCAAGCTGGCGGGTGAAGTTCATGGTCGATGACCCCTGCGCCAGCAGATGCATCGGCAGCAGCCGCAGCGATCCGGCACTCAGCGAGGGGAAGATGAACCCCATGCCCATCCGGCTGATCATGATCAGCCCGGCCAGGGTGAGGAAATCGGTATTCACGTCCGCCGATGCCAGCAGGTAGAACGAAAGGGCAAACAGGGTCAGTCCGAAGCCGGTGATGTAGCCCGGTTCATAGCGGTCCGCCAACCGGCCGGTGATCGGGATCAGGCAGATCATCGAAAGACCAGCCGGAACCAGAAGCAGGCCCGACTGGGTCGGTGTCAGCCCCTGTATCGTCTGCACGAACAGCGGGATCAGGTAGGTCGAGCCGAAAAGGCCCGCGCCCAGCACGAAACTGATGATTCCCGCTCCGATGAAACCTGGTTGCAGGAAGATGTTGATCTGCAGCATGGGCAGCGGTGTCACCCGTTCCCACCAGATGAAGACGACAAAGGCCGCACCGGCCAGGAAAAAGCGACTGATCACCCAGGTATCCTGCCAGCCGTCGATCTGACCGTCCGTGAAGGCGGTCAGCAGGCTGATCAGGAAACCCACCAGCAGCCCGAAACCGATCCAGTCGAACTTCGGTCGCTCATCCGCCGTGGCACCCGATGGCATGAAGATCGAGGACAACAGGATGCCGATCATGGCCATGGGCACCCCGGCGAAGAAGACATAGCGCCAGCCGAAACCATCCACCAGCAGACCACCGATGAACGGACCCACTGCCGGAGCCATGACCACGCCTACGCCATAGAGCCCCATGGCCGTGCCGCGCTTCTCCGGCGGGAAGACCTGATAGACCGAGACCATGGCCATGGGCTGGATCACACCCGCCGCCGCACCCTGCAGGATGCGGCTGAGAATCAGCGCATCAGTGGACGTGCTGAGACCGCCAAGCAGGCCGCCGAAGAGAAACAGCCCCAGACAGAACAGCATCGTCGCACGCTGGCCAAAGGACTTCATGCACCAGTCAACCAGCAGCATCGTTCCGGTCATGGAGGCCAGAAATCCGGTGGAGAGCCACTGGGCCGTGATCTGGTCAATCCCGAACGCGCCCATGATGTCGGGAATGGCGACATTGACGATGGTCGCGGCCAGCACGGCGGAAATCGTCGTCGACATGGCCGTCAGCATGGCCAGCCAGCGATAGCCGGGACCGAAGCGCCGGAATAGGACCTCAGTTGTTTCCGGCATCACCCGAACCGGGTTCACCGGTATCAATGGCGACTTCAACCATCATGCCCGGACGCAATTGCGCCCGCGGCCCCTGAATGTCGATACGGACCGGCACCCGCTGCGTCACCTTGGTGAAATTGCCCGACGGGTTCGGGTTGGGCAGCAGTGCAAACTGGCTGGTGGCCGCCGGGCCGATCCAGGTGATGCGACCGGAAAGCTTCAGATCGGGATAGGCATCCACGGTAATCGCGGCCGTCGAGCCGACCGCGAAGCGGTTGATCTCGGTTTCCTTCACATTCGCCGCGACCCAGACATTCTCCGGGTCATGCAGCATCAGCAGCCGCGTGCCGGGCCGAACATACTCGCCTTCCTCCACGAACGTCCGGTCGACGATGCCGTTGATACCACTGATGATATCCAGATCGGAGAGCTGGACCTCGTGCTGTTCCAGCCGGGCCTGCAGTGCCGCCGCCTCCGCAGTCAGGGCACCGAGTTCCTGCTCGATCACCGCAACCCGGATCTCTTCCGCCTCCACTTCGCCCAGTTCCGCCTCTGCCTCCCGCACGGCGGCGCGGGCCTGAAGCAACTGCCGGTCGGCATTGGTGAAGGTGGTGCGCAGCCCGTCGAGTCGCTGGGCCGCGATCACCTTGCGCTGGAACAGCTGTTCACCGCGATCCAGTTCGGTCTCGGCACTGGCGCGGGTGGCACTGGCTGCGTTCTCTGCCGCCACCGCCACGTCGATATGGGCCTTCGCGACCTTCAGCGCGGAACTGTTGCGCCGGATGATCAGGCTGCGCTCCGCTTCCAGCCGTCCCCGCTGTGCCACGATCCGGTCGATCTCCGCCCGGGCCTCGGCAATCCGCAGCCGCACGGTACGCTTGTCCATGCTGACCAGCACCTGACCGGGCTGCACCAGATCACCGGTCCCGACCTGCAGATCGACAACCCGACCGGCCTCCTGGGCGCTGATCGTCACCATGTCGGAGGCAATCCGGGAATCGATGATGAAGACATGCACCTGGCGGTCATGGAACCACTTGGCGCCGAACCAGAGGCCGGCCCCGAGGACCACGGCCAGAATACCGAAGCGGATCAGTCGCCCACGGCGGCCTTCGCGACGGCCACCCTGCGGCGCCATGGTCAGTTCCGGGGTTGTTGGCGCGTTCATGCGGCCTTCCCCCGGGCCGGTTCCCCCGACCTCTCACCGTCGAGACGCGCGCGCATGATGTCGAAAATCTCCGTACAGCGCGCAAGTTCATCCGGCGCGAAGCCTTCCGTGACTTCCTGTCTGAGGTCGTCGGCGATGGCTTCGATCTCCGCCAGGACCGGCACCGCACGCGCCGTCAGATGAACCGTCTTGGCCCGGCGGTCACGCGGGTCGGCACGACGCTGGATCAGGTCAGCCGCCTCCAGGCTGTTCAGCAGCCGCACCAAGGTCGGTCCTTCGATACCTATGTGATCGGCAAGCTGTGTCTGCTGCATCCCGTCACCACCGCGCGCGATCTGCAGCAAGGCCGTCCAGCGCGCCTGTGTCAGTCCGGTCGCCCGCAGGCGCTGATCCAGCTTCCACCGCCAGCGGCGCGACATCCGCACCATGGCCAGCGCAAAGCCGATCCTGATCTCGTCTTCCCGTGTGCTCATGAGAAATCATTAGCAAGCTAATCAAATTTCACCAATGCGTTTCAACGGCACCGGCCATGCGGTCGCCCGGAACCGGGTTCCCCCTTATGCGAAATCACCCGGCATCGACAGACATCAGCAAGGTGCGCGGGGCAACCTGAGCGCCCTCCGCGACCGTCACTTCAGCCACCTTGCCGGAGGCACCCGCGACAATCTCATGCTCCATCTTCATGGCTTCCAGGATCGCGACCACCTGGCCTTTCCTGACCTGATCCCCGACTTTCGCGAGCAGCTTCAGCACGCGCCCGTTCATCGGTGCCGCAATGGCGCCATCGCTGTCAGCCGCCGCGGCCGCACGGTCCCGCCAGGTGGTTTCCTCCGCAATCAGATCGACAGTCGCGGTCTGCAGGTGCAGCCGGTCATCGACAATCGCGAAGATGGCCCTGTGGCTGGCCCCATCGTTCCGCCAGACGACTTCTCCGGCACCAAAGCAGCAGTCGCCGAAGGCAACGGCAGCTTCCCCGGCAGTCACTTCGTAGTCCTGTCCGCCATGCCAGATCACGGAGAGTTCGTGGCTCTGCCCATCAACCTCCAGCACCATCGGACTGCGGGGTGTCTGGCCGGAACTGCGCCAGCCCTGCCAGGATGGCGGCACGTCCCCCAGATGGTCGCGGAACAGGATCACCGCAGCCAGGGCCAGATCCGCATCGGTCACCTCCGCACGGGCCAGACTGGCCTTCGGAAACTCCGTCTCGATGAAGGCCGTCGTCGCGCCGCCCGCCGCGAACGTCGCATTCTCCAGCGCATCGATCAGAAACCGCCTGTTGGTCTCCAGTCCCAGCAACTCGGTCCGGCGCAACGCATTCGCCAGGCGGATTCTCGCGGTATCCCGGTCCGGTCCATGCGCCATGATCTTGGCGATCATCGGATCATAGAACGGCGTGATCTCCTGCCCCTCCGACAGGCCGGCATCGACACGTACGCCCTCTCCCTCCGGTACCCGCCAGCGATGGGCGGTGCCTGTGCGCGGCAGGAATCCCTTGGCCGGGCTCTCGGCATAGAGCCGGACCTCGATTGCATGCCCGCTCAGGCTGACCTGTTCCTGGGTCAGCGGCAGCTCTGCCCCCTCCGCCACCCGGATCTGCCATTCGACAAGGTCGGTGCCGGTGATCATCTCCGTCACCGGATGCTCCACCTGCAACCTGGTGTTCATCTCCAGGAAATAGAAGGCGCCGCTTTCATCCAGCAGGAATTCCACCGTACCCGCACCGCGGTAACCAATGGATTTCGCGGCCTGCACGGCGGCGTCCCCCATTGCGGCACGGATCTCCGGCGTTACGACAGGGCTGGGCGCTTCCTCGATGACCTTCTGATGGCGGCGCTGGACGGAGCAGTCACGCTCGCCCAGATGAATGACGTTTCCATGGGAGTCCGCAAAGACCTGGATCTCGACATGCCGCGGGCGGACCACGGCGCGTTCCAGGATCAGGCGATCATCGCCAAACGCGTTCTTCGCCTCCGACCGCGCGGTCTTCAGCGCCCGTTCCAGCTTCGCCGGATCATCCACCAGCCGCATCCCGCGACCGCCGCCGCCCGCACTTGCCTTCACCATCAGCGGGAATCCGATCCGTTCTGCCTCCTGCAGCAGGCGGGCATCATCCTGTTCGGCATCCTGATAGCCGGGAACACAGGGCACGCCTGCGTCAATCATGCGCAGCTTCGACCGCGCCTTGTCGCCCATCAGGTCAATGGCCTCGATCGGCGGGCCGACAAAGGTAACTCCCGCATCCGAGCAGGCGCTGGCAAACCCGGCGTTCTCGCTCAGGAAGCCGTAACCGGGATGCACGGCATCAGCGCCGCTTGCGGCCACCGCAGACAATATCCGTTCAATGGACAGGTAGCTCTCGCCGACCGGGGCCGGGCCGATCAGCACGGCCTGGTCCGCCATGGCAACATGCGGCGCCCCGGTGTCGGCGGCCGAATGCACGGCCACAGTCCGAATGCCGAGACGCTTCGCCGTACGGATGACCCGACAGGCGATCTCGCCACGGTTGGCAACCAGCAAGGTCCGGATCGTCATCTGCGCCCTCCCCAAGGCAATAATGCAATGCCCGGGGAAGCTAGAACAATGTGCGTGCGTCGGGAAGGTGTCGTGATGCATGCGGGAGGTGCAGTCCGCACGACAAGGCGCGCATGGCCCGCAACATCGCACCCAGGTGGATGGGGTGATCCACCGCGTTGTCACAAATTTCCGGAAAACTGGAGCGGGCGATGAGATTCGAACTCACGACCCTAACCTTGGCAAGGTTATGCTCTACCCCTGAGCTACGCCCGCTCGCGAGGTCGGGGATTTAAGCCAGTTCGGCGGGACTGGCAACCCCCAATTTCAGCCATTCAACAACTGGGTCGGCGGGCCGCCCGGCGGTTGCCTCAACCGGTGGGGCTTGTCGTGTCCTCGATCCCGGCTTCCGCCAGCATCTCGCGGACTTCCGCGACCACATCCTTCAGATGGAATGGCTTGGAAAGTACCTTGGCCGGTGCGCGGTGGCGACGGTTGGACTGCATCGCAACCGCGGCAAAACCGGTGATGAACATGACCCTGATCTTGGGGTCGGCGCGCTCCGCCCGCCGTGCCAGCTCGATCCCGTCGATTTCCGGCATCACGACATCGGCCAGCAGCAGGTCGAACCGGTCCGGGCCCAGATGCACCAGCGCCTCGATCCCGTCACGGGCGGCGATGACTTCATGACCATCTCGCCGCAAAGCCCGTGCGAGATAGGGGCGGAGTGAATTGTCGTCTTCCGCCAGCAGTATGCGCGCCATGCCTTGTTCGCCCCGAACCGTTGTGTCGTTTCTCGGTCGACAGGGTGGCAGAACCGGCCGGTCCTGCACAACTGTCCACCGCATCCGTTCAACCGACGTTAAGGCCAATTTGCGAAGAAAGCGTTGCAAAGGTCCCAGATAGCCGGATAGCTGAACATCATGCAAATCGACCCGCGCCTTGTACTGATCGACCCGCCAGTGGCCATTCAATGGCCAGCGAGCCAGACCCTGCCTGTGGTTCTGACCTCGCCGCACTCCGGCAGGCACTATCCGGCGCAGTTTCAGGCGGCCTCCCGCCTCGACGCCCTGGCGCTTCGCAAGTCGGAAGACAGTTTTGTGGAGGAGATCTTCCTGGCGGCCAGCCGTCTGGGGGCTCCATTGCTGCATGCCAGGTTTCCCAGGGCCTATTGCGACGTGAACCGCGAACCCTACGAACTGGACCCGACCATGTTCGACGACGACCTGCCCGCCCACGCGAACACCAGTTCCGTGCGCGTGGCGGGGGGACTGGGCACGATTGCCCGGGTGGTTGCGGGCGGCGAGGACATCTATCGCGCGAAACTGCCCTATGCGGAGGCGGAACGCCGTATCCGGCACTATTACCGCCCCTACCACGCCGCGCTGGCGGAACTGGTGGACGCCACCCTGGCCCGGTTCGGGAAGTGCATCCTGATCGATTGTCACTCCATGCCCTCCATCGCCCTGCCGGTGGCGGGACGCAGGGTCGGTGACAGGCCTGACATTGTGCTGGGAGACCGGTTCGGCACATCCTGTCACAGGGACCTGACGGACAGGGTCGAGACCGCGCTCAGCGCGCTCGGGTATCGCGTTGGTCGCAATGCGCCCTATGCCGGTGGTTTCACCACGGCGCATTACGGTCGTCCGACAACGGGACTGCATGCGCTTCAGATCGAGATCAACCGCGCGCTCTACATGGACGAGGCCCGTTTCACACGTCGTCCGGAACTGCATGATATCAGTCGGGACATGGCGGAAATGGTGCGCCGCATCATGTCGGGGATCCAACTGGGCTGAATGCCGGCACATGAAACAGGCAAAAAAATAGGCCGCCCCGTTGCCGGGACGGCCCAAGTCTAGGGAGGAAACGCCCAATCAGGGCCACGGCAGAGAGCAGACTCTCATGCCGCAGGAGCGAGCATATCTCGCAATTGCGAAAAGAAACAAGGGAAATCTTGCGCATGCCGACTGTGGTCGCGCCTTTCCAGACCAAACTGGCCCGGAGCTTGCTGTTCAGGAACCCATGAAAATATTCAGCCATATCCCCGATTTCGCTGGCCTGGCCTTGCTTGGCGGCCTTCTCTCACTCGCCCTCGCTGCACCTGTTGCGGCGAAACAGGTGGAATCCAGCGCACGCGCATCGATCTGCCGCGATGCGGCGCTGGCTGCGGAACGTCGCCACAACATCCCCAGCGGATTGCTGGCGGCAGTGGCGGTGGTCGAATCGGGGCGGGCAAATGATGCCGGGGCGGACATTTCTGCCTGGCCTTGGACCATCCATGCCGAGGGCAAGGGTCGCTGGCACGATGCAAAGTCGGACGCCGTTGCCTCGGTCCGCGCGCTGAAGGACCGGGGCGTGAAGAATATCGATGTCGGCTGCATGCAGGTCAATCTGCGCTACCACCCGGAAGCCTTCGAGGATCTGGAAGGTGCATTCGATCCGGCGACGAACGTCGAATATGCCGCGACATTCGTCAAACGGCTGTTCGCCGAAACGCGATCATGGTCACGGGCGATCTCCTTCTATCACAACCGGGAGCCGAAGCGCGCCAACGCCTATCGACGCAAGGTCATGGCCGCCTGGGCGGGTGAACGCCAGCACGCCGTGAACCAGATCCGACTGGCCAGCAAGCCCTCCAGCGATATCAGGTTCCGCACCCGGTCAAGTCAGGTCCGCAATCTGCGCCTGCGCCCCTCTCCCTATATCAGTGTGAAGTCCGGGCAGCCGCGCATTCGCGGGTACTGACCCGCCGCAGTTCAGGAATACCAGCTATCTCGCCGCCCCATGCGCCGCTGGTCATGGGATCATGGCACTGTCTTCATTCTGAAATATTCCTGCGCAATAAGGCTCCCGGATATTCCGTCAGCGGGAGGGTGCCATGGCTGATCCGAAACCGTTCAACGTGCTCTTCCTGTGCACAGGAAACTCGGCGCGCAGCATCATCGCGGAGGCGATTCTGGCCCGGGAGGGACAGGGGCGTTTCAATGCCTATTCCGCGGGCAGCAGCCCCGCGGGCAAGGTTCATCCCTACGCCGAGGAACTGCTGCGCAATCTCAATCACGACGTGAGCAGGTTTCGCTCCAAGAGCTGGGACGAATTCGGCGCGCCGGGTGCGCCGCATCTCGATTTCGTCTTCACTGTCTGTGACAACGCGGCACAGGAAGTCTGTCCGATCTGGCCCGGGCAGCCGATGTCCGCGCATTGGGGCCTGCCGGACCCTGCAGGCGTCGAAGGTGTTGAGGCCGTCAAGCGACAGGCATTCACCGACACCTACCGGATGCTCAACAACCGGATCTCCATCTTCGTGAACCTGCCGCTCCGCACGCTTGACCGGACGCGCCTGCAAAGCAGGCTCAGCGACATCGGCAAGGACAAGCAGGAAACCGCCTGACGGTCAGTGAACCACACACGTGGTTGGTCAGGATGCGTCCGACCGGCTGCGCTCCACCTCTGCCTTGAACTCCGGCACCAGTTCCTTCAGCAAGGTCAGGGTGCGATCTGTCCGGCGGGCATTGGCATGGGCCCTGAGTTCGTCCAGTGCGCGACGCAGGATCGCCAGATCAACCGCGCGCGGGGAGGCGAGGAAAACGCCCTCCACAGCGGTTGCATCATCGGTTTCGGAGTTGTGCAGCAGTTCCTCGTAGAGCTTTTCGCCGGGACGCAGCCCGGTGAAGGCGATCTCCACATCCTTGTCCGGTCTCAGTCCTGCCAACTGGATCATCATCCGCGCCAGTTCCTGGATACGCACCGGATCACCCATGTCCAGCACGTGAATCCGCCCCGTCTCCGTACTGCCGGCGCCCCGGTGCGCGGCAGCTGCCAGCACCAGTTCCACCGCTTCGCGGATCGTCATGAAATAGCGCGTGATCTCGGGATGCGTGACGGTCAGCGGACCGCCTGCGGCGAGCTGGCGCTGAAACAGTGGCACCACGGAGCCGGTGGAGCCCAGCACATTGCCGAAGCGAACCGTGACGAAGCGCGGCGCGCCGCCAGCCCGCGCGCATTCGATATCCAGCGCCTGCGCATAGGCCTCCGCCAGCCGTTTCGTCGCCCCCATGACATTGGCCGGATTGACCGCCTTGTCGGACGAGATCAGCACCATGACACCCACGCCATGCGCGCGACAGGCATCGGCGACATTCCGGGTGCCGATGACGTTGGTCAGCACGCCTTCCTCGATATTGGCCTCCACCAGTGGCACATGTTTCAGTGCTGCGGCGTGAAACACGATGTCCGGCGCGAATCCGGCGATGACACCGTTCATCCGGTCCGCATCACGCACGTCAGCCAGGGTCATGTGTCGGCGCAGGTCGGGCCACCGCTCCGACACTTCCATGTCAATGGTGTAGAGCGCGTATTCCGACAGGTCGACAAGAGACAGCTCGGACGGGCCAAGATCGGCCACCTGTCGCACGAGTTCGCTGCCGATCGAGCCGCCGGCACCGGTGACCAGCACCCGCTGCCCCGTGATCAGGCCCTGCATCGCGGCGCGGTCCAGCCGCTTCTGCGGACGGCCCAGCAGATCCTCCACCTGGACCTGACGCACCTCGACACGGTTTACGCTGACACCGCTCTCCAGCGCCCCCATGTCCGGCACCCGGCTGAGTGGCAGGCCGATCTTCTCTGTCCGTGCCAGCAGGTCGTGCAGCAGTTCCGGATTCAGCTCGCGCTTGGTGACAATGGCGCGCTGCGGCCGACGGTGCCTGGACTCCAGCGCAGCGACGACGGAGGCCATGTCGTCCAGCCCCCCCATGACCGGCACACCACGGATGGAACGCCCGACACGCTTGCCGGATTCATCCAGGATTCCGACGGGCCGGTAGCTGGTCGTGCCGCGATCGACTTCCCGCAGGAAGAGTTCCGTGCCCGAGCCTGCCCCCACCAGCAGCACTGGCACGGCCTCACCCCTGGTCCTGCGCGCAAGGCCAGGCGAGCCAAGCCCACCCTCCACCCGCAGGCGCAGCAACAGTCGCGGCCCGGCAAGCAACGCCACCAGCAGGATGTAGTTGATGAACGGCACCGTGCGCGGCAGCGTGTCCAGCCGGTTATAGGCAAACAGCGCCAGATAGGAGAACAGCACCACAATGGCCGTCGCCTGCAGGATCTTCACCAGATCCCGCATCGAGACATAGCGCCATACCGCGCGATGCAGGCCGAACAGGGCAAAGACAAGCACTGAAAGCGGCACCAGGATCAGCGTCGCCTCCAGCCACAGATGCGACGTGATCTCATAGCCGCCCAGGCCATAGCGCAGGATCATCGCCCCGATGAAGGCGAGCGGCGCCGCGGCCACGTCCCAGGCCAGGCTCATGTATGGTTTGAAACGCAGGCGCATCGGCTGGGAATTCCCGAAACAGGGGCGATTCACGCTTCTTATCACGCGACAGGTGATTGGTGAAACATCGGGCGATTTTCTGCAGCCTGTCTGCGGAGGCCAATCGCCGCATCGCTTGCCGGTTTTCTGTCCCGATGATAGGTACACCGCGCGTCGTCAAACTTATCCGGCGCAGGCCAGATTTCATGACCGGGAAGAGAATGCCATGTCGCTTGACAAGGACACCGTGCGGCGCGTCGCCAGACTGGCGCGGATCGAGGTGGCGGAGGATCGGCTGGAGGCCCTGGGCCAGGAGCTGAACCAGATCATCGGCTTTGTCGAGCAACTGGACGAGGTGGACACATCCTCGGTCGCGCCCATGACCTCGGTCGCGAAGCAGAAGCTGCGCTGGCGGGCCGATGAGGTCACAAGCGGTGGACAGGCAGAGAAGGTGACGGCGAATGCGCCCGCGTCCGACATGAACTTCTTCGTGGTGCCGAAGGTGGTCGAGTAATGGCGATGAACAGTGATCTGACCGGCCTGACCCTGGCCGAGGCGCGGGACGCGCTGGCGAAGGGCGAAACGACCAGCGTCGAACTGACAGAAGCCTATATCGCCGCTGTCGCCGCGGCACGCCCGCTGAACGCCTTCGTCACCGAGACACCGGAGAAGGCGATCGAGATGGCGAAGGCCTCCGACGCGCGGCGTTCCGCGGGCACGGTCGGTGCGATGGAGGGGTTGCCGCTGGGCATCAAGGACCTGTTCTGCACGAAGGACGTGTTGAGCACCGCCAGCAGCCACATCCTCGACGGCTTTCAGCCGCCCTATGAATCGACAGTGACCACGAACCTGTGGAACGCGGGCGCGGTGATGCTGGGCAAGCTGAACATGGACGAATTCGCCATGGGTTCATCCAACGAGACCAGCTACTACGGCCCTGTCGCCAATCCCTGGCGACCGGAGGGTGACAACCGCACCTTCGTGCCGGGCGGCTCGTCAGGCGGGTCGGCCAGTTCCGTTGCAGCGGAGATCGTGGTGGCGGCAACCGGCACCGACACCGGCGGTTCCATCCGTCAGCCCGCGTCCTTCACCGGCATCGTTGGCGCCAAGCCGACCTATGGCCGCTGTTCCCGCTTCGGCGTCGTGGCCTTCGCTTCATCGCTGGATCAGGCGGGCCCGATGACCCGCACAGTGCGGGATGCAGCCATCATGATGGGGTCGATGGTCGGCTTCGATCCGATGGACTCCACCTCGGTCGACATGCCGGTTCCGGATTTCGAGAGTGCGCTGACCGGCGACATTCGCGGCCTGAAGATCGGCATCCCGGCAGAATACCGCATCGACGGCATGCCGCCGGAGATCGAGAAGCTGTGGCAGCAGGGCGAGGCATGGCTGCGTGACGCAGGCGCGGAAATCGTGCCGATCAGCCTGCCACACACGAAATACGCCCTGCCCGCCTATTACATCGTCGCCCCCGCTGAGGCCTCATCGAACCTCGCGCGCTATGACGGCATGCGGTTCGGACTGCGGGTCGATGGCAATGACCTGACCGAGACCTACGAGAAGACCCGGGCCGAGGGTTTCGGCGCAGAGGTGCAGCGCCGCATCATGATCGGCACCTATGTGCTGTCGGCGGGCTTTTACGACGCCTATTACCTTAAGGCGCAGAAGGTCCGGACCCTGATCGGGCAGGACTTCGAACAGGCCTTCGGGCAGGTGGACGCGATCCTGACCCCGACCGCGCCGTCGGCAGCCTTCGCGGCGGGCGAGAAATCAGGTGATCCGATCGCCATGTACCTGAATGACGTGTTCACGGTCCCTGCCTCCATGGCCGGACTGCCGGGCATGTCGGTTCCGGCTGGCCTGTCCGACAATGGCATGCCCCTGGGCCTGCAGGTCCTGGCCCCGGCGTTCGATGAGATGACCATGTTCCGTGTGGGCGGTGTGCTGGAAAGTGCTGCCGCCTTCTCCGCACGACCCAGAAAGTGGTGGCTGGCATGAGAGACATCCCGACCAATCCAGACAATCTGATTGCAGGCGAGACCGGTGACTGGGAGATCGTCATGGGTCTGGAGATCCATGCCCAGGTATCCTCCAACGCCAAGCTGTTCTCCGGCGCCTCGACCGAGTTCGGTGCTGATCCGAACAGCCAGGTCAGCTTTGTCGACGCCGGTCTGCCGGGCATGTTGCCGACCATCAATGAACGCTGCGTCGAGCAGGCAGTGCGTACCGGCATGGGGCTGAATGCGGAGATCAACCTCTATTCGGTGTTCGACCGGAAGAACTACTTCTATCCCGATCTGCCGCAGGGCTACCAGATCAGCCAGTTCAAGCAGCCCATCGTTGGCCGCGGCACTGTCACCATCGAACTGTCGGACGGCTCCACGAAGGAAATCGGTGTGGAGCGGCTGCATCTGGAACAGGATGCGGGCAAGAGCCTGCATGATCAGCATCCGTCCCAGACCTACGTCGATCTGAACCGCTGTGGCGTGGCGCTGATGGAGATCGTCTCCGACCCGGACATGCGCTCCGCCGAGGAAGCCTCCGCCTATGTGGAGAAGGTGCAGCGCATCGTGCGCTATGTCGGCTCGTGCGACGGCGTGATGGCGGAGGGGTCCTTGCGCGCAGACGTCAATGTCTCGGTCCGCCGCCCCGGCGGCGAGCTTGGTACGCGCTGCGAGATCAAGAACGTCAACTCCATGCGTTTCATCCGCCAGGCCATCGAGCATGAGGCCCGTCGCCAGATCGAGATTCTGGAGGACGGCGGCAAGATCGATCAGGAAACCCGGCTCTACGACCCGAACAAGGGCGTCACCCGTTCCATGCGGTCGAAGGAGGAAGCGCACGACTATCGCTACTTCCCCGATCCCGATCTGCTGCCGCTGGAGATGGAACAGGAATGGGTGGACGCGATCCGCGCCAGCCTGCCGGAACTGCCCGACGCCAAGAAGGCGCGCTTCATGGCCGACTTCGGCCTGTCGGAATATGACGCCCGGACACTGGTGTCAGACCGGGATTCCGCTGATTACTACGAGGCTGTGGCCAGCGGGCGCGACCCGAAGCTGTCCGCCAACTGGGTGACGACAGACCTGTTCGGATATCTGAACCGCACCGGCATCAACATCGCCGAAAGCCCCATAAAGGCGGCACAGCTCGGCCAGCTGATCGACCGCATCATCGACAAGACCATCTCCGGCCGTATCGCCAAGGAAGTGTTCGAGGTGATGTGCGAAACGCATCAGGACCCGGACGCGATCATCGCGGAGAAAGGCCTGAAACAGGTCACCGACGAGGGCGCGATCACGGCGGTCGTGGATCAGGTGATCGCGGAGAACCCGGACAAGGTGGCGGATGTGCAGGGCGGCAAGGAAAAGCTGCTTGGCTGGTTCACCGGCCAGGTCATGAAGCTGTCAGGCGGCAAGGCCAACCCCCAGGCCGTCAACAAGATCCTGCGTGAGAAGATCCTGGGCGACTGAGCGAAGCTCCACGCCCCACCACGCCGTGCTGCGGGCGTGGGAGACTGGGCTCTCGGGTCAAGCCCGAGAGCATCGTGAAGGTGGGGATGCCGGTGCGCGTTCACTTCCGCCACACCCCCCAACCACGTCGTGCCCGGACTTGATCCGGGCATCCAGCAGTGCCGCGCAGGCGTGGGAGGCTGGGCTCCCGGGTCAAGCCCGAGAGCGTTGTGGGTTGGGGGTGTTGCCCGTTAGACCGCCGCCTTCGTCTTGTCGCGATAGAGCTGATACAGCTTCTGCACCTTCGGGGCCGCGAGGTGGGCGAGGTAGGGCTGTGTCGGGTTCCGGGCAGCGTAGTTCTGGTGATAGTCCTCCCCGTCGAAGAAGGCGTCCAGCGGCTCCAGCACCGTGGCGATGGGCTGGTCGAAGACCCCGGCTTCGTTGATCTGGGCGATATAGGCTTCCGCCACACGCTTCTGCTCGGCGTCCAGCCAGAAAATGGCGGAGCGGTACTGGCGGCCGATGTCGTTGCCCTGCCGGTCCTTCTGCGTCGGATCATGGGCGACGGCGAAGAAGATCTTCAGCAGTTCGCCATAGCTGATCAGGTTCGGATCGAAGCGCACCTCGATCACTTCGGCATGATCGGTGCGCCCCGAGCAGACGCTGCGGTAGTCGGCGGTTTCCGCCGTGCCGCCCGCATAGCCCGAGACGACCGAATGAACACCCTTCAGCTCCAGATAGACGGCCTCCACACACCAGAAGCAGCCGCCGGCGAGGATCGCGATCTGCTCGTCTTCCGTCGGCGTGACATCGATCGCGGGATCGGGGAAATCCTTCGACACCACACCAAAGGCACCGTCATCTCGCTTGCTGCCGAATAGGGCCATGTTCCGTTCCTCCGTTGGCGTTCCTCTGTCCCCTGCAGGTGGTTCCGGCCGGGGTGATTGTCAAACCGTTCCGGCCTCCAGCAGTTTACGGAGCTCGCCCTTCTGGATCTTGCCGGTTGCGGTCATGGCAAACTCCTCCACGAAGTGCACATGGCGCGGGGCCTTGTAGCCCGCCATGTTCGCGCGACAGTGCTCCTGCACGGCCTCGACCGTCAGCGAAGCACCCGGCTTGCAGAGGATGAAGGCGCCGACCTCCTCCCCGAACAGCTTGTCGGGCACGCCGATCACGGCGCAGAGCGACACCTCCGGCAGCATGTAGATCACGTCCTCCACCTCCGTGGAGTAGATGTTCTCCCCGCCACGGATGATCATGTCCTTGGCGCGATCCACCAGGAACAGGTACCCGTCGGCGTCGCGATAGCCCAGGTCGCCCGTATGCAGCCACCCGCCGCGCAGGGTCTCTACCGTCGCTTCCGGACGGTTGAGATAGCCGACCATGTTCTGCGGACCCCGGCTGACCAGTTCGCCTACCGTGCCATGCGGCACCTCCCGGTCCTGGTCGTCCACGACCCGCAGCTCGCTGCCCGGTATGGCCAGCCCGACGGAACCGATCTTCGCGAAGGCCTCCGCCGATGACAGGGCAACCAGCAACCCCGTGCTCTCGGTCTGGCCCATCAGGTGGGTCAGGGCGGCATTTGGATACATGTCCTGCACCGCCTGCAGCCGGTCCATGGCCATCGGCGCGGCACCGAAGCCGACCATCCGCACATGGCTGAAATCCAGTTCCTGCTTCAGCGGATGCTGCTCCATCATCAGCAACTGGCTCGGCACCGCGAAGAAGGCATGGATGTCCTGCTCCACGATCACCCGCATGGTGCGCTCCGTCTGGTAGCTGTCGATCACCAGCGTCGCGCCGAGGGTCAGGACCACCAGGAAGAAGACATGGCTGGCAATGTGGAACATCGGCGTGCAGGCGAGGAACCGCATGTCCGCGCCCGGATACTCCCAGGCCTCCGGCATCATCAGCGCCCCGGCGATCAGGCTGTGGTGGGTATGGATGACCCCCTTCGGCGTGCCCGTGGTGCCGGAGGTATAGTAGATGGCCGCATGGGCATGCACGTCGATGCCCCGTGTCGGCTGCCAGTCGCCCGCGTCAGGGGGCGGCGGATCGCGATCCACGGTGAAGCGCGGCGGCGACCGCTCCGCCAGGGCCAGCGCCGCATCGATCAGTTCGTCGAAGCGGCTTTCCTGCACGAACAGCACCGGCGCGGAGTCCTGCACCATGAAGGCCAGTTCCCGCGGCACCAGCTTCGGGTTGATCGGCACCGCGACCGCACCGGCGGCCAGGATCGCGAGGTACCAGACCACGTACTGGTCCGAATTGTCGACCAGCAGTTCCACCCGGTCACCGGGACGGACGCCGAAGCGCCCTGTCAGCAGATGCCGCGCCGCCTGCACCTGCCGCATCAGCGTGACGTAGCTGGTGAACCGTCCATGGAACTCGATGGCTGTCCTGTCCGGATCCTGCGCCGCAGCGCGCGCCACCAGATCCGTGAAGGTCATGTCACCGCTGATGCCATAGTGGTCGCGCATCTCCGCCACGAATCCGTCAGGGGAGACGTCGTAGCGGCGCGCGCGGGGTTGTGGCAGCGGGAATCCGGTCATCGCACCTGCCCCGTTCATGCGGCTGGCCGCCAGGCGCCACCGGCCTGTTCCATGCCCCCCAGCGCCTGATAGACCGCATCCACCAGTCCCTGCCCGCGCTCGTTCAGCAGCAGGCCCTCACCCATCCGGTTCATGGTGTAGCCAAAGCTCAGACCCGTCTCCGGATCGGCGAACCCCAGCGAGCCGCCCGCACCGACATGGCCAAAGGCCCGGCGACCGATGACCGCGCCCTCGATCCCCAACCCCCGATTGTCCATCGATTTCATGAAGCCGGGCGCGAAACGCGTTGGTATCTGCAGGGTCGCGTCACGACCCGTGGCCATGGAAATCGTCTCCATGTCGGCCAGCGTCGCCGAATCCACCAGATCCACACCATCCCATGACCCACCATTGGCGAAGGGCCGGTACATGCCCTCCAGCCCGCGTCCATTGGTGATGCCGCCTGCGCCGCCAATTTCCGCCACATGTCCTTCGCGGCTGTTGCAGCCCTTCGACAGGAAGCCACCGGAATTGAACAGGAAGAGGTGCGGGATGGAGCCTGGCTGGTTCAGCCCGACCTCCAGGAAAGGTGGCTGTGCGTCGCCCGGTTCATGCCTGCGGAAGATCATCGGGGCCACACGCGGCTCGATCTCCTCCGGCAACCCGATCCAGAAGTCGAGGCCGAGCGGCCCGGCGATCACGTCCCGGAAGTAGGTGCCGAGCGACTTGCCCGATGTCCGGCGTACCAGTTCACCCACCGTCCAGCCGAATGTCAGGCCGTGGTATCCGTTGCGGTCACCCGGTCGCCAGAAAGGTTCCTCCGCCGCCAGCCGCTCACACATGTAGTCCCAGTCATAGATGCCGTCGGTCTTCAGCTTTTCCCGCAGCACCGGCACACCGACCGAATGGTCCAGCATCATGCGGACAGTCGCTTCCTGCTTGTTGCCCGCCGCGAACTCCGGCCAGATGTCGCCGACCGGCGTGGCCAGGTCAAAGGCACCCTGACTGATCAAGGTGTGGGCGCAGATCGCCGTGGCGCCCTTGGTGCAGGAAAAGACGACGGATACCGTGTCCTCCTGCCAGGGTGCCTGGGTCTTCTGATCGGCGATACCGCCCCACAGATCGGCCACGACCTCCCCATGCAAGGCAACACGCAGGCTGGCACCAACCTCTCCGAAGTCCGAGAAATTGCGCGCGAACGCGTCCCGGACCGGCGCGAACTGATCCGCGACCTGCCCTTGAACAGCAGTTTCCGTCATCTTGTTTCCTCCCCGAAACCAGTTGGCCTTCAGTCTATCGCGCTCCAACTCCAGATGAAATCACTGCGATGCATTCGCGCTCCTGACCGGCAATGCCACAGACGTGTCACAGGTGTACCACGCCACGACCCCCGCCAGAGGTTCATCCTGTCCCGGTTTGCCATGCTGCGCGGTGAATCCCCGTGCGGCAGGCCAGATCGGGGGATCAAGAGATGCGTTATCAACGAAAGACTTCCACATCAGGCAGGTTGCCGACCCTGGCCGGTGCCCTTCTCGCGGCCATCTTCGTGGCCATGGGTCCGGGCCTTGCGGCGTCCTGGGGCGGATCACCGATACCGTCACCCTATGCGACCTATGATTCGGCGCTGACGACCCGCTATGCCGCACTGTCGGACATGGAGTCGGCCGATGGCGACAGCAGCGACGAATGGCACTTCTGGTACAAGTCCCGGGATGCGGATGGCGGCTATCTGGTCCTGCCGGAAGATCCGGCCCACCGTGTACTGTCCGACGGCGACCGCGCCTATGCGCGCCAGGCATATCGTCGGCTGCTGCGGGCCTACAGCTCCGGGATGCCGGCCACACGGACCGCAACGCTCGCAGATGCCCAGGCCAATTTTGACTGCTGGCTGAATGATACCGAGGAAGGAAAGAACCCGGCACGCGCTGACGCCTGTCGCCAGCGGCTGGAGGATTCGATGGCCCTGATCGACCCGCAGATCTGGCCCGCACCGGCCCCGAAGCCGGTCAAGCAGGTCGCGGCGATAGATGCGACAGTCACGGACATGCCGGTCCGGCAGCCGCAACGGCTGGCCGCCGCCGCGCTGCCCGTGCGGCATCTGCTTTTCTTCCGGCTGAACAGCGCCGAACTGACGCCAGAGGCACTGGAAGTGCTGGATTCGGCAGCGCGTGATGCAGCCGCCTTTCCAACGGCCGATATCCGCGTTGCCGGCTTCACCGACCGGACTGGCGATGATGAGTACAACCGCAAGCTCTCCCTGCGCCGCACTGCAGCGGTCTCGCGCGCCCTCCGGGCACGGGGCATTGACGTGATCCGTGTTGACGAGGTGGCCATCGGTGAGACCACTCAGGCCTTCCCGACCGCTGACAATGTTGCCGAACCCCGCAACCGACGCGTCGAGATCGAGATCGGGCTGGGGTACTGAACGCCTGCCACACACCCGTCCCTGCCCGTCACGACTCGGTCACAGTCACATCACTGACGGGTCATTCAGGTCACCCCAACTTGAAGGGACGGGCGCAGGACGATGCAGCCCGACAGAGCAACCTCAAGGAGATCGATCATGATCACGACCCGGATCCGTACCCTTCTGATGAGTGGTGTCGCGACGGCCTGCGTGCTGGCAGTTGCGGGTGGGGCAAGCGCCGCGAGCTATGGCGGCGCGCCGATCAAGTCGCCCTATGCCAACTATGACTCGGCGCTGCAGCTTCGCTATGAAGCCCTGGCCAACATGGAAGCCGGTGAAGACGACAGCACCGACGAATGGGCCTATTGGAACAAGGCCGTCGATGCCCGCGATGGCTATCTGGTGCTGCCCGATGATCCGGCGAACCGCGACCTGAAGCCGGAAGACATGGCCTTCGCGCAGCAGGTCTACTCGCATCTGCTGAAGGCCTATCGCGCCGGTGTCCCGGGCAGTGCCGCCGCTGAACTCGCGGACGCGCAGGTCAACTTCGATTGCTGGATGAACGACATGGAAGAAGGCACGAACCTTCGCCGTGCCGAAATCTGCAAGGCCCGCGTGGCAGAGACCCTCGCCCGCATCTCCGGCCCCGAGTCTGGCGCGGCGCCCGTCGCCAGCTCTGGTGAGCGCCGCGTCGCCGCCGCCTCGGACGCGGCAGCACCGGTCACCAAGGCTGTTCCCGTGCTGCCCGTCAGCCACCGTCTGCTGTTCGACTTCGACAGCGCCGAACTGGATGCGGACGCACGGGCCGAACTGGACGAGGTTGTTCGCCAGGCCGCAGCCTATCCCCAGGCCGATATCCTGGTGACCGGACACACGGACCGGGCAGGAGACGCCACCTACAACCGGATGCTGGCGGAGAAGCGCGCGGCGAACGTTGCCGAGGCCCTGCGTCTGCGCGGCATCAACCTCGCCCGTATTGACGAAATTCCGGCTGGTGAAAGCGATCCGGCCATCGCGACCCCGGATGGTGTTGCCGAACCGCAGAACCGTCGCGTCGAGATAATGATCGACGATCGCTGATCCCGGCGACGGATCAACCGGAACAGCAAGGCCCGCGCCGTGCGATCACGGTGCGGGCCTTCTTCTTTTTCCGGTGGGAACGGGAACCGGTCTTCAGTCGTCGGTATTGGGCAGGGATTCCGATGTGGTCTCAGGCGTGCCGCCTTCGCGACGCTGCACCAGGCCGCGTTCCTCCAGTTGGGTGACAAGCCGGTCCAGCGATGAATAGACCTGCAGGAAACCCTGCGGGCTGGTGATCAGGCGCTGCGCGAACTGACGGGCAGGCTTGCCCTCCGCATCCCGCTGGGTCGGGGAATGGGTGAAGAAGTCGATGCGGACGGCACCATCCTGGATCCCGACATTGAAGACACCGTCAACGAAGACCTGATTCTGGTCAGCCATATGCTGTTTCCCCTTGGTTCACGGGGCCCTTGCCCCGACTGAAAGACCCGTCAGGAATAGCTGAATTCAGGGACCCCATGCAATCATTTCGGGTGGTCTGTACCGGAATCAACCGCCGCCGCCCGACGCATCTGCCTGCGGGTCTGTGCTTCGCGATGCGCGATGTAGGTCGCGGAACCGACAATGATCGCGCCACCGATCCAGGTCCCCAGCGCCGGATCCTCTCCGAACATGTAGATGCCGATCAGCGACGCCCAGACGAGTTGCAGGAATTCAACCGGCTGGGTCACGGAAAGATCCGCCGCGCGCCATGCCCGGGTCATGCAGATATGCGCCAGCGTGGCCAGTCCGGCCACCGCCGCCAGGGAAACGACTTCCTCAAGGGTCGGTGTCCGCCAGACAATGGCTGCCGGAATGGCGAGAACGACAGTCACCAGCAGCGACAGCCAGGCAACGATTGCGGTCGTCGATTCCGTGTCGGTCAGGCGTTTGGTGATGATCTTCGAGGCTGCGAACAGCGGTGCCGCCAGCAGCATGGCACCCTGGCCATAGCCAAGCGCGCTGAAGTTCGACTGCAGTTCCTCCAATGAGCCCGGCAGACCGAACAGGACCACCAGTGCCCCCAAGAAGCCCAGCATGACGGCAACGACACGGCGCAGCTTCACCACCTCGCCCAGGATCAGGATCGCGCCGAGTGTCGCCCAGACAGGGGATGTGAAGCCCAGAGCGGTCACTTCCGCCAGGGAGATCTTGGAGATGGCATAGAACCACAGCATGACGCCACAGCCATGCACCAGCCCCCGGAACAGATGCATCACAGGGCGTTTGGTGCGCAGTTCGCTGCGCCGGGCACCAAGAAAGATCGGCAGGATGAACAGGAAACCGAAGAGGTAGCGGATGAACGCCGTCTCCGCCGGATGCAGATCGCTGGAGACGTAGCGGATGATGCCGGTGAAGATGGCAAAGATGACGCCCGATGCCGCCAGCCAGGCCATGCCGATCAGCGCACCGTCGCTGATCACCTTGCCTGACGGGTCACCAGAAGGTTTCTGCCCGTCGGGCACAATCTCGCTTTCGGCCACGTTTGTCATGCGCGGACAGTACGACCGCAATGGAGGATATTCCATGATCATCATGAACAACCCGGCCATGCGACAGGGCGGCCCGCGGGGCAGGCCCCTTGACAGGGTGACGGCTGTTTCTGACTGTAGGTCAGCAGTTGCGTGTTCGCCGGGCGGATACGATCACGTCCGAAACAGGATACCCATGCCGGATACAGCCGTTCATTCTGGAACCACCCCGCGTCGTGCAAGGGGCGCCGCCGACAAGGCTGCGCGTCGGCAGACAATCCTGTCTGCGGCGGGTGAACTGTTTGACGAGGCCGGGGGCGAACTGCCATCGGTCGATCAGGTTGCCCGCCGGGCCGGACTGGCCAAGGGCACCGTCTACCTGTATTTCCGCGCCAAGGAAGAGATGTTCCTCGCCCTGCTGACCCAGGAACTCGGCGGCTGGTTCCAGGCGCTGACATCCATCATGCAGGACGACGCGCTGGTACGCGCCGGTGCCGCCGCAGTCTCGCAGTCACTTGTCCGGGACCTGGCGCAGCGGCGCAACATGCTGCGCCTGGCGGTGCAGTGCCACGGCACGCTGGAGCGGAATGTGGCGGAAGACGCCGTTCTGGCGTTCAAGCAGGTGACCGCCGGCGGACTGGTCGAGCTGGGTGGCATGGTGGAGAACCGCTTCCCCGGGGTGAAACCGGGTGACGGGCCGACCCTGCTGCTGCAGCTCTACGCCATGATCGTCGGTCTGTGGCAGTTGGCAGAGCCACCGAAGTCCGCGCGTGCCATTCTGGAACGCCCCGAGTTCAGCAATCTGAAACCGGATTTCGAGCATGCGCTGACTGGCGGCATGACGGCTATTCTCAGCGGCGCCCTTGATAACTGACCGTGGGTCATTTATATCCTGATGCATGGCCGAGGGGACGCATGATCCCTGCCTGACCGGGAGGCTGCGCATGATCGACTTCGTTCTCAATGGCGAAATGGTTTCCGTTGACGTGGAACCGGATACCCCGCTGCTCTGGGTCATTCGCGATACCCTCGGCAAGACCGGCACGAAGTTCGGATGCGGTGTCGCCGCCTGTGGGGCCTGCACCGTGCATGTCGATGGGGTGGCAACCCGCACCTGCGTCCTGCCGGTCGAGGCAGTGGCGGGCGCAAGCGTCACCACGATCGAGGGCATTGCCGCGGGTGAGACCCGGAACCGGGTGCAGCAGGCCTGGATCGACGAACAGGTTCCGCAGTGCGGCTATTGCCAGTCCGGCATGATCATGGCCGTGACGGCATTGCTGGCCGAGAACCCGGCCCCAACGGACGCCGACATCGACGATGCCGTCACGAATATCTGCCGCTGTGGCACCTACAGCCGCATTCGCAGCGCGATCCACCGCGCCGCACGCGCCTGAGGGAGGGCAGAATGGCACGCAAGCAGAAGAGTACCGAAGGCAAGCCGAAGAGCCGCGCCCGCCGTCGCTTCCTGATCGGCAGCACGGTTGCCGCAGGTGGCCTGTTCGTTGGCTGGCAACTGCTGGGGGGCGGCGCGCCCACCGATCCCGATGTCCTGCTTTCACCGGATGCCGATGAAACCGCGCTGAATGCCTGGGTCAAGATCGCCAGCGACGGCACCGTCACGATTGCCATGCCGCGCAGTGAAATGGGCCAGGGCATTCACACCGCCCTGCCGATGATCCTCGCCGAGGAACTGGATGCGGATTTTGATCAGGTGCAGATCGTCAATGCTGCG
>JARGNO010000016.1:0-12609 GCA_029213165.1 Minwuia sp.
GAAACAGGCCGTCGAAGCGCTGCCGGTTGAGGCCGGAGCACGTAGCGTCGTCTGGGACACCGAGGCGACCGGGTTCGGGGTTCGCGTGACCGGGGCGGGGCGCACCTACTTCGTCCGCTATCGGGCCGGGTCAGGCCGCGGGGCGTCTCGCAAGGATTTCTCTATAGGCAAGCATGGTGCCCCCTGGACGGTGGACAGCGCCCGCAAGCAGGCCCGCGTCATCCTGGGCAAGGTCGCAGAAGGACAGGACCCTCAGGCCGAGAAGGTGTCCGCGCGAACACCGACCAACGGTACAGGGTTCGAGGACGTCGCCACCCTGTTCCTGGACCGTCACGTCAGGCGCAAGCTGCGCCCATCCACGATCCGCGATTATGAAAGTGTCGTGCTCAACCGGTTGATCCCGGAATGGCGGAACCGCGAGATCAGGGACATCCGGCGGTCTGACATTCACGCCATGCTCGACCCCATCGAAGACAGGACACCGGTGATGGCGCGCCTGACCTTCGCCGTGACCAGACGCCTGTTCGGCTTTGCGCAGGAGCGCGATCTGATTGAAGACAACCCATGCGCTGGCCTGAAAGGACCGTCGGTTCCCAAAGCGCGGGACAGGGTCCTCAGTGATGACGAAGTGAAGCTGGTCTGGGAACAATCAGGACAAATGGGCTTTCCCTTTTGTCAGGCCTTCAGAATCCTGCTTCTCACCGGTCAGCGGCGATCGGAAGTCGGCGGCATGATGTGGTCGGAGCTGGACCTTGAGGCTGGGGAATGGACCATTCCGGCAGAGCGGGCGAAGAATGGCCGCGCCCACCTGGTTGATCTCGCACCCGCCGTCATCGCGGAGATCAGGTCAGCGCCGATGATTGGTGAGCACGTGCTGGGCGTGGCGGGTCGATCACCTTTGCAGGGCTGGAGCAAGGCGAAGCGGAATCTTGACGCGAAACTGGCGGAGGCGACCGCTGAAACAGGTGCGACCGCCCCCTCGCCCTGGCGCATCCACGACCTCCGCCGTACAGCCGCCACAGGGATGGCTGGGCTGGGGTTTGGCCCGCATGTAGTGGAAAGGGTGCTGAACCACGTCTCTGGCGCCCAAGGCGGCCTGGTGGGCGTCTACCAGCGGCATGAGTACCGGAATGAGCGCAAGGCTGCCCTGATGGCCTGGGCTTCGCAGGTCACTTCTTCACCAGCTTCGAATGACACAAATGTCGTCGATCTGCGGACGTCGAAGGAGGCAACATCATGACAGAAGACGATCCATTCCTGCGGGACTTCGGCATTTCAAGCCCCGACCTACATGCGCAACTGGTCACGTTGAGGGAAAGGCTGGCGAGGGCAGAACAGGAGAGGGACGCTTCAGACCATCAGACGAGACTTCAGCGCATGAGTTGCTCGACAACAAGCCTGTCGTTGTTTCTCTCCGAGATCCCCAAATTTGCAGATCAGCAGTTGTCAAATTGCCAGGACCTGATCGCTTATGACCTGGACCTCGTTCTGGAAGGTTCACCAGCCCTCTTCATTCGACCAGAGAGGACCCGGATTGGCAGGCCCGCCACAGCAGGGCTGATCGCGGCACAGAGGGGTTGGGCGGCAGCTTACCTGCAGCACCTGATCAACGGCGGGTTGCAAGTTCAGGAAGCATCAAGGAAGGCTGCTCGGGACATCAATGCGACAGAGCGGCGTTTTCCCGGCGCAAGGAATGACGGTCGAGCGACCGCCCGGTCTGTGAGGGAGTGGAGGAGCATGTGCTCGGGCATAGGTGCGAAAGAAGGGGCAATGAAGGCAACCTATGACGAGATCCTCGAAAGTGTTGAAGCATTGGACATGACTCACGATGAGGCATGCCGGTTGATTCTCCAGAAGCCGGATAGGGAACGAAGACGCCCACAGGAATCCAATTAAGTCCAATTTTTCCTGGATGTGACATCCGGCATCTCTCGACCATCGCAAGTAACCAGCGAGGATCGAGAGAAAGCCATGAGAACGCCTCCCATCAACGGCCAGAGGCCCGGGTCAGAGCCCGAGTCCGAGCGCGAGCCCGAGCGCGTCCCGGACCCCTTGCTCTCCCCCAAGAATCTGGCTGCTCAGGAGAAGATCACCAAGGGCTGGCTGGACAAGGCCCGCTGTCGCGGCGACGGCCCGCCTTTCTATCGCATCGGGGGCAGGATCTACTACCGCAGGTCCGAATATCTGGCCTGGCTTGAGCAGCATCGCCATACCAGCACGAGCACCTATTGAGCGATCTGAGCCAGTGCGTGTTCACACCAAGATCCGCCGACGCGACCCACCTGGTGAAATTTACTCCGCACCAGTGACCGCACATCCTAGATGGGTGGTGTCCGGCGGGTCGGGAAACGGCGAGATGTCCCCGCACATGGGGGCCTTCCACATCAGGGTGGATGCCATTTCGATTGGGCTGGATGAACCGCCCAAGTCCAGAAGAGAGGCACCGTATAACGACCCATCGCTGAAAACGGAGACATCGGTATGAGCTCCGCGTTGTCAAGCGGCGGCGAGCGGGCTTTGGCCAGCCCTTTCGCGACGGCAGGGCCTTACCTGGCTGAAACATGGGACCTTCCGGTCCTGCCGCTGGACGGGAAACGTCCGATGTTCAAGGCCTGGCAGCGGATGGCGTGTGGCATCAAGCAGGTGAGCGATTGGGCGGAGAAATACCCAGACGCCAACGTCGGGCTGAAGACCGGTTCACGATCCCATCTGACCGTCATCGACATCGACGACATGGATCAGGCGGAGAAGGTCATCGACCTGTGCGGTGACACACCGATGCAGGCCCGGACCCCGCGCGGCGGACTTCACCTCTACTACCGGCACCGGGACGAAGCCAACCGGACAGGCGTCATTCCCGGCGTTGACGTGAGGGGCGAGGGTGGCGTCGTGGCTGCACCGCCCAGCTACAGGCGCGGCGACCCGTCAGATAGCCTGACAGGCCGCCTCTACGCCTTCTGCGCGGGCGACTGGCACAGCATACCCGACCTGCCGCCTGTCAGGGACAGTGGGCTTGCCGAACTGGACAGGATGACCCATAGCGCGCCGACAGAGGTTGGTAACCGCAATAATGCCCTGTTCCATGCATGTATGTCCTGCGCGCCGTCAGCGCACAATGTGGAGGCCCTGATGGATTACGCAGCAGCGATCAATGCGAAACTGCCTGAGCCGTTGCCGTCGGACGAGGTCGCGCGAACCGCTCGCAGCGCCTGGCGCTACCAGCTGACTGGCAGGAACTGGATCGGTTCCAACAAGGATCGGGAGGTGAAGATGGGCCTGTATCAGAGCAATCCTGATGCCGCACTGCTGCTCAGTCTGCTCCGCGATCACCATGGGCTGTTCGCCAAGCCGTTTGCTGTGTCACCAAAGGCGATGGCAGATGCAGCACTCATCGGGAAATGGGCAGCGGCTCGCTACAGGAAGGCAATCCGGGCGCTTGTTGATAGTGGCATCATCGAGCAGGTTCACGAGGGGGGAGCAGGACCCGGTGATCCGTCTAAGTACCAATGGTGTAAAAGGGGGTACGGTTCATACCCCAATAAACAGGAACACGGTTGTGGGGGTGGGGAAGGCCATTGAAACCTGTCGGCTACGCTTCCACCCGAGCACGGGATACCAGCACCTTCAGTTTGCGTAGGAGCGGCCAGACGATAGGTCCGCCGAAGATGACCGCGCCAACATGGATAGGGGCGACCGGAAACGCTGTCACCACGACCAGCGCGGCTACGAGCACTACGAAGAGCGTCGGCCCCCGGAATACGGTCTTCCATAGCCCTCGGCGATCAATATCCCGGAGAGGGTCGAACCCATCATCCGGATAGACGCAATGGTACGACCGTAGCGTCCGATCTTTTGTGTCGAGCGATCGACAGTGAACGAATTGCCAGCCATCAGCGAGGCCACCCTGCGCTTCGCCAAGACCGCCAGGCGTTTCTCGGCTTCGCACTTGCCGCGGATCTCCGGTGTATCGACGCAGCACAGCCGGATCGTCTCGCCTCCGACCTCCACCGTGTCCCCGTCGATCACCCGAAAGTCCGAAGCGGTCGCGGGCTGGCACAGCAACAAGGCTGCTGCGATCAGAAGTCTTTTCAAGGAGGCTTTCACCGATTATCGGATCCATGAAATGCATATGGGGATTGCCGCTGAACTGTCCACGCGCAATGACCATGCACTGCGATGCAGCTGGAACTGCCGGGCCGCCCGAAAACCAGAACTGGAAGACCCCTTAGAGGCCCGTGACGGGCGTTGAGGATGATCAGGTGTCTGTGGACACTGAAGCGCCCAACGCCGTTCCTGAGCCTCCTGAGAGCGTCGTGGACACGGAAGACGATGCGGCCATTCTGGCGAATGTCGATGCCTTGTCTCGTGAATACGGCATCACACTTGATGAAGAGACCCGGCAGGAGGTTCTGGAAGCTGCCCGCAACGGCGAGTTTGTCGATGATGTCATTGACGAGTATGTTGATGAGGCTCGACTGGCTGCCGATACCGCAATCTTCAATTCCCTGCCGGAGCAGGGCTTCTCAATCCATGAGGATGACAATGCGACCGAGACGGAGACTCAGCCCCGAGAAACTGCGGATCGCAGCGAGGGAGGCGAAGCTGTTCCCGCAGGAACGCGACCGCTTGATGGAGATCGCGGACGAAGTGGAGGCCCGCAAGCGTCTGCTGGACGAGCGCAGAGCGAAGTGGCTGGCAGCGAAGGCCCCGCCCGAGCAGAACTGACTGCTTAACCAGCAGTTTCGGTCTTGACCCCTTCCACGAACCTACCGCGTCTGGAGAGACTCACCTGCCCTTTGGAAATTCGCAGCGCCTTTCAGCCTGGCAGATGGTCAAACAACCTGTGCCGATCTGCCAGCCACTGCATGGCAACGTGCTCGGCTTCCATGATCGCTTGCCGCTTACGGAGGTAGGTCGAGCGCCACATGCCCCTCGGCCTTGGGGCGATTGCCTGCTGCGTACCTGGCCTGCCTCCAAGCTCTTTCCGTAGCCTGTTGGCACGTCCGAGAGCCCTGTCCCACGGGTTCTGTCTTTGGCTGGCATAGTAGAGGTCGTTACACCTCCGGCAACCGAACTGACCGTCACGGAGGTAGAGGCGTAGACACCTCGCTTCACAGCCGTCGCCTGGGCAGACAAGGTAGGTACGTGAGCCGCCCAGGTGGCAGGCCGCACGTGTAACTGCGATGTGCTGCCGATCCACAGGATCTGCTGTAGGCCGTGACTCGAGCTGGACGGAAAGACAGGAGTCTCCCAGGACGGTCCTGAAAACGACAGCTGGACGATCCGCGCCCGAGAATGTGGTCACGACCCGTGTTCCGGGCATCAGCCCACACAGTGCCCGCAACTCGCCGATATCCAGGTACACGCTCTCCTCGACGCTCACGCGATGTCGAGTGCATACACGGCCTGACCCGATGCCACCCATCATCCGGCTCCAGCACTTTCTTCGAAATCGCTTGCCAATTTTCGCATCTCAATGTTCCAAGGTCCATGCTGCCGCAATGCCTTCGGCCCCATGGATGACAGTAATTCGAGGTTGCTTGAGCCTTCTCACGACTCTGGGATTGCGGGTTGCGACGCAGTCAAGAAGGAAGCATGTCCAAAGCCGTTCATGTGCACTCGCGCCAATCAACAGCGACTACAGGCAATGACCAGAGACGCGGAACGGAGACTTTCATCGAGCAGGGTTTCAGGGCAGCCATGCGAAGCCGCTGCAGCTTTCCCCTTCGCATCAATTCTCCAATTCTGTTTCAATCAGGAGATGTAGTACGCTCGCTGGAATCGAGAAATCAGGTCGCGTGGGCCTTACCGCCGTTCTCGTTCTTGCACATGGATCTGTCCTCCGGACCATTGACCAACCATCGCGACAGTATCTGGCTGTCTTGTGCCAGCCCAAAGCGCCACGCAGGATTGAGATGATGAAGCTCGAAGATGCCAGGAATGGAGCGATGGTCGCCGGGATTGCACCTGGTCAGGCAGTCGAGGTCGTGATGATCGACTGGATCGGAGACCAGGCCATCAACGTCGTCTATCGAGTGCCGGGTGGCTCCATTGCCGAGACCACTCTGTATCGGGATGACGAACACAGACTGACCATCGAGGCACGGGGCCGTGTCTGGTCGTTCGATGCAGATGGGGCTCTGCTGCGCCTTGTTACGGAAGCGAACCGCATCAAGCTCGCGCACTATTTCGATCCGTACCTCGCCATCCATACCAGCCTGGTTGACCCGTTGCCCCACCAGATATCCGCTGTCTACGGTGAGATGCTGCCGCGCCAACCCCTTCGCTTCCTTCTCGCCGATGATCCAGGCGCGGGCAAGACAATCATGGCGGGGCTGCTGGTCAAGGAACTCGTCGCCAGGAGCGATCTCGAGCGCTGTCTGGTTGTTGCCCCAGGCAGCCTGGTCGAGCAGTGGCAAGATGAGCTTGGCGAGAAGTTCGGTCTGGAATTCGACATCCTTACGCGCGACATGATCGAGACCTCCCGATCCGGCAACGCCTTCAACGACCGGAACCATCTCATTGCCCGACTGGACGTCCTGGCCAGAAACGAAGAGCTTCAGCAAAAGCTCGCGAGTTCGACAGAGTGGGACCTGATCATCTGCGACGAAGCCCATCGAATGTCTGCCAGCTATTTCGGTGGCGAGGTCAAGTACACGAAACGCTACCAGCTCGGCCAGCTGCTGGGCCAGGTATGTCGGCACCTTCTGCTGATGTCGGCGACACCGCACAACGGCAAGGAGGAGGATTTCCAGCTCTTCATGGCACTGCTGGATGGAGACCGTTTCGAGGGGCGCTTCCGCGACGGTGTCCACTATGCAGATACCGCCGACATGATGCGTCGGTTGACCAAGGAAGAGTTGCTTCGTTTCGACGGTCGCCCGCTCTTCCCGGAGCGACGCGCCTATACGGTCAAGTACGACCTGTCGCCCAGGGAAGCAGCCCTGTACAGCGCCGTCACGGATTACGTTCGCAACGAAATGAACCGGGTCCAGCGCTTTGCCGACCAGGATGGAAAGAAGCGGAACAATGTCGGTTTTGCGCTGCAGATCCTGCAGCGCCGTCTCGCGTCTTCGCCTGCCGCAATCTATCAATCGTTGAAGCGCCGCCGTGAGCGGCTGGAAAATGAGCTCGCGGAAGCGAGGCTCGCAAGCAAGGGCGTCAAGGCGACCTTTGACGAGCCCGGCATCAATGACGAGATGCTGCGCAACATCGAGGAATTCGGTCAGGAAGAGGTGGACGAGATCGAGGAGCTCATCTCGACCGGAGCGACCACCGCCGAAACGGTCGAACAGCTGGAAATCGAGGTGGAGACGCTGAAGGGTCTGGAGAATATGGCACTCAGTGTGCTGCGATCCGGGCAGGACACCAAATGGACCCAGCTTGATCGTATCCTCGATGATGATCTGATGATGGATTCCGACGGCCATCGCCGGAAGCTCATCATTTTCACCGAGCCCAAGGATACCCTGCACTACCTGGTCGACAAGGTTCGTGCGCGACTGGGGAAGCCTGATGCAGTCGACACCATTCACGGCGGCGTGACCCGCGAGGAAAGACGCAAGATCGTCGAACGCTTCATGCAGGACCGCGACATGCTGGTTCTCATTGCCAACGACGCGGCTGGCGAAGGTGTCAATCTTCAGCGCGGGCACCTCATGGTCAACTACGACCTGCCCTGGAACCCCAACAAGATCGAACAGCGTTTCGGGCGCATCCACAGGATTGGCCAGACCGAGGTCTGTCACCTCTGGAACCTTGTCGCCGCCGATACGCGCGAAGGTGAAGTCTATGGGCGCCTTCTGGAAAAACTGGAAGCCGCACGAGAAGCCCTGGGTGGCCGTGTCTATGACGTCCTGGGGGAACTCTTCGAAGGAGCGGCGTTGAAGGACCTTCTCTTCGAAGCAATCCAGTATGGCGAACAGGAAGACGTCAAGGCCAGGCTTTTCAAGGTTGTCGATGGTGCTGTCGATCAGGACCACCTGTTGCGCCTACTCGAACGACGGGCGCTTACGAACGACACGATGCCCCAGGCGAAGGTTCATGAACTCAGGCTGGAGATGGAGCGCGCCGAGGCCCAGCGCCTTCAACCTCACCATATCCAGAGCTTCTTCATTGAGGCATTCAAGCACCTGGGGGGGCAGATCAAGCGCCGCGAGGAAGGGCGCTGGGAAATAACCCACGTCCCCATGATCGTGCGGGAGCGCGATCGCCAGACCGGTTCTGGCGCGCCGCTCCAGAAGAAATACGAGCGCATATGCTTCGAGAAGACCCGCATCAACCAGCAGCCTGTTGCTGCCTTCGTGTGTCCGGGCCATCCGCTCCTGGAAGCAGTCATCAGTCTCGTTCGCGAACAGCACGATCATCTGATGAAACGCGGCGCTGTCCTGGTTGATGACACGGACCCGGATGTGAACATCGCGGCCTTGTTCTTGTTGGAGCACTCGGTTCAGGACGGGCGCCCGACATCGAATGGCAAGCCGCACATCATTTCTGAAAAGCTCCAGTTCGCAGCCATCAACCGGGATGGCGTTGCGACGAATGCGGGCATTGCTCCCCACCTGAATCTTCGCGCTGCCTTGCCTGAGGAAGTCGCTCTGGTTGATGACATCCTCAATGAGGACTGGTTGCGTACCGACCTGGAGAAGACTGCCGTTCGCTTTGCAACGGTCGAACTGGCTCAGGGGCACGTTGCAGACGTGAAGGCGCGGCGGCTGCCCGAGATTGACAAGGTCGAGCAGGAAGTCCGCGCGCGCCTGAAGAAGGAGATCAACTACTGGGATTCCCGTGCCTTCGAACTGAAGGAAGAAGAGAGAGCGGGAAAGAAGACGCGTCTGAATTGGCAGAACGCTCAGCGCCGGGCGGAAGACCTGGCCGAGCGGTTGAAACGCAGGCTGGCCCTCCTGGAGCAGGAACGTTTCATCTCCGCGCAGCCGCCAAGGGTCAGGGGTGGCATGATAGTGATCCCCCGTGGCCTGCTCGACGCCAGACAACCTGCCGACACGCTTTCGGGTGCCGCTCCCAATGGTTTCTCGGAAGATCCGAATGCGCGGCGTCAGATCGAACTTGCTGCCATGGAGGCCGTTATCGCGGCGGAAAAGGCGCTTGGAAATACGCCGTCGGACGTGTCATCTCAGAAAATTGGCTACGACATAGCCTCCTACGATCCAGAAACGGACCACCTGCGCTTCATCGAGGTCAAGGGCCGCATCGATGGTGCGGATACGGTGATGATCACCCGGCAAGAGGTCATTACGTCTCTGCACGAGCCGGAAAAGTTCATCCTCGCGATTGTCCAGGTCGAGGATGGCTTCGCCCGTGAGCCACGCTATGTGCGCGGGGCGCTCGATTCGCGTGAACCGCCGTTCGGCCACAGCGCCATACAGTTCAACATGAAGAGCCTGCTTGCGCGGGCGGAGACTCCCAGATGATCTCGCACCCGCTCACCGGCCTTTATCATTGGATCGCGATGTCACAACAGGTTTTGAACGCCTTTAATGGCAAGGGCAGTTTGGCGGTCCATGAACTTGATAAAGCAAAGGTACAGACGCCCCATGCGCACATTCGCCCCTTTCCAAGATCTTCTGGCAATGTGAATTTCAGTGCTTGGCGCTTGGCTCATGCGATCAAGAAGGCTGATTGCGCCCGTTGGCCTTCCTCTCACGCGCTATGGACTGGATCAGCGGGGTTTCTTCTTGAAAACGCTCAGTTGTTTGATTGGAAGGCGTTGGAATTTGGCCTGAACGAAGGCATGTCAAAATTCAACGCTGATTTTTCTGGATCAAGCTTGGCTGGTCGTGTTGCTCAAGGGATGGCTCTGCTCTTCCTTGAAGAACAGGGCTATGCGTATGTTGGTCGTTTCGAAACAGAATGGAAAAAATTAGCCGCGCTACAGGGAAAGCCATGGCCAAAGGACAAAAAGAAAGCGCCAGATTTTATTGCGGAGAACAAAGAAAACGAATGGGTGCTGGCCGAGTCGAAAGGAGGATTCGCCTCCCATGGGAGCAAACCGAATATCAAGGGTGCGC
Source organism: Minwuia sp. (assembly GCA_029213165.1). GTDB lineage: Bacteria > Pseudomonadota > Alphaproteobacteria > Minwuiales > Minwuiaceae > Minwuia. Next base: position 10,029 of record JARGNO010000016.1, read on the forward strand.
TGAACGACGGCCTTAAACAACTCGATGGATGGGATGCGCACATCACCCCTCAACCCTCAAAAAGCTTCGCAATCGGAACCTTCCTGCGTGAGAGCGGGGATTGCTCCGAAGAAACTTCTCTCATTGCTTTCGTGGATCCGGAGCCGGATGCGCCGGAAGACCCTGTTGAATTTCCGACAGACGCAGTACGTCGAGCCAACTATGGATCATGGCTGTCGGTTATGGGTTTTGACGACGCGGCATATCGGGTTCAGATCGGCGTAGGTGACCCTCAGCGTCGTTCGGTTCCGGTCATTTCACTTGGCGGACGCGACTATGCGGTTAGCGTCTTATCGGTCTCATCTAATTGGCCCGACCTCTCCAGCCGTGAATTCTGGCTAGGCTTTGATGATTGGCGTTTTGGTCCCCTTGATTCGTTCCGACACGGCATCAACGTCGAGCTTGTGGGTCTTGATTTGGAAGTTCTCAGGGTTCTGGGTTCCGTACAGGGCTCACCAAGAATTCCCGATTTGGTGGAGTTGAAGCCGCAAGAGCGGCGTGATGCGCCGATTGATTTCGACGGCGGCACATTTTACGGCAGTGTTTTCTCGGACGGCTCTTTGCTTGGCGAGTTGCGGCAAACTTGGACAAGCGGGTCAATTCCTGATTTTGAGTGGATAGAGGTGGATTTGTGACGGCCTACAAGAAGAAGCTCATCGAAGTCGCCATTCCGCTGGAGGCGATCAATGCGGCGTCGGCGCGGGAGAAGTCGATCCGACATGGGCACCCTTCAACGCTGCATCTGTGGTGGGCGCGGCGGCCGTTGGCGGCGTGCCGGGCGGTGCTGTTTGCACAGCTGGTAGACGATCCGTCAGGCTATACCGAAGCGCTGCTGGACGACCCCAAGATACGCACGCAGGCGGAGGCTGACCTGGCCAGGCGCATCAAGGCGTGGCGCGACCGCAAGGCCGATGCTCATGGCAATGTGCCGGACACGCCTGAGCCCACCCTGGAAGATTGCGCTGCCGATATCGAGCGCAAGCGGTTGTTCCAGATCATCGAGGAACTGGTGAAATGGGAGAACTCCACCAACGAAGAGGTGCTGGAGCGTGCGCGGGCCGAGATCCGGCGGTCCTGCGGTGGGGATCTGCCGCCGATCTATGATCCGTTCTCGGGCGGCGGGTCGATTCCGCTGGAGGCACAGCGGCTGGGCCTGCCTGCCTATGGATCGGATCTGAACCCCGTCGCGGTGATGATCGGCAAGGCGATGATCGAGATTCCTCCAAAGTTCAAGGACATGGAACCGATCCATCCGGGTTTGAAAGACCGCAACCATTATCGCAACGCGGAAGGGCTGGCGGAGGATCTAAAATTTTACGGGGAATGGATGCGTGAGAAAGCGATAGAGCGCATTGGTCACCTTTACCCACAAGTAGCCCTGCCAAATGAACATGGCGGTGGCAAGGCGACCGTGATCGCATGGTTTTGGGCAAGAACTGTACCGAGCCCGGACCCAGCCTTCGCGGGCGTACAAGTGCCTCTGGTTTCTAGCTTTCTACTGAGTTCTAAAAAAGGTAGAGAAGTTTGGATCGAGCCCTTAGTCGATAAACAGGCGAAGACTATCCGCTACCGCATCCGAAGAGGCGGCACTAAGGCTGAACTCGCCGCTGCAGTAGTGGGAACGACAGCTGGAAAACGCCAAGCTTTCCGCTGCATCATGTCAGATACAGCCTTGCCCTATGATTATATTCGCAGCGCTGGAAAATCTGGAAAGATGGGCCAAACTTTGATTGCAATCGGTGCCGAAGGTAAGAAGGGGCGCGTCTACGTTGAGCCGCTGCCAGAGCATCTCAATATAGCTCGTTCTGCTACACCGACTTGGAGACCGGACACTCCGTTGCCCGCTAACCCAAGGGATTTCAAGACACCAAATTATGGATTGTCGACTTTTGGGGACCTCTTTACGGATCGGCAGCTAGTCGCTCTTAACACTTTTAGTGATCTCGTGGCAGATGCTCGGGCCGAAATCGAGGAAAAAGCGCATTTAGCTGGAATGACAGTTGATACGAAACCACTTCGAGAAAATGGAAAAGGTGCAAAAGCATATGCTGAAGCAGTCAGCATATACTTGGCGTTTGCAGCAGACAGGGCAGCTGACGCTTGGAGCGCACAAGTTGGCTGGCGGCACTCTGTAGAGGCGTCGCGAAGTACATTTGCGCGTCAAGCTCTCCCGATGCTTTGGGACTTTGTGGAGCTGAACCCATTCAGCCAAAGCAATGGAAATTGGACTGATGCCTCTGTCGAATGGGTTTACAAGTCACTGAGCGCGTTCTCTCCAGCTAGCGAGGGGGTAATAACCCAGGGAGACGCTCAGTCAGTTGAGTATCCGGGGCCTTCGGTGGTTTCTACCGACCCGCCTTATTATGATAATATCGGTTACGCCGAACTTTCAGACTATTTCTATGTCTGGCTTCGTAGGCATGCTCGATCAGTTTATCCAGATCTAACGTCGACACTTTCAGTACCTAAGGCAGAAGAACTAGTTGCTACTCCTTACCGTCATGGCGGCAAGAAATCTGCGGAGTCGTTGTTTTTATAAGGG
>JARGNO010000016.1:12624-68089 GCA_029213165.1 Minwuia sp.
AAAGTAATGAAGAATTCCCAACTGCGATCTACTATGCGTTCAAACAGAGTGAGGTTGGTGACGAGGGGGTTATATCTACTGGTTGGGCGACATTTATCCAGGCAATCATAGACTCGGGTTATGAGATAAACGCTACTTGGCCGATGCGCACTGAGAAGCCTGGCAGGATGATTTCGATTGGAAATAACGCACTGGCCAATTCGGTTGTTTTGTCTTGCAGGGTAAGACGTCAGGCGGCTGAGACCGTTACGCGTGCTGAGTTTATTCGCACTCTGAAACGCGAACTTCCCCCGGCCATCGCCGAGCTTCAGGCAGCTAATATTGCCCCGGCCGATATGCCGCAGTCGGCTATTGGCCCAGGCATGGGTGTCTTCTCGCGCTACACTTCCGTGCTTGAGGCTGACGATAGTCCTATGATGGTCAAGACTGCACTTCAGCTCATCAACGCCGAGCTCGACGAATACCTTGGCGGCATTCAAGGTGAATTCGACGCTGACACCCGCTTCGCGATTAATTGGTTTGAGTTGAACGGGATGAAAGCTGGTGATTTCGGTACAGCTAATAGCATTGCGCAAGCAAAGGGTGTGGCGGTCGCGAGCGTCCAGCACGCCGGGATAGTCGAAAGCCAGGCGGGCAAGGTGCGCATCCTTAAGCGCGATGAGCTTGACCCCGACTGGGAGCCGCAGACGGACACGCATCTGACGGTCTGGGAATGCCTCCAGTACCTTGTGCGTGCGCATGAGAAGGACGGCATCTCGTACAACACCGCGCTGCTGCTCCGAAAGATCGACGACAAGGCCGAGGCGGTCAAAGATCTCGCCTACTGTCTCTATGACATTTGCGCGAACAAGCGGCAGGACGCGAAAGAGGCCACCGCCTACAACGCAGTGATTGCCGACTGGTCGGACCTGACCCGCGAGGCCGCCGCGATACAGGACATTCGGGGCACCGGCCAGACACGCATGGATTTCTGAGGGGGGCGATCATGGCAAAGAGCACACGCCAGCACGTATTCGACGGCATGGAGCTGCTGCCGGAGGGATTGATCCCCTTCGTCGAGAAGCGTCTGGACTCGCAGATCACCGGACACTGGCAGGTCAAGGTTGTCGAACGCGTCCGGGGCTTGCGGCCCAATAGTGAAGGTCAGGTGAACTGGGATCAGCAGGGGTTGCTCCATGTCATGATGGCCTTCTGGAAGGACGCCTTCGCCATGGTGCTAGGGCATCCGGAGCGGTCCTACGTGTCCGAGCTGCTCGATGTGCGCAACAAGCTCGCGCACAATGAGAACTTCACATATGACGATGCCGAGCGCGCGCTCGACACCATGCGGCGGCTACTGGAGGCGGTCAGCGCCCGCGAGGTCGCCGATAAGATCAGCGCATCGCGCGACACGATCCTGCGCACGAAATACGCCGAGCTTCAGCGCAACGAGGAACGCAAGAAGACCAAGCGTTCGGACATCTCTGTCGATACCGTGGCCGGGCTGATGCCCTGGCGCGAAGTGATCGAACCGCATCAGGACGTGGCCACCGGCGAATTTCAGCAGGCCGAGTTCGCTGCCGATCTCGCCAAGGTCCATAACGGCAGCGCGCCATCGGAATATCGCAACCCGCGCGAGTTCTTCGCCCGGACCTACCTGACCGAGGGGCTGAGTAACCTGCTGATCGGTGCGGCCAGGCGCTTGTCCAGCGCCGGTGGCGATCCGGTCGTTGAACTGCAGACCAATTTCGGCGGCGGCAAGACCCACTCGATGCTGGCGCTCTACCACATGGTCGGCGGAACACCTGCGGAGGATCTGCCGGGCCTTGACCAGCTTCTCTCCGGGAGCGCGCTCACCGTTCCCAAGAATATCAGCCGTGCGGTACTGGTCGGCACCTCTCGCGGGCCGCAGGATGTCATCAGCCTGGAAGGCGGCCGGACGATCCGCACCACCTGGGGCGAGATGGCGTGGCAGCTGGGCGGCGCCGATGCCTTCGACATGATCGCCGAGAACGATGCACGCGGCATTGCGCCGGGCTCGAACCTGCTTGAGGCGATCTTCACGAAATGCGCACCGTGCCTCATCCTGATCGATGAATGGGTCGCCTACCTGCGCCAGATCTACAAGGTGGAGGGACTGCCATCCGGCTCGTTCGACGCCAACCTGTCCTTCGTCCAGGCGCTGACCGAGGCGGTGAAGGCGAGCCCGGGCACGCTGCTCGTCGCCTCGCTTCCGGCCTCGCAGATCGAAGTCGGCGGCGAAGGCGGTCAAGAGGCTCTGGCACGCCTCAAACAGACCTTCAGCCGTGTTGAATCCTCCTGGCGTCCTGCCTCGCAGGAGGAGAGCTACGAGATCGTCCGCCGCCGCCTGTTCAAGGAGATCCCCGGCGACAAGTTCCATCACCGCGACAACACGCTGAAGCAGTTCGCGAAGCTCTACCGCGAGAACACCAACGACTTCCCTCAGGGCTGTGCGGACGAGGACTACCGGCGCAAGCTGGAAAAGGCCTATCCGATACATCCCGAACTGTTCGACCAGCTCTACACCAGCTGGGGATCGCTGGAGAAGTTCCAGCGCACACGCGGCGTGCTGCGTCTGATGGCGCAGGTGATCCACGAACTCTGGATGGGCAATGACCCCTCGGTGATGATCATGCCCGGGAGCGTGGCGATCAGCACGGCGCGGGTCGAGCCGGAACTGCTCCACTATCTCGACACAAGCTGGCAGTCGATCATCGCTGGCGATGTCGATGGCGTGAGCTCGACGCCCTACAAGATCGACCAGTCGGCCCCGAACCTGAACCGGTATTCCGCAACGCGCCGGGTGGCCCGCGCCATTTTCATGGGAACGGCGCCAACCCACGGCCAGGAAAACAAGGGGCTGGACGACAAGCAGATCAACCTGGGCGTGGTTCAGCCGGGCGAGCGGCCGGCCATTTTCGGCGATGCTCTGCGTCGGCTGACGAACCAGGCCAAGTTCATGCACAGCGACCTCGGCCGCTACTGGTATTCGATGTCGGCGAGCCTCAACCGAATTGCCGCCGACCGCGCCGGACAGTTGGAAGAAGCGCTCGTGTTGATGGAAATCGACAAGGCGCTCGTCACCTACATCAATGGCCTGGGCGATCGCGGCCATTTCGATGCTGTGCAAGTCGCGCCGGGAAGCTCGTCGGATGTGCCTGATGAGGCAGGGGGGGTTCGTGCTGTTGTCCTCGGCATTGCCCATCCCCATACGGGAAGGGAAGGTTCGGAAGCCCTGAAAGAGGCGAAGGACATTCTGATGCAGCGTGGAAGCACGCCGCGGGTCTATCGCAACATGCTTGTGTTCCTCTCTGCAGAACATCGACAGCTCGAGAACCTGAAGAGTGCCCAGCGGTCAGCGCTCGCCTGGGCGGAGATCGTTCGGGAAACCGACAGGTTGAATCTCACGCAGAGCGATAGCGCGCTGGCGAAGGCAAAGTCCAACGAGGCCAACGAGACACTCAGAACGCGCTTGAAAGAAGCGTGGTGCTACCTGCTCTATCCGGTCCAGGAGAGTGCCCAGGCGGAACTGGAATGGACGTCGGCAAAAGTTCCGGCGCAAGACGGCCTTCTCGCCAGAGCCAGCAAGAAGCTGGTGAGCGATGAGGGCCTGTTGCCCGAACTGGGCCCTGCGCGGCTTGATCGCGAGCTCCAGAAATACATCTGGAACGGCAAGGATCACCTGTTTCTCAAGGACCTTTGGGAATACCTCAACCGATATACCTACATGCCAAGGGTCAAGAACAGTGCGGTCCTGGCCAAGGCCGTTCAGTCATCGATCGGAGGCGGCATGCTTCCCGGCCCCTTCGCCTACGCTGAGCGATGGGATGACACCAGGCAGACCTATGACGGGCTGGTGATCTCTGGCGCAAGCCATGTCCAGGTGGTGATTGATAGTGACTCGGTGATCATCAAGCCGGAGGTTGCGGAGGCCCATAGACCCAAGGTCGATCCTGGTCCTGGTCCTGGTCCTGATCCTGACCCAGGCAAGGTTGTACCTCGGGTCGAGAAACTGCCAACCCGTTTTGTGGGCACGGTCATGATTTCCGCTGAGCGACCGGCGCATGAGATCCGTCAAGTGGTCGAAGCCATCGTTGAGCAACTGACCACGATCCAGGGTAGTGAGGTCACCTTGAAGCTGGAGATCGATGCTGAGGTTCCATCAGGCCTCGACCGCGCAAAGGTCCGGACCTTGGTTGAGAATGCCACCACGCTGGGCTTCATCGACAAGTCGATAAGCTGATTTGTTGCCATCGCTCGCTCGACTGCATTGAAGACAGCAGCACAAGGTCGGAATTGATGCACATCGACCTGGATATCCTTGCCCGGGTACCCTTTGGCATTGTGCAAGCATCCTTCGTTGGCTGAATGGACGGCCCGGCGCGAGACTTCAAGACACTATGGGCCGTGGATGGGACCCATTGGGTATCGTGAGGGTGGGGGGTATCCACAAGTGACACTGCCTTCACAGAGGCGGTCTACGCACCACGTTCGATCAATGCGGCCAGAATTCGACGATGGCAGCGGGTCGGCTGTTCGCAGGCGCAGAGGACAGTCAGAGTGTCGCCACGCTTGTGCATCCAGTTGAGAGTGCGGATGAGCGACCTCTGTCCGGACATTTCCGCGCGATACTGCTTCGCGAACTCCCGCCAGGTGATCTCGCCACCTTGTCGGGCACTCAGCAGTTCAGCCGAGGGCGACAGATCGCGCAGGTAAAGGTCTGCGGCAACCTTGGTCAGCCCGCGTGGCCAGTACCGTGTGGCAACGATGCGCAGGCCATCCTTGCGCGGTTGGACGGCATCATAGGCATTCTTCTCGTATCGCACAGGCATCACGAACACCCTCCCGAACGTGCAAGGTCAATCAATCATATCATTCCCGGCCCAGGGTACTGATCAACCGGCGGAATTGCGCGTGCGGCGCGTGATCGAAGGGAAACCAGGTCTACACATCGAATGGTTCGCGTTCCCTCCAGCGGTCAGCGTCGGTCTCGCACTGGAGCCTCGGCCAACGCCTGAATGGATCAGTCGCGAGTGAAATGAGGCCCACGACCTGCCATCACCCCAGCACCGGAATTCATTTTCGGTGGTGGACTGGTGGGGACCGGCGCCGTGCGCCAGTCTTTCCAGTTTGTCTAACCCGTTGGGAAGATTGGTGGGCGCGCACGGACTCGAACCGTGGACCCGCTGATTAAGAGTCAGCTGCTCTACCAACTGAGCTACGCGCCCACGGGTCACCAGAACAGGGCTCTCCCTGTCAGGGAAGCCGCTGTTTAGCGGATCGGTTCGGGGCTGTCCATAGGCTGACTGATAGAAATGCGCGAAAGGTTTCCAGGTGCATGGCGGCACTCCGGACGGTGCCATTGCGGCCTGCGGCGCCTTTCGGGGATACTGCGCGCCACGACAGCTGATTGGCGCGGGGAGGTGCCGGGTATGCAGGACCTGATTGACGATCTGGAGCAACGCAGACAAGCCAGCCTGGAACTGGGTGGCGCGGACAAGGTGGCGCGACAGCGCAAGGCGGGGAAGCAGACGGCGCGGGAGCGGGTGGCGATGCTGTTCGATCCCGGCAGCGTGTTCGAGGAGATCGGCCAGCTTGCCACCCACGCGCCGACCGTGGTGACCCCGACGAAGAACAAGGTCACGCCGGCGGATGGTGTGGTTACCGGCTTTGGTCTGGTCGAAGGCCGCACCGTTGGCGTGGTGGCGGAGGATTTCACGGTGCTGGGCGGATCGCTCGGCCTGATCAACTTCGAGAAGAAGTGCCGCATGATCGAACTGGCGGAGCGGGACCGGGTGCCGCTGGTCTGGCTGTTCGACGGCGCGGGCGCGCGCACCGACGAATATGTCGGACAGGGCCTGGCCCCTATGCATCACTTCATGCAGGTAGCGCGGCTGTCGGGACATTCACCGCAGGTCGCGGCGGTGATGGGGCCGAGCGCCGGGGATTCCTCGCTGCTGGCGGCGATGATGGAGTTCATCGTCATGGTGCGCGGCACGGCGATGCTGGCGGCTGGCGGCCCGCCTCTGGTGGCCTCCGGCACCGGCGAGAGCGTCTCGAAGGAGGATCTGGGCGGTGCCGACCTGCACTGCGCTGTATCCGGGGTCGGCGACTATGCGGTGGATACGGAGGCGGAGGCCATCGACATGATCCGCCGCTACCTTTCCTACATGCCCACGAATGCCTGGTGCTGGCCGCCGGACGGGCCGGTGACCGATGACCCGGCCCGGGCCGAGCCGTCACTGCGCACCGTGATTCCGGAGAACCGCCGCCGCCCCTATGACATGAAGCGGGTGATCGATGCGGTAGTGGACCGCGGCAGCTTCCTGGAGATCAAGCCGGCCTTCGCGAAGATGATGATCACCGGTCTGGCCCGGCTGAACGGCCACCCGGTCGGCATCTGCGCCAATCAGCCAAAGGTCATGTCAGGCGCGATCACGGCGGCGGCGGGGGAGAAGCTGCGGCATTTCATGGACCTCTGCAGCGCCTATCACCTGCCGCTGGTGTTCCTGACCGACACGCCCGGCGTCATGACCGGCCCGAAGTCGGAGCAGGAGGGCGCGCTGCGCGTCGGCATGCAGGTGGCACACAGTTTCGCCTTTGCCGACACGCCGATCCTGACCCTGGTGACCCACAAGGGATTTGGCTACGGCGGGGCGGCGATGGGCGGCTATGGCGGCGGGCAGTCGGTTGTGCTGGCCTGGCCGACCGCGGACTTCAACGCCATCCCGCTGGAGAGCGGGATCACGGCGGCCTATCGCGCCGATCTTGAGGCTGCGGCAGACCCGGCGGCGCGCCATGCCGAACTGGTGGCGGAATACACGGATCTCTGTGGTGCGATACCGGCTGCTGGCCAGATGAAGATCGACGACGTCATCGATCCGCTGGAGTCCCGCCCCCGCCTGATCGCGGCGCTGGAACGGGCCCTGAACCGGCGTACGCAGGCTCCGTCGCCGACCCAGCGCCACGGCGTGCTGCCGTAACAGCCAGACATGATGAGGGCGGCGCCGGACCAGTCCGGCACCGCCCCCCACAACGTCCGCAATGTGATCAGAACTGGCGGGTCTCGCCCGGTTCCATGACGATCACGTTGGTCGGTGAATTACCCAGCGCTTCGATCAGCCTCTCCGGCGTGCCTTTCAGCGGCGGGAAGGTGCCGTAGTGCATCGGCACGACGTTCGGCGTGCGCAGCAGTTCCTTGATGGCATATGCGGCATGCTGCGGGCCCATGGTGAAGTGACCGCCGATGGGCAGCAGCGCCAGGTCCGGCTTGTAGTACTTGCCGATGAAGCTCATGTCGGCAAACACGCCCGTGTCGCCGGCATGATAGATCTTGTAGCCGTTCTCCAGCCGCACGATGTAGCCCGACGGCTCCCCGCCCGGCAGCACCTGGGTCTTTCCGGAAATCGGGTCCTTCCAGCTTACCGAGGACGAGTGTTCGGCGCGGGTCATGGTGATGGTGATGCTGTCACCGATGGGCCGGATCGGGCCGGACTTGTTGAAGCGGATCAGCTTCGCCGGATCCATGGCACCGATGCTGTTGTAGGTGGAGCCCATGTCGGCATTCATCGCCACCAGCGCGCCGGTCATCTCCGCCAGCTTGAAGGTGTCGCCGACATGGTCGCCGTGACCATGGGTGACGAGGATCAGGTCAACCGGCCCGATGGCCGCCAAGTCCTTCATGTCGTCAGGCGTCTTCGGGTTCCGGGTGATGAAGGGATCGATCATGATCACCTTGCCGCCCGGCGAGACGATCTTGAATGCGGCCTGTCCGAACCACTGCACGGACACATCCGCAGCCTGCGCCGCAGTCGCTGCCAGCGCGCCAACTGCGACCGTGGCCACTGCTGCCACGCGCATAAGGAAGTTGCTCATCTCAATCCCCCTGTCTGATTTCAGTGTTAACCAATCGTCTCACGGGTACGCATCGATGGCCACAATGGATCAGCCATCATCACGCAAATTCGACCAGCAGGTCCTTGGCATCCACCTGGGTGCCCGTGCCTGCGGTGACGGCCTTGATCTCCCCGTCGCGTTCGGCGCGGATGGCGGTTTCCATCTTCATGGCCTCGATGGTCAGCAGCAGGTCACCGGTCTGCACCTTCTGACCGGTCTCCACGGCGACGGTCGCGACCATGCCGGGCATCGGGGCGGCGACATGGTTGGCATTGCCCGGCTCGGCCTTGGGGTGCAGGACGGCGGTGGCGGCGGCGTGGCGGTCACGTACCTTGATGCGGCGCGGCTGACCGTTCAGTTCGAAGAAGACACGGGCGATACCTTCATCGTCCGGCTCACCCACCGCCAGGCAGCGGATGACGAGGGCCTTGCCGGCCTCGATCTCCACCGAGATCTCGTCGCCCGGTTCCAGGCCGTAGAAGAAGACCGGTGTCGGCAGGCGGTCGACCGGGCCAAACTCGGCCTGGAAGGCGGCGAAGTCGGCGAAGACCTTCGGATACATCAGCCAGGACTGGAACTCCTCGTCCGTGATCGCCCTCTCGGCCTGCTCCTCCGCCTGCTTGCGCAGGGCGGGAAAATCGGCGGGCGGCACGGATTTCCCCGGGCGGTCGGTCAGTGGCTTCTCGCCGCCCAGCACCTTGGCCTGCAGCGCTGCCGGGAAACCGTTGGGCGGCTGTCCCAGGTCACCATGGAAGAAGGAAACGACGGAGTCGGGGAAGGAGATCGGCTTGTCGGGATCCTCCACATCGGCCCGCGTATGCCCGGCGGAGACCATCGACAGGGCCATGTCGCCCACCACCTTCGATGATGGTGTCACCTTGACGATATCGCCGAACATCAGGTTCACGTCGGCGTAGGTGCGCGCCACCTCGTGCCAGCGTTCCTCCAGCCCCAGTGACCGCGCCTGTTCCTTCAGGTTGGTGAACTGGCCACCCGGCATCTCGTGCAGGTAGACCTCCGAGGCGCCGAAGCGCAGGTCGCTCTCGAAGGCCCGGTATTCGCGGCGCACGGCCTCCCAGTAATCGGAGAAGGCGCGGATGGTGGCGTTCTGCAGTCCGGTTTCACGCTCCGTATGCCGCAGTGCCTCGACGATGGAACCGAGATTGGGCTGGCTGGTCAGGCCGGAGAAGGAATCCATCGCCATGTCGGCGGCATCGACGCCTGCTTCCGCCGCCGCCAGGATGCTCGACGATGCAATGCCGGAGGTGTCGTGGGTGTGGAAGTGGATCGGCAGGCCGGTCTCTTCCTTCAGGGCCTTGACCAGGACCCGCGCCTGCGCCGGTTTCAGCAGCCCGGCCATGTCCTTGATGCCAAGGATGTGTGTCCCCGCCGCCTTCAGTTCCCGCGCCATCTTCACGTAGTAGTCCAGATCGTAGCGGGCGCGGTCGGGATCGAAGATGTCACCGGTGTAGCAGACCACCGCCTCGCAAAGACGCCCGGTCTCGTTCACCGCGTCGATGGCGACACGCATGTTCTCGACCCAGTTCAGGCTGTCGAACACACGGAACACATCGACGCCGCTTTCGGCCGCCTGCTTGACGAAGCCCTGCACGACATTGTCCGGATAGACCGTGTAGCCGACACCATTGGCCCCGCGCAGCAGCATCTGGAACAGCACGTTCGGAATGCGCTGGCGCAGGTCCGACAGGCGCGTCCAGGGGCATTCACGCAGGAACCGCATGGAGACGTCGAAGGTCGCCCCGCCCCAGCACTCGATGGAGAACAGGTTGGACAGGTTGCGGGCATAGGCGTCCGCCACCTGCACCATGTCGAAACTGCGCATCCGGGTGGCCAGCAGGGACTGATGCGCGTCGCGCATGGTGGTGTCGGTGACCAGCAGGCGCTTTTCGGCCAGCATCCAATCGGCGAATTTCTCCGGCCCGAGCTCGTTCAGCAGGTCGCGGGTGCCCTTCGGCGGGCTGTCCTCATGCCACTCGGGCACCTTCGGCTTCGGCGCGACGGGGGGCAGGGCGCGGTCCTTGACCTCCGGATTGCCGTTGACGGTGACATCGGCGATGAAGCCGAGCAGCTTGGTCGCGCGGTCCTTGCGCGCCGCGAACTCGAACAGTTCCGGTGTCTCGTCGATGAACTTGGTGGTGTAGTCGTTGGCGATGAATTTCGGATGGTTGATCAGGTTCTCGACGAAGGCGAGGTTGGTCGCCACACCCCGGATGCGGAACTCCCGCAAGGCCCGGTCCAGGCGGCGGATCGCAGCCTCCGGCGTCGCTGCCCAGGCGGTGACCTTCTCCAGCAGGGAATCGTAGTAGCGGGTGATCACCGCACCGGAATAGGCGGTGCCGCCGTCCAGCCGGATGCCGAAGCCAGTGGCCCCGCGATAGGCGGTGATGCGACCATAATCCGGAATGAAATTGGCTTCCGGATCCTCCGTCGTGACGCGGCACTGCAGGGCATGGCCGCGCAGCTTGATGTCTTCCTGCGCCGGGACGCCGGTCTCCTCCGTATGACCGATGCGCCCGCCTTCCGCGATGCGGATCTGCGCCTGCACGATGTCGATGCCGGTGACTTCCTCCGTGACCGTATGCTCCACCTGGACGCGCGGGTTCACTTCGATGAAATAGAAGGCGCCCGTGTCGCGATCCATCAGGAACTCGGCTGTGCCGGCGTTCACGTAGTTCTCGGCGCGCGCCAGTCGCAGTGCCGCCTCACAGAGTTCACTGCGCTGGGCGTCATCCAGATACGGCGCAGGCGCACGCTCCACGACCTTCTGGTTGCGCCGCTGGACGGAGCAGTCACGCTCGAACAGATGCACAACGGTGCCGTGATGATCGCCCAGCAACTGGACCTCCACATGCCGGGCGCGCCGTACCAGCTTCTCCAGATAGACCTCGCCATTGCCGAAGGCCGCCTCCGCCTCCCGTCGCCCGGAAGTCACTTCGCCGATCAGATCCGCTTCGGTTTCAATGGCGCGCATGCCCCGGCCACCGCCGCCCCAACTGGCCTTCAGCATCAGCGGGTAGCCGACTTCGGCGGCCATGCGGGTGATCTCGGCCTCATCCTCCGGCAGCGGGCCGGTGGCGGGCACCACAGGTGTTCCGGCGGCAATCGCGGCTTCCCGTGCGGCGACCTTGTTGCCCAGACCGCGCATCACATCGGGGGAGGGGCCGATGAAGGTGATGTCGTTGGCGGCACAGGCTTCCGCAAAGTCGGGGTTTTCCGACAGGAAGCCGTAACCGGGGTGCACGGCGTCACAACCGGCCTTCTTCGCGATCCGGATCATCTCCTCGATCGCCAGATAGGCCTTCACGGGGCCGAGCCCCTCGCCGATCAGGTAGCTTTCGTCCGCCTTGAAGCGGTGCAGCGCCAGCTTGTCCTCTTCGGTGTAGACGGCGACAGTGCGGATGCCGAGTTCATTGGCCGCCCGCATGACGCGGATCGCGATCTCGGAACGGTTGGCGACAAGCAGCTTCGTGATCTTGCGGAACGCGGCCATGGACGGACCCCCTTGCGACATTGACACACCCCTGACAGCAGTGTGTGCCAAGGTGTGGGACATGGCAAAGCGGAACTGCGCCGCGACCTGTGTCGTTTCTGATCATGGTCACACTCGCCGCCTGTCGCTTGTGGGGCTTGTCCGCACAGTGGCACGGGTGCAGAAACGGGGCAGTTGATGGTTCAGGAGGCAGCCGCCGTGACCGACATTCCGGAATTCGCCCAGGCCGACTACGTGATCGTCGGTGCGGGAAGCGCGGGCGCGGCCCTGGCATACCGGTTAAGCGAGAACGGGAAGCATTCGGTCATCGTGCTGGAACATGGCGGCACGGACGCCGGGCCATTGATCCAGATGCCTGCGGCGCTGTCCTATCCGATGAACATGTCACGCTATGACTGGGGTTATCAGTCTGAGCCGGAGCCGCATCTGGGTGATCGTCGGCTTGCATGCCCGCGTGGCAAGGTGATCGGCGGCTCCTCGTCGATCAACGGCATGGTCTATGTCCGGGGTCATGCGCTGGATTACGAAGGCTGGGCGCAGTCGGGGGCGCGGGGCTGGGCCTACCGGGACGTGCTGCCCTATTTCATGCGGATGGAGAACAGTCACGGCGGACAGGCGGACTGGCGTGGCAATGATGGCCCGCTGCATGTCACGCGGGGGCCGCAGAAGAACCCATTGTTCAGCGCCTTCCGGGAGGCCGGACGACAGGCGGGATACCCGGTCACCGCCGACTACAACGGGGAACAGCAGGAAGGCTTCGGCCCGATGGAGATGACGGTGTGGCGTGGGCGGCGCTGGTCCGCGGCCAATGCCTATCTGCGCCCGGCGCTGAAGCGACCGAACGTGCGTCTGGTGCGCGGACTGGCTCTGCGGGTGGCCTTTGATGGTTCGAAAGCAACGGGCGTGGTGTTCGAACAGGGCGGCCAACAGAAGCGGCTCGCTGCGGGGCGGGAGGTGATCCTGTCCGCATCCTCCATCAATTCACCCAAGTTGCTGATGCTGTCAGGCATTGGCCCTGCCGGGCATCTGCGGGAACACGGGATCGACGTGCGTGCCGACCGCCCGGCTGTCGGACAGAACCTGCAGGATCATCTTGAGCTCTATCTGCAGATGACCTGCCTGCAGCCGATCAGCCTCTACAGCCACCTCAACCTGTTTTCCAAGGCGCTGATCGGGGCGCAATGGCTGTTCACGAAGACCGGGCATGGCGCGACCAACCACTTCGAGGCCGCGGCCTTCATCCGTTCCGCCGCCGGAGTGCCCTATCCGGACATCCAGTACCACTTCCTGCCGGTGGCCATCCGCTATGACGGCAAGGCCCCGGCCAAGGCACACGGGTTTCAGGCACACGTCGGGCCGATGCGGTCGCCGTCGCGCGGGCGGGTGCAACTGACCTCTGCGGATGCGAAGGCTGATCCGTCGATCCTGTTCAATTACATGTCCACGGACAAGGACTGGGCCGATTTCCGCACCTGCATCCGCCTGACGCGGGAGATATTTGCCCAGCCCGCCTTCGAACCCTTCGCCGGACCGGAGATCGCACCGGGGGCGGATGTGCAGGACGACGCCGCGCTGGATGACTTCATCCGGGAAGCGGTGGAGAGTGCCTATCACCCCTGCGGCACCTGTCGCATGGGCGACCCGGATGACAGCCGCAGTGTGGTTGACCCGCAGGGACGCGTGATCGGCGTCGATGCCCTGCGCGTGGTCGACAGTTCCATTTTCCCCCAGATCACCAATGGCAACCTCAACGGCCCCTCCATAATGGTGGGCGAGAAGATGGCGGACCACATTCTGGGCAGCACCATGCTGACCCCCGACGAGCGCGCTCCGTGGCTCAATCCTGCGCGGGAGACGAGCCAGCGGTAACGCCCTACCGCCGTCCGAACAGCCGCTCGATGTCGTTCAGGTGCAGTTCGACGTAGGTCGGGCGACCGTGGTTGCACTGTCCGGAGTGTGGGGTGCGTTCCATCTCGCGCAGCAGGGCGTTCATTTCATCCGCATTCAGGCGGCGACCGGCGCGGACGGAGCCGTGGCAGGCCATGGTGGAGCAGACATCCTGCAACCGGTCCTTCAGGCCCGTCGCCTGATCGAATTCCGCCAGTTCATCGGCCAGATCGTTCAGCAGGCCGCGAATGTCACACTGGCCCAGCAGGGCTGGTGTCTCGCGCACGACAATTGCGCCGGGACCGAACCGCTCCACCATGAGGCCAAGTGATTCCAGCTCCTCGGCTCTCGCCGCGATGCGGTCGGCATCCGCCTCGTCCATCTCGACGACTTCGGGCAACAGCAGGCCCTGCCGGGCGACGCCATTGTCGTCGAGTTGCCGTTTCATGCGCTCATAGACCAGTCGTTCATGCGCCGCGTGCTGGTCCACCAGCACGATGCCGTCCATGGTCTGGGCAACGATGTAGGTGCCGTGGACCTGGCCGCGTGCAACGCCCAGCGGGAAATCCGGTGACGGGGCCGGTGCGTCTGCTGCTTGCGTCTCGACCCTGCCCGAGGGGTCGATGAATTCGCGTGCCGCCGCCTCCGCCACGCCTGCCATACCGCCCTCCGGGCCTTGCCAGGCCGCGAAGGCCTCGCGGGCCGATGCGCTGTCCTGTCTCGGCATGTAGTTGCCACCGCCGGGGCGTGACGGCATGCTGAACCGTGGTGTTTCCGGCTGAGCGCCAGGGCGGAAGGCGCCCAGCGCCTGCCCGGCGACGGTGGTGGAGGCACGATGTCCCGCCGCCGCCAGCACACTGCGCAGGCCGCCGACGATCAGGCCGCGCACCACGCCCGGTTCGCGGAACCTTACCTCCGCCTTGGCCGGGTGCACGTTCACATCGACGAAGGCCGGATCGACGTCGAGGAACAGCACCAGCACCGCATGTCGCCCGCCGGAGAGAAAGTCCTGATAGGCCCCGCGCACGGCCCCGGTGAACAGCTTGTCACGCACGGGCCGGCCATTGACGAACATGTACTGCTGGGTGGCGTTGCCCCGGTTGTAGGTGGGCACGCCGGCCAGCCCGGTCAGGCGGATGCCGTCCCGTTCCGCCTCCACCGGCAGTGCATTCTCGACGAACTCCCGACCCATGACGCGGGCCAGCCGCGCGGCGCGGGCATCCAGCAATTCACCCTGCTCCGCCCCGGCCTGGAAAGCCGCGCGCTGGTCGTCCTTCAGGGTGAAACCCACTTCCGGGTGCGCCATGGCCAGCCGCTTGATCATGTCCAGTGTCGCACCGAATTCCGCCCGATCGGTCTTCAGGAACTTCAGCCGCGCCGGTGTGGCAAAGAACAGGTCGCGCACCTCGACCCGTGTGCCTCTGGCGCGGGACGATGGCTCCGGGGCGAGGAGCCTTCCGCCCTCCACCTGAATGGCCCAGCCGGTGTCGGCATCCTGCTGGCGGCTGTCGATGCGCAGGCGTGCCACGGCACCGATGGAGGGCAGGGCCTCCCCCCTGAAACCCAGATGGCGGATGTCCATCAGGTCATCGTCGGGCAACTTGGAGGTCGCGTGGCGCTCGATGCAAAGGCTCAGGTCGCCGGCACTCATGCCATGCCCGTCATCGTCGACCGAGATCAGGGACCGGCCCCCATCGCGCAGCACGATCTCGATCCGGCGCGCGCCTGCGTCCAGGCTGTTCTCCACCAGTTCCTTGACGGCGCTGGCCGGTCGCTCGATCACTTCACCGGCGGCGATGCGGTTGACGGTGGTCTCTGGCAGGCGGCGGAGTGCGGACATCACGTGGCCGAGCCCGAAAGATAGTCCCGTGTCAGCCGTTTGCTGGCCTCGACAGCGGGCTGGCCGAACGGATCGACACCCAGCAGGTGCGCGGCAATCACTGTTTCCAGCATGAAATGCATCAGCAGGCCGCCAAGGGACTTCTCGTCCAGCCGGGGCAGGCGGATCATGCGCACCGGATGCCCGGCAGCGACCAGCGTCTCCATCGTCGCGCGTGCCTGCGTCTGGACAATGGCCCCCAGGGTCTGGCCGGACAGATAGGCGAGAGCAGGATCGGTCACCAGATCGGGCGCGATGACCGGGCCGGGTTCGGGTTCGGCCACGGTCAGGACCGTGAAGCTCTTGTCCGCCGGGCCGTCGAGCCAGAGCTGCAACTGGCTGTGCTGATCGACCGGGCCAAGCGCGGCAACCGGGGTGAGGCCCTTGCCGCCCTTGCCCAGACTCTCTGCCCAGAGCTGCCGGTGCCACATGGAAAGCCGTTCCAGCGCCCCGGCATAGGGCATGATGACCTGCTGGCTGCGCCCCCTGTTCCGGGCAAGACCGACTGCCACGGCGGCACCGGCAACCGGCGGCGCGGCCTCGTCCGTCAGCAGGGATTCGAACAGTTGTGCGGCGCCGCTGCGGACGGCATGCGCGTCCAGTCCGGCGATCATCGCGGGCAGCAGGCCGACAAGCGAAAGCACGGAGAAGCGGCCACCGACCTTCGGATCGTGCTCCAGTACCTTGATGCCGTGGGTCCCGCAGAGGCGACGCAATGCATTGTCGCCGGGTTCGGCAATCGCCATCAGGTGACCGGAAACGGCGGCAGGGCTGAGCCGGGTCCGCAGCCAGTCCAGCACGACAAGTGTCTGGGCAAGTGTTTCCGTGGTGCCGCCTGACTTGGAAACGGCGAGGAAGAAGGTCGTTTCCGGGTCCAGTCCGCTCAGCAACTCCGTGAATCCGCGCCCGTCCAGGTTGTCGGGCAGGATCAGTCTTGCCCGATCCTGCGGTGCCGCCAGTGCCAGCAGGGTCTGGGCCCCAAGGCTGGAGCCGCCGGTGCCAAGCACGACACAATGGCGAAACCTGCCGCGAATCCGGTCGGCGACAGGCACCAGCGCCTCCAGATCGTCACGACGGCTGGCCAGTCCGAAACACGGCAAGTCGCCATCGGCCAGGTCGGCCCGGATCTGCCGGACCGCAGGCGCGGCGTCGGCCAGCAATTGGCCGTAAACACCTGTCTCAAGGCCGCTCTCACCCAGGGTCGGTTGCAGGCAAGGCTGAACGAAATGCTGGAAGGGAAGAATCATGGAAAAGCTTACCGCCTGATTGAACCGATGCGGACAGAACCGAAAATCGACGGCGCCATGTGCAACCACCGATTCCCCTAGCACGCCAAACATACTACATAACGCTCATGGAACAGATTCTCGCCATCCGATGCTGGTTTCGCCCATTCGCGGTCGTGCTGATCGCGGGCGTGCTCTGTGGCTGTGAGATCGTTGATACGGGACCGACACGGATCGGCGGCGTATCCTGCGGCTGGTCGGACGCAGGCCCGTCCGACCCGGAATACCACCGATGCCGCAGCCGAAACGCTGACGAAGGCGTGCTGATGCGGCGCACGCCCAGCGGTGGCGTCGGCTTCTGAGTCCCTCTGCCGCTTTGACCGCGTCGCAGCACTTGCTATAGAGCGCTTCTCCGCCGCGACTGATCTAAGGAACCGCGCCATGCGTCAGGCCAGCTATGACCGCCGTACCAAGGAAACCGAGATTTCCGTCGAACTGAATGTCGATGGCACCGGGATCTACACGATCGACACCGGAATCGGCTTTCTGGACCACATGCTGGAACAGCTTTCCCGGCACAGCCTGATTGACCTGACGGTCAGGGCAAAGGGCGACACTCACATTGATTTCCACCACACGGTGGAGGATACCGGCATTGCCATCGGGACCGCCCTGGCGGAGGCGCTGGGCGACCGCGCGGGGATCACCCGCTATGGCTCGGCGCTCATCCCGATGGACGAGACGCTGACCCGCGTGGCGCTGGATGTCTCCAACCGCCCCTATCTGATATGGAAGGTCGGGTTCTCGCGTCCGAAGCTGGGGGATTTCGACACCGAACTGTTCAAGGAATGGTTCCAGGCCTTCGCACAGGCTGGCGGCATCACGCTGCATGTCGAGAACCTGTATGGCGAGAACAATCACCACATCGCGGAAAGCTGCTTCAAGGGACTGGCGCGGGCGCTGCGTGATGCGCTGGATATCGATCCTCGCAAGTCCGATACCGTGCCGTCCACCAAGGGCGTGCTGGGCGGCAGTCTTTGAGCATGGCGAGGCGGAAACCTTCGCTGCGGCAACTGCCATGCTGACGGTCATTGTGGACTACGGATCGGGCAACCTGCATTCGGCCGCGAAGTCGTTCGAGCGGGCGGCGCGCGAGCTTGGTTCCGATATCCGCATCGAGGTTTCCGGAGAACCCGAGCGTGTCGCGGCCGCTGATCGGGTGGTGCTGCCCGGGGTCGGGGCCTTTGCCGATTGCCGCGCGGGGCTGAGTGCCATTCCGGGGCTGAGGGAGGCGGTGGCGGATGCCGCGATCACGCGCGCCCGCCCCTTCTTCGGTATCTGTGTCGGCATGCAGCTGATGGCCGATGCGGGGCTGGAGCACGGGCATCATGACGGCTTTGGCTGGATCGAGGGGACTGTCGACCGCATCACACCTGACGATCCATCGCTGAAGATCCCGCACATGGGCTGGAACGAACTGGTGCTGCGGACGCCGCATCCGGTCTTTGAGGGGTTGGGCGAAGGTGCCCATGCCTATTTCGTGCATTCCTATGCCTTCAGGGATGTGGCGGCGGAACACCGCCTGGCGGATGTGGATTATGGCGGCCCTGTCGTTGCCGCGATTGGACGGGACACCATGATCGGCACGCAGTTCCACCCGGAGAAGAGCCAGGCTGTAGGTCTGCGTCTGATCCGCAATTTCCTTGAATGGGCACCTTGATGGCCGAGGAACGGCAACCATCGACAGATATCCAGCAGCTCAAGTCCATCGAGGAAGTGGACCTGCAGGACCTGTGTGACGCGACGGAGGCGGCCATTGTCGATGGCAACGGCTTTGGCTGGCTGACCGTGCCGCGCCGCGCTGTGCTGGAATCCTACTGGAAGGGCGTGGTGCTGATGCCGGAGCGGGAGGTCTTCGTGGCCTGGCTCGACGGCCATATCGTCGGCTCGATCCAGCTTCTCAGGCCATCGCGCCACAATCATGCCCAGGGCCACATCGCGCGCCTGACGACCTTTTTCATCGCGCCCCATGCCCGCGGGTTGGGGCTGGCGCGCGGCCTGCTGCAGATGGCAGAGGATGTGGCGCGCAAGGATGGTTTCGAGCAGATCGACCTGGATGTGCGCGAGACGCAGACTGCTGCAATCCAGATCTATGAGCAGGGCGGGTTCACGCGCTGGGCGGTGCGGGAAAACTACGCGCTGGTTGGCGAGGACTATGTGACCGGATTTTTCTACACCAAGGAGCTGGCGCACAGGCGCAAGGCGGGAGCGAAAAAATGAACATCTATCCCGCAATTGATCTGAAGGACGGGCGCTGTGTGCGGCTGCTGCAGGGGCGGATGGAGGATGCGACGGAGTTCAATCCGGATCCGGCCGACCAGGCGCGCCGGTTCCGCGAAGCCGGTTTCGAACGCCTGCATCTGGTGGATCTGAACGGCGCCTTCGATGGCCGGTCGAGCAATGCGGATGCGGTTCGTGCGGTGCTGGCCGCAACGGACCGGCCGGTGCAACTGGGCGGGGGTATCAGGGACCGGGCCGCGATCGATGCCTGGCTGGCTGACGGTGTGGCGCGCGTCATCCTCGGCACCATGGCCCTGTGCGACCCGGAGACCGTGCGGACCGCCTGCAGGGACCATCCGGGCCGGATCGTGGTAGGCATCGATGCACGCGGTGGACAGGTCGCGGTCGAGGGCTGGGCCGAGCAGTCGGAGATGAAGGCGACCGATCTGGCGCTGGCCTTTGCCGACGCCGGGGTGGCGGCCATCGTCTATACGGACATCGACCGCGACGGCGCGTTGCAGGGGGTGAATGTGGAGGCAACGGCGGAACTGGCGCGGGTCTCCGGCCTGCCTGTCATCGCCTCCGGCGGCGTTGCGGGTATCGACGACATTCACCGTCTGAAGGCGGTTGCCGATGCCGGTATCGAAGGTGTCATCATCGGTCGCGCACTCTATGACGGGCGCATCGACCCGGCTGAGGCACTTTCGGTGGCGGGGGCCTGAGCCATGCTGAAGGCACGCATCATCCCTTGCCTGGACGTGAAGGACGGGCGCGTGGTGAAGGGCATCAACTTCGTCGATCTGCGGGATGCCGGTGATCCGGTGGAGCAGGCGACGGTCTATGATGCCGCCGGCGCCGACGAACTCTGCTTTCTGGACATCACCGCCAGTCACGAGAAGCGCGGTATCCTGTTCGATGTGGTGGCGCGGACGGCGGAGCGCTGTTTCATGCCCCTGACGGTTGGCGGGGGCGTGCGCACCAACGACGATGTGCGGCAATTGCTGCTGGCCGGTGCCGACAAGGTCTCCATCAACACTGCCGCCGTCCACCGCCCGGAGTTCGTGGGCGAGGCGGCGACCAAGTTCGGCAGCCAGTGCATCACTGTTGCCATCGACGCAAAGTCGGTCTGCCCGGACCGTTGGGAGATTTTCACCCACGGCGGGCGGGAACCGACGGGCATTGATGCCGTTGAATGGGCACGCCGCATGGAAGCGCTGGGCGCGGGTGAGATCCTGCTGACCTCCATGGACCGTGACGGCGCCAAGATCGGTTTCGACATCGCCCTGACCCGAACCGTGGCGGATGCGGTGGGTATTCCTGTCATTGCGTCGGGCGGGGTCGGCACCCTGGACCACATGGTGGAGGGGGTGCGCGACGGTCATGCGTCCGCCGTCCTCGCCGCCTCGATCTTTCATTTCGGCACCTTTTCGATCCCGGAGACCAAGGCGCACATGGCCGCCGCCGGTGTGCCGGTGCGGCTGCTGGCGGAGGAGGCTTCGGCATGAGTGACAGTCCTGACATGCTGCAACGCCTTTACGCGCTGGCGGAGCAGCGGAAGTCAGCCGACCCGGAGAGTTCGTATGTTGCGCGGCTGCATGCGAAGGGGACATCGAAGATCGCGCAGAAGGTGGGGGAGGAGGCGGTCGAGACCGCGCTCGCCGCCGTCAGTGAAGGCAGGGACAAGGTCGTGTCCGAGAGTGCCGATCTGCTGTTTCACCTCACCGTGCTCTGGTCGCATCTCGGCGTCACGCCGGGCGAGGTCATGGCCGAACTGGCCCGGCGCGAGGGTGTATCCGGTATCGCCGAAAAGGCATCCCGCAAGGAGGACTGAAACCGATGAGCTACGACAGTGACAACGTCTTTGCGAAGATCCTGCGCGGCGAACTGCCGTGCAAGAAGGTGCATGAAACGGAATTCGCGCTGGCGTTCGAGGATATCCAGCCCCAGACGCCGGTGCATGTGCTGGTGATCCCCAAGGGCCCGTATGTCGACTTCGAGGACTTCATGGCGAAGGCTTCAGCGGAAGAAATCACCGGCTTCTGGCGCTCCGTGAACGAAACGGCGGAGGTTGCCGGAGTTGCGGGTGAAGGCTTCCGTCTGACCACGAACAATGGCGCCAGTGCCGGTCAGATCGTGTTCCACTTCCACGTCCACATCTTCGGCGGTCGCCCGCTGGGCCGGATGGTGCGCAAGGACTGATCGCGCCCTCAGCGTCGTGTCATTGCCTCATAGACCTGTGCCCTGACAGCGCCGCGCATGGTGCGCCCGGCCTTCGGTGCCTGGATCATGAACAGCACGAATATGCCTTGCGCCGGGTCGGCGAAATAATAGGTGCCGCCCGCGCCGCCCCAGAAGTAGTCGCCGAGGGTGCCGGGGCGGGCCGCGCCCTCATCCGCGATGCGGACAGCGACCCCGAGCCCGAATCCGTAGCCACGGCCCGGCAGGTAGTACTTGCCCGGCTTCATGCCCCGGGAGATCGTCTGGTCCTGCGTCATCATCGCGACGGTCTCCGGCTTCAGGATACGGACGCCATCCAGTTCGCCGCCGTTCAGCAGCATCTGGGCGAAGCGCGCATAGTCGTCGGTCGTGGACATCAGGCCACCGCCGCCTGATGGGGCCTTGCCGGTGATGCGGGGGTCGAACATGCCAAAGCTGCCAATGCGGCTGTCGCTCTCATGCGGTTCCGCGATGCGCGGGTAGTCCACTGCGTCGGCAATGCCGAAGCTGGTGTCATGCATACCCAGCGGCGCGAAGATCATGTCCGCCAGCGCCTGACCGAGCGGCTTGCCCGAAGCGATCTCCACGACCGCGCCCAGCACATCCGTTGCGCGGCTGTATTCCCAGGTCGTGCCGGGCTGATGTTCCAGGGGCAGGTCGGCCAGCCGCGCCGCGGTCTCCACGTTGGAGAGCCCTGCATTGCCAGCCGCCGCCTTGCGATAGGCATCCCGCACCACGCCCTGGCCGAAGAACCCATAGGTCAGCCCGGAGGTATGGCGCATCAGGTCCAGGATGGTGATGGGACGTTCCGCCGGTTCTGTCTCGGGGGCGCCGTCCGCGTCCAGTGCACCGGTGGCGACCCGTGTCGCGGCAAATGCCGGAATCAGGTCACTCAGCGACTGGTCGAGATCGAGCTTGCCCTGTTCCACCAGCGCCAGCGCCGCCACGGACACGATGGGCTTTGTCATCGAGTAGATGCGGAACAGTGTATCGCCCGTCATCGGTGCACCGCCCGGCGCGCGTCGACCGAGCAGGCTCTGATGCGCGACCTTTCCGTCCCGCACGATCAGCAGTGTCGCGCCCGGAAAGGCCCCTTCGTCGATCTTCGCCTGCACCGACCGGTCAACTGCCGACAGTGCCGCCGGGTCGAACCCCAATGCACGCGCATCGCCGTCCGGCAGTGATGCCGCCTGGGCCTGAAGGACGAGGAACGGCAGCAGCAGGGCGAGGCATCTGAACAGACGGGACATGAGGTGATCTCCTGAACGGACGGGACGCTATCGTGGACGGAAACCGGCGGAAACGAAAATCCCGGCGCAGGCAGGGCCTGGCCGGGATGATCAGTCTTGCCGTCTGGAACCGGGCCTACTGCGTCAGCGCAGCAAACTGCTTCAGGTGCCAGTCGCGGTTGCCGAACATGGTGTCGATCTGCATCAGCCGCTTGTAGTAGTGGCTGATCTTCAACTCGTCCGTCATGCCCATGCCGCCATGCATCTGCACCGACTGGGCGCCGATGAAGACGCCGCCCTTGCCGATCTGCGCCTTGGCCGAGGACGCGGCCTTGCGGCGCGATTCCGTGTCTTCGTCCAGTTTCAGCGTGACCATGTAGGTCATGGAACGGGACTGCTCCAGTTCGATGAAGCAATCGACCATGCGATGCTGCAGCACCTGGAACTTGCCGATGGGAACACCGAACTGCTTGCGCGTCTTCAGGTATTCGTTGGTCTCGTCCTTCAGCATTTCCATGCAGCCGACAGCTTCGGCACAGAGTGCGGCGATTCCCTGGTCGACGACCTTCTCGATCACCGGCAGTGCCGCGCCTTCCGTGCCCAGCAGGGCATCGGCCCCGACTTCGACGTTCTCCATCTCGACTTCGGAGGCACGCAGGCCATCCGCTGTCGGATAGTCGCGACGTGTCAGACCCTTGGTGTTGTTGTCGACGATGAACAGTGAAATGCCGTCATTGTCACGCACGCCACCGGAGGTGCGGGCGGAAACGATGATCTTGTCCGCTGCGGCGGCGCCATAGACGACCGACTTGTGGCCGTTCAGGACATAGCCGTCACCCTTCTTCTCCGCCGTCGTGGACACGTCAGCGAGGTTGAAGCGCGATGTAGGTTCGGCATAGCCGAAAGCCAGCATGCAGGATCCTTCGGCCACCGCGCCCAGGATCGATTCCTTCTGCGCGTCGGTCCCGGCTTCCGCCACCAGGCCCGCACCAAGAATGACGGTCGGCAGGTAGGGTTCGGTCACCAGGCCGCGTCCGATGGCCTCCATGACGATCATGGTCTCGACGGGGCCGCCAAAGCCGCCGTATTCCTCCGGCAGGCCAACGGCCAGCCAGCCAAGCTCGGCAAAGGTCTTCCAGTTATCGCGGCTGAAACCGTCGTCACTGTTGGACGTCTTGCGCCGCTTCTCGAAGTCGTAGTCGTCCAGAACAAACCGGTCGACACTGTCTTTCAGCAGTTGCTGTTCTTCCGAAAGGTTGAAATCCATCGGGCCCTGTATCCTCCCCGCCACATGATCCCGGAATGCCGCCAGCGCGGCACCCGTCTACAATCCTAACACCATCTTCGCGATGATGTTCTTCTGAACCTCACTCGACCCGCCGGCGATGGTGATCGCCCGCATGAACAGGTGCTGCCCCATGACGCCCTCGGCCGCGTCCGGTCCCACCGGAGACCAGTTGCTGCCCGGAGTCCTGTCTGCCAATTCATAGGGCGCGGCATAGTATCCCAGAGCCTCCACCGTCAATTCGGTTATGGCCTGCGTTACCTCCGATCCCAGCAGCTTCAGCATACTGGCCTCCCCGCCAGGGGGCGATCCCTCCTGCATAGCGGCGAGGATACGCAGATTGCAATACTCCAGCGCAGTCAGCTTCACCTCTGTCTCGGCCACCTTGCGGGAAAATACCGCATCGTCCAGCAGCCTGTCGCCGCTCGCGGGCGTGTCTGCGGCCATTTCCTTCAGCCGCTGCAGCAGTTTCTTGTTCCAGGCCACTTCCGCAATGCCGGCGCGTTCGTTGCCGAGCAGGAACTTGGCGTAGGTCCAGCCCTTGTTCTCTTCTCCGATACGGTTGGCGACCGGCACGCGGACGTTCTCGAAGAAGACCTCGTTCACGTGATGACCCTGATCCATCAGGATCAGCGGGCGTACCGTGATGCCCGGTGTCTTCATGTCGATCAGCAGGAAGCTGATACCTTCCTGCTGCTTGCCTTCCTTCTGCGTGCGGACCAGGCAGAAGATCCAGTCGGCGTGATGGGCCAGCGAGGTCCAGATCTTCTGGCCGTTGATGATGTAGTCGTCTCCGTCACGCACCGCAGCGGTCTGCAGGCTGGCGAGATCCGAACCCGATCCTGGCTCGGAATAGCCCTGACACCACCAGTGTTCACCGGACAGCAGGCGCGGCAGGAAGAATTCCTTCTGGTCAGGGCGACCGAAGGTATAGATCACCGGGCCAACCATCTGCAGTCCGAACGGCAGCAGCGGGGGCGCATCCGCGGCATGGCATTCCTCGTCGAAGATGTGGCGCTGCGCCGGGGTCCAGTCGCAGCCGCCATGCTCCTTCGGCCAGGAACCGGCGATCCAGCCCCTTGCGTGCAGTATCCGTTGCCAGCACAGGTAGTCTTCGCGCGCCAGCTCCTGGCGCTGCCGTACCTTGTGGCGCAGGTCATCGGGCAATTCTGCTTCCAGAAAGGCCCGGACCTCGCTGCGAAATGCCTGTTCATCGGGCGAGAACGCCAGATCCATCTCTTGTGTTCCTCCCCAGGAATTGACCGTCCGGGCGCGACAATATTGGGCCGGGACGGGGCTGTCGAGCATCTGGCGAGTCCGGTTGTGTGCTTCAGTGCTCCAGATCGGCCGCCAGGGCCCGCATCGACGTGGCAGGACTGGTCATCACGGGCCTGCGGGCCAGTCGCGCCGCCGGTGCCATGGAGGCCTGGGCGAGGGCAATGGCATCATAATCGTCGGGTGTTGCATCGACGGCATTGGCGATGGCCTGGGCATAGCCGACAGTGTCGCCATCCATCAGCAACTGCACCGCACCCTCGACAATGATCAGGTCCAGCCGGATATGGCGGTCCAGCTTCTCGGCAACCGACTGAAACAGTTCCCGGGTCGGTTCGATGGTGGAGTTCAGCGTGACCAGTGCAGCGATCCGGGTTCCCCTGGTCACCGCCGCCTCTGCCAGTGCCCGGTCAACCCGGATGACGGGCCGCCCCATCGCGGAGAGGGTGTCGGCCACCGGGCCGATTGTCGAGCAGGTGCAGATCAGCCGATCCGCCCCCTCCAGTGATTCAACCATCTGACTTGCAGCGTTGCTGCGGATGGTTTCGTTCAGTCCGCCAGCAATCCGGGCTGATTCCAGCAGTGTCGGCCGGACCACATGGCGGCGCGCACCGGGCAGGCCGACCTGCCGAGCCGCAATCTCGAACAGATCGACGTTGCTCTCTGCCGTGTGGAAGAATACCAGTTCGCCCAAGACATGATCCTCCCGGCAGCGGCACTGTCGCCGCATCGTTCCCTGTGAACCACAAAGTATACTCATGCGACAATCGACAACACGCGCAACCCTGATCGGTGTTGGCGCAGTCCTGCTCTGGGCCCTGCTTGCGCTCATGACCGCAGCCAGCGGTTCGGTGCCGCCGCTGCAACTGACGTCGATGAGTTTCGCCGTCGCATTCCTGATCGCGCTGGCAATCTGGAGCGGACGCCGACAGAACCCGTTGCGCCGCCTGCGACACCCGCCTGCTGTCTGGTTGCTCGGGGTCACCGGTCTGTTCGGATATCACGCCATGTACTTCGTGGCGCTGCGCAATGCCCCGGTGGTGGAGGCGAGCCTGATTGCCTATCTCTGGCCGCTGCTGATCGTGCTGTTCTCCGCCTTGCTGCCAGGGCAGCGCCTCAAGGGGTTCCATGTCATCGGTGCCCTGCTGGGGTTTTCCGGCGCGGTGCTGATCGTGGCCCGGGATGGCCTGCGTTTCGATCCGGCCTTCCTGCCCGGTTATCTGGCGGCCATGGCCTGTGCGCTGATCTGGTCGAGCTACTCGGTGCTCAATCGCCGCTTTGCCGATGTGCCTACAGACGCCGTCGGTGGCTTCTGTGGCGTGACCGCCATCGGGGCGCTGATACTGCATCTGTCGTTCGAGGTCACGGTCGTGCCGCAGGGTATCGAGTGGCTGGCGATACTGGGTCTTGGTCTTGGCCCGGTAGGTGGTGCGTTCTTTCTCTGGGACCATGCAACGAAGCGCGGTGATCTGCGCGTATTGGGGGCCGCAGCCTACCTGGCACCGCTGCTCTCCACACTCGTGCTGGTGGCTGCGGGGAAGGCTGCCGGGACATGGCAGGTCGGTCTGGCCTGCCTGCTGATCACGGGTGGAGCGGTGCTGGCGAGCCTCGACATGATGCGTCCTGCGCCGCATGATCGCGGCTGAACCTGATCCGGGCGGCATCCGGGAAGGGCAGGAAGAACCTGAGACGGGGACGGCAAGCGATCCATGTGGCGTCCGGACATCATTGACCTCAGCCAGTTCTACTCGGCACCGCTGGGAAATCTGGTCCGGCGTCATGTGCGGCAATCGCTGGCACAGCTATGGCCCGATGTCCGGGGGCAGAAGGTGCTGGGGGTCGGGTACGCCACACCTTTCATCCGGCCATTCCTGGAACAGGCCGACCGTGTGATCGCGGCGATGCCCGCCAATCAGGGCATCCAGCACTGGCCCCGCGAGGGTCCGAACCGCGTCTTTCTGGGGGATGAGCTGGAGCTGCCGCTGCCGGATCAGAGCATGGACCGGATTGTCATTGTACATGCGCTGGAGACAACGGAAGCGGCCCGCCCTTTGCTGCGCGAGATCTGGCGGGTAATGGACAGTGGCGGTCGCGCCCTGTTCATCGTACCCAACCGCCGCGGACTCTGGTCGCGGGCGGAACAGACGCCCTTCGGGCACGGTCACCCCTATACCACCGGGCAACTCTCGCGGTTGCTGCGCGCCAACATGTTCCTGCCGGAGCAGACTAATATGGCGCTGCATTTTCCACCTCTGGGCTGGCCCCCGCTGCTGCGTGCAAATCGGCTGTTCGAGCGTGTTGGCACGCGCATCTGGCCGGGCTTTGCCGGTCTGGTGATGGTGGAAGTGTCAAAGCAGGTCTTCGCGGTCACGCCACTGCGGGAACGGCGGCGCAGGCGCATCCGTTCTGCCCCGGCGCTTGCCCCGGCGACCCGCACGAGCACCCGCACAAGGGACGGGGAATAATGCGAGACCGGGAGACAAGATGGCGATGACACGGCCCAGGAATATCCTGTTCATCATGGCGGACCAGTTGCGGCATGACTATCTCGGCTGCACGGGCCATCCGACCATTCGCACACCGGTAATCGATGCATTGGCGGCACGCGGCGTGCGCTTTGCAAATGCCTTCGTCCAGGCGGCGGTCTGCGGCCCGTCGCGCATGTCGTTCTATACCGGGCGCTACGCGGTCAGCCATGGCGCGACCTACAACAATTATCCCTTGCGCGCGGACGAGTGGACGCTGGGCGACTACATGGCGCCGCTGGGATTGCGGACCGCGCTGGCCGGCAAGACACACATGCGTGCGGATGAGGCCGGTATCCGGCGGATGGGTCTGGACCCAGCAACGGGCAGGGGACAGTTCCTGGCTGAATGCGGGTTCGAGCCATTTGACCGTGACGACGGCCTGCATCGCCTCGCACCGCATGTGCCGGAGGTGGCCTATGAGAAATATCTTCGCGACAAGGGCTATTCTGGCACCAACCTCTGGCACGAGGTCGCGAATTCCGTTCAACGCGATGATGGGGAGGATCCATCAGGCTGGCTGATGCGCAATGCGCGCTTCGCCGCCGTGGTGCGGGAAGAAGACAGCGAGACCCCCTACATGACCCGCCGCGCGATGGATTTCATGACGCAGGCGGGTGACGCGCCCTGGTGCCTGCACCTGTCCTACATCAAGCCGCACTGGCCCTATATTGCGCCTGCGCCCTATCATGCACGCTATGGCGCGGGGGACGTGTTGCCCGGCAACCGGGGCCTGGGCGAAGGGGAAACCCATCCGGTGCTGGGTGCTTTTCGCCAACACCCGGAATCGATCGCGTTCCGGGAAGATGAATGCCGCGATACGGTGATCCCGGCCTACATGGGCCTGATCGAGCAGATCGACGACCATCTGGGCCACCTGTTCGGTTTCATGCAGCGGAAGGGCCTGCTGGAGGACACGCTGATCGTCCTCACCAGCGATCATGGCGATTATCTGGGCGACCATGGGCTGGGGGAGAAGGAACTGTTCTTCGAGGATGTTCTGCGCATCCCGCTGATCGTGGTGGATCCGTCTTCGGTTGCGGATTCCACGCGTGGCTCGGTCGTCGAAGAGATGGTGGAATCGATTGATCTGATCCCGACCTTCGTCGAGAGACTTGGCGGAGAGATTGCCGGGCAACGGCTGGAGGGGCGCTCCCTCGCGCCGTTCCTGCTGGGAGAGCCAGGCACCGATGACTGGCGGGATGCCGTCTTTGCCGAATGCGACTATTCCCTGCGTCATGCCCGCAAGACACTCGACCTCGCGCCGATGGATGCGCGCGCCTGCATGATCCGCACCGGACGCTGGAAGTATGTCCATCACGTACGGTTCCGGCCTGAACTCTACGACCTACTGAATGACCCGCAGGAACAACAGGATCTTGGTGCGGATCCGGGGCACGCATCGACCCGGGAAGTCTTGCAGGCCAGACTGTTCGACTGGCTCTACCAGCGCCGGACACGTGTCGGTGTCACCGACGCGTTCATACGGGACACAACCGGAATGGCATTCCAGCGCGGTTACCGCTTCGGCTATTGGTGAATGTAGATCACATTTTCTTGAGTCTGGTGGAAAGTGTGACAGCGTTCTCCTTCTCCGGTGCCGTCGGTGAATAGCTGTGTTTCCTTGATTGTTACCATCTCAGGTCACAGGCATTTGGTAGTGATGATCAGGGTTGAAGCCCAGTGAAGGGAAAGTAATACTCCTGATAGTCCATCGCGTGGCCTTCTGGTCGGAACAGGGAGTTGGAGCGGATGGAACCCGGAACCTTATTCACTGCCGTGCGGACGGCACTTGTCGTAACCGGTCTCGCATTCTTCATGGGAAGCGCGCATTCCGCGCGCGCGCAGAACCTGACCACCCAGATCGAGCAAATGGGTGAACTGGCCGCAGGCATCCAGGAAACCATCGAAACCAATCGCGGCCTGATCAACAACATGCGCGAGCATGAGGAACTGCTGACGGAGCAGTTGAACCAGGCCATCGATTCCGGCCTCAACCTGTCCAACGCCATCATCAACAAGCAGCTCGAGACGCTGTTCATCAAGCTGCGGGCGGAGCAGTTCGAGCGGTTGCAGAAGATCAAGGGCTCGTCGGACCGGATCAAGAACAGCCACAAGGTCTACACCCTGGTGAAGGACATCGTCGACGACACCAACAGCAAGGGGTCGGGGACGGCAGCGCTGGGGGCGGCGGTGAACATCCTCGCCGCGACGAGCAAGAACCCCTTCATCGCCAATGCCCGCTCGGTGCGGAAGCTGTCGGAACTGGGGGTCATCACCATCTTCGACATTCCCCGTCGGCAGGAGGTGCTGGCGGAGTTCAGGGAAGAGGTGCGGCGCGCGGAACTGCGCGACCTGGAACTGACGGAGCGGCTGGTGGAGAACCTGCGGGAAATCCGGACCGGTCTGACGGTGGAGGGGCCGCGACGGCTTGATCTCTGGGGCGTGCAGTTGCAGGACGCGGCCGTGCGCGACCCGAAGCGTGTTGCCGCCCTGGGGGCGGAACTGGACAGTTTCGAGCGTGGCTTCGACAAGGCCATCGGGGTCGGCGGGTTGATGCGCCCCATCGTCTCCGTGAAGGCCAGCCTGATCCCGGTTGCCCGCCGTGCGCATGAGGCTGTCAGCGCCGCAACGCAGGAACTGAATGCGCTGCGTCAACGCGACAATGACCTGGGACAGCAGGCACAGGCGGCGCTCGCCATCATCTCGCGGGAAGATCGCGACCTGCGCGACCAGATCAATGCCGCACAGCAGAAGGTCAGCACCCTGTTCGACGAGATCCGCCGCACCAGCCTGGAGCGTCCCGAGATTTCCAAGGGGCAGGTCAAGTTCCTGCAGGGACCGGCCTACACCAACCGTGGCGAACTGGTGAAGGCCCTAGACGAGCTGCAGGCGCTGATCGATGCGCTGCCGAACGCGATTGCCCAGCGTCAGACCCAACGCGCGCAGCAGGCCGGCGGGACCGCCGTGCTGGTCAGCATGGCCATCGACATGGGCAGGACACGGCGTCTGGCCGCCGATCCGCTGACCCAGCGCATGGCCGGTGTTCCGCATTCGGTGCCCTTCGTTGTGATGGGACGGCACCAGATCGATTCCCGTCGCGACTGTCGCTTCCAGGTGGAGGTGCGTGACGAACTTGTGGAGCGCATCCGCTCCCAGCGTTTCTTCGATGCCGGTCCCCGCTTCGGGATCCAGCCACGGGTCTCCGGCACCCGCTTCACCAGCGTGCGGAACGGCGGCCTGGTCGGCACGATCCAGGGCCGCGACCAGGTCGGCACCGACCAGGTGGTGGTGACGGCCAGGGCGCTTGTCGACTTCACGCAGCGTCCGACCGTCACGGGCAACTCCGCCGACACCTGCCGGGATTTCGTGCCCCGGATGGACGACATCACCGACGAGGTGCGGATCGACGTGGTCAAGATCACCGGGGTCGAGATGGTGCTGGAGTCCCCGATCAGGGCAGAGGGCAACCTGCTGGGTCGAAACAGTGACCTGGATGCCTTCATCAGCCTGGACGATGATGTCTCCGCCCTCCGCACCGGCTTCCGCATGGACCTGATCTCTGCGGAACTGTCCGCGCCGGACGGCGTCAGCCGCATCGGACGCGGCACGCCACTGTCCTTCGGCGGCGTAGGAGACTTCAATGTGGCCCAGGACGGCACGGGCGTCGCCTTCACGGCCCTGCGCCCCGGCTCCGGCACCTACACGGTCTTCATCGAGGACGGGCAGGGCGGCGAGCACTTCGAGGAGAACCTGGACCTGACGGCAAACGGCATCGGGATGGAAGTGGAGCCGCTGACCGCCGCCACGGAATTCTTTGACCCCGTCCTTGATCTTGTAAGCCGGAACGAGGTGCGTTTCATCGTCGATGGTCCGGCCCGCATGACCGGCTATCGGGTCAAGTGGAGCGTCGGCAACGGTGCCCAGGTGACCACGCCGCTGGCCCGGTTCCGCCGCGAAGGTGGTGTCTCGGTTGCTGCCACGTCACTGACGGCAGCGGACCTGGCAGAGGCGACGGGCAAGAGGTACAGCGTCACGGCAGAACTGCTTTCCCCTGACGGGGTGATCCTGGCGCGCGGCAGCAAGGAAGTGATCGCCAGCATCGTCGGCAATGACCTGCGGCTGGTGGCCAGGGACACGAATATCGGCATCGCGGCGAAGGACATCTTCATTCCAGCGCGACGCAATGATTTCGGCCAGTTCGGTGTTCAGGTGCTGACCGATGGCCCCCGGATCGAGGCACCGCTGCGTTTCTTCGATGCACGGGTGATCGGCAACGGCTTCCTGCGTTTCGACGGCGACACGCTGAAGGCCAGCTTCGATGCGCTGGGCGGTGGGGCTGACTCATCCACCCGCGACACGGGAAGGTTCGTGGCGCGGGTCGCACCGCGGGACTTTTCGCCCGGCAGCAGTCCACGCTTCATCCTGCCGCCACGTCGGTCCTCCAGCGATTCGGCCTTCGTCACGGTCAACAAGCTGAACGTGAAACAGCGGGATGGCGGCAGTGGCCCTCAGACCGTGCTGGAAGTCTTCGGCCCCGCCGACATGGCGTCCTATGGCGCGCGGTTCGTGTTGCGGGATGGCGGCACGATCGACGGTACCTTCGAGAGCGGTGATGCGGCGGCGGAGGCGGTCGCGGATATCGCGCCGGATGCAGTGCGTGCCGCCCAGGTACTCGGACAGGGCGGGCAGGTATTGGGCGAGTTCCGGCTTGGCGACGACGGTCCCGTACTCGGGCCGCCGCAGTTCACGTTCCGCATTCCCAACACGGCGGCGCCGGGACAATCGGTCGTGATCTTCGCCAATGTGCTGAACGTCCCCTTCGACGATGCCGGTGATTTTGACTGCCGCTGGCAGGCCGATCCGGCCTTCGGGACCTTCGACAAGTCCTTCGTCACCTTGTCTCCGGTCAGCGGCAATGCCGGTCTCTGCGTCAACACGCTGACCATCGCCGATGACCCGCAACTGGTTGGCCGCGAAGCCCCGATAGAGGTGGAACTGATCCGCATCGTCGGTGATGTCGCCCGGGAAGAGGGGGCGCAGTGATGATCGCAGGCTCCCTCAAGACAGCGCTTGGCACCGCCGTGATGCTTGCCCTGATGCTCGGTTCGCTTGCGGGCATGGCACGGGCAGAGGAGATCAGTGTCGGTTCCGGCAAGACCTCGATCCGCATCGTGGCACCCGGAGCCGGTGGCAATGCGGTCAGTCCGCTACAAACCAACCGGCAGTTCGTCAGCCGGCTGCTGAAGCAGGTCACGATCATCAACGGCAACAACCCTTTCAACCAGATCGATCCGGTGCGCAACAACAACGGTCAGGTGTTTGCCGATCTGGAGGATGCGGTGAATGCCAACCAGGGCAACAACAACAATGGCGGTGGCGGTGGCGGCGGGCTGGCAAACTGCCAGGGCGTGACGGTCCAGATGCAGGCCAGCGGCACGGCACCGCCGGATTTCCGTTTCGCATCACTGGATATCGACCCGAACAACGGCGACTGCACAGTTGTGGCCGACGGCAGCACGGGTTCGGCGCTGATTGCCCAGATCCCGGCCAATGGCGGCGTGGATTTCACCGCGGCGGAGGTGTTTCCCGACAGGCTTGTCGGACTGTTCGAGTTCGATCCGCCCGGGGCAATCGATGTCGATGTGCCGCTCGACGTGCCGACCACGGTCACGGTGAAGGCGACGAACGGCTTCACTGTCCAGATCACGGTGACGGTCTCAGCGCTTGGTGGTGGTGAGTTCAGCTTTACCGTCAATGCAATCCAGCAGGTGGCGTGATGAGAAAGACCGGCATTCTTCTGATTCTGGGCATGTTGTTCTTCGCGACCCTGGCGGAAGCGCGCGAACTTCGCAGGCTCAACCGTATCCAGACGCCTGACCAGTCCGCAGCCCTGTTGCCCACCGGTGCTGTCCGGGTTGCGCGCACCAATCCGGTGCCGCGGGCGGAGGTGGAACGGTTCCTGGCTGATTTCGCGCGTGACTGGAATTCCGGCAATCAGGGCAGCTACATCGCTGATGATTTCGTGGACCGGGCGCGGCTGTCCGAGAATCAGGACATCAAGGTCCCGCGTGATGCGGTGCTGAAGATCCAGGCGGTTCAGGGTGTCCAGACCGTGCTGCAGGCCAGGCTGACGACGGATGACGGCGAACGCCGCATCGTCAGCACCGTCTCGGCCACCGTCCGGACGCGGATCGAGTTCACGGATCAGACATTGGGCTTCATCGTGCTGACTGGCACCAACGACTTCGTGATGGAGTTCCAGGAAATCGAGGGATGACGGTTGCGAGGGGACGCATGAGGCCGCAATGGCAGGGGCTGGGGCGGCACGCGTTGCTGCTGGCGGGGGCTGGCGGCGTGACAGTCGCCGTGATGGGGGGCGCAGATGCGCAGGACGCGCTGGAGATCGGCCAGTATGGTGATCCGCTGCCGGAATGGCGCATCGACGGCACCAATACGTTCCGGGCGGAGCAGTCTGGCGTGGCGGGGGATGCCGGGGCCAATCCAAATCCGGACAATGCCTTCGATTTCTTCGATGAGGTGCATCTGGATCTGGAGCGGCGATACTCGCCATGGAACTTTCTGCGCGGCAGCTTCGATGGCGTCGTGAACAACTCCGAGTTCCGCTCCGCCAACCGCGGTATCGTGCCCGAGCGTGCGAACCTGACCTGGACCAAGGGCGACGGATCGGTTCCGCTGCGGGCCGAGGCGGGGGACTTCTTCGGCTTCTACAGCTTCCGCACCCTTCAGCGCGCACTGAAGGGCGGGCAACTGGAGTTGCAGCCGCAGGTCGGATGGCTTGACGGTACCCATTCCCTGCAATTCAGTTCCGGTTCCAATCAGCAGACCTATGTCGGCAGCGCTTTCGAGAACTGGTTCGACGACTACTTCAACGGCGCATCCTGGCTGACCGAGAATGGTGGCAGCACCTATTCGTTCAGCCTGGTGCATGGCTTCCGGCAGGCGGACGGGGCCACCCCTGACCGCAACCAGGTGACCGGCAGTCTGGCCGGAGTCCATGACCGGCGTGTCGGCACCCAGATCCTCAGTTTCGAGGGCGAGATGGCCCTGCTGAACGGCGACATTGGCAATGGCGGGGCAGGACAGACGGATGCCCTGGACTATTCGATGCTGGCCCAGGTCTCCGGCCGTTCCGAAAGCTCTCCACTGACCTACAGCCTCCGTTTTGACCAGACGGGCGCGGAGTTCCAGCCGAATGGTGGTGTCGTCTCCTCCGACCGCCGCACCTTCGACCTGCGGGCCGGATACCGGCTGGACAATGGTCTGGCCCTGCGCGGACGGCTGCAACAGTTCACCGACGCCTTCACACGCGCGAACAGCACAGATACCCAGGTTGCCGGTGTGACCGTCAGCGGGCCGCTGCGTCTCAGCGACAGCCGAACGGTGTCCATGACCTGGGACAGCTTTCTGCAGGATGTGGAGAACGACAACAGCACCACAGAAACGCTGACCGCCTCATCCCGTCTTGGCCTGTCGGCCCCGCTCGCCGCTGGCTGGACCGGGCGGGCCAACCTGTTCTACCAGCATACGGATGATCAGGTCGCCAATACGCTGGCGACCACGCGCGAGGTCGCGCTGAACGCGACACATGGTCTGGAACTGGGCGGGTTTCGGGGCAGCGTGACGCCGGGGCTGCTCTGGCGTCTGATCAAGGGGGCCGGAAATGACGAGGCCGATCTGGGTGCCACGCTGGCGGCGAACATGTTTCGCGGCAACCATTCGCTGAACGCCAGCTACCGCTTCCTGTTCCAGGATCAGGAAGGCAACAATGTTCTGGAGACAGCGGCACATACCCTGTCCGCCAATTATTCCTACCGGACCGGGCCGCACAGTTTCGGCACGTCGGTCGATCTGTTTCATCGCCAGCCGGAACCGGGTGGCTTCACCTCTGCCTACCGGGTCGGCGTCTTCTATACGCTGGCGTTCCAGAAGGCGACGGCGGAGGACCGGCAGGCGGCCCAGGCGGCGATCTCCCCATCACTGATCCCGATCGCGGAAGGCGAATTTCCGGCGGAGCTGGATCTGATCGACCTGGCACCGGGCATGGCACTGGCGGAAGCGCGTGGCCGCCTGCAGGCCGCCGGAATAAATGGCGGTGTCGAACAGCCCGGCGCGGTTGTCTATCAGGCGGCGTACCTGCCGCAGGTCGCCAATCCGCAGCGGATCGCCCTGCTGCATGACGGGGCGCGGCTGGTGAAATCTGCTGCCATCTTCGATCTGGTCGCGACCGGCGATCCGGTTGGCGTGCAGCAGGTGTTCCAGGATATCCAGCGTATCCTGATCCAGCGCTATGGTACGCCGGAGGTATTTGAACGCGGCGAATTCGGTGCTGATTTCGTGCAGCAGATCAACAGCAACGAACTGATCCGTATCAGTGAATGGCGCACGCCGGAGGGCACCCTGCGCCTGGGCCTGCCGCGCAGAACGGATGGCACGGTGCGGATCGAACTGCAGTACGCCGGGCGCTTCCCGCCGCCGGGCCAGACGCGCTGGAGCGTAGAACAGGTCTTCTGATCGGGTTGGGGGGCGGTGCGGTGCCGCAATCAAACAGTGGAACGGTCTAGTTCCGCCCGCCAAGGCGCAGCCGCACATTCTGTGTCGCGACGCGCGCCGGGGGCGGCACGGCGCAGGTGGTGGGGTCGATTGCCGCGCCATCGACATCCAGACTGACTTCGCCATTGTCGATGGTGCCCGCGTATTGCCCGACCCTGAAGCTGATCCGGCCAGCGCCGGTCAGCCGCGCGCTGGCATCAGTTGCCTTTTGATCCCTGTCGAGGTCGATCAGGGTCAGCATGTCCAGTGATGGCGCGGAATCCTGGCTGATGAACGCAGCATGATACTGATCGACGGGAACAATGCCGTTCTTCGTCTTTGCGGGGAAGGGAAAGCCCCGTGACCGCTCAAGCTCCAGGTCGGGTCCGACAAGCACCTGAATGGTGGCCACGGCACCGCCGTTGCGCACGACGGCAAAGCCGCTTCCGGCGCTGCTCAGTGGTTCGGCGGCATGAAAGTTCCATTCCCACTTGCGTGCGCTGTCCGCAACCATCCGGTCAGCGACCAGCACCCGTCCATCGGGCAAGGAGATCAGCGTCCGCAGGGCGCGGCTGATACCCTGGCCATAGGCGCCTGACGCATCGCCGCGCATGACCACGACGTCGCCACAGCGCCAGTAGCCCAGCAGGCGGCCCTTGGCACCGGGATCGTCGATCGGCTGCCCCTTGCCGCCATCGAAGGTGATGGCGTTGTGCGCACGGGTCTGGCGGGTCCAGCCGTCATGATGCCTGGAGCGGTAGTCGTCGTAATAGCCGCTGTCGAGCAGCAGCGGCTTTCCCCGGCCCATGATCGTGAAGGCGTTCTGGTCGGCATGGCTGTGACTGAAGGAACCGAACTGGCTCGCCTTGAACAGGACCGAATAGCGCTCCGGGTCGTTGATGTCGGTGTGGATCGCGCCCCAGCCGATGTCAGGGAAGATCGCGGCGTCGGGTATGGCGTCCAGACGCTGGGCGGTGTCCGGGCTGGCGCTGTGATCGCTGAACAGCCGGGGCCAGAGCAGCGCATTGGTCAGCGGCACTGCCTTGCCCGTCCGGGCTTCCAGATGTGTCTGCCAGCTTTCCAGCAGCGGGTCGGCAAAGGCGCCGCGACCGCGTTCCGAATAGAGTCTTGCGACCTCCGACCACAACTCGGGCCGCAGGTTCTCGCCGCCGTCACCGAAACCGGCGTAGGCCACACCCGGTGGCGCGAAATAGGTCAGGAACTCGGCAAAGTTCCGCACCCAGGCCGTATCGAAATAGGGAAATCCCGTGCTGTTGTGAATCACGTCCCAGCTGTCGACATGGTTCACGAACTCCCAGACGCCGTAGTTCACGCCGTTGGAATAACCGCCATCGCCCCCGCCCCAGGGCGTCACGATCATGGAGATGAGGGGGTAGCTGTCCCTGAACCAGAGTCTCGCGCGGTCAGAATCACCACTCAGCAATGCGGCAATGGCCAGCACATGCGTCATGATCTGAAACCCGTGGGAACTGAGCGCGAACTGCTCCAGATTCCCATGGTCGTTCAGCATGAAGTAGTCGAAGGCCGGTTGCGTCCTGTCTTCGATATGGCGCCGGACCCGAAGCTGGGTCTGGCGATCCATGTCGCTCTTCAGGATGTCGTAGGCACGGGCCACGGTCTTGGCCAGCCGGATGTTCAGCAGGTCATTGCCGTCGTGCCCGGTGCGTCCGAGAGGGTTCTCCCCGATCAGGTTGTCGAGATACAGCAGTGCCACCGCCGTCGCCTGCTGACGAACTTCCTTCTGGCGATGCACGGTCGCAACGGCCAGCGCGTCATTGATCCGGCGCATTGTCTGGCGCAAGGCGGAGCGGCTGCCGTCGCTGCGTCGGCTGGCAACACTCCCGGCCTCCGGGGCCTCCTTCACGAAGCGGCGGGCAACTGTCTCGAACACCTGCCATTGTGCCGGTGTCAGTCGCGCGGGGTTGAAGCGCCCGCTCGCCGGGTCTGCAGGCAACGACCGGGGCCGCTTTCGCGTCCTGGCGCGGTCGAAGGCATCCCATACAGGGGGAACGGAAAGGGCGATACCATCCCGGCGAACCTCGAAGACCCTTGGTGTGGACCAGCCTTCGGGATCGGCGACCCGGCTGCTTTCGTCGGGCAGGGGGCGCCCGAAGGAATCCAGTCGCCGGACCTGCCAGGTATATCTGCCCGGCTCCATCGGGCGGTCCGGGCGGAAGGCTGTCGCCTGTGTCACGAACTGCATGTAGCGTTTGCCGTCGCGTGCGATCAGGACCTCGAAGCTGTAACGGTCCTGTCCCGAGCGCCATCCGAAGGCTGGAGGATTTTCCAGCGCGACCAGGTTGTCTTCCGGCATTTCCCGCATTTCCTTGCCACCCTGCGGGGTGATCCAGTCCTGCAGGCTGCGCGGCAGGGTTGGCGGATTCTGGTGCGGATCATACCAGCCCTCGGCTGACGCCTGGGCGGCAAGTCCGACGGTCAGTGCCATGCCAAGAGTCAGATGCTGAAACAGCAGCCGCATCAGTCGTCCCCGCCGGACTCCGCCGGTGCGGCCCCATCGCTGGCCTGCACCAGCGCCGCCATCACGGTTCGCCGCCAGGTCTTTTCCGCCTCGGGCCAGAGCTGCTCCAGTGCCTGTTCAGGGGTGCGTGCGGCGCGGTGGGCGCGTTCGCTGATCAGCGCGACATAGGCATTCGCCAACGAAACGACCTGGGCCGGGACCAGCAGATCATCGCCGCTGATCCCGTTGGGGCGACCGCTGCCGTCCAGATGCTCCTGCATCTGTCTCAGGGTTTCCACCACAGGCCCATCGAAGGGAATACCCTCCACAAGGTCGGCGGAATGCAGGATGCTGTCGCGGATCGACGCCAGTTCATCAGGGGTCAGCCCTTCCGTCTTGGTCAGGACCGCGGGGTCGATGCGCAGCTTGCCGAGATTCATCAGGCGTGCGGCGGTCTCTGCCGCGACAACCTGTGACACCGGAAGACCCATGGCTTCCGCCATGCCCCGTGAAAGCCGGGCGACACGCTGGGAGTGATGGGCGGCGTAGCGGTCGCGGGCGTCGATCAGGTCAACCAGGACATTCACCAGTGCATCCAGTTGTGCGGCCCGCGCCTCCCGCTCCACGACAATCTCGGTCATGTCCTCGGCGACAATCAGCACGCCACCATCATCCAGCGGCACGTGAATGCGCTGGGTCACGGACCGGTCCGCACCTGCGCCGCGATCATCGACGTAGCGGACAGACTGATGCCCTTCACGGACCTTCTCGTTTGCCGCGTGTAGCGGAGCGCTGCCACCGGGGCCGAGCAGGTTGATCAGCGGCATCCCCTCCGCCTCCCGCGCCGGAATGCCGATGCGGTCAAAGGCGGCACGGTTTCCGAACAGTACCTTTTCGTCCCGGTCAACGGCTGTAATGCCATTGGGTACGGCGTCGGCGACGTTCCGCAGCAGGCGACCAAGCCGGTCGGATTCCTTCAGTGCAACGGAGAGGTTGCTTGCCGCTTCCGCCAGACGGTCGCTGACCGCATGACGCCAGACCGCGACAACCGTGGCGGCAGCCAGCAACAGCGCAAGAAGCAGCGCGCCGGAGATGAGCCAGATGCGGCGTATGCCGTTCGACAGCGCCAGATCGGCCGGAACCTGCCGGATCAGCGTCCAGCCGGTGCCGATGATCTGCCTGCTGACCGCCAGAACCTGCTCCCCCGCGTAACCGACAAAGCTGCCGCCGCCCGACGGGGATCCTGACAGGGCCACGGCGGCCTGTCCGGTCATGGCGGCTGATACCTGGCGCGACAGTGGTGCCGACCCGTCGCCCAGTGGCGTCAGATAGCGGATCTGATTGTTCTGAACGTCTGTCAGAAAGGTCTCAGCGCCACTGGTCGTGTCGCCGGGCTGTTCGAGGCGCCGAAAGAAGTCGAGGCCGAGCGGGCGCACGGCGACAAGCAGGCCGATCCCGCCATCCGCGCTGCCGTCAGGAGCGCCAATGCTGCTGAAGAGTGCAATCATCGCCCTGCCGTCGCCCGCCGCGAAGGGGGAGGAGACACTGACCTGGCCGGGGCGAAGGCTGTCCGGCAGAAGGGAAGTCGGGTCCGGTGCACCGGGGGTTTGCGCCACGATGTTGTTGCTGGCGTCCAGCAGGATCAGACCGCCCTGGGCCAGGGCATCACGGCCTGATGTCGTCAGTTGGGCACGTGGCTGAAGATAGCCGCCGCGTTCCGCCTCCGCCGTCATCAGTCCTTCGATGTACTGACGACTGCTGTCGGTTTCCTCCCGCGGCAGTTCCGGGTCGGAAAGGTCAACCAGATAGAACTGCACGGTGCGGTTTGCGGCCAGCCGCACGACCTCACCCCGACGCTCGTTCAGCCAGTCCTCGACCGCTGCCTTGCGGCTGTCGGCGACAAGGCCGAGGCGGACCTGCCATTCGGAGGTCAGGCGATCGCGTTCATTGTCCGCGAACCAGACAATGCCGAGGATGGCAGCCAGCGCGACAAGCAGCAGCGCCACAAGTGCCAGGCCGGCGCGCCGCCGCATCTTGCGACGGTCGCCACCGACGGCATCGGATATCGCGGAAGCGCGTGTTTCAGTCATCACAGGTCCAGCCTGAAAGGTGCAGTCGAGTGTAGCGTTAACCAATCATGCTGAACAAAGCGTTTACCCGTGGTCGGTGTTGGCGGTCAGGTTCCGGGACCTTTCAGTTCGACGACATTGCCGTCGGGGTCATTGAGGTAGATTGATGGCCCCGCACCCTCCGCCCCGACGCGTGTCTGCGTCTCACCGGGTATGATGTCATGGGCCTTCAGGTGGTC
Organism: Minwuia sp.; assembly: GCA_029213165.1. Classification (GTDB taxonomy): domain Bacteria; phylum Pseudomonadota; class Alphaproteobacteria; order Minwuiales; family Minwuiaceae; genus Minwuia. The sequence goes on from JARGNO010000016.1 coordinate 53,175, forward strand.
GCGGATGGCCGGTTCGTCCCATGGATGAATGCGAATGCAGAAGTGATCCATGTTGCGTGCCTGAGCCTTCGTGACATCCGGGTCGCGGCCAGGCACCAGGTCGATCATGCTGGCTCCGGCGCGCATCTGGACCAGCCCGAGACTTTCGACGGTGCGTGCAACCTCGCAGCCGAGGACATTGGTGTAGAAATCAAGGGCCCGATCCATCTCGCTGACGTGAAGGACAACATGATCGATCCTTGCGATACTCAGGGGCATGAACTGGTTCCTTCTCTCACTGCTGGTTTCGGTCCCAATCTGGTTCACACCTGCCGGTCCGGCAATGGCGGAGGATGTGCCTGACCGTCCTGACCCGGCGATCTCCGGTCATGCCCTGGCAACGCCTGCTGTGCAGGAGATGCAGCGCGACAGCTTTGCCAATCCTGCGCTGTTCTGGCTGGAACGGGGGCAGGCGGCGTTCGAGCGGGTGGAGGGAAAGGCAGGCAAGTCCTGCGCCGAATGTCACGGTGCCGCTGACCTGCGTGGCGCTGCCACGACGTTTCCGAAGGTTGTCGGGGATACGTTGATCGCGCTGGAAGGGCAGATCAACCGTTGCCGTACGACGCACATGTCGGCACCGGTGCTGGCGCTGGGGTCGGAGGCCATGCTGGCGCTGACCGTCGCCGTGCGCGAACGCTCCGACGGGATGCCGATGGCCGTGCAGATCGACGGCGCGGCCCGCCCCTTCTTCGAGCGCGGAAAGGCACTCTACACCGAACGCCGGGGCCAGATGAACATGGCGTGCACCCAATGCCATGATGAACGCGTCGGCCTGTGGTTGCGCGGGGAGCAACTGACGCAGGGACACACAAATGGCCTGCCCGGTTACCTGCTGCGCTGGGGCGAAGTCGGTTCGGTGCATCGCAGGTTCCGGTTCTGCGATGACCAGCGCCTTGCAGAACCTGATGAGGTCGGCTCTGACGCCTATCTGGCACTGGAGCTCTATGTCGCCTGGCGTGGCAACGGCCTGCCGCTGGAGGCGCTGGCAGTACGGCGGTAGGCGACCTGTGCGATTCCATCGCCTGAGGGAATGTTCTAATGTGCCGCCCACATCGCGGCACCGTGTGCCGGACATTCCAGGGGGAGAGCAAGACCATGATGTTTGATCTGCGCGGCAAGACCGCCATCGTTACCGGCTCCACGAAGGGTATCGGCAAGGCCATCGCCGAAGCCTTTGCCGGGCAGGGTGCCAATGTCGTCGTCTCCAGCCGCAAGGCGGACGCTGTGGAGGAAGTGACGAAGGACATCAACGCCAACCATGCCGCGAATGGCGGCAAGGCCATCGGCATTCCGTGCAACATCTCCTACAAGGAGCAACTTGAGGCACTGGTGGCGGAGACGCGCAAGGAATTCGGCCCCATCGACATCCTGGTCGGCAATGCGGCGGTGAACCCCTACTACGGTTCCTCCCTCGACATTCCCGATGATGCCTTCGACAAGATCATGAACGTGAACATCAAGTCGAACCACTGGCTGTGTTCGATGGTTATTCCGGAGATGATCGAGCGGAAGGATGGCGCGATCATCATCGTTTCCTCCATCGGTGGACACCGGGGATCGAAGGTCATCGGCGGCTACTGCATTTCCAAGGCCGCCGACATGCAGCTCGTTCGGAATCTGGCCTGCGAGTTCGGTCACCACAACATCCGCGCCAATGCCATCGCGCCGGGCCTGATCAAGACCGACTTCGCCCGCGCGCTCTGGGAAGATCCGAAGTTCCGCGCCCGCTCCGAGGCCCAGGCCCCGCTGAACCGTATCGGCGAGCCGGAGGAAATCGCGGGTCTTGCCGTCTACATGGCGTCGAAGGAAGGCAGCTTCCTGACCGGCCAGACCATCAGCGTCGATGGCGGTGTGACCATCTCCGGCGGCTGAGGCCGGGAGGCCGGGGACGGACGGCGTCTCGATTGTGACACGGCGCTCGCGGACCTGATCCGCGAGCGCTGTCTCTCACATCTGCGCGACACTTCTGTGTGCCCGGGCCAGCCCCCAGCTCAGATACGGCGCGGCATTCCAGCCCAGTAGGGTTCGCGGATCTTGCGCTTGAAGATCTTGCCCGAATCCTCGCGCGGCAGGGCCTCGTCGATCACCACCTTGCGCGGCACCTTGAACTTGGCCAGATGCTGGCGCAGGTAGGACTGCACGTCCTCCGGTGCCAGGTTCGGGTCCGTGATCTCGATATGCGCCGCCAGGGACTCGCCGAACTCCGCATCCGGGATACCGAAGACCGCGCAGTCACGCACGCCGGGGCAACCGATCAGCACCTTCTCGATCTCCGCCGGGTAGATATTGACGCCGCCGGAGATGACCATGTCATTCTTGCGGTCGGCCAGGAACAGGCAGCCATCCTCGTCCAGCCACCCCATGTCGCCATTGGTCAGGAAACCGTCGATCTCCATTTCCTTCCGCGCGGCGTCGCGCTTGTTGTAGGTGAAGTCGGTGCGGTTCGGACGCCAGATATAGACCTCCCCGATCTCTCCGGCGGGTACGTCCTTGCCATCATCGTCCAGGATGCGGATGACGTTTCCCGCGATCGGCTTGCCGACAGTTCCGTGCTTGGACAGCGCCATCTCGCTGGTGACCACGGTGACGATGCCGTTCTCCGTGGAGCCGTAGTATTCGTAGATCACCGGTCCCCACCATTCGATCATCTGCTTCTTCGCGTCCGGCGGACAGGGGGCGGCACCATGGATGACATGAACCAGGCTGGAGACGTCGTACTTCGCGCGGACTTCCGGCGGCAGGCGCAGCAGGCGGACGAACATGGTGGGCACCACATGCATGTGCGTCAGCTTCAGTTCGTCGATCATCCGCAGCAGGTCTTCCGCATCGAAGCGCGCCTGAAGATGGATCGTGCCGCCGCCGCGCGCCGCGGCGAGGCCATAGGCGTTGGGGGCGCTGTGATACATCGGACCGGTCATGGCACAGCGGATGCCGGTGGAATCAGCGGGAACGCCAAAGCCTTCGAACACCATCTGCGTGGTCTGGGCCTGCGCGTCCTCGTCCATCGGGTCGCGGCGCACACCCTTCGGATTTCCGGTGGTGCCGGAGGTATAGATCATGGTGCCGCGACTGGCGGGCGGCAGTTCGGTCCAGGGCTCCCTGTCGGCGATGAAGTCCGACCAGAGGACCGCGCCTTCCGGCAGGTCCACCGCGGCATTGACGCCATAGGCCGCCGCGATCTCGTCCGGTGTCGGCACCACGACAACCAGGACGCCCTCCGGGATCGAGGACTGGATCGGGGGCAGCAGATCGGAATGGATCACCACCACCTTCGCGTCGCAGTCGCGCAGGATGTAGGTGGCTTCCTCTGCCGTGTAGTGCCAGTTGATCGGGGTCGCATAGGCGCCAACCTGGGCGCAGGCGCCCGAAGCCTCGAAGAAGGGAAAGTCGTTGCGCAGGTACAGTGCCACGCAGTCATCCAGGCCGATGCCCGATTCATGCAGCGCCCGCGCCGCCCTGGCCGTGTTCAGCGTCCGTTGTTCCAGCGTCAGAACCCGGTTGCCGCTGATGATCTCTCCCGTCATGCCGATCCATCCTCCCCGATCGTGAGTGCTGTTCTCGCACAGCCTTGCCGCCGGACCTTGGGTGGTCCGTGTCAGGCAACGCACCCTGCCACGTTGTTCAGTCGTCCACCACGCTGAAACGACGGCTGTCGAAGACGCGCAGCACTGCGTCGAGGTCATGGCCCCGTTTCAGCACGCGGCCATCCCGTGACACGACCTGGAATGCACCCTGCTTGCGGTCCAGTTTCGGGGTCTTGGTGATGCGGAACAGTGGGGATTCGGCAGCCCGCTGGAACACGGCGAAGGTCGCCTGTTCCGGGCCGTGGGCGATTGCGTAGTCACGCCAGTGGCCGTTGGCGACCATGTTGCCGTAGACGTTCAGGATACGACCGAGTTCCCGCCGGTCGAAGCAGACATCCATGGTGGCTGCGCCATTTCCCGATTGTCGCGTTGCGCCCGGCGCGGTTCCGTGCCCCCGCCGGGCTTCGGTACTGTAGTCGTCGAGACTGACCACCTCTCCCATCAGCATCCCCCTTGCAGTCCTGTGAAGGAATGATGACAGGCCAGACGGAGCAGGGGAAGGGGGCGGAGAAGGGCATGTCGCCTGAGCGGAACCTTCTCCAGGGGCAGATTGGATCAATGCCTGTCGGTCAGCGCCCCGGCGGTCCGCCCCCGCCGCCCTTCAGGCCTCGCGCGGGGGAATAGATCCACAGCGCTGCCCCGGCGAACAAAGCCAGTGCCAGCAGGGACCAGCCAATGTGTGCGGGGGCCGGTTGCCAGTAGAGCGAGTAGCGGATGAATTCCACCACATGGGTGAAGGGATTGATCTGGCAGATCCAGTAGAGCGTCTCGCTGGTTTCCCGCATCTTCCACAGCGGATAGAGCGCCGATGACAGGAAGAACATCGGAAAGATGACGAAGTTCATGATCCCGGCGAAGTTTTCCAGCTGCTTGATGGCGGCGGCCAGCACCAGCCCCAGACTGCCCAGCATCAAGCCGCCCAGCAGCAATGAGGGCAGCACGGCGATCAGGCCACTGGCCGGCAGGTCGATGCCGAAGGCCAGTGCGATCAGCAGGAAGGCGTAGACCTGCAGTATGGAAACGAACGATCCGGCCAGCAGGCGGCAGAAGATCAGGTACCAGCGTGGCAGCGGTGTCGTCAGCAGCATCCGCATCGACCCCATCTCCCGGTCATAGACCAGCGAGAGCGAACTCTGCATGCCGTTGAACAGGATCACCATCGCGGCCAGCCCGGGCACGATGTAGACTTCATAGGGAATATATGTCGTGTAGGGATCGATGATCGACAGGCCCAGCGCGGTCCGGAACCCGGCGGCGAAGACGATCAGCCAGACCAGCGGGCGGACCAGTGCCGCCAGGAACCGCTCCCTTTGCTGGAAGAATCGCAAGGTCTCCCGGATCAGGATGCCCTGCATGCAGCGCAGCCAGTGGTTGGTCATGCGTCCCCTCCCGCGCCCTGCCGGGTCAGGCCCTTCAGCGGCGCCTGCGGCTTGCGTTCGGTCAGCTGGTTGAACAGCGTGGCAAGGTCATCGCAGTCATGCTCATCCAGCAGTGCGCGGGCCTCCCCCTGCGTGCGCACCGCCCCCTGGTGCAGCAGCACGATCCTGTCTCCGCCCCGCGCCTCGTCAATCAGATGCGTGGCCCAGAGGATGGTCGCCTGACCGTCGCTGGCGAGATCGTGAACATCATCAACGATGCGCTGGCGCGTCGGAATATCCAGGCCGACAGTGGGCTCGTCGAGCAGCAGCACCTGCGGCTGGTGCAGCAGGGCGCGCGCAATCTCCAGTCGTCGGCGATGCCCGCCATTCAGGGCACGTACGCGGTCTCCACGCCGGTCATCAAGGGAAAGGCGTTCCAGTTGTTCGTCGATGCGTCGGCTGGCGTCCTTGCCGCTCATCCCGCGCAGGCGCGCGAAGTAGCGCAGGTTCTGTTCAACCGAAAGGTCCAGGTCGAGTGTCTGGGCCTGAAACACGATACCCAGGCCAGCCAGTGCCGCCCGTGGTGCAGAGGAAATATCGTGGCCCGCAATGGCGATGCGTCCCGCCTGCAACGGCAGCAATTGCGTCAGCAGGGTGTAGAGGGTGGATTTTCCGGCCCCGTTCGGACCCAGCAGCAGGGCAAACGATCCCTTCTCTATGTCGAAGCTGACATCATTCAGCGCCTGCTTGGCACCGTAGTGGTGACTGACGCCAGAGATGGAAAGGATTGCGGACATTTCTTGGCGCGGGTCAGAGTGTGCCGGACCGGTGGCCCTTGCGCTGCACGATGTTCGCCGGGGCCTCCAGGTCGGCGAAGCGTGCTTCCTGCTTTGCCAACTGGGCCTGGATCGCGGTCGGAACGTCATCGCCGATCAGCATGGCTGCGTTCCAGGTTGCGACATAGTTCAGTGCATCCGACACCGAGTGATCGCGGGCGTAGTTCAGCATTTCCTTCACACCGGCCATCGCGAGCGGGGAGCGGGCGGCAATCTGCGCAGCCACCTCCATGACGTGTGCGATCATGGCCTCGCGGTCGTCAAAGACTTCGTTCAGCAGGCCGTGGCGCATCGCCTCTGATGCGGGCATGCGCCGTCCGGTGAAGGCCAGTTCCCGCGCCACGCCTTGCGGGATCAGGTGTGGCAGGCGCTGCAGTGTGCCGACATCCGCGGCCATGCCGATATTGATCTCCTGGATCGCAATGAAGGCGTCGGCGCTGGCATAGCGGCAGTCACAGGCGGTGATCAGGTCCACGCCACCGCCGATGCAGGCCCCGTGGATCGCGGCCAGTACCGGCACCTGACAACGTTCTATGACGTTGAAGGTCTCCTGCATCTCCAGAACCGTGCGGCGCAGGCGGTGCCGTTCCCGCGCCGGTTCCGCCTTGCTGTTCGACTGGAACAGGGTGGCGAAGTCCTGCAGGTCGAGGCCGGAGGTGAAGTGCCGCCCGCGGCCGGAGAGAACGACACAGCGCACGTCCGTGCGCTCCCCGATCTCCGCGAACACATCCACCATCTCCTGCCAGAACGCGCGGTTCATGGCGTTCATCTTTTCCGGCCGGTCGAGTTCGACATGGGCGATGTGATCGGTCACGGACAGGGCAATGCTGGTGTAGGTCAAGGCAGGTCTCCGAAAGGCTGGATCAGTCGATAACAACGGAAAGGCGCCCGCAGCACAAGTCTGCGGACGCCTCCGGGAAAGGTTCTGCGATGTGGCGCAGGTGGATTACTCGGCTGCCGCGACACCAACCTCGCGTTCGACGAACTTCTTGGCATCGAAGTCCTCGGCGACCTTGTTGTCGTGTTCCAGCAGGGCTTCGGCGTCGATCTCCGAATACTGGATCACGCCCATGTCGTTGTAGGCTTTGCGCACGCCTTCGCCCCAGAGGCCGATGTCCTTGACCGTCGGCACGATGCGGGTGAACAGGCGCTGGCGGAACTGGCCCATGACCTCGCTCTTGTCCACCACCTGGGCGATCTCGCTCTGTGAGAAACCGATGTTCTCCCAGACCTCCGTCTGCAGGAACCGGTCGCGCATGTGATAGCAGGCCTCGACCACGAACTCCTCACGCTCCTTGCGCTCGGCATCGCTGAGCTGCGGATAGTAGTCGCGCAGCGCCAGTCGGCCGAAAGCCACATGGCGGGCCTCGTCCTGCATGACATAGGCGTTGACGGCCTGTGCCAGAGTATTGCCTGCCTGGTCGCGCAGACGCTGGAAGGCGGCCAGCGCCAGCCCTTCGATCAGGATCTGCATTGTCAGGTAGGTCATGTCCCAGCGACGGTCGGTCAGACCCTGTTCCAGCAGGGTCTTCAGGCCGGGCGTGATCGGATAGGCAAGCTGCACCTTCTCGTGCAGCAGGCGGGAGAAGGCCTCCACATGACGCGCTTCGTCCATCACCTGGGTGGCGGCGTAGAACTTGGAATCCGCGTCCGGCACGGTTGCAACGATCTTCGCGGTGGCGATCAGCGCACCCTGCTCACCATGCAGGAACTGGCTGATGGTCCCCGACTGCAGATGACGGCGAACCTCTGCCTTGTTCTTGTCGTTCATCTTGTTCCAGGCGTCGGACCCGAAGATGGCGATGCTTTCGTCGGGCAGTGACATGGGGTTGTCCCAGTCGACTTCCTCGGACCAGTCAATGCGCTCCGCCGCGTCCCACTGCTGCTTCTTGCCCTTGTCGTAGAGCTGCAGCAGCGTCTCCCGCTCGTCGTCATACTCCCAGGTGAAATTGATCTCCGTGGCGCCGTCGAACTGCCACTGGGTCTGTTCCACCGGAAGGGTGTAGAGATGCTTCGTTGCCATGGTTGTCTCCCGCTTCAGCCAGTTTCTTGATTGCCATCATGCTGACCGTCAAATGACTGCCGGTCAACAGTTCTGGCGGCCATCCTTAACGCTTCATTCAGCTTGATCGAAGACACTGCGCCGCGACCCGGAGACCCCGTTCTCCTTCAATCAGGCAACCGCATTCACAGGGTACGATGGCAAAGATCAGCGAGGGAACGATCATCGACGACGGGCATGGCCTGATCCTGGAGGGACGCTACCTCATCCAGGTTGATCAGCCCCTGTCCGATCTGTCGCGACCCGACGCCCAGGCCTGTGCGGTAAAGGACAAGCAGGACCCGGATGCGGACCTGTTCGCACTGCTGACGCCGCCGGATACCTTCGTGCGCCATGACATGCTTGCGGTGTTGCAGGAAAAACCCCTGAAGCGCATGCGCGGGCCAAAGGCATCGGGCATCCTGCGGCTGAAGAACGGCAAGCATGTCGGGGCCATCGTGTTCGATCACAGGTCCGCCCGACCGATCCTGCAGGTTACGCCAAAGGTGCGCGAAGCGGACCTGATGAGCACGATCATTCCGGGACTGGTCCCCGCGATGATCGAACTGCAGCAACGCGGGTTGGTTCACCGCAGCATCCGGCCCGAGACCATCCTGCTCACCCTCGGTGGGGACATCCTGCTGGACCAATGCCTGGTTGGCCTGCCCGGCATGTATCAGCCACCGGCGTTCGAACCGATCGGAATCCAGCTCGCCCAGCAGACCGGTCGCGGTGATGGGCTGTCCGGTGACGATGTCTTCGCCTTTGCGGTCACCGTGTTCCAGCTGTTGACGGGTGAACAGCCCGCCAAGGGCATCAAGCCCAACGATTTGTATGCGCAACGGGTTCTGCGCGGATCCTACGACGTGCTGCTGAAGCGCCGAAAATTTGCAACCGCCATTCAGGTGATGTTTGCGGGCAGCCTGCGTGACGAGGATGACCGGCGCTGGACCCATGACGATCTGAACCGGTGGATGAACGGCATCTTCGACATGCCGCGCCCGTCGGGCGGCGGACGCCGCGCCACACGGCCATTCATCTTCCGTGATGGTGAGTATTTCGCGCCGCAACTGCTTGCCCAGGCAATGCAGAAGAATCCGGAAGACGCGGCGACACTGATCCTGAACGGACGTCTCGAGAAGTGGCTGCGCAACGTCCTGGTGGATGAGACGGGGGCGGATATCATCCGTCGGGGTCTGGAACTCGTCATCCAGCCGAAATCCGCCACACGAGAAGAAAAGGCGGATCTGGTGTGTCGCAGCATTCTGGCGCTCGATCCCGGCGGACCGATACGATACCGCTCGGTCAACTGCACGGCCTCCGGTCTGGCAGGAGGGCTCTGGCACGCCTTCATCAGCAATGAACAGGGCTGGTGCGATGATTTCGCCCGCCTGCTGGGATCCTCCCTGCTGGATGAATGGCTTCGGGTTGGCGGACGCGCGGTTCGCGCCGGATTGCCAGCCAATATCCTCACCCGCATCCGTTCTGTTGCCAAGGAATCCAGTCGTGTCGGCTTCGGTATCGAGCGGGTGCTTTATGAACTGCTGCAGCGTCAGCCCTGTCTGGGTGCGGAAGTGATGTCGGAGATGCCGCGAACGCCTGGCGAACTGATGGCGGCGCTCGACCGCAAGCATTCGGACGACGCAGATGCCGACTTCGGGCTGGCGATACATTCGGCGGCTTTCCTTGCGGCGCATGATCGCCGGCTGGAGCGCAGCCTGCGTTCCATTCCTGGCGGCGACAAGGGCATTGACGGACTTATCCGCGCGGCACGGTTCATGGCCGAACTGCAGGAGATGCACCATCGCACCCCCGTGCCGGGAATCACGCGTGCCTTCGCCAAGGCGCTGGGACCGGTGACCAAGAGCCTGCAGAGCCGGGTTCGACGCATGGTGGTCGAGAAGAAGGTCGAAAGCTTCGTGAAACGCGGCGACCTCTCGGCATTGCTTGCGGAGCTGGACATGCTCAAGACGCTGGATCAGGACAGGATCGAATTTGAGAACGCGGTGGCACAATACAATCATCTGGAACACGTCATTGCCCAACTCTCCGAATTCGGCCCCCGACAGCGGGCGCTGGCGATGCATCGCGGCTATCGCTACGCCCAGATGTTCAGTCTCTCGGTCAGTTTCCTGACCGTCTTCTACTTCTCGATGGAGGCGATCCTGTGAGCGCGACCACTGCGGATGCCGAGCAGAAGGCGAAGAAGGAGAAGCGACAGGGCGGGGGCAGGAACACCCTGCTGCTGATGTTCGGATCGCTGCTGCTTCTGCCCGTCGCGCCTGCGACCTTCGCCCTGATGATGGTCTACATGCTGCCGACGCTGCTGCTCGCCATGACCCGCATGTTGCGTGTTCCGGGGGCGATGGCGACAGTGTTCGGCATGAACCTGTCCGGCGCGCTGCCCGGCATCGTGATGCACTGGCGCGGACCGGGTACCTTCGACAGTGCCTTCCGCATGATGGTCGATCCGGAATACATGCTGATCAACCTGGCGGCATGCGCCATAGGCTTCGCGCTGCTGTTCGCAGCCCCCTTCATCGCCCGTGCCTGGGTCGACATTGCCAGCGCGCGGCTGCGGTCAAAGGCCGTGTCGCAGCGCAAGCGTCTGCTCGACGAATGGGGCGATGCCGTGCGTGGTGACCACCCGGCACCGGAGAAGTAGGCTTCGGCTACCCGCAGGGCGCAACCCGCAGCTTGCGGGAACAGCCGGGAGATCCACCAGACGAAACCGGCCCGCGTTTCCTGGGAAGCGCGGGCCGGATCCGTTTCAACGCTGGTTCAGCGTCATTGCAACATCAGGTTTGGCAGCCAGAGCGTGATCTGCGGGAACAGCACCACGAGGCTGAGGCCTACGAGCTGCAGCATCACGAAGGGGATGATGCCCTTGTAGATGTCCTGCATCTTCACTTCCTTGGGCGCCACACCCTTCATGTAGAAGAGCGCGAACCCGAATGGAGGTGTCAGGAATGATGTCTGCAGGTTCACCGCCACCAATATGGCAAACCAGTAGATCACCTGTTCCTGCACCTGCTGGAAGGGCAGCCCCTCCAGTCCCAGATGCCCGGCGAACTCGGGCGCGAACGCCTTGATGACCGGGGAGAACACCGGAAGGATGATCAGCGTGATCTCAAGGAAATCGAAGAAGAAGCCCATGATGAACACGGTGAACATCAGCAGGAACAGCAGCGGCCAGGCGCCAAGTTCCAGCCACTCGATGAACTCGATGATCAGGTCCTCGCCGTATACGTTGCGGAACACGGTCGAGAATGCCGTGGCGCCGACGAAGATGAAGAAGATCATCGCGGTCGTCAGGCCGGTACGGTGGCAGACCTCCCGCATCACGCTCCAGCTCAGGGTGCGATTGAACCAGGCGAGGACCATGCTGCCGAAGGCACCGATGCCGGCGGCCTCCGTCGGCGTTGCCCAACCCGCGAAGATCGAACCCAGCACCATCATGATCAGGAAGATCGGCGGCACGAAGCCCTTCAGGATGCCACCGAACATGGTGTTGCCCTCCCGACGGCCCATCCACATGGCGACGACGAATATCGCCAGGAACGCCAGCAGGCTCCAGTTGATCTGATCCAGGCCCAACTGCTCCAGCACATACATGGCGACCAGGATCGCACCAACGTAGGAGAAGAAGCGGATGACATTCGCCCGCTTCGTCGGGTCGACCTGAATAAGCTCGTCAGGCAGCGGTGGTGCGCAGTTCGGGTTCAGGGTGGCCCGGGTCATGATATAGGCGAAATAGAGACCTGAGAGCAGCAGGCCCGGCAATACGGCACCGATGAACAGGTTACCCACCGAGACCGCCAGCAGGTTGGCCATCAGCACCAGCATGATGGACGGCGGGATCAGGATGCCGAGCGTGGCGCTGGCGGCGATCGTGCCGGTCGCCAACGCGTGTTCGTAACCCCGGTTGAGCATTGTCGGCAATGCCAGCAGCGTCATCATCACGACGGAGGCGCCGATGATGCCGGTGGTAGCGGCCATGATCGTGCCCATCGCGGTGATCGACAGTGCCAGCCCGCCGGGAATGCGTTTCAGCATCACCTGCAGGATGTGCAGCAGATCAGCGGCCACCTGTGACCGTTCCAGCATCGTGCCCATGAAGACGAAGCAGGGAATGGCAACAAGTATGGGGTTCTGGATCGCCCCGGATGCGCCATCGCCGCCCCAGACCCGGTTGATCACCTGGAAGAACACGGCGAAGTCAATGATCTCCAGATAGATACCGACCAGGCCGAACAGCAGGGAAATGCCACCGAGCGCAAAGGCGACTGGCAGACCCGTGAACAGGGTCAGCGCCAGCGCCAGGAACATGTAGGCGCCGAGGTAGTCGTAAAGGTGGTCGTGAAGGAACCATTCAATGAATTCCATGGATCAGCGCTCCCCGGCCGGCTTGGCGAGGATGTCATCCTCCAGTGAAACCTTCGGCAGCACGGTCTTGTCCGTGAAGTACTGGATGTCGTCCTCAGCGCGCTTGCTGTTCTCCTCCGAGCCATAGAGGTAGACGATGGTACGGATCAAGGTTGCGACCGCTGCTGCAAGGACGAGTACGAAACCGATGGGCAGGCAGGTCTTGATGACATAGCGCCAGGGTATGCCGACAAGTGATTCCGACCCTTCGCCCTGATGGTAGGACAAGGCCACCATGTCCACCGACTTCCACAACGCCAGGCAGAGAAACGGCACGGCCATGAACAGCAGGCCGAACAGTTCGATCTTCGCCTGGGTCCGGTGGCTGGCCATCTCGCGGAAGATGTCCACGCGTACATGGGCGTTTGTCAGATAGCCGACACCGAAGGCAAACATCAGCAGGATGCCGTGGATGTGCCACTGCATGTCCTGCAGGATGAAGGAGATGGAATAGCCGGTCGCGATCGTGATGTCTGCGGACCAGTCCCGGATGATATCGATCTTTCGCGTGATCACATCGAACATGATGATGAAGATCAGCGGTACGATCAGCCAGCTGACGGCGCGTCCGATGGATCGTGCAAGCCTGTCAGCCGCGTCTGCGAAGTTGAGCATTTTAAGCGCCCCGTCCCTGTGATTTCCGGTCTTGTCCTTATCCCCGCTGCGTCAGAACTGCTTGGCAGGGGCAGGTCGCCGGTTGAATTGGCAGAAGAAACGACCGGCGCGGGGCGCGCGCCGGTCGCGAAAAGTCAGGCGTTGCCGCGGCCCGATCCGGAAACCGGGCCGCAGAACACGAAACTCCTTACTTCAGGTAGCCGCGCTCGCCCCAGGCCTTGTAGCTCTCGTGGAACTCGCTGTAGCTGGCCCAGAGACGCTTCACGTCCGGGTTGGCTGCCTGCTCCTCGGCCAGAACCTCGGTCCAAGCCACACGAAGCTGGTCCAACACGGAATCGGGCCACGACACGTTCTTCACGCCGTCAGCCTCGTTTGCCAGCATTGCCGCCGGCTGCAGGGCTTCACCTTCAGCCATCTCAACTGCGATATTGGCCGTGCAGGCGACTTCGAAAGCGGCCTTTTTCTGGTCATCCAGCTCGTTCCACTTGTCCTGGTTGACCAGGAATTCGTTGGTGGTCGACTGCTGATGCCAGCCCGGGAAGTAGTTGAACTTGGCGATCTGATAGAAACCGAGTGTCCGGTCGATGGCGGGCATCGAGAACTCGGTGGCGTCAATGGTGCCCAGTTCCAGCGCGGGGTAAATGTCGCCCGCTGCAAGCTGCTGCGTTGACACACCGAACTTCTGCATGACCTTGGCGCCCATGCCGAAGAAGCGCATCTTCAGACCCTTGAGCTCTTCGAGGCTCTTGATCTCGGTACGGAACCAGCCCGACGTCTCCGGCGGGATCATGCCGCAATAGTTGTACTTGATGTTGTCGCGTCCATAGAGCTCCTCGCCCAGTTCGACGCCGCCACCAAACTGCAGCCATGCATTGAATTCCAGTGCGCCCGGACCAAACGGCCATGTCGAGAGGAACGCAAACGCGGAGTTCTTGCCCTGGTTGGCGCCGGGCGTACCGTAGGCCGCCTCGAACGCGCCCTGGCTGACCGGATCGTAATAGGCATAGCCACCGGCAAGCGCACCCGGTTCGAACACCTTGATGTCGAATTCGCCATCGGTGACCCGGCTCACCCAATCAGACACGCGATGTCCGACAGGACCAAGGACAGCCAGATTGGAGCCGAATGCCGAATGCAACTTCCAGCGGACCTTCTTGGCCTCCGCTTCACCGGCGGAGAACGACAGTGCCGCCACCGCAGCCAGTGCCATCACACCAGCAGATTTCATTATTCCGGATTTCATTTTTGAACCCTCCCAGACTTGTTTTTTTTACGACCCAACTATTCCGGCTGAACAATGCTGGTTTGTCAAACTCCTATCGGGATGCATTCCTGTTCAGTGATCGGGATTTGCCTGTCGGGCCAGCATCTGGCCATACTCGGGCATGGGGCGCAGAGGCGGGAGGGACGGCACATGAATGACGGGTTCACTTGGGAGCCAACGCAGCAATATATCGACAATGCGGAACTGACCCGGTTTGTCGAGGCGCTTGGCTGTGCAAGCGAGAAGGACCTGCTCGGGCGTGCCGCGGCTGATCCGGAATGGTTCTGGGACAGCGCGATTCGCGCACTCGATATCCGGTTCGGGCGACCCTATTCGCAGGTCCGCGATATCTCGGACGGATTGCAGAACGTGCGCTGGTGCATCGGCGGAACGATGAATTTCTGCGACAACGTCCTGGACCGCCACCGGGGCACGGAAGTCTGGCAGAAGCCGGCGATCGTCTGGCATGGAGAGGATGACAGCCAGCGCAGCCTGACCTATGCGGAACTGGATCAGCAGGTGCGTGAACTGGCAGCCGGGCTTCGGGCAGTGGGTGTTGGTCAGGGGGATGCGGTTGGCATCTACATGCCTGTACTGCCAGAGACGCCTGTCGCATTTCTGGCTGTGGCGCGGATCGGAGCCATCATCTCGCCCCTGTTCTCCGGTTTTGGCGCGGAAGCGATCGTCAAGCGGTTGAATGATGCCGAGGCCGTGGCGGTGATCACGGCTGACCAGGCGATTCGTCGTGGCAGC